>JARKQJ010000237.1 GCA_029973955.1 Paludibaculum sp. | reverse complement strand
CATCCGCACTTCCACCCAGCGCCTCCTCCATCAAATCCAAGCCGATGTCTGGGGACGCGGCCTCGGCATCGATTCCGCCTCTTTCTCCGGCTTCTCGACCGCCAACCCTCCCGGCAAGAAGCCAGAGAATCTCCGCCCCTCTATCGTAGATGCCCTACTTTACTGAAATCCCTGAGCCCGCCTGCGGCCAAAAACAGCCAAACACCAGCCCCCGAGACTAATTCTCGGGGCCACCGTGCAGCCGTATTCCCCCGACAGGAAGTCCCGCGGCCGCGGAACGAAACCAAATTCCCGCGGCCACCGTTGACGCAACGTGTCCCCTCCCCCCCTCCCAGCCCACTCCGAATCGCCGTAGAATTGCTTCAGCCCCAATCTCATTCATGTACCGGCACCTCAGTCCGCCCATCTCCCGCCGCTCGGCCCTCGCCACCGGCCTCGCCGCTTTCTTCCATACCGAAGACACCTTCCGCATCGCCCCCTTCCAGTGCGACGCCACGCCAGACAAAGGCGAGCCCAACATCTGGGTCCAACCCGTCACCACCGTCATGGACCCCCTCTTCGTCAAAGGCGTCGTGATCGAATCGCTCTCCCGCCGCTACGTCCTCGCGGCCCTCGATTGGTGCGGCATCGGCGGCGCCGCCGATCTCCTCCTTCGCACCGCCCTGGCCCGCGGCGCCGGCACCGACATCAAACGCATCGCCCTCCAATCCGTCCACCAGCACGCCGCTCCCTATATCGAAGGCGATGCCTACAAGATCCTCGCCAAGGTCCGCCCCAACGACCTTCGCATGAGCGACGCCTACCTCAACCGCCTCGCCGCCTCCCTCGAAGCCGCCGTCCGCCAAGCCCTCTCCAAAGCCCAGCCCTTCGATCAGGTCGGCACCGGCGAAGCCCGCGTCGAGCGCGTCGCCAGCGCGCGCCGCATCCTCAAAAACGGCCAGCTCCTCACCCGCTTCAGCACCTCCGGCAAATCCCCCGAACTCGCCGCCGAACCCGAAGGCGCCATCGATCCCACCCTCCGCACCGTCACCTTCGCCGCCGCCGGCAAGCCTCTCGTTCGCCTCCACTACTACGCCACCCACCCCCAGACCTTCTGCTGCGATGGCCGCGTCTCGGCCGACTTCGTCGGCTCCGCCCGCGCCGCCATGGAAGCCCACGACGGCATCCCCCAGCTCTACTTCACCGGCTGCGGCGGCGACGTCACCGTCGGCAAGTACAACAAGGGTGAGGATGCCGAACGTGCCGCCCTCTCTGACCATCTCCTCGCCGCCATGAAGGCCTCCGCCGCCACCACCAGGCTCCACACCATCGAGCACTTCGAATGGCGCTACCGCGATCTCGTCCTCCCGACCCGCGCCGCGCCCGACAGCTACCCCGACGAGCCGCAGCTTGCCTACCGCGCCGCCATCACCGCCGCCTTCGCCGCCCGCACCCGGCCGCTCCCCACCAGCGCCCTCCACCTCGGACCCGCCGTCATCGTTCACCTCCCCGGCGAGCCCCTGCTCGAATTCCAGCGCCACGCCCAGTCTCTATCTCGCGGCCGCCTGATCGCCGTCGCCGGCTATGGCGACATCAGCCCCGGCTACCTCTGCCCCGATGAGGTCCTCCGCCAGGGCGGCTATGAACCCAGCGCTTCCAACGCCGCCGCCGGCACCGAAACGCGCGTAAAATCGATCCTGAACGAACTGCTGGCCCCCAGCACCAGATAACCCAAGGAGCTCTCCCATGCCGAACGATCCGTCGAATGATTCCATGACCCAGGCCGAAAGCCGCCGGTCGTTTGTCCGCAAGGGAGCCGCCATCGCCGGCGGCGCCGCCGCCATCTGGACCCCCCCGCAGGCCCTCGCCGCTTTCGGCGGAGCCCCCGCCGTCTCCTTCCCCAGCGACAAGCTCAAGGAACTCACCCGCTGGCCCCGCTATGGCGCAGCCGAAAAGAAGGCCCTCCACGATCTCATCGATGAGAACACCTTTTACAACGCCAACGCCGCCTTCGAGAACGACTGGAAACAGTACACCAAGTCGCCCTACGTCAAGGCCCACATGAACGGCAGCAGCGCGCTCACCTCCATGTACTTCGCGCTCGACCTCCCGCCCGGCAGCGAGATCATGGTGCCCTCCTACACCTTCTTCGCCACCTGCCTCGCCATGCGCTTCTTCGGCTATGTGCCGATCTTTGTCGACATCGATCCCGCCACCGCCTGCTTCGATCTCGAAGACGCCAAGCGCAAGCTCACCCCCCGCACCAAGGCCGTCGTCGCCATGCACTCCTGGGGCCTCCCCTGCGAACTCGACAAGATCGCCGGCTGGTGCAAGGAGAAGGGCCTCATCCTTCTCGAAGACTCCGCCCACGCACACGGCGCTTCCATGCAGGGCCGCGCCACCGGCACCTGGGGTGTCATGGGCATCTACTCCTTCCAGGCATCCAAGGTCATGCCCACCGTCGAAGGCGGCATGGGCATGTACCAGACTCGCGAATACTTCGAGCGCGCCGCCGCCTTCGGCCACTACGAAGACCCCGTCAAGTTCGCCAAGGACAGCCCCGTCCGCGCCTACGAAGGCACCGGCTTCGGCCAAAAGTACCGCATGCACCCCTTCGCCGCCGCCGTCGCCCGCATCCAACTCAGCGGCCTCGACCAGCGCAACGCCCTGGTCTCCTCCAACATCCGCAAACTCAACGACCGAATCCTCCACCTCCCCGGCCTCTCCGAACCCCGCTGCCGCCCCGACCAGAAACGCGTCTACTACAACGCCAACATGCTCTTCGTCGACGCCAAAAAGGCCGGCTTCGACCGCAACCAGCTCATGCGCGCCCTCAAGGCCGAAGGCGTCCAGGTCTCCATGTGGGACTACCCCGAACAGCACAAGCTCAAGATCTACGCCGAAGCGAAATGGTGGCACCACGCGCCAGTCATCCCGGCCAGCATGCCCGGCGACACCCAGGTCAACGGCACCCACATCATGCTCCCCCTCATCCACGGCGAAGCCCCCGAACTCCTGGACCAATACGCCCAGGCCTTCGAAAAAGTCTGGTCCCGCAAAACCGAAGTCAGCAAGCTCTGACCCACACAGGCATCCATTACCGGCAGGGAGTGAGGGGGGCCCCGGCGGGCCAGCCCGTCTCCCCCGGGACGCCAGTCCCGGGGCCACAGTAGTGCCGGGTCAGCCCGTCCCCCGGCCGCGCCTCCCAATCGGATGCGCCCTCACGCCCCCGCCATCTCCTTCACCAGCGAAAAGAACGCCTGCTTGCGAGGCGTGTTGATCCCCCACTGCACCGGCGGGCACTGATACCCGTCGCTGTAATCGCTGGCGCCCGGATCGAAGTACCCCCACGAAGCATACCGGCTCACCGCCGCCATGAAGTTGTTCTCCGGCTGGTCGAAGTCGAAGTGATCGTCCTCGTTGAATAGCACCGGCATCGGCCGGTAGCCCTCCACCTGCCGCGTCTGGTCCACCATCTGGGCGATGCGCCGGGGATCTTTCACCCCGTTGCCGTGCAACAGCAGGAAGTCGCTGCTCTTCACGACATTGGCCAGCGGCACGAAGCCGCCGCCGTAGCTGGTCCCCACCAGCAGCCGCCGGCCGCCCGTCGTGATCGACTTCGCCATCCCGATCAGCTCGTGCACCCGCGCGGGCTTCAGGATCTCGTGGTCGTAGCGCGCCACGTTGCACTCGTTGTTGATCTCCAGCAGCACGTGCCGGTCGCCGCGCCCCAGCAGCCACTCCACCGTCTCCCGAACGGCCCGCTTCACCGCGGCTTCGTCTTTCACCCGCTCGTCCTGGCCGAAGTAGAAGATGCCCAGGATCGGCGCCATGCCCAGCTCGTTCGCCTTGTCGAGGATCCGGGCCAGCCGCGCCAGATACGCCGGCCGCAGGCCGCCATCCGCCGCGATGCCCGAACTCGACCACGGCTGTTCTTTCGAGTAGCCCTGCGGGCTGCCCCCTTGGAGGTTGATCGTGAAACTCAGAAGTCCGTGCCGGCGCCACTCCGGCATCGCCGCCAGGAACTCGCGTGTGTTCCGTTCCGCGTCCCACTCGCCGGTATCCGGATACGCCCACCGCCGGACCGTCCGCGGATTCTCGTCGTCGAAGACGCCCTGCACCATCCTCGAGTTCAGGAGCAGGCCTTCAATCTTCATCCCGCGAAACATTCTGCCCGAGTATGTCGCCTTGCCATTCAGGCAGAACATGTCATCCCGGATCGAGATCTCCGTCGGCCCGGCGGATGCCAGCGTTGGAGCCGCCGCGAGCGATAGAGTATTGAGAAATGTCCTACGTTCCATGGCAAGTAGAGTCGGAGCTACCGAACTGGGACGATTATATATGCTGAGGCAAACCCCCACAGCGGCCGTTTCGGACCGCGAACCCATACTCCCCCTTCGGACTCAGATCGCGGATGCCGTGGAGGCGGCCATCCTCAGCGGCGAACACCCGCCGGGCACACGATTGATCGAGCGCGAATTGGTGGACCGCTTCGGCGTCAGCTCAATCCCCGTGCGCGAAGCGCTGCAGGACCTTGAGGCCAAGGGACTCGTCGTCAAGATCCCTAACGTCGGATGCCGGGTTGTCGAACTCTCCGAGCACGACGCCGAGGCGGTCTGCGAACTGCGCCGCACCCTGGAGCCCCTGGTCTTCCGCTGGGCCGCCGAACGCATCAGGCCCGAGCAGCACGTCCCGCTCACCGAGCAGTGGATCCGGTTCCAGCGCGCCGCCGCCACCGGCGACTTCCCATCCTTCTTCCGTGAGGACATCGCCTTTCATCGCCTCGTCTGGCAGATCGCCGGCAACCGCTTCGCCACCCGCGCGCTGGAATCCACCATCGGCCCGCTCTTTGCCGCCGGGCTCGCCCGCGGCGCGCGCTCCGGCCGCATCAACCTGAAGCGGGAAGCGCAGAAGCACAAGCCCGTCCTCGATGCGATTCTGGCCGGGGACGGCGACCGCGCCTCCGGCGTCCTTCTGGAAGTGGCGAACAGCTTCGAGTTCCATTTCAAGAACTCGGCGCCGCCTGTCCAACGGCCAGCCCGGCCCCAACGGAGAAAGCGATGATCACCCGGCGCAGCTTCTCCACAACTCTGGCCGCCGCGCCGCTCGCCTTCAGCCGCGCCGCCGCTCCCAAGCGCAACGTTCTGTTCATCGCCCTCGACGACCTCAACGATTGGGTGGGCTGCCTCGGCGGCCACCGCCAAACCCTCACGCCCAATCTCGACAAGCTCGCCGCGCAGAGCGTTCTCTTCACCAGCGCTCACTGCGCCGCGCCGCTCTGCAATCCCTCGCGCACCGCCATCATGACCGGACGCCGCCCCTCCTCCACCGGCGTCTACGACAACAACCAGCCCTATCACGGCTCCAAAGTTCTCTCCGGTGTGCCGACGCTCAACCGGCACTTCCACGACAACGGCTACCTCACGCTCGGAAGCGGCAAGATCTATCACGGCACCTACGGCGCCTATGCTGACAAGGAAGGCTGGCACGACTACGGCCAGCCCAAGTCCGATTTCCATTTGCCCTCGCCACCGCCGCTGGGCGGGGCCGCCGCGCGCGCCCACTTCGACTGGGGCGCCACCGCCGGCGCCGACGACGAGATGAACGACTACCACGTCGTCGATTGGGTCTCCTCGCAGTTCGCCAGGCGCCGCCAACAACCGCTCTTCCTCGCCTGCGGCATCTACAAGCCGCACTTGCCCTGGTACGTGCCGAAGCAGTACTTCGACCTCCATCCGCTCGACGCCATCCAACTCCCCGTGGTGAAGGACGACGATCTCGACGACGTCCCAGCCATCGGCCGCAGGTTCGCGCTTTCCAACGGCGACCACGCGCGGGTCACGAAGGCCGGCTCCTGGAAGAACGCCGTCCAGGGTTACCTGGCCGCCATCTCCTTCGCCGACGCCATGCTCGGCCGGCTCCTGCGTCAACTGGAGACCAGCCCTTACGCGAGCGATATGTCCATCGTGTTGTGGAGCGACCACGGCTGGCACCTGGGTGAGAAGCTCCACTGGCGGAAGTTCACACTTTGGGAACGCTCCACCCGGAACGTCCTCATGATGAACGCCCCCGGCGTCACGCGCCCCGGCGTCTGCGCCCGCACGGTGAGCATGCTCGACATCTATCCCACCGTCACCGAACTCGCCGGAATCGCCACGCCCGCGGCCCAGGAGGGGCAGACGCTGGTGCCGTGGTTGAAGAACCCCGAGGCCCCGCGGAAGCAGCCCGCCGTGACCACCTATCGCTTCAGGAATCACGCCGTGCGCACAGACCAGTGGCGCTACATCCGCTACTCGGACGGGACCGAAGAGCTATACGACCGGGCCAAGGATCCGGACGAATGGACCAACCTCGCCGCCAGGCCGGAACTGGCGCGAGTGAAAGAAGATCTGGCGCGCTGGCTGCCCCAACACGACGAGCCCGACGCGCCGCGCCAGGCCGGCGGCGACGAAGCAGATTAGCTCTCAGAGAGCGCAGCCTGGAGCAGCGCCCTGGTGTAGCCCACGTTGTAGGCGAAGCCGGTGTAGCCGCCTCCGCCGGGGTAATAGCTGTGGAAGTCCGGGCGCTCACGGTCGTAGTCGAGCGCGCGGGGATGCTCGGGATAGATGATGCCGGTGTACTTCTGGCGCACCAACTCCTTCATTACGGCGAACATGTCCACCTCGCCTTCGTCCAGGAAGACCTCGGTGTAGTCGACGTAGGGCCTGCGGACCCGGACGTTGCGGAAATGGACGTGGTTGATGCGCTTGCGGCTGCCGAAGTAGCGGCAGACCTCCACCGGGTCCTCGCCCAGTTCTTTCGTGACGCCGCAGTCAAAGGTGATGCCGTTGGACTCGCTGGGTACGATCTCGATGAGTTTCTTCCAGCCTTCCAGCGTGGCCATGATCTGCTGCGAGCCGCGGCTGAGCGGCACCGGCGGATCGTTGGGATGCAGTGCCATCCGGACGCCGGCCTTCTCGGCTTCGGGGATGACGGCCTGGAGGAAGTAGGTGATGTTGGCCCACATCTCGGCGAGCGTGTGCGTGCCGATGCCGGGCTCGGGCGGGAGGTCCTTGGCCCTGTCGAAGTCATAGGCGGTCATGCCGGCGCCGCCGCGGCCCGGCTCCTCGTAGTAGCCCTCGACGAGGCGGTTAGCGTAGAAGTTGTACTCGACCACGGGCAGCCCCACCTGGCCGGCGGCGCGGACCGATTGGATGACTTTGGCGATCTCCTCATCTCGGCCTGGGCGGCCGTAGAGGGTGTTGGTGAAGCCTCCGATCATGACGTTGGCGAGCTGGACTCCATTGGCTTTGAGGCGGTCCATCCAGGCGCGCAGTTCAGCCTCTTTCCAGGGGATGGCGCCGTCACCGCTCAGGGCGTGGCGCACACCCAACTGGACCATGCGGCGCGCGGCTGCGGCCTCCTGCGGGCTGCCCGCGCGGCCGGGGAGGATGTCGAGGCAGAGCTTGGGGGTGGAGGGGCCTTCTTCGATGGGCCAGCGCTTGCCGGCCGCCGCGGAGACTGGTGGCGCCAAAGGCAGAATCGACGCCGCGCCGGCGGCCCGCATGGCGTTCCTTCGGGAGATGCGCATTGGACTGCCTCCTGGATTGGATGTCAGAGGCAGGTATATCACAACCGCCGGGCGGCGTCGCGCAAAACGGAACCGCCCGAGGGGCCCCTCGAGCGGGACCGCGCGGGCGGTGTGAATTGCTCCGGGAGGCGCTAGGGGCTGTAGTACTGGGAGTAAGGGGGCTATAGTATTGGGGGTAAACTGCGGCGTGTACTGCGCCTGCCGGAAACCGGCCTCGGACAGAGGGTGCCATTGCTCCCGACTTCGCGAGCCGCTGCAAAAACCGTACGCTCACCCGGTTTCAACCCGGAAAAGTCGAACCTGATCCCGGTTTTCCTACTCGAGAAGGAGCCCACATGCTCACCATGCAAGCCATCGAAATCACCCGACCCGGTGCTCCGGACACACTGCAGCCAACCGAAAGAGCGATCCCGCGCCCGGGACCGGGCGAAGTGCTGATCAAGGTCGCGGCCGCCGGCGTCAATCGCCCGGATGTCGCTCAGCGCCAAGGCAATTACCCCGCGCCCCCTGGCGCATCCGACCTGCCCGGACTGGAAGTGGCCGGCGAACTGGTCGAAGGCGACTTCGGCGGCGACAATCCGTTCGGTCTCAAGCCCGGCGATGCCGTCTGCGCGCTGCTCACCGGGGGCGGCTATGCCCAGTACGCCGTGGCGCCGCTGCTGCAATGCCTGCCGGTTCCCAAAGGGCTGACGCTTATCGAAGCAGCCGCGCTGCCGGAAAACTACTTCACCGTGTGGAGCAACTTGTTCGAGCGCGGACGCCTCGGCACCACCGCACGCGGCACGCCCGAATCGCTGCTGGTGCAGGGCGGCTCCAGCGGCATCGGCGTCACCGCCATCCAACTTGCCCGGGCGTTCGGCCACCGCGTGTTCGCCACCGCAGGCAATGCCGAAAAGTGCGCGGCCTGTGAAAAACTGGGGGCCCACGCCATCAACTACCGCGAGCAGGATTTCGTCGCGGAGGTGCAACAGCACACCGACGGCAGCGGGGTGGACCTGATCCTGGACATGGTGGCCGGCGACTACGTGGCCCGCGAACTGGGGCTGCTGGCCCAAGAGGGCCGACTGGTATTCATTGCTGACTTGGGTGGCAAGCAGGCCAACATCGATGTATTGCTGATCATGCAACGGCGGCTGACCATCACCGGTTCCACGCTGCGGTCGCGCTCCATTGAGTTCAAGGCCGCGTTGGCCCGCCAACTGCACAAGCAGGTGTGGCCGCTGCTGGAATCCGGCAAGGCCCGCCCAGTGATCCACCAGGTTTTCCCGGCGCGCGAGGCGGCCAAGGCGCATGCGCTCATGGAAACCAGCGCGCATATCGGCAAGATCATGCTGCAGTGGTAGCCGCAGGGAGTGCTGCCCTCTCTTCAGGCATCAACGCCGTGCCTTGGCAGGACGGCAAAGTCGGGCACCGCCCTGCTATGCTGGGCCGCGTAAATCGCGCCAGCGGCGGCCAACTGAAGCAACTTGCGGTAGAACAACGCCGCCGTGTTGGGCTGGATGCCCAATACATCGGCGGCAGAACGGGCTGTCACTTCCAGCACGAAAAAGTCGTCCAGTCGGACTTGCGGCTTTTTGCTTACTAAACGTAGCGCACCGCAAAAAGGGCAGCACGGGAGCTGCCGGAGGAGGGTAGCCGCTATGGTTCGGCGCAGCGTGGCAATCGACTGCTTGTCATGCCGTCCGCAACTTGGCGGGGCGGCCCCGGGGTTGGAAGTTCGGCGCAGACTCCGCTTTGGGTATCGCCAACTGCCCGGATCGGGCTGAAGGGGGGAAACGGCCCTTCTCCATTACCAGGAAGCCGTAAGCAGCGATGCAAAGTGCGCCGTGGTGGTGAAAGCCGCGCCATCCGCGCCCTTCATCGTGACCCAGCCCCAACTCCTGCTTCAGTTCTTCGTAGTCCCGCTCAATGATCCAGCGGTGTTTGGCCATCCGCACTATGTCCTTGAGTTTGATTGTGGCCGGCAGCGTTGACAGCCAGTACTTGGCAAGCTCGGCTGCTCCTTCGGACCACTCCATCAGCAACCACTCTTCCGCATGGGGTTCGGCACGCCAGTAATCGCGATGAGCGGGACGCACACGGAACGCGGCAAAGCGGGACCGAGGCGGCCGCTTCTTACCCTCCCGCCAGGTGATGGTCTTCCACGCCGAGGCCGGGAGGCTCGCCGCCAACTGCTTGACGCAAACAGGCTGATGCTGGCTGTCGCGGCGCAGCAATTTGGGTGGACGCCCTTGACCGTTCCACTCCTTGGCCGGCAACGGCGACGTGCCAGGAGCCCAGACTGTCAGCGAGGACTGGCTGCCCACAGCGTACTGCAATTCAAGTTCGGCCAGGCCCGCTCGGAACTGCCCATCGTTGCCGTAGGCGGCGTCGGCCAAAACTACCGCAGGCGGTACCGCCGATTCCACAACCTGCCGGATCTGGGCGAGAGCGATTTGCGGTTTCGTCTGGAAGCCGATCTCTTCGGGCACACCCGTCTTTCGTCGCCGCTCTTGATCTTCCGTCCAGGCCTCCGGCAGGTAGAGTTGATACGCAATTGGCAGACTGGCGTTAGAGGTCGCCGCCGACAGGCTCACAGCGATCCGGCAATTGTCCTGCTTGCCCACCTGGCCGCGGTACTGCCGGATCACGCCAACCGAATGAATGCCTTTCTTCGGAAGACCCGTGTCGTCTACAACCCAGGCCACCACGGGACTCTGCTTCTCCATGGCTGGCAAGGCTAGGCGGCGCACTTTGTCCACTAGGATGCGGTCACTCCAAGGGGCATCGGCAACCAGGTGATGCAGCGACTGGTGCATCCGCCGCACATTGTCCGGAGCCAGGCGGGCCGTCATGGGCTCGACACTCTTCCGTTCGCCCGGCAACAGTAAGCCCGTGCAATAGCTCTTCAGCGGAGCATGCCGGTCGGAGTGCCCTGCGGCTTCAGCCAGGCCTTCGAGGTATGCCGAAAGGCGCTTGTAATAGGGCCTGGCGCAGAGGCGCTTATTCCCACAGGACAATTCTACTCTGGAATGTTCTGCTTATAACACAGTAGTACTAGTCGCGGCGCTTCAGGGTCGGGCGCTCGTCGGATTCTTCCTTAGGCTTCTTGCTGTCCTCGCCTTCGACTGGATCCGTGCTGCCGCCGGGGGCCTTCTTGAGGCGCGGGCGGTTGGGATCGTCGTTGGCGCCGGCGCCGACCTTGCGGCGGTTGTTCATCGCCAGCAGGCGGTCCTTGACGTCTTCGAATTCAGAGGTGGTAATGACGTACTCGGGCTTCTCGCGGAGGAGGTCGGAGATGTTCTTCTGGGCGGTGGTGATGCGGTCGGCCGTGGGCGGGTGGCTGCGGAAGGCTTTGGAAATGGTGCCAGGCTTGCGCTTCTCCATGGACTCGAGGCGTTCGAAGAAGTCGACGAAGCCGTTGGGGTCGTAGCCGGCTTTGTACATATACTGCAGGCCGAGCAGGTCGGCCTCTTCCTCGAAGGCGCGGCTGAAGGCTAGGAAGCCCATGGGGATGAGGATCGAGACGGCCTGGCGGATCCCATAGCCGGTCCAGCCGCCCATGAAAATGAGCGGGATGGTGGCGAGGTTGGCGATGTTTCCGCGGGTGGCCTGCTTGGTGCCGTGGCGGGCGGCGATGTGGGCGATCTCGTGGCCCATGACGCCGGCCACTTCGCTCTCATTCTCAGCCAGGGTGATGAGACCGGTGTTGACGTAGAAGAAACCGCCGGGCAGAGCCATGGCGTTGGGCTCATCGGTGTCGATCACTTTGATGGTGACGGGGACCTTGCAGTCCGAGTTGCGCACGAGGTTCTGGCCGACGCGGTTGACGTACTCGGCGATGGTGGGGTCGTCGACGATCTTGGCCTGGCGCTCGATCTCCATGGCGTATTGTTTGCCCATGGCGATCTCTTTCTCGATGGAGTACCAATTGAGGCCCTTGCCGACGTCGCGCTCCCCGATGGCGTCCACATCCTTCTTCTTGTTCTTGGGCGCGGTGGACTTCTTTTCGTCCTTCTTGGTGTCGGTGGTCTGCGTGTCGGTGGTCTTGGTGCTCGAAGTCGTGCCGGACTGACTCCAGACCATAGGCCCGGTGCAGGTCAGCGCGACCACCAGCAGGAGCGGGAGTGCGCGGGTGCTCATCATTCGTCCCCTCAATACAGACTAACGTACAGTAGAGGAGATGGGTTACAACGATTGCGGGACGCAGGAAATCTGGCGGCAGTACCGCTCGGAATTTCCAGTGACGGAGCGGCTGATCTATTTGAATCACGCGGCGGTGGCGCCGCTGCCGCGGCGGTCGGCGGAGGCGATTCAATGGCTGGCGCAGGATGCGCTGGAGTACGGATCGCACCATTATCCGCAGTGGATGGCGGCGGTGGATGGACTGAAGGCGGGGGTGGCGCAGTTGATCAACGCCACACCGGCGGAGATCGCGACCGTGAAGAACACGTCGGAAGGGATCGCCACGGTGGCGCTGGGGCTGAAGTGGAGGGCCGGAGACAAGATCGTCGCGTTTCGCGAGGAGTTTCCTGCCAACTTTTACATTTGGAAGAAGTTAGAGGAGTGGCATGGAGTCCGGGTAGAGTGGCTTTCGTGCTTTGATCCACTGGAGAAGATCGAAGCGGCGGCGAAGGGAGCGCGGCTGCTGGCGATCAGCTTTGTGCAGTACCTCTCGGGCTACCGGACGGACCTGGAGGCGATCGGGGAGATCTGCCACCGGCACGGGGTGTTCTTTTTTGTGGATGCGATCCAGGGGTTGGGGGCGTTCCCGCTGGACGTGCGGAAGGCGAAGATCCACGCGCTGGCGGCGGACGGGCACAAGTGGCTACTGGGGCCGGAGGGGTGCGGGATCGTCTACATCCAGCATGACCGGCAGGACGAGATCGAGCCGGTGGAGTTCGGCTGGACGACGGTAGCGGGCTGGCAGGACTATTCGTCGCGGGATATGGCGGTGCGGCGGGATGCCGGGCGGTATGAGCCCGGGACGCTGAACACGGTGGGCTGCTTCGGGATGCGGGCGTCCGTGGAGTTGATCCTGGAGGCGGGCGTGGACAGAATCAGTGCGCACGTGCAGCATCTGGCGGACCTGTTGGCGGAGGGGGCTCGGGAGTTGGGCTATGAGCTGCTGTGTGAGCGGACTCCGGCGACGGGGGCGGGGATTGTGAGTGTGCGGAAGCCGGGGGTGGATGCCCGGATGACTTGGACGAAGTTGAAGGAGAATGGGGTGACTTCGGCGCCGCGGCAGGGTTGGGTGCGATTTTCGCCGCATTTCTATATTTCTCCGGACGATGTTGGGAAGGTGCTGGAACTGTTGAGGTAGGAGGGACGCCCCGGCGGGGCAGCCACGCTGTGTCCACTTTGGGACACAGGTGGCGGTCCCTGGGGAAGGTCTTAGGGCGATTGGAGAGGAGGTGAACAGGGAGGATGCGTCGGCTATTTCTTCTTATAGGCCGTGACGGTAATCTCCACGCGAGCGGGTCCCACCAACTTCACACCACCCACGGTAGTCCGAGCCGGACGTGGTTCCGGGAAGTAAGTCATATAGACCTGATTCATCCGCGCGAACATCTCGATATCCGTCAAATGCACCTGCACCGAGACCGCATCCTCAAACGAATAGCCGGCCTTCTTCAGGATCGCCCCCACGTTCTCCAGCGTCTGCTTCACTTCATCTTCAAACGCCGCCGGGTACTTGCCGTCCTTGTCCCGGCCCACCTGCCCCGCGCAGTACAGCGTATCTCCGGCAATCATCCCCGGTGAATACGGACCCGCCGGCGATGCCCCTTCCGGAAAAACAGGCTTCTTGTCCGCTGCCATCAGGCTCGCGGACAACATCATCAGGGTGATCACGAGTTTGCGCATAGGCCGATGATAGCCAATTCGTCACATGGGGGGTAGTACCCGGGTTTGACCCCAAAAGTGGACCCACAGCCTATTGCTGCGTCGCTTCTCCCGGGAGACCATGCAAAGTAGGTAGTTGAGCCATGATGAACTTCGGGATTGAGCCAATTCAGCCCTCGGCAAGAGGTGGAGCAGAGCGCCGGACGTCGGACCGTTTCCCCCTGGAAAGGGAACTCCGCTTCAAGATGTTGAGCAAGCGGCTGGCCGATGAAGCCGGCAGCGGTTTCACAGTCAATATGAGCAGCGGCGGAATCCTTTTCCAGACCGACAAGACCCTCATCCCCGGCAAGCGGCTGGAGATGGCGATCAGTTGGCCGGCCCAGCTCGACAACCGGTGCTCGCTCAAACTCGTCGCGCGCGGGCGCGTCGTCCGCTCCGAAAGCGGCTACACCGCCGTCTCCATCCAGCAGTACGAATTCCGCACCCTGGGCGTCCACGGCCTGGCCGTCTAGCCGGCCCTGCCCCGGTCTCGTGACCCACTGCCCGCAGAATCTACCCCAGCAGGTGTTCCATCTCGCGAACCACCCCAGGCCTCTCCGCGGCCAGATTCTCCGTCTCCTGCGGATCGCTCTCTAGATCAAACAACAGCGGGCCCCCCTCCGCCCGCCGTACATACTTGAACCGCTCCCGAAGCGCCATCCGCCACCCGCCCAGGCCCGACAACACAAACTCCCGGGCCTTGCCCTGCCCATTGAGCAGAGGCCGCAATGACCGGCTTTCCATCCCTTCCGCGACGCCCTCCACCACTCCCACTCCGGCATAGTCCAAGAACGTTGCGGTCAAATCCAGCGCCGTCGCCGGAGCCCGCTGCACCGCGGGCCGCAGGCCCAGTCCGCTCACCACGAGTGGCACGCCCGTCGACCCGTGATACGGCTGCGTCTTGCCCCACAGGTCGTGATCACCCAGCATCTCCCCGTGGTCGCTCGACACCACGATCAGCGTGTTCTCCAACTCGCCCCTCTGCCTCACCTTCCGCACCAACTCCCCAATCCGCGCATCGATGTTCTCGATCATCGCCGCGTAGTTCTCCCGCACCCGCACATGGTTTTCGGCCGTCAACTGCGTATTCCGCACCGGTTGCGGGAAGGCGACGCCTCGCCAGCGCTGCTCCATCGCGGCCGTAATGTCCCACGGATCGTGCGGCCCATTGAAGTTCACCTGGAGGAACCAGGGCTTGTTCTTTGGCGCGGCGTCGAGCAGTGCCAGTCCATTCCGGGCAATCCAGTTGTCTCCATACGCCGAATCCGGCAGCGGAGTGGGAAATGTCTCCCCATGGCCTTTGCGCTTCTCGTAATCCTCCACATGCGCCCGCGCCAGCCCGAGGCTATCAAGATAGGCGAGGAAAGGCCCCATCGGCTTGCCGTTGCGGATGTAGGCTCGAGTGCCGTCGTGCTTGCCCTCATTGTCGATCGCATCCGAAAAGCCCCACTCCCGGATCAGGCGCTTCCCGTCCAACCCCCAGTCCAGCTCCGGCTTGTGCAGGTCGAACTTCCCGCAGCCCATTACGTGGTACCCCGCCGCGCGCAGCCGCTGGTAAAACGTCGGCCGATGGAGCGGGTAGACGTCCTTGTTCGAGGCCACGCCGCAGCGGCCGTACTCCATGCCTGAGGCCAGGCACGCCCGCGCCGGAGCGCACAGCGGCGCCGGTGTCACCGCCTGCGTGAACCGCACGCCCCTCTCCGCCAGCTTTCGAAGATTCGGCGTTTTCACCGGAATCCCCTCCGCGGGTTCCACAAAATCATGCCGCAACTGATCTGGGAACAGGAAGAGGATGTTCGGCCGCCGGGCCGGAGCGGCCAGGCCCCTCTGCAAACAAGGCGCGGCGGCGGAGGCCAGAAAACTGCGGCGCGCGAGAGTCATGACCATCCATTAGAACGCACAACCGTCCGGGAACGTGATAGACCAAGACTATGCTGCGGACTCTCGCCCTCCTGACGCTCGCCCTGGCCGCCTTGGCCCAGGACGGTCCGCACCTCTTCGTCACCGCGGACCAGTTGGCCGCGGCCCAGGACCGCGCCGCTCGCCAGGGCTGGGCCAAGGCCGCCCTGGATGGCGTCGTGAACAACGCCAAGGCCTGGCCGCAATCCCACCTGACCAAGTACGGCCTCAAGACCCTGGAACTCCCGCCGGAAGGCGGCCAGTGGACTCTATGGGACGTCTGCCCCGTGCACGGCGTCAATCTCCGGTACACGCCCCCGACCACCAAGATCTGTCCCATCGACAATAAGCAATACTCCGGTTGGCCCTACGATCAGGTCACCTACGACCGCCGCATCGACGATCTCGCCAACGCGGCGCGGGACCTCGCGCTCGCCTACCGCTGGACCGGCGAACGTTCCTATGCCGAACAATCCGCCTGGATCCTCAAGGAAAAAGCCAGGAAGTACCTCTCCTACGCCCTGCACGACAAAGACAACAAAAGCACCCGCAGCGGCGCGCGCATGCACTCGCAGACCCTCGACGAATCCGTCTGGCTGCTGCCGGTCGCCTGGGCCTACGACCTTCTGCGCGGCGTCGATGTCTTCACTCCCGAGGAGCGCGCCGACATCGAAACGAACCTCCTCCGCGAGGCCGTCAAAACCATCCAGCGGAACGACGCCGGCATGAGCAACTGGCAGAGCTGGCACAACGCCGCCATCGGCGCCGTCGGCTTCGCCCTCTCCGACGATGAATTGATTCGCGCCGCCATCGACGGCAAGAGCGGCTTCCGCTTCCAGATGGCCAACTCGATCACCCCCGACGGCTTCTGGTACGAAGGCGCCTGGGGCTACCACTTCTACGCCCTGGATCCGCTGCTCCGCCTCGCTACCATGGCCGCCCCCGCCGGCTGGGATCTCTTCTCCTCCGAGCCGCTCCGCAAAATGTTCGACGCTCCGCTCTACATGGTGCTGCCCTCCGGCTCCCTGCCGGCCTTCAACGACAGCAAAGAGGTGAATCTCTACGCCTACGACACGCTCTATGAGTACGCCTTTGCTCAATACGCCCAGCCCCAATACGCCGCCGTCCTCGGTCAGCGCACCCGGGGCATCAACGCGCTCCTGTTTGGAACGGAAGAGCTCCCCGCCGTTGCCATCGAAGCGCTCGCCAGCAAAGCCCTGCCCGACTCCGGCTATGTGATGCTGCGCGCTCCCCAGGGCGATCACACCCTCGCCATGAAGTTCGGTCCCCACGGCGGCGGCCACGGCCATTACGACAAGCTCAACTTCGTCACCTTCGCCAACGGAGCCACCCAGGCCCTCGACCCAGGAACTCAAAGCTACGCCGCCCCCACGCACGACACCTGGGACAAAATGACCATCGCCCACAACACCGTCACCGTCGATGAGACCACCCAGGCCGAAGCCACCGGCCAGCTCGTTTGGGCCGACCTCGACAACGAAACCTACCGCGCCGCCAGTGCCAACGCCGGCCCCGCCTACAAACAGGCCCGCCTCGCCCGCACCGTGCTGCTCACCTCCGAATACGCCCTCGATCTCTTCGATGCCGAGTCCACCGACGGCCAGCCGCAGCTCTTCGATTGGGCCTACCATAACGACGGCGAGGCGCTCCCGGGTCCGGAGCTCAGCCTCGATGCCTTCTCCGGATTCCCCAAGAAAAACGGCTACCAGAACATCACCGAAGCCCAGAGCGCCACGCCCGGCGCAGGCTGGCAACTTTCCATCGATCAGGCACGGGCCAACTTCACCGTGAACATCTCCGTCTACAACTCCACGGCCAATGTCGCCGGCACTGCCGCCGTCTCCAAGGAACAATTTGTCAGTCCGCCCTTCTCCGCCAAGCTGGGCTACACCTTCAACGGAGCCGGCTACGAACTCTACTCCACCCCGCCCGCCGCGCAGAAGCCGGACGAGGCACCGGCCTCCGTCTCTTTCTGGATCTACGGCGACGGGAGCGGCCACCGGGTCGCGTTCCGCTTCAACGACGCCACCGACGAGCGCTTCGTCACCCCCGCCACCGTCATCAACTGGACCGGCTGGAAGCAGCTCGAGTTTGCCGCCCCGGAGAGTTGGTCGCATTACCTCGGAAATGCCGACGGCAAGCTCGATCTCCCCATCAAGACATTCACGATCGAGTTCACCAACGCGGGAGGGTCTGCGCCGAAGAGCGGCGCCATCTACCTGGACGATGTTCTTTTGAAGTACTCGTCCGACGGACAGGAGATTCTGGCCTCCAGCTTTGATCCGGCACAGCGCAAGGTGCGCCTGTGGATGCTTGGAGAAGCCGGCACCACCGTTGTGCTGGGCCGCGGCCTCAGTACCACGCTGCCTAACACCGCCGCCTGCGTCATCGCGCGACGTAACGCGGTGCAGACGACTTTCATGACCCTGATTGAGCCCTACCGGCGGGATCCCTCCATCCAATCCTTCACTCGCGACGCGGATGGCCGGTTCATTGTTGAGGCTCTCACGTTCCGGGATAGTTTCTTCCTGGATTTTCAGGGCGTTCGGGAGTTCACCCGGGCGCCGATCCCCTGATCTGGGCACTGGTTGAGGAGCTTGGGGTGGGGAGCTTGGGGTGGGCTGGAAGAAGAAGTTTAGATTGACCGGGAGCCGGGCCTGCCGCCGGCGCCGAGGGCGGCTCGGGGCAGGCTGAAGCGTGAGAGACTCACGGCTTGCGATTTTCGGCGAGCCATTTGCGGATGGCTTCGATGCGCTCTTTGATGCGGGCTTCGATACCTCGATCGGTGGGGTGGTAGAAGCGCGTGCCGGCGAGTGCTTCGGGCAGACATTCCATGGTGGTGAGGGCGTCCTGCTGCTGGTGGGCGTGCTGATAGCCGTCGCCGTAGCCCCACTGTTTCATGGCTCGGGTGGGAGCGTTGCGGAGCTGCATGGGGACGGGCTCAGCCGGTTGGGTGCGGACCAGTTCCTGGGCGGCGCCGAGGGCTTTGTAGGCGGCGTCGGACTTGGGGGCGGCGGCGAGGTAGATGGCGGCCTGGGCGAGGGCCTGGTCGCCTTCGGGGACGCCGAGGAAGTGGACGGTCTGCATGCAGGCGATGGCCTGCTCGACGGCGCGGGGATCGGCCAGGCCGACATCTTCGACGGCCATGCGAACCAGGCGGCGGGCGATGTACATGCGATCCTCGCCGGCCTCGGTCATGCGGGCGAGCCAGTAGAGGGCGGCATCGACGTCGGAGGAGCGGACGCTCTTGTGGAGCGCCGAGATGAGGTTGAAGTGCTCTTCCCCGCCCTTGTCGTAGAGGAGCATTTTGCGCTCAACGGCGGCTTCGACAGCGTCCTTGCTGAGCGTGCCGCCTTCGCTGGCGGCGGAGGCGATTTCGAGGATGTTGTAAGCGGTGCGGGCATCGCCGCCGGCGTAGAGGGCGATCTGTTCGAGGAGGGAGTCTTCGGCCTGGGCTCCGATGACGGGCAGGGCACGCTGAAGGAGGGTGACGGTCTCTTCGGGGCTCAAGGGGCGGAGGGCGTAGACCTTGGAGCGGGAGAGGAGGGCGGAGATGACCTCGAAGGAGGGGTTTTCGGTAGTGGCGCCGACGAGGATGATGTCGCCGCGTTCGACATAAGGGAGGAAGGCGTCCTGCTGGGCCTTGTTGAAGCGGTGGATTTCATCGACGAACAGGACGGTACGGAGGCCCTGGCGGCGGATGCGTTCGGCTTCGGCCATGACGCCCTTGATCTCCTTGATGCCGCTGAGGACGGCGCTGAAGGGGATGAAGGCGCAACGGGTGTGGCGGGCGATGAGGGTGGCGAGGGTGGTTTTGCCGGTGCCGGGGGGGCCCCAGAGGATGATGGAGGTGAGACGGTCTTTCTCGATCTGGACGCGGAGGGGTTTGCCGGGGCCGAGGATGTGTTCCTGGCCGACGTAGTCTTCGAGGCGTTCGGGGCGCATGCGCTCGGCGAGTGGGCGCTGGGCGTCGGGGCGGGGATCGTGGAGGCCGGGGGTGGGATCGAAGAGGCTCATTTGAGGGCCCTTTGGCGCGAGGCCTCGTAGAGGACGACGGCGGCGGCGATGGAGGCGTTGAGGCTTTCGACGCCGGCGGTGGGGATGTGGAGGTCCTGGCCGGCGCCGCGCATGGCGACGGAAAGGCCGCGGCCTTCGCTGCCGATGATGAGGGCGCAGGGGCTTGTGAGGTCGGCGGAGTGGAGGGCGAGGCCGCCGCGGGGGACGGTGGTGTAGGCGGCGAGGCGGTGTTGAATGAGGGCGGTGCGGACGGCAGCGGCCTCGAGGGAGTCGATGAGGGGAAGGCGGAAGAGGGAGCCGGCGCTGGCGCGGAGGGTTTTGGCGTTCCAGGGGCTGGCGGTGCCTTTCAACCAGAGCATGCCGGTTGCGCCGAAGGCTTCGGCGGCGCGGGTGATGGCGCCGGCGTTGCCGGGATCCTGCACGCCGTCGAGGACGACGACGAGGGCGCGGGCGCGCAAGATCTGCTCCAGGGTCCAGCGGGCGGGGCGGACGAGGGCGAGGACGCCCTGGGCGGCTTCGGTAGCGGAGATTTCGCGGTAGACGGCGTCGGTGACGGTGATGAGGCGTGTGCCTCGGAGGTGGCCGATTTGGCGTTCGACCTTTTCGCAGACGGATTCGGCCGCGACGACGGTGGGGGTTTCGAGGCCGGAGCCGAGGGCCTCTTCGAGCAGGTGAAAAGTTTCGGCGACGCAGAGGCCATCCTCGGTGAGCGTGCCCTTGGAGAGAGCGCGCCGGATCTCCTTGAGGAGGGGGTTTCGGGCGCTCGTGATGGGTGTAGCTCGCGTCATATCCGGATAGAATCAATATCGTACGATGAGGAGGATCTTTGCCATAGCCGCGTTGGCAGGCGTGTTATTCGTGACCGGATCCCTGGTGTCGATTTCGCTGCGGATCGAGCGGCAATCGACCATCGACGAGGCCCGGGAGGCGGATATTATTGTCGTTCTGGGCGCGGCGGAGTACAACGGCAGGCCATCGCCGGTGCTGCGGGCGCGGCTGGATCATGCCCTGGAGTTGTATCGGCGAGGGTTGGCGAAGCTGGTGCTGACTTCTGGCGGGGCGGGGGGAGATCCGCAGTATACGGAAGGCACGGTGGGGCGGGAGTACCTGGTGCGGCATGGGGTGCCGGCGGAGGCGATCGTGTTGGAGTCCGATGCGGATTCCACGGTGGCGACGGTGCTGAGCGTGGCGGAGATCATGCGGCGGATGGATCTGCACTCGGCGATTCTGGTTTCGGACGGGTATCACATCTTCCGAGCGAAGCGGATTCTGCAGAACGAGGGGATGACGGTTTATGGGGCTCCCCGGCCTACGGTGGTGAAGAACAATTTGCGGGAGCGGTGGATGTATTTCCGGCAGGCTTGCGGGTATCTGCTTTGGCGGGTGGGGATTAATGTGTAGCTGAGGCCGGCCGGGCGACCGGCCCCGGATGGCGCCGCTATGGCTTGGACATGGACGGAGGCGCAGCTTCGGGAGCGGCGGCCCATCTGGTGTTGGGTTGGGGGCCGAGCTTGAAGACGAGCTTGCCGCCGTTGGCGATGGCGGAGTGCGGGAACCAGGCCTTGCCGTAAGGCTTGCCGTTGAGTTCGACGGACTGGATGTAGAAATCTGCGGGGGATTTGCGGACGGCTTCGACGGTGAGCTTGTGGCCGGGGCGCATCTCGATTTCGGCGCGGTCGAAGAGGGGCGTGCCGAAGACGTAGTTGCCGCCGGCTGGATCGACGGCATAGAAGCCGAGGGCGCTGATGACGAACCAGGCGGACATCTGGCCGCAGTCTTCGTTGCCGGACACGCCGTCGTCGGGGGTATTGCCGTAGAGGTTTTCGAGGAGATGGCGGACGCGCTGCTGGGTTTTGTAGGGGGCGCCGGCGTAGTTGTAGAGATAGGCGATGTGGTGGCTGGGCTCGTTGCCGTGGGCGTACTGGCCGACGAGGCCGGTCATGTCGACGACTTTTTCGCCGACGGTGTCGGAGGATTCAGTGAAGAGGGCGTCGAGCTTGGCGATGAACTGGTCGCGTCCGCCCAGGAGCTTGATGTAGCCGAGGGGGTCGTGCTGGGCGCCCCAGGTGGCCTGCCAGGAGTTGGCTTCGGTGTAGTCGCGCCAGTTTTTGGAGACGCCGGTGGTTTTGGGGTCGAAGGGTCCGGCCCATTCGCCGTTTTCAAGGCGGGGGCGGATGAAGGTGGTGGATTTATCCCAGAGGTTGCGGTAGAGGGCGGCCTGGCCGAGGAGGGTTTCGTAGTCGCCGGTCTTGCCGAGTTGGCGGGCGATCTGGGCGACGGCCCAGGCGTCGTAGGAGTATTCGAGGGTCTTGGTGGCGGACTCCTCTTCCTTGTCGCTGGGGATGTAGCCGTATTTACGCATGAGGGCGAGGCCGCGGTAGTCGTCCTGCATGGCGCGCTTGTAGAGCTGCGAGTAGGCGCGCTCGTAGTCGACGCCTTTGACGCCTTTCGTCATGGCTTCGGCGACGACGGGGGCGGAGTGGTAGCCGGTCATGCAGAAGGTCTCGCGGCCCTGGAGCGGCCAGATGGGGACGCCGGCGGGGCTTTCGTCGCCCTGGCGAACGAGGCAGTTGATGAGGCTGGGGAGGCGCTCCTGCTGCATGAGGGTGTAAAGGGGATGGAGGGCGCGGTAGGTGTCCCAGAGGGAGTAAGTGCTGTAGTTGTGTTCGCCGGCGGCGAGCTTGTGGATCTGGTTATCCATGCCGCGGTACTGGCCGTCGACGTCGTCAAAGAGGGTGGGGGCGAGGAGGGTGTGATAGAGGGCGGTGTAGAAGATCTCGCGGCGGCGGGTGTCGCTGGTGGTGATGGAGGCGCGGGAGAGTTCATGCTTCCAGGCGTCGTGGGCCTTGGCGCGGACTGCGTCGAAGTTCCAATCGGGCGCTTCGGCTTCGAGGTTGCGGAGGGCGCCTTCGACGCTGACGGCGGAGAGGGCAACTTTGACGTAGACGACTTCGCCGGCAGTGGTTTTGAAGTGGGCGAGGGCTTTGAGATTGCGGCCAGAGGCGGTGCGGGCGGCGGCGTCAAGGGCTTGAGTGCCGGAGACGAGTTCGGCGCGATCGAAGGGCTTGGAGAAGCGCAGGGCGAAGTACATGTGCCGGCCTTTGGCCCAGGCATTGACCTGGCGGCCGCCGGTGATGGTGGTGGTGTCGACGATGTTGAGGTCTGCGGCGGTGACGCGTTCGGGGCCGCCGTAGGCGTGGGAGAGGTCGAGGATGAAGTGGCTGGAGTCGCTGGCCGGGAAGGTGTATTTGTGGAAGCCGACGCGTTCGGTGGTGGTGAGTTCGGCCTTGATGTTGAAGTCCTTGAGGATGACGGAGTAGTAGCCGGGCTCGGCTTTTTCGTCGCTGTGCGAGAAGCGGGAGCGGTAGCCGGAGCCGGGGTTGTCGCGGGATCCGGGCTCGGTTTTGGCAGGGCCGGTGCCGGGCATGAGGAGGAAGTCGAGGAGGTCGCCGACGCCGGTGCCGCTGAGGTGGTTATGGGAGAAGCCCATGATGGAGGAGTCCGAGTAGTGGTAGCCAGAGCACCAGTCCCAATCAAAGTTATAGGTATCGGGGCTGAGCTGGACCATGCCGTGAGGGAGAGTGGCGCCGGGGTAGGTGTGGCCGTGGCCGCCGGTACCGATGAAGACGTTGACGTGGCGGGTGGGATCGTCGTTCGCTTTCGGTGGGGCAGCGTGGAGCGACGCAGCCAGGAGGAGGGCGGGCAGAGTTCGGGTGTACATGATGTGGCTCAACCTAAGTAGAGTCTACGCCCGCCGGCGCGCTAGAGCGCGGGCTTGGCGGCGGCGAGGGCGGATTCGGAGGCTGTGAGGGACTGAAGGGTGGAGTCGATGCCGGACCTGGTGAGGGCGGCGGCGGTGGAGTGGATGAAGTCGCGCTTGGCGGCACCGGCGACGAAGGCGGGGAGAGAGCGCTGGCGCTTGCCGGGTTCGGGGATGGCTGCGGCGACCTGATTGAACTCTGCGGCGAGGGCGGAGGCGCCGGAGGCTTTGCCCTTTTCGATGCGGGCGATGAGATCGCGCGTGGTTTCGAGGGTGGTGCGGCGGAGGCCGAGGAGTTGGGTGACCTTTTCAGGGGCGCCTGCTATGGAGCCATCGGCGAAGATGGCGGCCTGCATCTGGACGTACTCTGGCGCAGCGCCGACGGTCATGTTGGTGATTGGGATCCGCTCCGTGGCGCCGGCGGGGAGGGGTTTGGTAGAGAGGCACTCTTTGTAGAAGGAGAAGGTGGAGCCGGGGTAGCCGACGAGTTCGATGAAGTAAGCGGTGAGGGGTTGGGTGGAGGTGTTGCGGACGACGAGGGCGGAGCCGCCGTCGGTGGCGTCTACCTTGAGCTCGGGGAGAGTGGCCTGGGCGGAGAGAGCGAGGGCGGCCAGGAGAATGATGACGAGACGCACAAGTGGCATGGCGAGCCCATTATATGCGCGCCGGTGATTCACGATGGAGATACAATGCGTGTGGTTCATTCTTATGCGCACCCTCCTATGCCTCACCTTGACAGTAGCTGCGAGCCTGACGGCTCAGGTCCGCTACACGCCGGCGGACCATGCGATCACGATCGACGGGAAGCCATTTGCGACGTTTGAGCTGGGCGAGTCCGCCGGGAAGCCGTTTCTGGCGCCGCTGCGTTCGGCGTCGGGCAAGATTGTGACGCGACGGTTCCCGATGGAGATGGTGGAGGGCGAGAGCCGGGACCACCTGCACCACCGCGGGCTGTGGTTCACGTACGACGACATCAATGGCGTGAAGTTCTGGGAGAACGACCCTTCGTACAAAAAAGAGCCGAAGGGGCGGCAGGTGGTGAGAGAAACGGCGTGGAAGAACGGCAAGGGCGCGGGAACGCTGGAAGCGGTGCTGGAGTGGCGCGGTCAGGAGGCGAACGTGCTGCTGGTGGAGAAGCGTCTGATGACGTTTCACGCGGATCCGAAGCTGCGGGTGATCGATTTCGACATCACGCTGACGGCGGCGACGGATGTGGCGATTGGGGATACGAAAGAAGGCGCGTTTGCGATCCGGCTGGCGGAGCAGTTCACGGAGCGGCGCGGGGGGAAGATTACGGACTCCGAGGGCAGGGTGGGGATGAAGCAGGTGTGGGGCAAGCGGGCGGCGTGGGTGAACTACGACGCGGAGCTGGAGGGCGAGAAGCTGGGCGTGGCGATCTTCGACAACCCGAAGAACCCGCGGTATCCGGCCTACTGGCACGCGCGCGACTACGGGCTGTTTTCGCTGAATCCGTTCGGGCAGAATGCATTCGACGCGAACGCTCCGGAGAACATCCAGAAGCTCAAGAAAGACGAGCAGATCCACCTGAAGTGGCGCGTGGTGATCCACCCGGCGGACACGGACGTGGCGGCGCTGTACAAGGCCTACACGGCCGGCAAGTAGGCTACTTCGTGGCGGGCTGGAGGAGGCCGATGGCGTTACCGTCGGGATCAAGAAACCAGGCAAAGGCGCCGGTGGGGATTTTGACGGGGCCGACGATCTTCTTGCCGCCGAGGGCGATGGCCTGGTCGAGCGAGGCCTGGATGTCTTCGACATCGACGTAGAAAGTGACGTAGTGCTCGGGCTCGTGGCCGAGGGCGGTGATGTGACCCTGGATGCCCTGGGGGCTGCCGGTGTCGATGTTGGTAGCTGGGCCGGACTCGGTGGTGCTCCAGCCGAAGAGTTTGGAGTAGAATGCCGCTGTTTTGGCGCGATCGCGGCAACCGATTTCGAAGTGGATGACGGGACGTCCCATGGGTTTGGCTCCTCCTGTTTGGGCGACGGTGGGGGTGGCGGCGGCGAGCAGCAGAGCGGCGCGCCGCGTGAGCAGAGAGACGGGCGGGGCGGTCATGTTGAAACCCAGATTTCTGTGATGCTAGCACGGAAACCGGAAATCAGTATTGGGCCAGCACGGCGATGGGGGCGGAAGTGAGCTTGAGGCGGACGCATTCGCAGGCGGGGTCGAAGGGCACGGGAGCGCCGTTCACGGTGACAGATTTGGGCGCGCGTTTTTCGGGCGCGCGAAGATGGAGCGCGATGGATTGGGGCGCGATGGGGAGCGGCTGGATCTGGACGCGGAGGGTGTTTGCCGTGGCATTGATTTGATAGGTGAGCGGGCCGAAGTGGGTGGGGGCCTTGTCGACGGCGATGGACTGGCCGGGGGCGAGCCAGGAGCGGGCGGTGGCGGCGGCGAGGTGGAGGTCCTGCTCGTCTTCGAAGACGAGGGCGTCGCGCAGGAAGCGGACGACGGCGATGGGGGTCCAGAGGTGCTGGCGATCGCCGGCGGTTTTGGTGGAGCCGGGCTCGAGGCCGCGCTCTTCGCACCAGGTAGTGAGGGGCGTGGCGTGGTTGAGGGTGGAGTAGAGATAGGCGATGGCGGCGTCGCCGTTGCCGCGGCGGAGATGGGCTTCGGCGAGGTTGTCGAGAGAGATGGCGGGCCAGGTGCCGTCGGCCATCCAGCCGGTGTGGACGGGCTGGCCTCCGGGACTGAGGGTGGCTTCGATCTTGCGGAGGGTGCCGTCGATCAAGGGGTGATGGGGCTCAAGGAGGCCGGTGGGGGTGAGGGAGTAGAGAGCGCCCCAGCGGCTGCCGTCGGTGTTGTTGGCGCTGCCGGGGATCCAGCGGTAACCGTCTTCGGAGATGGCGCCCTGGTCGAGGGAAGCGAGGATGGCGGCGCGGGCGGATTGGTAGTTGTGCTGGAGTTCGGCGGCTTCGGCAGGGTGGTTGAGGAGGGCCGCGGCTTTGGCGGCGAGGCGGTCGGCGAAGGCTGCAAGGAAGTTGTGGGGGTAGAAGACGCCGAAGTAGTCGCCGGCGCGCATGAGGCCGCCGTCGCCCATGCCGCGGGGGAGGAGTCCGTTGGGAGTGGTTTTGCGTTGAGCGGCCTGCCAGCGGGCGGCGCGGAGGAGCCGGGGATAGAGGGCTTCGAGGTAAGCGCGGTCGCGAGTGAGGTAGTAGTGTTCCATGGCGGCCCAGGCCTTCATACCGGCGGCGCCCCACATGTGATGGGCCCAGCCCTGGGGGTCGTTCCAATTGCCGTCTTCCGCCTGTGTGTCGAGATGGACGCGGAGGCCTTCGGCGGCGGCCGCGTGATGGCCCATTTGATCGAGAGCGATGGCGGTGAGGGAGGGCTCGAAGGGGTTGGTGCTGCGATAGAGATCGGTGCCGCAGATGGTGCCGGTGTAGTTGTGGGCGAGGGGCTCGCGCATGATGTAGAGGTCGGCGAGGGAGGCCTGAAGGGCTTCAGCGACGCCCTGATCCGGAATGGAGAAGCGGACGCCGGAGGCGAGGAGGGTTTGCCAGACGCGCTGGGCGGTGGCGAAGGAGGCGGACCAGTTGGTGGAGCGAAGTTGGGGGAGCTGGCTCTGGTAGGCTTCGTGAGGACGGATGAGCCAGGCTTGGGATTCGCCTTGCGCGGGGATTTGATAGTGCGTGGTGAAGGCTTTCTTTTCGGGAGCGGCGGGCTGGCCACCGAGGGCGAGAAAGAGGACGCGGTCCGGGCGATCGAACTGGCCGGCGAGGAGGGTGTCGGGGTCGCGGCCGGGCTCGATCCAGGCGGGATTGGAGGCGACCCAGCCGCCCTGGAGTTCCGCGCGGAGTGAGAACTGGTGAGGGCGGTTGTCGGTGGAGCGGAGGGTGAGGCGTCCGATGGCGCCGGGTTCGGCGCCGGCGAATTCGAGGCGGATGGCGGCGCCATTGGTGTTGTATTCGTTGACGAGGATGGGGGCTCCGCCGGGGGCGCGGCGCCAGGCGCTTTCCTTGAGGGGCGCGCCGTCGAGGGAGAAGGTGAGCTTGACGCGCCATTGAACGCGGGGCGGTTTCCAGACGGAGAGGGGGACGGAGCGGAGGTCGTCGTAGGTCCAAAGAAGAGTGAGGGAGCCTGGCTCTAGATCGAGCAGAGTCTTAACGCTGGCGCCGGGAAGGCCGACAGTGAGGCGATGCGGCGGAGCGAAGGCGTAAGAGTAATCGACACGTTCCGCGGCTGCGGCGGAGAGGCAAAGAAAGAGCAGCCAGAAGGCGCGCATGCAGACAGTATGCGCAAGAAGGCATGGAGCGCGCTGGAACGATATGATCGGAGGACGCGCTGGCGGAAAGCTATCGAGGAGAATCGGATCCGTGCTTGGTGTATTGGACTCAACAATCATTCTGGTGAGCCTGCTGCTGGTGGTGGGCGCGGTGCTGCGGGCGGCGGGCAAGAAGCAGACCGACTCAGAGTACTTTCTGGCGGGAAGAGATCTGCGCTGGCCGTTTATCGGAATGTCGCTACTGGCTTCGAACATCAGTGCGGAGCATGTGGTGGGGTTGGCGGGAGATGGGTATCGAGTGGGGCTGGTGACGGGCGGATATGAGTGGATGGCCGCGTGGTGCCTGATCATCCTGGCGACGCTGTACGCGCCGCTGTATTTGAGGAGCAGGATCTACACGATCCCGGAGTTTCTGGAGCGGCGCTTCGGGTGGGAGCTGCGAGCGTTTCTTTCGGGCAATTTGTTGGTGCTGAATGTGCTGGCGAAGAATGCGATCGATTTATGGGCGGGGTCGCTGCTGTTCGTCATGCTGTTTGGGTGGAACCAGGTGGCGGTGATGGTGCTGTTGAGCGTCTTCACGGCGATCTACACGATGAAGGGCGGGCTGCGGGCGGTGGTGTACGCGGACATGGTGCAGGGGACGTGGCTGATCATCAGCAGCATCGTGCTGACGGTGGCGGGGCTGATGGCGGTAGGTGGCTGGAGCGGGCTGACGGCGAAGGCGGATCCGGCGATGCTGTCGATGGTGAAGCCGCTGGATTCGGAGCTGCCGATCACGGGTTTCCTGATCGCGAACCTGATGGGCGGGATGTTCTATTGGTGCATGGACCAGACGAACGTACAGCGCGTTTTGGGCGCTAAGACGGTGGATCAGGGCCAGAAGGGCGCGATTTTCGCGGGCTTTTTGAAGCTTTTGATTCCGTTCATCCTGGTGATGCCGGGCGTGATTGCGAAGGTACTGTATCCGAACCTGGAGCGGGCGGACATGGCGTATCCGCAGCTTGTGGGCGACCTGCTGCCGGCGGGTTTGCGCGGGTTGGTGCTGGCCGGATTGATTGCGATTCTGATGTCGTCGATGAGCGCCTGCTACAACGCGAGTGCGACGTTGGTGGTGCGGGACTTCGTGATGCGGCGGCGGCCGAATCTGCCGCCTGAGGATCAGGTGCGGATCGGGCGGAAGGTGACCGTGCTGATGGCCGCGCTGGGCGTGCTGGCGGCGCCGCTGGTAGGGCTGTCGGTGACGATCTGGCACTACCTGCAGTTGATCTCGGCGTATCTGTCTGTGCCGCTGTCGGCGGTGATCTTCCTGGGTCTGATCTGGAAGCGCGGGAACACGGCGGGAGCGATTTCGGGTGGCGCGGCGGGCTTCGGGCTGGGCATGGTGCTGTTCGTGGACCAGACGCTGAAGCTGAAGCTGCCGATGTTCGCGCACCCGTACCTGAACTCGTTCCTGCACCGCTCGCTGGTGGTGTGGGTGTTCGCCGCGGTGGTGATGATCGGGGTGAGCCTGATGACGGCTCCGCCGCCGGCGGCGAAGCTCGAAGGGAACATATTCACGGGCGCGTCCAGCCGGGCCTGGAGCCTGACCGACTACCGGCTCTGGGCGGCGGTGCTGTTTGTGTGCACCGTGGCGCTGTGGTGGATGTTCCGCTAGGCCATTGCTAGACGGCGGCGATGACTTTGAGCAGGCCTGTGAGAGAGATCTCGGTGGCTTTGGCCTTGCCCTCGGGCGAGCGCCAGTGGGTTTCGAGCGTGTAGCCGCCTTTGTAATGCGCCTTGCGGAGGGCGCGGATCTGGGAGACGTTATCGAACTCGCCGCCGCCGACGGGGGCCCACTCGACGGAGCCGTCGGGCTTATGGCGGAAGTCACGCAGATGAACGTGGAAGATGCGGGCGGGGTCGAGCTTGGGGAAGCCGTCCTTGAGCGGCTCTTCTCCGCAGGAGGCGGCGTTATTGGGATCCCAGACGAGGCCGAGGGCATCATGCTGGACGGCCCTGAGGAGGCGGGCCGCGTCAGCGCCGGTCTGGACGTAGCCGCCCTTGAGGTTTTCGACGGCGAGACGGAAGCTGCGTTTGTGAGCGCGGGCGGCGGCTTCTTTGAGTAGCTCGTAGGTGCGGGGCCAGGCGGAGGCGTCGGTCACGGAGCCATCCTTGGGGACGAAAGCGAAGATGCGCAGGAGTTTGGCTCCGAGGATGTCGGCGCGATCCATGGCGGCGTCGAGCGTGGCCCACTCCTTGTCGAGCGCGGCGCCGGTGGGGACGTCGGCACGGAAGAAGGCGGTGTCGACCATGGCGGTGCGGATGCCGGCGGCGTCGAAGATGGCGCGGGCCTCGCGGATCTTCTCGACGGGCTGGGCGGTGTTGTATTTGCCCCAGACGTTGCGCACTTCGGCGTGATGCAGATGGAAGCGGGAGAGAAAATCGGCGGCGACTTTGGGGTCATCGTCGATCTCGTCGGTGGTGATGCCGAGGGGGAACTGCTCCAGGGGGAGGGCGCGGAGCAAGGGTGTCAGAGCAGAGAGCAGAGCGGCGCGGCGGGAGATGGGCTGCATGGCAGCCAGTATCTTATCAGCGCGGCGGCGGACGGGTAGCATGGGAAGGATGAAGAAGTTCGTCTTTCGGCGGGACGATGCGGACCTGCCGGGTGAGTTGGATCCATTGGAGGATGCAGGCGCGCTGTTTGAGACCGGGGAGCGTGTTTCGATCACAGAACGGCTGGTGCGGGACGTTCAACGGCCGGGGGCGCGGCTGGCGGAGTTGCGGGCGGAAGGGTGCGCGCTGGAGCGGGTACAACTGGCGGGGGGCGAGTTGGGGGCATTGGTAATGAAGGACGTGCGACTGGTGGGCTGCGACCTGGCGAACGTGAAGGCGCACCGGATGACGCTGCTGCGGGTGGAGTTTGTGGATTGCCGGCTGAAAGGGCTGAGTTCGAGGTCGATCGATTGGCGGGACGTGCTGGGAGAAAACTCGGACTGGAGCTACGCGCAGATGCGCGGGGCGGAGATGCGGAGCTGCGAGTTCCGGGGGTGTAGCTGGCACGAGGCGGATCTGCAGCAGGCGGAGCTGAGCGGGTGCGTGTTCGGGCAGTGCGACTTGAGGCGGGCGGAGTGGAACGGCGCGCGGCTGGAGAATGCCGACTTGCGGGGATCGGACGTGGAAGGCTTGCAGGTGGGCATTGGGGACCTGCGCGGCGCCGTAGTGGACGCCGCGCAGGCAATGGAATTTGCGAAGCTGCTGGGGGTGCAGATCCGGTAGGGGTTAACGGCGGCGGCCGCCGCCGCGCATACCGCCTCCGCCGAAGCTGCCGCGGGAGCCGCCGCCGAAGGAGCCGGAGGAGCGGCCACCGCCCTGGCTGCGCCAGGAGTCGTAGTTGCGGTTGCCGCGGTCGCGGGCGGCGGCATCGCGGTCGAGGCTGCGCATTTGATCGCGCTGAGCTTCGGAGAGGCCGGAGCCGGAGCGGTCGCCGAAGCTGTCGCGGTTCATTTGGCCGGGCTGGCCGGGCTGGCGGCTGCCGAGGTTATCGCGATTCATTTGGCCGGGCTGGCCGGGCTGGCGAGAGGGTTGCTGGCCGGGCTGGGCAGCGGCCTGTCCAGGTTGGCGGGAGGGCTGCTGGCCCGGCTGTTGGCGGGTTTGTGCGGACTGGCCGGTGTTGGCGCGGGCGTCGTTGATGCGCTGCTGTTGCTGGGCGTTGGGTGGAGCGACGTTGCTCCAACCGCCGTCACCGCGCTGCTGCCAGTTGCCGCTCTGATCGCGGCGATAGATTTCGCCATTCTTGCCGACGTAGAGATCGCCGTCGGCGGTCTTGCCGATCATGCCGCGGTTGTTGCCGTCGCCGCCGGCGAGGAGTTTGCCGCCTTCGGAGGTGCGAATGCCCCCGACGGCGCCGCGCTCGTCATAGTAGTAGCCACCGCGAGCCCACTGGTCGCCGCGGGTGACGACGCCCTGGCCCCAGCCTTGATAGGGGTTGGCGTAGCGGTAGCCGGCGCCTCGGGTTCCGGTGCGGGGGTTGTAAAACGATCCGGCCGTCGCGGCCTGATAGGGGCCGTAGGCACCGGCGCGGCGGGCGTATGCACCAGTGACGGGATTGTAGGCGGCGGCGCGGCCGTAGCCGCCGTAGGGTCCGTAGGCGACGGCGCCGCGGCCGTAGAAGCCGGTGGCCGGGTTGTACCAGGCGGCGGCGCCGTAGGCGCAGTAGGGATAACCCCAATAGACGGGATACGGGTACATGGGGCCGTAGTAGTAGTAGGGCGGGTAGTAGTAGCCGGTGCCCCAGACAGCGACGCCGATTCCGACACCGATGGCGAGGCCTAGGTAGCCGGCGGTTTGAGCGGTGGTAACGGTGGAGGAGTCTGACTCCGTGACGTAGACGTAAGTGGTGTTGTGCTTGGGCGAGGAGGGCGGGATCTCGTAGATCTCTTTGGGAATGCTATCGGCGACGGCCCACGGGCCTTCGGCCGTGGTGCTGATGAACCAGACGCCTTCCTGGAGGAGATAATACTGACCCTTGCAGAAGATGACGTCGCCGGGGGTGTTGACGGCGTAGCTCAGCGAGGTGCCTTCGATGGGTTTGAACTCGGGCTTGCCGACGTAGGTGACCTTGGCAAGCTTGGCGGCTTCCGCGCGGTTGATGGTGGCCATCTGGGGAACGCTGGCGAGGAGTACGGCGTCGGAAGCTTCGTTGGTACCGGGGACGGAGGCGAGGACATGGGCCTTGGGGTGGTTGGGCGGAATCTGCCTGAAGTCGGCGGGGAGTTTGTCGGAGGCGTATTCCCAGTTGCCGCGCAGATTGGCGTTGCGGAACCAGCGGCCGGCGGTGAGGAAATAGTAGGTTTTGGTGGAGTTGTGGTAGAAGAGCAGGCTCTTGGTGTTGGTGACTTCGGAGAGGTCGGTGCTGGGGATGGGCTTGAACGCAGGTTCACCTTCGGTGAGGATGAGTTCGGCGGGCTTCTGGGAGACGAAGACCCAGGGGGCGGCGAGAGACTTGTTGGTATCGGGCAGCGGCATGGCGCGTTTCACTTCGGCCCAGTTTTCGTCGGCGGGGAGGGAGCTGAACTCCTTGGGGAGCTTGGAGGCGGATTTCCAGGGGCCTTCGAGCGTTTCCGAGGTAAGCCACTGCTTGTCGTTGAGGAGGAAGTAATCGCCGTCCTTGCCGTCCTTGAGGATGTCCCAGTTGGTATTGACGACGAAGGTCAGCTTGGATTGGCCGATGGGGCCGAGGATGGGCTGGCCGTCGATGATGACCAGGATAGCGGGCTTGCTGCTGACGAGGATGGGCGGGGGTTCAGTGCTGATCTCGACTTGGCGGCCGGTGGACTTGGCAACGTCGAGGTAGGCGAGGATGCGGTCGAGGGCGATGCCATCGCGACGTTTGGGGAGAAGCGCAGTGACGAGGGCCTGTAAGGGGGCGGCTTTAGCTTCGTCGAGGCCGGGGGCGTTGAAGTGGGTGATGCGGAGGTCGTGGAGAGCGACGGTGCGCTCGGAGACGCTGGTGTCGGTCTTGGCTTCCCAGTGGACGGCGGCGAGGATTTTTTTGGCGTTTGGTTCGGGAATGATCTCGACGGCGGAGCGGGCCTTGAGAACGGTGAAGTCGCTCCAATCGTCGATCTGGGGCTGGTGGACGGCGATGGTGGCCTTATTGTCGGTGTAGACGCGGGGCCAGCCGGCGTCTTTCGGGGGAGCGGGTTGAGCGGGCTTGGCGGCGGCAGGTTTGGGGGCAGCCTGTCCGGGTTGCGCAGGCGCGGGGCTCTGCTGGGCAGTGGCAGGCGCGAGTTGCGCGGAGAGCAGAGTGCAGGCAGCGATGAGACTGATCCACTGCCGCGGCAGGCTTTGGGCAACGGACAGACGGACGCTCTGAATGGCGGTCATGGGCGAATCATCCTTGTGGGCGTCATGCGGATGAGCGAGTCCCGGCGCTCACCAATTGGACGCAGTCTTCAATTACTTGTTTCAGGATAACGGGAACGCTCATCGGTCCCCGCCCGGCGGCGGCTTCGATGAGACTGAGGGCGAGGAAGGGCTTGGAGGTACGTTCGATGGCCTTGTGGATGGCGGCCTTGGCGGTGACGCGCTGCGGGGCGGCGTTGGGGTAGGCGATTTTGCGGATGACGTCGTCGAAACCGGCGTACCAGAAGCAGTGTTCGATGTCGAGCTGAGGGAGTTGGGTGACGCTGGCGCCGGGACAGCGGCCGGTGGCGAGGCGGGCGGCGTCGCGGGCAGCGGCGACGTAGTGGTCGCCGGCGGTGTCGCCGTCGGCCATGAGATGCCAGGAGATGCCGAGGGCATCGGCGAGCTTGATGAGGGCGCGGAGGCCGGCCTGTGCGAATTCGACGGGGGCGATGCCGAGTTCGCCGAAATCGTAGCCGAGGACGCGGCCGAGTTCGGGCATGACCCAGAACTCGGTTTCGCCTTCAGCCAGCAGCCAGCAGCGGGCGAACATGGCGGAGGCGCGGCGCGAGCGGACATGATAGGCGACGCGGCGCAGGTCTTCAGAGGTGAGGGCACCAGGCAGGACGCGCCATTCGCTGACGTTGCCGCCGGCGCGGGTCAGGCGACGGATGCCGCTGAGGGGCGCGTTGGAAAGCAGCGTACCGGAATTGGTGGAGATGATCTTCTGAATGCTGACGCGTTCGAGGAGCCGCCAGACGGAGGCGAGCGTCATGGGGTGGAGGTTGGATTCGGGATTGTCGAGGACGAGCAGCGGGAGGGCTTCGGGGAGGGTGACGCGGCGGGCCATCTGGAGGACGGCGCCGAGCAGCAGGACCATGCCGATCTTGCGGGCCGCGGTGGCCACGGAGGTGAGGGCAAGGGGCTGGGCGACGGTCTTGCGGCGCAGGACTTCTGCGGCCATGGCACCCATGAGGGGCGCGGCACCGGCGAAGAGGTGGCTGTAGCGCTGGACGACCTGAGCGGCGACCTCGGCGCCGCGGTCGATTTCCGCGGCGAGATCGACGGAAGTGCCATCGACGAGGTTGTGGTAGCAGTGGGAGATCTCGGCGAGGAGAGGGTCGGCCAGAACAGCATCGGCGGCAGAGTGAGCGCTGGGCGCGACGACGCCTGAACGGAGCCAAAGCATGGGCACCATCTGGCGGAGCCAGGAGAGGAGATCGGGGTTGTCGGTGAGTTCGGCGGGAGCGGTGGGGGTGTCGTGGGAGCACCAGGTGACGGCCAGCCCGCCGCTGGGGGTGAGAGATGCTTCGAAGTGGAAGCGGAAGCAGCGCAGGCCGGCGGCGTTGGTATCGAAAGCGGCAGCGATAGAGGAGGGCGGATTCCAGACGCCGGGTTGATGCTCTTCGATGTCGAGCAGGATGCGGAGGACGGGGTTTGGAACGCCGGGGGCGTGGTGGATGTGGAAAGGCCGGAGGCGGGTTTCGAAGCGGTCGTCTTCCGCGCCGAGGATGAGGGCGAGGGCTTCGATGACGCTGGTGCGGCCGCTGTCGTTCTCGCCGATCAGCAGCGTGGTTTCATCGAACGAGACGAAGCCCTCGCGAATGGCGCGAAAGTTCTCGATGTGGATGGAGCGCAGGTACATCAGGTCAGTCGCCGAGGCAGATATCGAGCGCGCGGCAGGTGGAGACGAGTTCGCCGTCGGGCGGAACCACCTTCATGGTGGAGATGGCATCGTCGAGCGGGACGGACTTCACATGGGGCGGTTGCAGAGCCACCATGATACCGGACTCGCCGCGGGCGAGGGCCGCGACGGCGGCGGCGCCGAAGCTGAGGCCGAGGATGCGATCGATGGCGACAGGGGAGCCGCCACGGAGAAGATGGCCGAGGACCAGCGCGCGGGCCTCTTTGCCGGTGAGTTCCTCGATCTGGTGGGCGACGCGATCGGCGATGCCGCCAAGGCGTTCCTGGCGGCCGGCTTCGCGAGCGAGCACGGTGACCTCGCCGTCTCGCGGCTTGGCGCCTTCGGCGACGACGATGATGGAGTAGGGCCGGTGGCGGGTGCGGATGTGTTCGGCGAGCTTGTCGATGCTGTAGGGGATTTCGGGGATGAGGATAGCGTCGGCGCGGCCGGCGACGCCGGAGTTGAGGGCGATCCAGCCGGCATAGCGGCCCATGACTTCGACGACGATGACGCGGCGATGGGATTCGGCGGTGGAGTGGAGACGGTCAATGCACTCGGTGGCGAAGCTGACGGCGGTTTGGAAGCCGAAGGTGAGGACGGTGGAAGCGAGGTCGTTGTCAATTGTCTTGGGGACGCCGACAACGCGGAGGCCGCGCTTGGCGAAAGAGTTGGCGATGGTCAGGCTACCGTCGCCTCCGATGGCGATGAGGGCGTCGAGGCCGTGTTTGGCGAAGGCCTGCATGACCTCTTCGGAGCGGTCCTGCTGGACGGTCATGCCGCCGGGGAGTGATTCAGTGACCTTGAAGGGGTTGCCCTTATTGACGGTGCCGAGGATGGTGCCGCCGAGGTGGCTGATGTTGCGAACCATTTCAGGCGTGAGGCGAACGAGGCCGCCGTCGGCGTAGTTCTGGGGATCGAGGATGCCGGAATAGCCTTCGCGGATCCCGACGACCTCCCAGCCGAGGCGGGTGGCGGCGAGGGTGGCCGCCTGGATGACGGCATTGAGCCCGGGAGCATCGCCGCCACCGGTATTAATCGCGATTCTGCGAATCATGAGATGAATCTCCTTGAAGTTCTTTCGGATTGGAAGCAGCAGAGGCGCCGACCAGTCTGGCGACCAGGACGGCGAGATAGAGCTGGCCGAGAATGGCCTCTCCGACGGCGAGGCCGCGGGCGGAGGGCCCGACGGGCACGATGTCGCCGTAGCCCAGAGTGGCCAGGGTGACGAAGCTGAAGTAGACGGAATCTTGTATATCGAGCGTGGCGGCGGCCCCGGAGACGGCGAAAGAGCCCGGCCAGAGTTTGGAGACCTGCCAGTAGGCGATGCC
>JARKQJ010000229.1 GCA_029973955.1 Paludibaculum sp. | reverse complement strand
CATCCGCCGCACAGGGGTCTAGCCCCGAACGAATGGAGGGGGCCCCTACTCCAACCCCAACGGCTTGGGCGGCGGCTTCGAAGGGTCGTCCGCCTGTGCCTTCTTCAGCAGCTCATCGAACTTCGCCGACAGCACGTCCTTCGAGGACTTCATCTGCTGGAAGCTCTTGTTGAACGCCTCTTCCCGCCGCTGTTCCGCCCCCTTCAGCTTCTCCAGACCCACCCCGATATCCTCAATCGTCTTCGGCGCCGCCTTCGCCTCGTGGCTCAGCACCACCTTCAGCACCGGATCCACTTTCAGCTTGCCGCCGCAGCACGGGCACTCGATCTCGAACGCTTCCAACTTGGCCATGACACCAGCTATTGTACTGCCGCCACGGCCCGCTCCAACACTTCATCGCGTCCAGCCGCCAGCCCCGCGCGCGTCGGCTCCACCGGAATGGTCGGCGCAATCCCCACGCCATGATGCCGCGAACCGTCGTGCTTCAACACCTTCATCCCCGTCCACGCAACCTGATACCCGCCCGGCAACTGGAGTGAATTGACGTTCCCATTGGTCCCCGCCGTCGTCGAACCCACTATCTCCGCCAGCTTGTACGCCTCGACGATCCCCAGCGTGGACTCCGCATAGCTGATCGCCCGCCCGTCCGTCAGCACCGCCCGCTTCGCCGCCACCATCGGCGCCGCCGGCGCCAGATCCCAACGTCCGAGTCTCACGAACTCCTGGACGCCCGGCTTCATCACCACAGGCACCAGCCACTGCGGACTCTGCAGTTCGTGCTCGCTCAAATGCCGCAGCCACAACGGCGAGACTTTCGGATACCCACGCAGGTCAAACACCACGCCCTTCGCCCCAACCAGCTTCCGCCATACCTCTTCCAGATCCTTGTCCTCGCAACGCGTCAGGTCTACATACCAGATGCCGGCCCGCAACTCAGAGACCTTCTCCGGCCGCTTCTCGATCGGCTTCGCGCCGCGCCCCACCGCGACGGTCTTGCTCTCTGCTGAGCCGAACGGCCGCACCTCCACCTGCGCCGGCCCCACGCCCGCACCCAGTTCCTGCAGTGCGCGCACGCGGTTCCACTGAGGCGTCGCGCCCGACACCTGCCGCTCCGCTTCGCGCAGCAGCTCCAGCGCCGGCCGCCCGTCGATGCGCAGCACCTCATCGCCATTCCCGGCGTTCACGACCTTTCCCTCGACCCACGCCAGCCGCATCGCCAGCGAGACGCCCTGCCCGCCGGGACCGTTCACATAGCCGTGCCCGTCTTTCAGCGCCGCCACCATCGCCTCCAGCGTCTGCTGGAACGCCGCCGCATCTTGGTCCGTCGCCGCCCGGCGCAAGCCCTGCTCCAGCTCCGCGGCCCAATCCGTGCCCACGACATCGAAGTATGGGTAGAAGTACCGCATCACGTTCCACAGCAGGATCACATCCGCCAGCCGCGTGGCGCGGTCGTCGCCCGTGAAGCGCCCTGGCGTAGGTTTCGGCGCCTCCGGCAGCTTCGGCATCGCTAGCGCGAAGGCCACCCAGATGCCGCCGCCCACATCGCCGCGCCAGATCTCCGCCTGCTTCACGGAGATCAACTCGCTCTTGTACGGCCCCGGCTGTCCGCCGCCGAAGCCGGTATGCTTCCATTGAACCAGCAGCCCCTGCGGCGGCTCGCACTCCGGCGCCGCGCCGGCCGAGATGGCGACGCTCTCCGGAAAGAGCTGCCGCAGCCGCGCGGCCAATGCGCCAGCCGACTCCGCCCCTTCCACCGCGCGCACACCCTCCACGGCGAGCCTGTTCCAATCGGCGTTCAGCAATGAGTTGGCCGGATGAAAGAAGCGGACCAGCCCATAGAGCCGCGCAAAGACCTTCAGGTTCTCCAACCCGCCCGCGGTGAGCGGACGCGCCGGCTCCCGCGCCATCGGCGCCACATCCCGGGCCTCCTCCAACGCGAATCCCTCCAGCAGCACAGCGGACGACCCGTTCAGGATCGCCCCAACCACCACCCACTCCGCGTCCCCAGCTACCTCGCCGACAACCTCATAGCGCGCCTTGGCATTCGAGACGATCGGCCGCTCCGCCATGTTGTCGAAGAAGCCCATCCGGCCCCCGGCACGGTCCACCCGCATCCACAGTTGCGCCCGGTTCATCAGGCCCGAACTCTCGAGCCACGCATCGGCGCGCAGCCGGACTGTTTTGCCCCGAAACGGCCCCGCGTCGAAGAACTTCAGCAGCACGCCCGCCTGCATCCGCCGCACCTCGCCGTCCGGTCCGAACCACTGCCGCCCGCCCTCCATCTCTCGATGCGCGTAGCCCGGCGTGGTTACCTTCCATACCCCAGTCTGCGCGAACAGGCTGGTACAGGCGAGCATCAATGACAGCAATCGCATGGTACGCCCCTCAGCGAGCCGGTCAGTCCCTCCCCCAGCGCTTCAACCAGGTGATCTCCCGCAGATGAGCCCGGTCGCGTTCCAGCGCCCCAGGCGTGATCAGGTGCTGCGCCTCCATGGCGGCGTAAACAAACTTGGAGTTGTCCACGATGGACGCGGACGTCAACGCCCCTTCGCCTTCGAACTTGTACAACATGCTTGGGAAATTGCCGGAGTCCCCGGGAAAGGTCTCTTGCGTCCCAACTGCGATGCCATTGCCCTCGAAGTGGAGATTGATCACGCAGTGGAACGGCGCCACGGCGAGGCTCGGCTCGCTGCGATGCAAAAGCCAACGCGCCACCTCCCTGGCCGGTCCTCGGTCCAGGATCTGGTACTTCGCCACGCTCTCAGGGGAAGCGCCTTCCATCAGATCGGGATCGAGCACCACCACCACGGCGTGCCCGCTGGGATTGTGAATCCCGCCGGTCCAAAGCTCCTGCCGCCCATCGCCGTCCGAGTCGGCCAGAAGCATGGGATGAAGATGCCCGGCGTGCCAGTACTGGCGCTGAATCCGGCCCTTGTCGTCGAGCAGCGCCACCTGCGAAGCAAAGCTCAGTACGGAAACCGTGGCGACCAGCAGGCCGCGCCGCGCCCCGGAAGCCCACGGCAGCATGTTGGCCACGGCGTATTTCCCCGAAAGATCTTCCGCCGCGGTGCGCACCTTTCCCCCCGCCTTCCAACGCCAGCGGAGCTGCCCGCGCGAGGAATAGCAGAGCAATTCATCGGAATCCTGCGGATTGGGCGACTGGACCGCGGCCAGCACCTCCTGGCGACCGTCGCCATCGATGTCGAACAGCCGCACCGGCGACCGGTTCTCCAGCACGGCGGCGAAGATGGAAGGTGAAGCCGGCAGCGTCACCCGCCACAGTTCTTTCCCATCGTCGTCCGCCACCGTCAAAGTATTACCCGTCACACTGGCTGCGGCGGGATAGACCGGCTTCCACCAGGGCCAGAAGAGAGCGGCGCACAGCGGAATCAGCAGCAGCGTCCACGCCCAATGCAGCCGGCGGGGCGTGGACGGCGGCACGCTCTCCAACCGGGCGGCGGAGCCGTTCTCAACCCACGCCCTGAGTTCTTCATCCACCGCGTAGACGCGGCCGCCGGGCAGCCGGCGCACGGGCAACCCTTTCTCCCTCTCCCACAATTGGACCGTCCGGGTGGTGACGCCGAAGAAGTCCGCGATCTCCTTCCAGCCTTGCCGAGCTTCACTGGGCGGCAACTGGACTGGATCGGCCATGGCGCGCTAGAGCCCCCGTAAACAGTCGTAGCCGTGGTCCGGGATGTGGGCCCACAGCACCTCACTCGAATGCCCATGCCGGGCGAAGATCTCCTGCATCAGCCTGCAAACCTCTTCGTGGCCCCGCTCGTAAAAGACCAGCACGCTTGGCCCCGCGCCGGAGAGCGCGCAGCCCAGCAGGCCTTCGGTGCGAAGCTCCAGCATCTCGCTCAAACCGGGCACGAGCGGCGCGCGGTAAGGCTGGTGCAGCCTGTCCATCAACGCTTCGTGAAACGCCTCGGTGGTCTGCGTCAACATTGCCGCGATCAGCAGCGCGGAGCGCTGGATGTTGAACACGGCGTCGGCGCGGGAGAAGGTGCTCGGCAGCACGGCGCGCGCCTCGGATGTCGGCAGGATGAAGTCCGGCACGATCACCGCCACACCGTAGCGCGCCGGCAGTTGCATCCGCACGGCGCGCGTGATGCCTTCGCTGTCGATGGCGCTGGCGACGATGGAGCCCAACGCCGCCGCCGCCACGTTGTCCGGGTGGCCTTCGATGCGCGCCGCCTCATCCAGGATCTTGTGGCGGTCCCAGCCCAGGCCGAGAATCTCATCCGCGATGACAACCCCGGCGACGAGGGCCGCGGCCGAGGAGCCGAGTCCCTTGCCGATGGGGATGTCGTTGTTCACTTCCAGCTCGATCATCGGCATCGGCCGGCCATTGTGCTCAGCCACCTGCACGGCGGTCTGCCAGATGAGGTTATTGGCGCCGGGAGAGATCATCTGCGCATCTCTCCCGGTGGACCGGATGATGAGCGACTCCGCCGGGCGGAAGCGGCACTCCAGATAGATGCTGAGCGCCATGCCCAACGCGTCGAAGCCGGGTCCGAGGTTGGCGCTGGTGGCGGGAACTCTGACTTCGGTCCAGCTCATTGTCGTAGTTCCAAGAGACCCGCCTACGCGAGTCTCACCGGCTGGCCGCTCTTGCAGCTTTCGTAGATCCCCATCACCACTTCCAGCGCCTTCAGGCCCTCTTCGCCGGAGACCAGCGGCGTGGACTTGGCCTTGACGGCATTGCCGAAGTCTTCAAACTGGCGCTCGAAGGGCGTCAGCGGGATCGCCATGGGATCGCTCGACCCGCTCATCACTTCCTTCTCCACGGGAGCGGGCTCGCCTTCATCGCCATCGACGTCCCAGGCGGTGAGCTTGTCGCCAGTGAAGATGCAGGTGCCCTTCGTACCGTGGAGCTCGATGCGCTCGGAGTAGCCCGGCCAGAAGGCCGTGGACGCCTGCAGCACGCCGGTGGCGCCGCCCTTGTACTTGAGCAGCGCGCAGATGACGTCCTCGCTCTCGATCTTGTGGCGCGCGGCAAGCTGCCAGTAGCCGAACACTTCCTGCATGCCGCCGGTGAGGTAGTTGAGCACGTCCACCTGATGCACGGCCTGGTTGATGAGCGCCCCGCCGCCCTCCACCTGCCAACTGCCCTTGATGGGGCGCGAGTAATACTCCGCGCTGCGCCACCACTTCACATAGGCGTCGGCCTGCAGGATGCGGCCGAGACGGCCCTGGGCAATGGCCTTCTTGACGAAGATCGTGGAGTCGTCGAAGCGGTGCTGGCTGACCACGCCCAGCACCACGCCGGCCTTGCGCGCCACTTCGATCATCTGGCGCGCGGTCTCCAGGTTGGTGGAGATCGGCTTCTGCACCTGGATCGACTTGCCGTGCGCGGCGGCAATCTCGATCGGCTGCAGCCGGAAATCCGGGAAGGTGCAGACGTCGACGAAATCGACCTCCGGATCCTTACAGACCTCTTCAAACGTAGGCACAAAACGCGCACCGTACTGGGCGGCGAACTTCTCGCCCGCGGCCGGGAAGATGTCGGTGCAGACCGTAATCTTGTAGCCGATCTTTGCGTAAGCCAGGGCGTGCTTATGAGAGATCGCGCCCGTTCCAATCATGCCAACTCGCACAGGAATACCTCCAAGGAAGAGAGAACCCACCAGCATACCAAGGGGGGCTGGCGGATGCCTGGCGCCCGGGCGGATCTTCTCTCGGGCAGACCTATGCCTTACGCCTGGGCGCGCGGCCACATGCGCGTGCCCGCCGGCACCTTCTCAGCAAAGTCCGCCGGCGGAATGAGATCCGGCCAGGCCCGCTCAATGTATCCACGCAGACGCTTCCGCATCTCCTCCGGCAGCGCGATGGCGGGCGGACGCGGCGGCCCCGCCTTCAGGAATCCGAACGCGTCCGCCAGGGCCTTGCCCCGGGCCGCGCCGCCGTACTCCTCCCAATCGCCCAGTTCCGCCGGAAACAGGAAGGGCCGCCCCGTGCCCGAGCGCACCTTCACGCAAAACTCGTTGAAGGGCGCAAAGGCGCGCTCCGCCTCTTCGTACTTCCCTTCCCCGCACAGCGCCAGCGTACGCCGCATCACGTGCGGCATCAGCGTCAGGTTCACGCTGCCCACGCCCGGCGCCTTCAGGCGGTGCATCTCCACCAGCCAGCCGGCGTCGGTGGCGCTCATGTGGACCAGCGGACTGGCCGTCTGCAGGTTGCGCCAGGCCTTGAAATCGAAGTGGCCCTCCTTGCTGCCCAGCATGTTCGGCAGCGGCGCCAGTGCCCGGAAGATCTCCGGCGTGTACACCTGCTTCACGCCCTCAAAGTGGTAGACGATCAGGCCGATCTTCGGGCACGCCGCCGAAACCTGCCGCCAAAACGCCAGCAGTTCGCGCTTCGTTAACGTGGCATAGAACGGCTGCATGGTGAGCGCCGCGGGCAGCCCCACCTCCATGGCCGCGCTCACGCGGCGGATCACCTCCGGCGTGTTCAAACCCGTGGCGCCGATCACCCCTGCCACGCCCGTGCCGCGCGTCTCCTCGTGCAGAATCTCCGCGATCCGCAGATGCTCCTTCTCGCTCAATGTGTAGAACTCGCCGGTGGTGCCCCCCATCACGATCCCATCCACACCGATGCGGATCAGCTTGCGGCAGTTCGAGCGAATCGCTGCCTCGTCCAGCGCGAAGTCCGGCGTGAACGGCGTGGGCGGATAGGCAAACAGCCCGCGATAGGTCGCGCGGGTCATCGGCGCATCGGACGGGCCGCTGGCTGCCTTCAGCGAAGCACCGGCGGCCAGGCCGGCGCTGCTGCCGGCGGCGGTGAGAAAACTGCGTCGGATCATAAGAGGCGGCTCCTCGTGGTTCCGGATCGTCGCGCTCCGCGCAGGATCCCGGCCGGGGCTGCCAATCCGGGGCGCCCGGATCGCGCCAGTATACACCACACCCTGCCGAGCGCGTTCGAAAGGGTGGGGAGTTGATTCAGGGGGTGAGAACGGAGGGGCGAGTCACGGGGCGGCGCGGAGCCGCCCCGTGCTGGATGGAAGGACTATTCGAGGCCGTGATTCGTGCCGCAAATGGTGACATCGATCCCCATGTCGCGGAAAGCGGCGGCTTTGGCGGCCAGCGCTTTGTTGGCATCCGCGGCGGAGGGAGCATAGGCCACGTTGATGTGGTTCGACTTGTGGCGCGCCATGAACTGGTCCCGCGAAACACCGTAGGTGACGGCGTGCATGATGGGCCACTGAGGATTGGTTTCGCTCCAGCGCCTTTCGGTCTCCTCCTTCGGGAGCTCGACGATCTTGGCGCGGCCAATGTCGGCCTTGAGGATGCCGGCATCTACGAAGACGCGGCTCCAGACGATCTCTCCGGGCTTGGAAACGCCCTTAATGGTGCCGCCGCCGAGACGGAAGAACATGGGCGGCTGGCGCTCGCTCACCGTTCCTGCGTAACCGCCGATGTTGTGCTGCGGCGGGACGGAACCGGAGATCAGGTAAACCCAGACGTACTCGCCGTTGTAGTCTTCGCCGTAGCGAACGTCGTGCAGCGTGGTTTCAGGATCGTAGCCGAGGCTGATCCACAGACGGTTGGTCACCAGGGCGTCCAGGCCGACGCACTCGTCCACTTCGTTGAAGTGCGGCAGCGCCTTGCCTTCATAGAGAACGCGGGCGCCGTCGCGGGAGTTCACCGGCGGCCGGTCGACGTTGTTCAACAGACCTTCCACCAGGTCCGAGGCCGGCGCCAGATCCTTGAGGCCCTGCTGGTACTGGATGCCGATGGTGTCGCAGCCGAAGTCGTCGGCGATACGCAGCGCGGCGATGTACATCTTGCACTGGCCGAGGATCTGGTCGTCAGTGAGATCGGTGGCGGGATTCGGCCCGGTGATGAACTTCATGCCCTTGGCGTCGAGCCAGTCGCGCACCTGCTGCGCTTCGGCGTCGGAGACGGTGAGCATTTCGGCGTAGAGCGCGCTCTGCGAGAGCCTCTCCTTGAAGACGCCTGTGGGATGGAGCAGTTCGTCCGGGATGATGGCGTTGTACATGCCCATGCAGCCTTCGTCGAAGACGCCCATGATGGATTTGTTGCGGCGCAGTTCGCGGGCGAAAGAGGCGCCGAGTTCCTCGGCCTCCTTGGGCAGCTTGAAGGAGCCGAGCGGCTTGGCGTGGCTCGTGTCGTGGATCAGCTTCTCGCCGGCCAGCCAGCGCTTCAGGCCGTTCAGGAAGAACTCATCGTCAAAGTTCTCGCTCCACAACGAGGAGTACGGGATGCCGGCCTTCGTCATCGAGGCGTTGAGATTGAGCATACCCACGAGGCCGGGATACTGGCCGCTCCAGTTGGCCACCGTCAGAATGGGACCCTGGTGGGTGAAGAGCCCATGCAGCACATGGTGCGAATACTGCCAGACGGCTTCCACGACAATCAGAGGCGCGGTGGGCGGGATGTTGCGGAACACCTCCATGCCGTACTTCTGGCTGTCGATGAAGCCGTGCTGCTTGGCTTCGTCATAGGGGTGGCCACGCTCGATCTGGTAACCGAACGAGCGGACCGCAGCCATGACCTTTTCTTCCACGGCCGACTGGGCCGCCCAACACGTCTGATTGGCCGACAAACGGAGGTCGCCGTTAGCGATTAAGATTGCGGTTTCTGCCATGCTCCTATTCAATCACACTGCCAAGGCGGTGGAAATCCCCACGTGCATGGGCGAGTTCGCCGGCGCCGTCCGCCGCCCAACCCGGAACGCGCCGCGGCTCTGACGGGCAATGGATGTGATAGGAAATGGGTGTCGTCATGAAGCTGTTCTCCGCCGTCTTAACAACCTGCCTCGCCGCGCAGGCCGCCACAGTGGTAAAGGCTCCTGGGATTTCCGCCGTGATTGGAGGGAACGGCATCGAGTCAATCACCGCCGGGGGCACCCGCAGAGCGGTGACAGGGGTGACCGCCATCGACGGACTCACAGCCGTGGCCGGCAGAGTATCGGAACAGAACGGGGTCGTTGTGTTGGAACGCACGTTCACGGGCGATGCGCGCCAGGCCCGCGTGACGGAGCGCTTCTCAGCCGGCCGGAACAGCATCCGCTGGGAGGTGGAGATCCGCGGGGAGGGCGCCCCCTGGACGGCCCCCGTGCATACGCGCATCCACTATCCCGCCGCCGCGGGCACAAAGTTCTGGACCGCCTGGTCAGACCCCATGCCACCCCCCGACAGCAAGCCGCTGAAGAAGTGGAACGACCCGCTGCGGGCGCAGCCGCCGGAGACGCGCCGGCTGTGGTACGGCGCGCCCTACTTCACCTACGATCAGCCGGGCATCAGCTTCTGCCCCTTCTCCGGAGATCTGCTGGCCATCCCCATCGCCTCTTATCTCGAGCCGGCCAGGGACTTCGGCCTCAGCGTGGTGCTCTCGCCGGAAGGCGAATGGTTCGACCTCACGCTGGACACCACCCAACAGGGGCAGAGCGACTTCGCGCGCCACTATCACCGGCTGGGCAGCGGAGTGGTGATGAAGTTCGCCGTGGATCTGACGGCCCACGAGGCGGACTGGCGCGGCGGGCTGCGCTGGATGGCCGAACGCTATCCGGGGTGGTTCGAGCCGAAGCTCGCTTTCGCGCACGAGCTCTCCGGAACCGGCGCCTACTCGGCCACCGAGGTTCCCTTCGACGTCCAGAAGATGAAGCGCATGGCGTTCCGCACGAACTGGAAGGCCAGCTTCGATTTCCCCTACATGGGCATGTTCCTTCCGCCGGTGGACGAAGGACAGTGGCCGCGCTTCACCACGAAGCAGAAGACCTACACGTCGATCCGCCAGATGGCGGAGTATTCCGAGAAGATGCGCGCCGACGGCTTCCACGTGCTGAACTACTTCAACGTCACCGAGTTCGGCGCGCACGTCAGGAACCCGCCCGCGCCGCCGCAAGGCCTGCCGCCGGATGAGCTCTGGAAGAACGGCGACGACTTCCTCTACGGCCGCCTGGGCGAAGCCATCCTGTCCATTCCCGATGCCGTGAAGCCGGAGACGGTGAAGTTCGACCGGCGGCTGCACGCCGGCGGACCCTACTACACCTGGGAGGGCGGCATCGTCACAGACAGCGGCGAGCCCGTCTACAAAGAGTTCCTGCTGGACCAGGCGCGGCGCCATGTGGCGAAGCTGCCGGCCTCGTCGGGCATCTGCATCGACCGCATGGACTGGCTGCGCATGTACAACGAGAAGCGCGACGACGGCGTAAGCTGGTTTGGCCAGAAGGCCACGCGCTCGCTGTACTGGTCGTGGCGCGGCCTGATGGCGGACCTGCTGCCCGTCTTCCACAACGCCGGCAAGACCGTGTTCGTCAACAACCACGTCAAGCGCATGGACCTGCTCAAGGACATCGACGGGATCTTCGACGAGTTCACCTACAACGCCGCCGCTCTAAACACCACCGCGCTGCTCACCGTGAAGCGCCCGGCTCTCGGCTGGACCGGCGAGGAGAAACAGGTGCGCGCGGATCCCGACGGGTTCTTTCAACGCTTCCTCTACATGGGCGTCTTTCCCATGGCGCCGTTCCCCGGCAACGACCACTCCCTGATGCCCAGCGAGTGGGTGGATGCGCAGTACCTGGCCTACGGCCCGCTGATGAACGCCATGCGGGGACGGACCTGGGTTCTCTCGCCGCATGCCATCCAGGTGGTTCAGGGCCAGGCGGTCGCGAATCTCTTTGCCGTGCCGGGAGGCGGGTTTGTCGCGCCCGTCATGCTGGGCGGGCCGGAGACTCGGGCCGTGGTGCTGCTGCGCGGCATTCCGGGCAAGCAGCTCCGCGCGGAGGCGCTGCTGCCGGGCGCGGCGTCGCCGGTGACGGTGCCCATCGCGAAGAAGAACGGCGGGTGGGAACTGGTGGTACCCCTGGGCCGAGGCTGCGCGATGGTAAGGATCACGGCCGGAGAGTAGCGGGCGCCGATTTCGCCCGCTTCAGAAGCGAGACGCGATGGCCCGCGCGCAGGTGGGGCAGAAGCCCGCCTGCCGGATGTCGATGCGCTCCACGGTGTGCGCGGAACTCATCACGCAGCGCCAGTCGTTGCAGTGCTTGAGCCCTTGCGTGTGGCCCAGTTCGTGGAGGGTCTCTTTGAGCAGGCGTTCGACCAGAGAGGGCCCGTTGGGCGGCATGCCGTAGTACTCCTCGCGCAGGCGGTGCGCGCTCACCACGGCGGCGGGGCCCCGGAGTTGCGCCTCGCCGAACACAAACGTGAGCACGGGCACGTAGAGATCGAGCTCCGTGACGCCGAGCAGGACGGCGCCGTACGGCCGGCGGCGCTCCTGGAGCTTGGCCAGCAGCGGCGTGGACCATACCTGGCTGCGGATCTCGTCAAAGGCGAAGTCGGCGGGCAGGGATTGCGTCTCCACCTGGCAGTCGGTCTGCATGACGCGGGCCGCCTCGGCCGCCAGCCGGTCCATGAGCTCAAGTTCCGGCAACCCATCGCCGGAAGCGAGGCCGACGGGCACCAATTGCAGCCGCTCCACCAAAACGCAGCCTACCTCTCTCCGGGATCTTTCAGCCCGTAGCGGCGGATCTTGTTGTAGAGCGTGGTGCGGTCGATGTCGAGGACACGGGCGGTCTTGGAGAGGTTCCAGCCGGTCTCGGCCAACATGCTCTCAATGTGTGCTCTCTCGATGTCTTCCAGCCGCTGGCCGGAGGCCATGGCGGGCGCCGAGGGATGCAGTTGGAAGGGGAAGTCCTCGGGCCGGAGATCGAGATCCCGGTTCATCAGGAGCGCGCGCTCGATGGCGTTCTCCAGTTCTCTGACGTTGCCGGGCCAGGTGTAGCCGGTGAGGAGTTCGGCGGCCTTGGGCGTGAGGCTCTGCTCGGGGCGGTTCATCTGCCCGGCGAACTTCTTCAGAAAGTGGGTAGCGAGCACGGCGATGTCTTCGCGGCGCGTGCGCAGGGGCGGGATATCGATGGTGAAGACGTTGAGGCGGTAATAGAGGTCGGGCCGGAAGGTGCGCTCCTCCACCAGGGTCTCCAGCCGCTTGTTGGTGGCGGCGATGGCGCGGAAGTCCACCTTCACGGGCTGCGTGTCGCCGACGCGGACAATCTCTTTCTCCTGCAGCACGCGCAGCAGGTCCGTCTGCACGCGCAGGCTGATGTCGCTGATCTCATCGAGGAAAACGGTGCCGCCCTCGGCCACTTCGAACTTGCCCTTCTTGCGGGCCTGGGCGCCGGTGAAGGCCCCGCGCTCGTGTCCGAACAGTTCGCTTTCGAGCAGCGTTTCGGTGAGGGCGCCGCAATGGATGGTGACCATGGGGTTGTAGCGGCGCGGACTGGCGGCGTGAATGGCGCGCGCCACCACTTCCTTGCCGGTTCCGCTTTCGCCGGTGATCAGCACCGTGGCGTCGGTCGGGGCGACGGTGTGAATCAGCTCGACCACGCGCTTCATCGCCGGGCTCTGGCCCACCAGGTTGGTCTCCGGGAAGACCTGCTGCAGGTTGTCGCGGAGGCGTTCCACTTCGCGTTCCGCCGCGCGGTGGGCGATGGCGTTGGTGACGAGATGGACCAGTTCATCCGGGTCGAACGGCTTGGTGATGTAGTCGTAGGCGCCGTTCTTGAGGGCGCGGACGGCTGTTTCCACCGAGGCGTAACCGGTCATGATCACGACCGGCATGCCCGGGTCCACCTCTTTCAGCTTGGCCTGGAGCTCGATGCCGTCGACGCCTGGCATCTTGATGTCGACCAGCGCCAGATCGAAGCGCTGGCGGGAGAGGATTTCGAGGGCGGCGGCGGCGCCGGGAGCGATGGTGACTTCAAAGTCCTCGCTCTCGAACCACTTGCCCAGCGAGTCTCGAACGACGATGTCGTCGTCAACAATCAGCAGGTTGCCTTGGCTCATGCGTTTTATTCCTTAGCTGCCCCGGCCGCCGCCTCCGGGCTGGCGTCCAGGGGGAGCCTGACATTGAATTCCGCGCCTGCACCGGGCGCGGAGTGAAGTTCCAGGGTCCCGCCATGGCGTTCCACGATGCCCTTGGCCACGGCCAGGCCGAGACCAGTGCGGTGCTGGTCGTCCTTGGTGGAGAAGAACGGCTCGAAGACCTGGAGTTGTATCTCCTGGGGAATGCCGGGGCCGTTGTCGGCAACGATCAGCTCCACGCCGCGCCCGGCCGCGGCCCGGGCCGTGCTGATGCGGATCTCTCCGCCCCGGCCCAGCGCCTCGCTGGCATTCGAGAGCAGGACGATGAGGACCTGCTGAATCTGGCCGGCGTCGCAATTGACCTCGGGGAGTTGAGGATCGAGTTCGAGAATCAGGGCGGTCTGAGCCAGTTCCAATTGGTGGGACAACAGCTTGACGGCGCGCTCCACGATGAGGTTGATCTGGACCAGTGTGCGCTGCGGCGGGCTCTGGCGGGCGAATGCCAGCAGGTTCTTCATCAGGTCGCCGCAGCGGCGGCTTTCGCGTTCGATCACTTTCAGCGAATCCGTCATGCGCTCGCGGGCGGCATCGCTGATCTCGGGCTTCTGCAGATCCTTCAGCACGAGGCGGGCGTAAGTCAGCATGCCGAACAACGGGTTGTTCACCTCGTGCGCCACAGTGGCGGCGAGGCGGCCGAGAGAGGCCATTTTTTCCGTGTGGATGAGCCCTTTTTGGGCCATTTCGAGTTCGGCGGTCTTACGCTTCACCCGGTCTTCCAGCGTGTGGGCCCAGTTGGTGAGTTCGGAGTGGGCCTCCTCGATCTCCTGAGCCATCTCGTTGAACGACGCGGCCAGGACGCCCAATTCGTCAGTCGAGTGGACCTCGATGCGGTGGCTCATGCGTCCGCCGGCCAGTTGCAGGGTGCCGAGCATCAGTTCGCGTACCGGGCGGTGGACGAAAAACCAGACAAAGGCGATGGAGAGCAGGCAGGCGGCGATGGCCGCGGCGGCGGTGAACTGGAAGACCTGCGTACGGTGTTCGCCGAGCTGGGCATCCACGGCATCGAGCGCCAGGTGCGCGTCGATCACGCCCAGAATCCGGCGGGATTCGGGGTGCGCGTGGCAGGCCGCGTTGCTGCACTCCTTGTCGTTTTCGATGGGGCGGATCACAGCCAGCGTACGGCGGCCGTTTTCATCGGTGAAGATCCGGGCGCGGTCCTTGCGGTTGAGCTTCGTGAGCGGCTGGGACTGGGCGTGGCAGGCATAGCAGGACTCGGCGCTCTTGTCTACCTGCGTGCCCACCTCGGGAGTGTCGGTGGAGTGTTGGATCTGGCCGTCTTCGTTGATGATGCGCAGGCGCCGGACGCCGGGCTCGCGGCCGATGTCGCGAATCATGTTGTAGAGCATCTGACGGTCGTTGTGGAGCATCGCCTGCCAGGCCGCCGAGTGCACGATGTCGGTGACGCGTTCGGCGGATAGGGACACCAGCGCTTCCAGGTGACGTTGCTCCAGGCGCTGATGAAAATAGCCAAAAATGGCAAAGCACACGATCACCGCACCGGCAAGGCAGCCCGCCAACTTGGCGGCCAGCCCAAACTTCGGCAGGCGGATCGTGTGCTTGTTCAAGTGTCGAGCAGTCTCCTGAACGTCAGTCTCCCTTGACGGCGGCGAGAATCGGCATCTCTGGCGCGCCGGAGACGGGCTGTGCCGTGTCGTGCTCGTGCTCATCTTCGAAGATGGGCAGATAGTGAACGGCGAACCGGAAGATGGCGAAGCCCGCGGCGATGATGGCCAGAGTCACAGCCAGTTCGGTCCACTTGGGGAAGTACTTCACGCCGGAACTGGCCTCCAGGGCCGTCGTGCTCATGTTCAGGCGATTCGCCACAAAACCGAGCAGGAAGAGCACCGCGCCCAGATAGACGGAGTGCGGATTCTCACGGGTTCTCTCACGGAAGAACATCAGCATGGGGACGGCCATGAGAACCACCTCCAGGCCAAAGAGCCAGCGCTCCATCCCGGGCTGATTCAGCGTGCTCAGCGCGCCGCGGTGGAACAGGTCGAGGAAGCGCACGACCATGTAAACCGAGATCACCACGGCCAGAACACGGCTCAGTTTGCAGATGAGCGAGTACTCCAACTGGCGGCCAAAGGCCTTGGAGCTGTGCCAGGACTCGAAGATCGTCATCGCCAGGCCGGTGGCAATGGCCGAGATGTAGAACAGCACCGGCAGCAATGAGGTGTACCACAGCGGATGCATCTTGTTCGGGAAGATGAGGAAGAGGCTGTCGAGCGAGCTCTGGTGCAGCGTGGAGAGAATGACGCCCGCAATGATGATGGGCAGCATGACGCTCTTCATCACCGCGTGGGCCTTGCGGAGCTTGAAGCGCTCCAGCACAGCCGGCAGGAACTCCAGGAACAGGACCGTGGTGTAAAGCGTGACGCACCAGCCTACCTCGAACATCACGGAACGGGGATTCCACATGATCAGGGGATGCCAGATGCGATAGGGGTGGCCGAGGTCGAACATCAGCGCCACCACCACCAGCACGTAGCCCAGAAACGCCGTGAGGATGGCGGGGCGCACGATGGGATGGAAGCTCTTGATGTTGAAGATGTGAACGATGGCCGCCAGGGTGAAGCCGCCGGCCGCCAGGCCGACGCCGCACAGGATGTCGAAGCCGATCCAGATGCCCCAGGGGAACTGGTCGGAGAGATTTGTAGAGGCGCCGAGTCCATAGTAGAAGCGGACAAAGGTGGCATACGCGCCGGCCGCCATCAGGAACCAGAAGACCGCGCGCCAGAAGTACTTGTGGACGAGTGTCATTGCCGGCCCTCCGCTTTCGCCACCTGCTCCTTGCGATGGCTGATCCAGTGAATGCCGCCCATGAGAACGGTGCCCACTACAACGACATCCGGGATGTGCTGCAAGGCGTTCCACGTGTACTGAGGCAGCGCGGACTTCTCCACCTTGGTGTTGTAGCCGATCTGCTCGAAGGGCACGGCCGAGAGGACGAGAACGGAGGTGCCGCCCACTTCCTCGATGCCGTAGATCTTCTGGTAGTACTCAGATGGCTTTTCGGCCAGCCGCTTCTTCGCCTCGGCGATGAGTTGATTGCGGTCGCCGGTGATGGAAGCGCCAGTGGGACACTCCTCCGAACAACGCGTGGGGCCGTTGGTGGGCACCCGGTCGGAGCAGAAGTCGCACTTCCGGACGAGCGGCAGGCGGGAATTCCATTCGTAAGAAGGGACCTGGAAGGGGCAGGCTGCCATGCAGTACCGGCACCCCATGCAGCGGTCGGCTTCATAAACGACGGGCCCGGCGGCCGTCTTGTGCAGAGCGGCCACCGGGCAAACCGAAGCGCAAGCGGGATCCTGACAGTGCATGCACAGCTTGCGCGAGAAACGCTCTCCAAACGTGCGAATGGTAGTCAGTTTGTGGGCGGAGGTCTTTTCCTCAGCCGCGATCTTGTCGTCGTAAGGCAACTTCCACCGGGTGGAGCAGGCAGATTCGCACTGCCTGCATCCCACGCAGAGGGTACTGTCATAGAGAAGGGCTCTCGCCATGAGTTTTCTAGACTCCCGCTTACTGTATATCAGACTTTCAGGTCTATGTATAGTTTTTCAACACAAAATGAATGTTAGCTCATCAGAAGTTCGCTGGCAATTCGCTTCCAGTCCTCAGGAGCGAGGTTGGCCGTTGCATCTTTCGACGCTCTGCCACCATCGGCTGCCGTCGCACCGGCCAACTGGGGCTGGAGGCGATAGAAGGCCTGGCTGGCATCGTTCATCCAGGAGCGGAGGAGGTTCGCAGGCAGCAGGTTGCGCGAGGGGCCTTCCTCGTCCGGCGAGAAGACGGTCATGAGCCAGCCCTTGCCGTAGGGGTCTTCGCGCAGCATGGACGGGTTGGCCGCGATTTCCGCATTGATTTCAAGCACTTCGCCTTCCACGGGAGAGACGAGTTCGATCTTCTCGCCACCGCGGAAGAAGGAGAACACCTTCTGGCCCTGGCGCACCCACTGGCCGGCCTTGGGCATCTCGATCTTCTCCACCGGGCCGGCGACCACAGCGGCAAACTCATCCACGCCCACGCGCTGCACGCTCTTGCGCTCGCGCTGCAGCCAGGTGTGGCCGGCATGATAGCGGAGATTGGCAGGGACGCGGAAACCGCCCAGGATCATCTCTTCCCCGGTAACGGGTTCGGCTTGGGATTCAGTCACCATCGGGATCACGGGGACGCGCTTGCGGTTCATCACCATGTCGATTCCGATGAAGATTGCGAAAGTAACGACGACGAGTAGGACTACCATTTGATTCCTCTTTCTGCCGGTGCACCCGGCACTTATATATATGCATTCGGCGTGCCAAACCCGGAATCGACGGTAAACCATTTGTTTTGTTAGTCTTAGGCAATTCTGGAGAAATCCGTCAAGTGTGGAGGATTTCTACAGAGACTGCGCTCGAAACGCGAATAAGCGTAGTAATCCGTGTGTTTCCATCGACTTAGAGAGGCCGATGGAAAATCCAACCAGGCGTTGAAAAGCTCTACACTCGTTCTTTGAGATCGAGGCTTCGCCAGAGATACCAGCAGGCAATCGAGGCGAATGGGCGCCAGGGGCGGGCGCGCCGGGTCATCTCTTCGGGCGTGGGGTGTTCCTTGAGGCGGTAGAGGGTCTTGATCGCGCCGCGGATGCCGGCATCACCCGTGGGCAGGATGTCGCGGCGGCGCAGGGCGAAGATGAGGAACATCTGGGCGGTCCACACGCCCACGCCCTTGGCTTGGCAGAGATGAGCCAGAGCGTCGTCGTCGGAGAGCTTGGGCAGGAGTTCGAAGTCGAGGGTGCCGTCCAGGGAAGAGTGGGCGAGGGCGTGGAGGTACTTGCTCTTGGCTGCGCTCAACCCGAATGAGCGGAGTTGGTCCTGGGACAGAGCCAGCACGGCGGGCGGAGTGACGCCGTCCGGGCCCAGGGCGTCGAGCAGCCGGCCATAGATGGTGGAGGCGGCCTTGCTGCTGAGTTGTTGACTGACGATGGAGCGCGCCACGGTCTCGTAGGTTGGCGGGCTGTAGCGGAGGCGGCACGGCCCGACGGCATCGATGAGCGCCGCCATGCGGCGGTCGTTCGATCGGAGGTGGGTGACAGCCTGCTTCATCAGAAGAGTGTAACAGGAGGCCAGAAGAGTGTAACAGAAGAGAAGTGGAGCGCATCCAGAGTTGTGGCATGTTGGTACTCATGAGAAGGATCCTTTCCCTGGGTCTGATGGCGGTGGCGCTGCTCGCCCAGCCACCCAAGCCCGCGGCTCCGAAACCCGCGGAGCAGAAGGTGGAAGAACAGGATCAGGTGATCAAGGTGGACGTGAACCTGGTGAACCTGTTCTTCAGCGTGCGCGACAAGAAGGGCGGCTATGTTGCCAGTCTCACGAAGGACGACATCCAGGTCTTCGAAGACGGCAGGAAGCAGGATGTGAAGTTCTTCTCCCGGGAGACTAACCTGCCTCTGACCATCGGGCTGCTGGTGGACGTGAGCCGCAGCCAGGAGGCGCTGATCGAGGAAGAGCGCAGCGCGAGCTACCGCTTCTTCTCGCAGGTTCTGAAGAAGCAGGACCAGGCGTTCATCATCAGCTTTGGCGCGGATTCAGAACTGCTGCAGGACCACACCAACTCGCTGTCTCTGCTGCAGAAGGGGCTGGGCGGACTGAGGCTGAACGCCGGGGTGAGCGGGATGTCGCCAACCGGCTCGACGGTGCCAACGCCGGGCGGCGGGCGCGGCACGGTGCTCTATGAAGCGGTGTGGCTGGCGTCGCAGGAAAAGCTGCGAACCGAGGTCGGCCGGAAAGCTCTGGTGGTGATCACGGACGGAGTGGACGTGGGCAGCCGGATCAAGATTGAGAAGGCCATCGAAGAGGCGCAGAAGTCGGATGCGATCATCTACAGCGTCATGTTCGAAGACCCGCGGTACACCAGTTGGCAATACGGAGGAATGAGCGGGGAAGGCCCGATGAAGCGGATGGCGGAAGAGACAGGCGGACGGGTGTTCCGGGTGGACCGCCGGACAACGCTCAGCGATATCTACGACATGATCCAGCAGGAGATGCGCAGCCAGTATTCGGCGTCGTACACCTCGACGAACATGTCGCGGGACGGCGGATACCGGCGCATCGAACTGCGGACGCCGAGCAAGGATCAGAAGGTCCAGGTGCGGAGGGGGTACTACGCGCAGAAGGATTAATCCGGCGGGGCGGGCACGGCAGCCCGCCCCACTCGGGCATTACTTGGCGGCTTCGATGTTGGCGATGGTGAGCGCGTCTCCGTGCAGCTCTCCACTCACCTTCACCTTCTGGCCGTACAGGGCTTCGGGCACCTTGTCCGTGTTGGCGATGGCGACCACTTTGCCATCCACCACCAGAACCGGCTTGGCGCCGCCCTTGATGCAGCCCTTCACGCAGGCCACGTCGCCGGCGGAAGCACTCGCATGCTTGGCACCGCACTTGGTCTCAGAGACATAGCCGGTGTACTCGCCCGCGAGGGCGGTGGCAGCGGCAAGCGCAAAAAACAAACCCAGCTTCTTCGTCATAGAGCCTCCACTGACAATCTTGACTACAAGATAACGAAAAAGCCGGGTTTGGGCAACTGGGGATGCCAGGCGCGTCAGGCGCGCTGGTTCATGGGCACGAACTGGCGCTCGTCGTAACCGGTGTAGACCTGGCGCGGACGGGCGATCTTCTGTTCGGGATCGGTGATCATCTCCTGCCACTGGGCCAGCCAGCCGACCACGCGCGGGATGGCGAACAGGACGGTGAAGAGGCTGGGCCGGAAGCCCATCGCTTCGTAGATGATGCCGGAGTAGAAATCGACGTTGGGATAGAGCTTGCGCTTGATGAAGTAGTCGTCCTCGAGGGCGATGCGTTCCAGCTCCTTGGCGATCTCCAGCTTGGGGTTGAGACCGGTGACGGAGAAGACTTCGTCGGCGGTCTGCTTGATGATTCGCGCGCGGGGATCGTAGTTCTTGTAGACGCGGTGGCCGAAGCCCATGAGCTTCCCATGGCCTTCCTTGACGCTCTTGATGTAGGCGGGGATGTTGTCCTTGGTGCCGATTTCAGCGAGCATGTGGAGGACTTCCTCGTTGGCGCCGCCATGCAGCGGGCCGGAGAGGGCGGCGGCGGCGGCGGCGACGCTGAGGTAGGGGTCTGCCTGGGAGCTGCCGACGGCGCGCATGGTGTTGGTGGAGCAGTTCTGCTCGTGGTCGGCGTGGAGGATGAAGAGGACGTCGAGGGCGCGCGCCAGGATGGGGTTGGCGACGTACTTGGGCTCGAGCATCTTCCACATCATGTTCATGAAATTCTCAGTGAAGCTGAGATCGTTGTCGGGATAGATGTAAGGAAGCCCGAAATGATGGCGGTAGCAGTACGCCGTGATGGTGGGCATCTTGGCGATGAGCCGGGTGATCTGCTTCTTGCGGTTGGCCGCATCGTGGACGTGACGCGCTTCCGGATAGACGCTGGAGAGCGCGGCGACGCAACTGATGAGCATGGTCATCGGGTGGGAGTCGTAGCGGAAGCCTTCCAGGAACTTCTTGGTGGTCTCATGCAGCATGGTGCGGCGCTTGACCAGGCCGACCCACTCCTTGAGCTGGTCCTGGTTGGGCAGCTCTCCGTTGAGAATGAGGTAGCAGACCTCCAGGAAAGAGCAGTTTTCGGCGAGTTGTTCGATGGGATAGCCGCGATAGCGGAGGATCCCCTGATCCCCGTCAATGTAGGTGATGGAACTGCGGCAGGAGGCCGTATTCAGGAAGGCGGGGTCGTACGTCATCAGCCCGAAGTCGTCGGGCGAGGTCTTGATCTGCTTGAGGTCAGTAGCGCGGATGGTCCCGTCTGTGACGGGAACCTCATACTGCGCGCCGGTTCGATTGTCGGTAATGGAAATAGTGTTGTGGCCCATATTGCACCCCGGACAGAATTGCTCGATAAACGAAGCCTTCACGCCATTAGTACCCGTTGGGTGAGGCTCAGGTCAATCGACTACTAAAAGATCCGGAAATAATGTATCACGACTCAACAAGCACTTGGCGTCGAGTCTGCGTTTCACTTCGTACATGTTCCGGATCTGATGCTCGTCGAACATCAGCGGGAGGAAGTGGCGTTTCCGCTTGCCGAGGCCGTGTTCGGCGCTGACGGTGCCGTGCAGGGAGACGGCGGTTCTGGCGGCAAGCTCCATCCATTCCTTGCCGTGTTCAAAGTCTTCGGCGGAAGCGGAGAGGATATTGACGTGGACATGCGCGTCGCCGATATGGCCGTAGATGGTGAAGCGGCCGGGGAAGGCGGCGGCGAGCGACTCGCGATAGAAGGCGAGCATGCGGGCGTTGGCCTCGAGAGGGACGGCGAAGTCCGAGCTGAGCTTCTGGAAGCCGTTGGCGCGCACTTTGGCGTTGACGAGTTCGGGCAGGGTGTGGCGGAAGGCGCGGAAGCGTTCGCGGTCGCGCGCGGATTCGCCGAACCAGGAGTCTTCCAGGGCGCCGGCGGATTCGAGGCGGTTCACCCATTCATCGACCGGATCGCCGGGCAGCGAGTCGAGCTCCTGCTCGATCATGAGGCAGGCGCGGGCCTGCTTTGGGATCTCGTTCGAGTAAGGGCCGCGAAGGAAGTCGAGCGAGGGCGCGTCCATGTACTCGAGCATGTTGAGCTGCGGGGTGAGCCGCCAGGCATCGACGGCGGCGAGCGCAGATTGGTCGTCGGGGAAGAAGACCACGCCGGAGAGCAGTTCCTTGGGCTGCGGCAGGAGGGCGAGCTCCGCCTCGGCGACGATGGCGAGGGTGCCTTCGCTGCCGGCGAGGAGGTCGATCCAGGTGGCGCCTTCGTGCAGAGCGTAACCGGCGGTGTTCTTGGTGGTCGCCGGCGCCGGAACCGGCTCGAAGGGAAAGTCGAGGGGCTCGCCGCGGCGAAAGGTTCTGACGGACCCATCCATGAAGACGGCGGTGAGCGAGCGGAGGTGGCGGCGCGTGGAGCCGTAGCGGAAGCTGCGGGAGCCGGAGGCGTTGGTGGCGATGTTGCCGCCGATGGAGGAGGTCCACTCGGTGGGATCGGGCGGGTAGAACTGGCCCGAGTTCGAGGCGGCGGCGTGGACGTCCTTCAGTAGCGTGCCCGCGCCGGAGACGGCAAAGCCGGGGTGAACCTCCAGGCGAGTGAGCTTTTCGAGCGAGACCACCCAGCCGCCATTGGGACAGCGGCCACCGGTGATGCCGGTACCGGCGCCGGAGGGCGTGACGGGGATCTCCAGCCGGTTGGCCTCAGCGAGATTGGCGGCCAGCTCTTCGATGGAAGAGGGGGAGAGCCAGCGGTCGGCGGAGCCCTGGAATCCAGAGGCGTCTTCGACAGGGATCGGCATCGCGATCAGACCTCAAGAATGACGGGCATGATGAGGGGGCGGCGTTGAGTCTGCTTGCTGAGAAAGCGTTTGAGGTCGGCGCGGATCTTCTCCTGCATCACGCCCCAATCGGTGCGTTCCTCGTTGGACGAGGATTCGATGGTGCGGGCGACCACCTGGCGGGCGGAGTTCATAAGGTCGGCGCGCTCGTCCATGGAGACGAAGCCGCGGGAGACGATTTCAGGCAGGCCTTCGCTGCGGCCGGTGTGCTTATCGATGGCGATGATGGGGATGACGAAGCCGTCTTCGGAGAGGTGGCGGCGGTCGCGGATGACGAGGTCTTCGACGACCTCATCGATGGAGCCGGAGTCGATGCAGACGCGGCCGACGGTGACTTTGCCGTTCTTGCGGGCGCCCTGGTGGTCGATCTCAAGAACCTGGCCGGTCTCCATGATGAACGACTCTTCGAGGCCGTAGGCATGCAGGTGCGAGGCGAGGGCGGCGTGCTTGGACATCTGCCAGTATTCGCCGTGGATGGGCATGAAGAAGCGGGGCCGGACGAGGTTGAGCATCAGCTTGAGCTCTTCCTGCGAAGCGTGGCCGGAAACGTGGACGGGGGGATTCATGCCGCCGCCGGCCACCACTTCCGCGCCGCGGCGGGCGACGTGGTTCATCATGCGGCCGATGGCCTTTTCGTTGCCCGGGATGATGCGGGCGCTGTGGACGACAAGGTCGCCGCGTTCGAGCGAGAGGCTCTTATGGTTATCGACGGCGACGCGGCTCATGGCGGACATCGGCTCGCCCTGCGTGCCGCTGACGACGCAGACGACTTTGTGGGGCACGGCGTTCATGATGTCCTGCGGGCGCAGCAGGATGTTGTCGGGAATGTGCAGGAGGCCGAGCGAGTGGGCGATTTCGGTGGCCGAGAGCATGGAGCGGCCGAGGAATGCGACCTTACGGCCGGTTTCGGCGGAGAGGTCGAGGATCTGCTGGAGGCGGTGGATGGAGCTGGAGAAGGCGGCAACGATGATGCGGCGTTCGGCGCGATTGAAGATCTCCTCGAAGCGTGGGAAGACGGCGCGTTCTGAGGGAGTGTAGCCGGCGCGATCGACGTTGGTGGAGTCGGAGAGGAGGAGGAGGACGCCGCACTTGCCGTACTCGGCGAGGGTGTGGAGGTCGAAGAGCTGGTTGTCCGTGGGGGTCGGGTCGATCTTGAAGTCGCCGGTGTGGATGATGACGCCGAGAGGCGTGGTGATGGCGAGGGCGACGGCCGCGACGATGGAGTGGGTGACGTGGATGAACTCGATGGTGAAAGGGCCGATGGTGACCTTGGCGCCGGGTTTGACGCGATTGAGTTTGGCCCCGTCGAGGAGATCGTGCTCTTCCAGGCGGCGCTCGACGAGGGCGAGCGTGAAGGCGGTGCCGTAGATGGGGAGATCGATCTGAGAGAGCAGGAAGGGGACGCCGCCGATGTGGTCCTCATGGCCGTGGGTGAGGATGAGGCCGCGAACAAACTCTTTGTTCTCTTCGAGGTAAGTGAAGTCTGGGGTGACGATGTCGACGCCCAGGAGTTCGGCGTCCGGGAACATCATCCCGGCGTCGACGACGATGATGTCATCGCCGTAGCGGATGGCCATACAGTTCATACCGAACTCGCCGAGGCCGCCCAGCGGGATGACTTGCAACTTCTTGTCGGACATAGGGTAAGGGGGTACTCCGAAAATTACAGGCTAGCATGAGGCGGCCCTCGCGGGTTGGCAAAAGCAGCCCGAGTGGACCGATATCGGAAAGGCCGACCGGAGGGGTGGGCACTAAGGGTATCAACATTCAGAAGGGCCCACCCGAGGGGTGGGCCCTTCTTTCTGATGTTCAATGGGAGAATCAGATTCGACGGTTTCGCAACCGTAAAACCTGTATGTGATTTGAGGGTAGAGCCTGGAAGAAGTGAAGTCAAGAGAAAATCCCAGGTGCTCAAATTTTGCTATAAGTCATTGATTTTAATTGCCTTATAGTTCTTGACGGGGGGTGACTTGTGCGCTAGGCGCGGGCGGAATCGTGGGGATTGGCGGGGGTGATTTCGGCTCTAAGGTAGAGAAATACGAGGGCTTATGGGAGGGCCGCGGGGGTGTTTGAGCGGCTTTGGATTTTGCCCGGGTTAATTTAGCCGGGAGGCGGGATCCGGAGGTCGGGCACAGACGTGGCAGAGCACGCGGCCGCCCGATCGGGCAGTTTTACCCGGATTAATTAGTTATTTAGCTCGACGACAGTGAGGAGTTCTTCCGAGCCCTCGATGCGGGCGCGGCGGCGGCGGAGGTAGATCCAGAGTGTGGCGAAGAGGAGGCCGCCCCCGACGCAGCCGATGAGGAGGAGGCCGGTGAGTTCAAAGATGGCGACGAGCATGCCGGCGACGTTAGGCATGGGGGGGAGGGAGCCGGGCGTATTGACCACGATCTGAGCTTTCCACTCCAGCGGGGCGAGAATGGCCTCAGCGGCTTTGGAATCTGGTGCGCCAGGGATGACCGCCAGAAGCGGACCGGAGCGCTTCACGAGCCAGCCAGCCTGCTTCTGGAACTCGGCCAATTTTACCCGGGCCAATTGAGGTGTGTGGTAGTAGAAGACGATGTAGTCGAGGGTGGCGGAGCCGGATTGGATTTTGCCGTACTGGGCCTCGGCGCCGTCCTCGAAGCCGGCGAGGGTGGGGGGGAAAGAGGGGATGACGGACTGGAGGCCGTGGAGGCCGAGGATGTAGCGTTCGGAGTTGCGGACGCGGCCCTGATCGGGGAGGTAGCCGGGGAGGAGGGGGAGTCCGCCGCCGGAGGAGAGGCGGGGGAGTTTGGCCTCGAGTTCTTTCATTTCGGCGGGGAGGGGGCGCCAGCCCTCGAAGAGGAGGACGTAGTTGAGGAGGGTCTGGACCTGGGCGCCGGGGGTGGTGCAGGTGGTGATGGAGTCGCGCGAGGGGGTACAGTTGGCGGGGCGGTTGGCCTGATACCAGGCGAGGGCGGAAGTGGAGTCCTTGAGGCGCCAGGCGGTGGCGGTGAACTTGCCGACGGGGCCGTTGTAGGTGGCCTGTTCGGAGACTTCTCCGGCGGTTTCGACCCAGAGCATGCGATCTGCGATGGGGGCGGGCGCGACCTTGGTGCGGGTGGACCCGTGCCAGGAGTCGGGCCAAATCTGAGCCGCGGCGGTGGCGGCGAGAGCGATGGTGAGGATCAGGCTCCGCAACATTTTTTGTACTTTTTGCCGCTGCCGCAGGGGCAGGGATCGTTCCGGCCGACTTTATCGCCCTTGATCACCTGAGCTTGCGGGGCGGAAGAGGCCTCGCCGCCGGCGAACTGGAGCATTTCCATCTCGCGGTCTTTCTTGCGCTGGATATTGCGGGTGAGATCGACGAAGGACGACTGGGCGGCCTTGCGATCGAGGTCGGAAGCAGCGGGGACGGTTTCAGGCTGAGGCTCGTTCCACTCTTCCTCATCGTCGGGCATGGGGACGTGGGGGCGTTCGCCCTGGACGGCCTGGAGGAAGAAGAGGAAGCGGATGGTTTCGTCCTCGATGCGGTCCATCATCTCCTGGAAGATCTGGAAGCCTTCCTTCTTGTATTCAATGAGCGGGTCTTTCTGACCGTAGGCCCGCATGCCGATGCCTTCCTTGAGGTGGTCCATCGAGAGCAGGTGGTCTTTCCACTGCTGGTCGATGACGGAGAGCCAGATCATGCGTTCGGTTTCGCGCATGACATCGGAGCCGACGGTTTCCTCCTTATCGGCGTAGCGGCGGCGGAGGCGTTCGAGGATGAACTCCTCCATCTGCATGCGGGAGAGGGAGGAGACCTCGGAGGGATTGAAGCGGAGGCCGAACTGGGAGTTGATATCGGTCTGGAGGCCGATGAGGTCCCACTTGTGGGGATCGGAGCCTTCGGGGCAGCGTTTGTCGATGAAGGTGGCGAGGATGCCGTCGACGATCTCGAAGATCTTGTCCTTCATGTCATGGCCTTCGAGGAGCTGGCGGCGGAGGCCGTAGACGGCCTTGCGCTGCTTGTCCATGACGTCGTCGTATTCCTTGACGTGTTTACGGGAGGCGAAGTTCTGGGCTTCGACGGCCTTCTGGGCGGAGGCGATGCGTTTGGTGATGAGGCGGGACTCGATGGGGACGTCCTCTTCCATGCCGAGGCGGAGCATGAGGCCCTGGATGCGATCGCCGCCGAAGATGCGGAGGAGGTCGTCCTGGAGGGAGAGGAAGAAGCGGGAGGCGCCGGGGTCGCCCTGACGGCCGGCGCGGCCGCGGAGCTGGTTGTCGATGCGGCGGGACTCGTGGCGTTCGGTGCCGACGATGCAGAGGCCGCCGGCGGCGACCACCTTTTCGTGCTCGGCTTCGCACTGCGTCTTAAACTTCGCGTGCAGTTCCCTGTACTTTTCGGCGGGGACGCGATAGTGCATTTCGCCGCGCTGGAAGTAGTAGTAGTTGGCGTCGGCGATGGTGGAAGACTGGGCCTCGGAGATGGACTCGACGGTCTTCTGTTTGAGGCACTCCTCCTGGGCGAGAAACTCGGGGTTGCCGCCGAGGAGGATGTCGGTACCGCGGCCGGCCATGTTGGTGGAGACGGTGACGGCGCCGTAGCGGCCGGCCTGGGCGACGATATAGGCTTCGCGCTCGTGGTTCTTGGCGTTGAGGACTTCGTGGCGGACGCCCATCTTCTTTAAGATGGCGGCGAGCTTTTCGGATTTTTCGACGGAGATGGTGCCGACGAGGACGGGCTGGCCGGTCTGGGCGCGTTCAGCGATTTCCTTGGCCGCATTGCGCCACTTTTCGGCCTCGGTGCGGTAGACGATGTCGTTGAGGTCCTGGCGGACCATGGGCCGGTTTGTGGGGATGAGGGTGACGTCGAGGTTGTAGATTTTGGAGAACTCGGCGGCTTCGGTGTCGGCGGTACCGGTCATGCCCGCCAACTTCTTATACATGCGGAAGTAGTTCTGGAAGGTGACGGTGGCGAGGGTCTGATTCTCGCGTTCGATCTTGACGCCTTCCTTGGCTTCAACGGCCTGGTGGAGGCCATCGGACCAGCGGCGGCCGGGCATGAGGCGGCCGGTGAACTCGTCAACGATGATGACCTCGCCGTCCTTGACGATGTAATCGCGGTCGCGCTGATAGAGGACATGGGCGCGGAGGCCCTGCTGGACGTGGTGGTTGAGTTCGATGTACTCGGGGTCGTAGAGATTGGGGACGTTGAGGAGGCGTTCGCACTTGGAGACGCCTTCTTCGGTGAGGGCGACGGAGCGGTGGCGTTCATCGACGGTGTAGTCGCCGGTGGTGTATTTTTCGCCGGGCTCGCGGCCTTCGATGACCTCGCCGCGGACGAGGCGGGGGATGATGCCGTTGACCTTATAGTATTTGTCGGTGGATTCCTCAGAGGGGCCGCTGATGATGAGGGGGGTGCGGGCTTCGTCGATGAGGATGGAGTCGACTTCGTCGACGATGGCGTAGTTGTGGCCGCGCTGGACGCAATCCTCCAGGCGGAACTTCATGTTGTCGCGGAGGTAGTCGAAGCCGTATTCGTTATTGGTGCCGTAGGTGACGTCGCAGTGGTAGGCGGCGCGGCGTTCGTCATCGTCGAGGCCATGGACGATGAGGCCGACGGAGAGGCCGAGGAACTTATAGAGGCGGCCCATCCACTCGGAGTCGCGGCGGGCGAGGTAATCGTTGACGGTAACGACGTGGACGCCGTCGCCGGAGAGGGCGTTGAGGTAGACGGGGAGGGTGGCGACGAGGGTTTTGCCTTCGCCGGTCTTCATTTCGGAGATGGAGCCCCGATGGAGGACGATGCCGCCGATCAACTGGGAGTCGAAGTGGCGCATCCCGAGGACGCGGCGGCCGGCTTCGCGGACGAGGGCGAAGGCGTCGACCATGATGTCGTCAAGGGAGGCGCCGTTAGCGAGTTGCTGCTTGAACTCGGAGGTTTGTGCGGTGAGCTCGGCGTCAGTGAGGCTCTGGAAGTGAGCTTCACGGCCGTTGATGGCAGCGATGGTGGGCTTGATCTTCTTGATCTCGCGCTCGTGCTTGGTGCCGAAGATCTTGGCCAGGAGGGTATCGACCATAGTGGTGCTATTTTCAATTCTACCGCACGAGGGTTTGGACACCCCTGGCGGCGAAGAAGTTGCAGGGAGAAGAGCGAGGAGAGTTTGCAGGGGCGAAGAGGCGGGGGGCGCCGGAAAGGGAATACGAGGCGAAGAAATGGGTTTGATTGGCGAGGGCGAATGAGGTTTGTTGGGTTTGATCGGCGAGGAGGAAGAGTTGGCGGTGGGTTTGTTCGGCGAGGAGGAATCGACGGGGTTGGGTTTGATTGACGAGGGGAAGGCGCAGAGGGGCAGGGGCTGACAGGGAGGGAGGTGGCGCGGTACGGGGCAATGAGGTGCGGGTTGGATGCTGAGGTATGGCATAAGCGCAGTTCGACTCACCACGCGAAGGGTGGGCGGGGTCAAGGGGGAGAAAGAGGCAGATCGCGCTAAGGCACTGAAACGGAAGGGATCATTTTCCTGAAACGGCGGCGACCGACCTGCAAAAGCCCACGCAAACCGCCCTGACATGGCCCCCTCGGATGTGCCTGGGCGCGCTTGGACCGACTCGGAGATCTTTTCCGCCCACCTGTCGCCCACCGGGCCCGCCAATGCGCCCCACAGGGCCCGTTTTGGGCACCGCTCCGCCTGCCCGGCCCGCGGGGGCTCTGATTTTCAGGCTCTTTTTCCGAGGAGTATCAGGCCTGATTGGCTGCCAGCTTCAGCCACTGGTCCACCGCCAGCGCCAGCACCCCAAACATCAGGTGCGCCATCACCTTCTCCGGCCCTCGCACTCGGATGTGGCCCGCCCCAAACTCGTCCTTCAGCCGCGCGTTCACACGCTCGCTCATCGGCCGTTCCTTGTAGCGCTGCTTTCGGCGGGAATACCTTCGGCATCTTCGACGGCTTCGTCGTCCCCTGCCGGCTGTGCTCGTGAATCGGACCGGCGTCGTGGGCCGCGTCCATCAGATCGTATAGGTATTGGACCCGCGTCGTCGTCATCGTCATCAGCGGGATGGCCGCCTGCGAGTCGTGCATGCTG
>JARKQJ010000205.1 GCA_029973955.1 Paludibaculum sp. | reverse complement strand
TGGACGAGAACACGCTCTATACGCTGACGCCGCGCGCGGGCGGGGCGGCACTGACGCCGCGCAAAGACACGACGGCACTGACGCCGCGCAAAGACACGACGGCGCTGACGCGCCTGGGCTCCGAACTGATCGCCGGCGTCGATCTGGCGGCCGGAGACTGGACCGTGGAAGCGCAATGAGACGCCGCGAGTTTATGGCCGCCGCGCTGGCCGCCGGCACGGAACCGGCGGCGCCCATCGACCTGTTCGAGTCCGGCGCCGGCGGCTATGAGCGCTATCGCATTCCAGGCATTGTCACCACCCCCAAGGGCAGCATTCTGGCGTACTGCGAAGCGCGCAAAAGCAACCCCAACGACTGGGGCGAAACCGACATCTTCCTCCGCCGCTCCACCGACGGCGGCCGCACCTTCGCGCCGCCGGCGAACATCGCCCGCATCGCCGGCCCGGTGGAGGAGAACCCCGCCGGCGTGGCGCAGAAGGTGGCCGCGCCGGGCGTGCTCTACGACAATCCGCTGGCCATCAGCGATACCAAAGCGCGCGCCGTGCACTTCCTGTTCTGCGTCGAGTACATGCGTGCGTTCCATATGCGGAGCGACGACGACGGCGTCACGTGGTCGGCCCCCGTGGAGATCACCGCCACATTCAACGCCTTCCGTCCCGACTATCCCTGGCAGGTGATCGCCATCGGACCGGGCCACGGCATCCAGCTCCGCAACGGGCGCCTGGCGGCGGCCGTGTGGCTTTCCACGGGCACCGGAGGCCATGCGCACCGCCCGTCGGTGGCCGCGACCATTTATTCCGACGACCACGGCAAGAGTTGGAAGCGCGGTGCGATCGCCGTGCCCAACGGGCCCGAGTTCGTCAACCCCAGCGAGGGCGCGCTGGCGCAGTTGAGCACCGGGGAAGTGGTGCTGAACGTGCGCACGGAGTCCCCCAACGCGCGCCGCACCGTCCTCACCAGTCCGGACGGCGCCACACACTGGTCCGCGCCGCGGTTCCACGCCGAGCTGCCCGAACCTGTCTGTTTCGCCTCGCTGCTGGGCGACGCCAAGAGCAAACGGCTCTTCTTCATCAACCCCGACAACTTTGAGAACCGCCAGCGCAAAAACCTGGCCGTGCGCGTCTCCCGCGACAACGGCCGCACCTGGCCCGAGAAGCACGTGATCGACCCCGGCTGGGCCGGCTACTCCGACATCGCCCTGGCGCCCAACGGCGACCTGCTCTGCTTCTACGAGCGCGGCGCCGCCGCCTCCAATCACTTCGAAAACCGTTACCTGACTCTTTCCCGCTTGAGGCTTCCCCGATGATTAAGGACCTGGACTATTTGAAAACCGTCGATACTCCGACGCTCTCCAACGCGATTGAACTGCTGAACGTGCGCAAGCGCAGCGAAGGCTTCACCCCGCTCGGCGTGCGCTGCCTCTTCCCCGAGTTCGGCCGCATGGCCGGCTACGCCGTCACGGCGCAGGTGGAGACCATGACCGAGGCCACGCCCGGCGACGTGGCCGGCCACATCGACCTCTACAAGCTGCTGGAATCCGCGCCCAAACCGGCCATCATTGTTTTGCAGGAGATCGGCGGCTTCGGCGACTACGCCGCCCACTGCGGCGAAGTAATGGCCACGTTCTTCACCCGGCTCGGCGCTATCGGGCTGGTGTCCGATTGCGCCGTCCGCGACATCCCCGAGGTGCGGGCGCTGGGCTTCCACTACTTCTCGCGCGGCGTCTGCGCTTCGCACGCCTACTTCCGCGTCATCCGCTGCGGGCTGCCCGTAACCGTGTGCGGCATGCCGGTACGCCAGGGCGACCTGCTCCACGGCGACGAGAACGGCCTGCTCTCCATCCCAGACGTGCCGTTGGAGGACCTGAAACAGGCCGTGGAGCAGATCCGCGGCTCGGAAAAGAAGATTATGGACTACGCCAAGAGCCCTGAATTTACGCTGGCGGGCTTCGCGGCGATGGTCGGCAAGAAGTACTCTTAGCGAAACTTCATGCTTTCTGTACTATCCGGTCATGCAAAAACGAATGATCCTGTAGTACGCTAGGTTTGTAGATTGTATTCAGAGTTGGAGGTCTCTTTCATGCTGCGTATGCTTAGAAAAACGGCGCTGCTGGGTGCCGCATGCCTGGTGAGCGCAGGTCTCGCCTCGGCCCAGATGGGCACGTTCACTGGCCGTGTTGTTGGCGAAGACGGCAAGGGCGTGCAGGGCGTCATCATCAAGATCGAACGCAAGGATATTAAGGGCAACTGGCAGACCAAGACGAACAAGAAGGGTGACTGGACCTATAGCGGCATGCCGGTGCCCGGTACGTTCACCCTCACCTGCGAGCACAACGGGGCCGTGGTCGACACGCTCAACGGCGTGCGCAGCCAGATGGGTGATCCCCAGGAGATGAAGGACTTCTGCAACCTGGGCAAGGCCGCCGCGAAGCGCAAGGCGCAGGAGCAGGCGATGGCGACGGGCCAACTTACGCAGGAACTGGCGAAGGAGATGTCGCCGGAACAGCGCGCCGCCTATGAAAAGCAACTCAAAGAGCGCTCCGCGCAGATGCAGAAGAACAAGGCCCTCAACGACGCCTACAACGCCGGTATGACCGCGATGCAGGCGAAGGACTTCCAAACCGCCATCGACAACTTCACCAAGGCCGGCGAAATCGACCCGAAGCAGTCCGCGGTGTGGATCCAGTTGGCGCAGGCCTATGACGGCCTGGCGAAGTCCAAGACCGGCCCGGACAAGGAAGCGGCGCTGGGCAAAGCGACCGAATTCTACGTCAAGTCCCTGGAAATGAATCCCGCCGACGCCGGCCTGCACAACAACTACGGCCTGGTGCTGGCGCAGCAGAAGAAGTTCGCCGAAGCGCAGGCGGAGTTGGAAAAGGCCGCGGCGCTCGATCCTCCGGGCGGCGGCAAGTACATGTTCAACCTCGGCGCGGTGCTGATCAACACGGGCCAGACCGATCCGGCCGTGGTGGCCTTCAAGAAGGCCGTTGAACTCGATCCGAAGTACGCTCCGGCGTGGTTCCAGTATTGCTCGGCGCTCAGCGGCAAGATGACGATGAAGGCCGACGGCACGCCGGTTCCTCCCGAAGGCATGAAGGAAGCCTGCGAGAAGTATCTGGAACTCGAGCCGGCCGGCGCCAACGCCGAAGGCGCGAAGGCACTCGTAGCCCTGGTGGGCGGCAAGCTGGAAACCAGCTACGTCAACCCGGACGCCAAGAAGGCCCCGGCCAAGAAGGGCAAGAAGTAACCCGGCTCACCGCCGGATCGCGAGGGCACTCCGCGCCGCGGGGTGCCCTTTTTCTTTTACCCCTCACTTTGTCTCCCGCGCCTCCGCGCTCGTCTATTCTGGAGTTGAGATGTTGCGTTTTCTCGGGCTGCTGCTCGCGTTCATTTTCTTCGTGCCGGTCATCCGGATGGTGATGGGTCTGATTGGGCGGGCGTTCGTCAATTTCACACTGGGTCAGAAGCCAACCGCTCCGCAGCGCGCGCCCGGCACGCCGCCGCCGGCGCCCGCCGGAGGGATGTTGCACAGGGACCCGGTGTGCGGCACGTATGTGAGCGAATCCGTGGCGGTGAAGCTCAACGCAAAGGGGCAGACTCACTACTTCTGCTCCGAGGGCTGCCGGAACAAGTTCGCCTGAGCCGGCGCCTTATTGATCCAGCCGGCGCAGAGTTTCCATCACCACCTTGCCCACCGCTTGCAGGCTCTCCGCGCTGAGCTTGTCCAAGGTGTCCTCAGGGGTGTGCCACCAGCCGTGGTTGGGCCCGTATTCGAAATCGATCAGGTCCAGCGCGCGCACACCCAGGCGCAGGAAGGGCACGTGGTCGTCCTCAATCGGCAGTTCCTGGCCGTCGAACCTCTTCGCTTCGCCCAACTGCGCGGCCACCTGCCACAGCAACCGGCGCAACGGCTCGGAGGAGTACATCTCGCTGACGATGTGGAGGTCGCGGTCGCCGATCATGTCGAGGTTGATCAGGGCGCTGATGCGGGCGTTGGTGCCGTCCTTCTGCCACCGCTCCGCCAGGTGGCGGGAACCATACAGGCTGTCGGTGGCGGTCCAATCCTTGACGGCCTCTTCGCCGTCGAAAAAGACCAGGTAGAGGTCGCTCTTGAGGGACCGGTCCTTGAAGGCGCGCGCAAATTCCAGCAGGATGCCCGCCGAGGCGCCGCCGTCGTTGGCGCCCACGAACCTGAAGGGGAAACGCTTGGTGTCGTAGTGGCCTGATACGACCAGCGCCTTGCCGCTGGTGCCCTTGCGGAAGGCGATGATGTTCTTCATCTGAAGCACGCCCACGGGGGTCTTGGCGGGAAACGCATCCTCGATCACGGTCCAGCCCATCGCCTTCAACTGCTGCACGATGTACGCCTGCGTCTTCTGCAGCGCCGGGGTGCCGGCCGGACGCGGCCCGAATGCGACGATCGCCTTGGTGTACTCCAACGCCTGCGCGCCGCTGAAGTCACCCGCGAGGGCGAAGGGCGCGAGCAGCGCCGCGGCAAGGGTCAGGGTTTTCGAGCGATGCATTTGTATCCCAGTGTAAAGTCTTTCCGGACGTCGAGGCCATCCAGCGCCCCGAAGAACAGGGCCAGCGGCGCATTGAGCGGCAGCAGCCAGGGCTGCATCTGGGCGGCGTTCAACAGCCGCCGGGACAACAGGCGGAACAGGCCGCCGGCGGGCTGGATCTCGTCCACGCGCAGGCCCGCCTCCGCCAGCAGATACTCCAATCCATGCCGCGTGTAGCGGAAATAGTCGTGCGGCGATTGATGCACCTCCCACTCCATGGGAGCGATCAGCAGCAGCACGCCTCCCGGCGCGAGCACGCGCGCCGTCTCCCGCAGCGCCGCCAGCGGATCGCGCAGATGTTCCAGCGTCACGACGCTGAGCGCGGCCTGGAACACGCCGGAGCGGAATGGCAGCGCGCTGAGATCGGCAATGGCGTCGAGCCGGGCATAGTTCCAGGCGGCGTCGCCGACGCCGAGATCGACGCCGGTGTAGCGCTGCCTGCCGAAGTGTTCGGAATACTGGCCCTCCCCGGCGCCCGCATCCAGCACGCGCGCGCCGTCGGGCAGGCCGGCGGCCAGCGCGGAGACAGAGTCCTCGATCATGGCCTCGAACGAGTATAGAAACCTGCGCACTCCAGCCGGCAGCCAACGCCGGGCGAGAGCGTACTTCATGGCTTCCGCCGTGCCTCCACCATGATGGTGGATCCGGCGCCGCAGGCCGCCTCGAGCACCGTGAAGGGAATGGCGGCCAGCAGGATCCCGAAGTAGGCCAGGTCCTTGATCAAACGCAGGCGAGGGCCTTCGGGTAGCTGGCGGATGCGGCGGGCCATGGGGTCCAGGCCGACGGCCAGCGTGGAAGCCAGCCCGGCGGGGTTGTCGCGCAGGGAGAAGTGTTTCCTCCGCACCACTTCGAAGCCGCACTCGCCCAGTAGGGTGACGAGATCGTCCTCCTTGAAGTCGATCAGGTGGCGCGGGATGTCCAGCCCGTTCCACGCTTCGCCGAAGAGCAGGAACTGCCAGCATTTGGCGTTGGGCACCTGAATCACCAGACGGCCGTTCTCCGCCAGCAGGCCGCGCGCGGCTTCGACGTAGGCCGCGGGATCGTATAGATGCTCCAGCACGTGAAACATCGTAATGAGCGAGAACGACCCGGGCCGGAAGGGCGCGCGCGTGAGAGCGCCGCAGGCCGCCGGAATCCCGTTGGTGGACCACGCCACTGACGCCGCGTTGACGGAGAAATCCAGACCGAAAGCGCGCTCCTGCGGGAGATTCATCTCGCGCAGGAACAGTCCGCCGCCGCAGCCCACGTCCAGCACCTTGCCGCCCGGCGGCGCGGCCTCCAGGGCACGGCGCACGAAATTGACGTGATCGCGCAAGACGAAGCGGCGCCAGGATTCTGCCAGCCGGTCGGCCGTGCCTGCGCCGGGGTCGTACCAGTAGTTCTCGGGATAGTAGTGCTGCAGCTCGGCCGGAGCCGGGCGTGGGTAGAGCCGCATCAGCCGGCAGCCGCCACACTCCACCACGAGAAAGCTCTGTGTGGTGGTGCCATACAGACGATCCGATCCGTGACACAGCGTGCGCATTTCAAGGCCTCCGCAGGCCGGGCACTCGTTGCCGGCCTCGGCCGTCACGGTCTTCGCCGCCGCTTCCACGGGAGCGCTGGGCGCCGGGGCCGCTTGCACCGTTTCTTTCCCGGCTTCCGGAACGGAACTCCCTAGCTCTTCTGCGCCACGCCCTGGCTGAGTTCCTTCAGGCTGATGCGGTGGCGCAGCAGCAGTTGCTTCACCTGGCTGGGAGATAGCTTCCTCAGGCTGCGGAGCTGCCGGCGCTTGCGCAACATCCGGGGCAGGAGCTTCAAAGCCTCCCAATCGCCCCTGAGCATCGCCCAGAGCGCCGTGAGCTTGCCGCCCGGGCTCTGAAAGCGGCTGATCTCCCCCCGATTGAGCATTGCCGCCCATAGTCCGGCGGCCATCCTTGCCACGTAGTATGCGACGTTTCGCCAAAGTAGAGTTCCAGGAAACAGTTTAGCGGCTAGAAGCACCCGGTTGCGCTCGATCAGAATCAGGCGGCGCGGGTTCTGCTTCCCCAGAGTGGAGCCGCGATGGTGCCGGACCACCGCCGTGGGCATGTAGAGGCAGCCCCAACCGGCGATGCGGGCGCGCAGGCCCAGTTCGGCGTCGTCTCCATAGGCGAAGAAATCTTCGTCGAAGCCGCCGATCTCGTCGAGCATGGATTTGCGGTACATGCACGCGCAGCCATCGGGCCAGAGCACCTCTTCGACGCGGTCGAACTGGCCGTGGTCGAACTGGCCGGTGCCGCGGCCGCGGTTCTGGCCGTCGAGGTAGATGAGATGGCCCACCTTGTCGATCATCCGGGGATCCTCGTGGACCAGCACTTTGCTGGCCGCCATGCCCACTTGAGGGTCCGTGAAAGCCTGGAGCAGCGCCTTCAACCAGCCGGGCCCGGCTTCGGCGTCGTTGTTCAGCAGCGCCACAAACTCGCCCCGCGCCGCGGCGATGCCCTGGTTGTTGGCTGCGCAGAAGCCGCGGTTGTCCGCGTTGCGGATGACGCGCAGGGGGAAAGGCAGCGTGGCTTGGAGGCGATCCAGCAGCTCGATGGAACCGTCGGTGGAGCCGTTGTCCACCACAATGGCTTCAAAGGGCGCCTCCTGCGGCAGGCAAAGCGAGGCGAGGCAGGCCCGAAGCAACTCCGCGCGGTTCCAGTTGACAATCACCACGCTGACGCGCGGAGGCTCAAGTGCCTGAAACATCCGTGTTCCAACGTGTTGTATCATACCATCAGAACCCGGATCAGCCATGCAAACGTTGGGCCAGCGGCTCCGCGAGGAGCGAGAAAAACGAGGTCTGTCCATTGAACAGCTCGCCGCCCAGACCCGGATTCACGCCGACTATTTCCACGCCATCGAGAAGGACGACACCAGTTCCCTGCCCGGCGGGTTCTTCTACCGCAGCTTTGTGCGGCAGTACGCCCGGCTGCTGGGCCTGCCGGAGTCGGTCTACCAGCCGGAACTGAGCCGCAGCCTGGACGCGGAGACCTCCGAACTGGCAGCGCGCGACACCGCGCTGCCGGACCGCGATATCAATGTCCCGCGCATGCCGACGGGCAAGCCGGACCGCACGGCGGACACACGCCGCGCCCTGCTGGGCCTGGGCATTCTGGCCTTCGTCCTGGTGGTCTGCACCACGGCGTTCGCGCTTTACCAGCGCTGGAGCCTGGCGAAGGAAGCCGCCGAACTCAACCCACCCCAGCAGACGGCCCAGACGCCGCGGCAGGAACGCGCCGCGGCCACTCCCGCTCCCGCTTACACCGGAGCGCAACCGCAGGCGGCGCCCCAGGAGCCGCGGGAGGCGCAACCCTCCGACGCCCCCAAGCCATCCCCGCAGGCCCCGGCGCAAGCCGAGGGTCCCGTGCGCGTGATCGTCCGCGCCACCGAACTCTCCTGGGTGGGCGTGTGGCAGGGCCAGAAGATTCTGTTCTCCTCCGTGATGCAGGCGGGCGAGACCCGTGGCTTCGGCGTCGAAGACAAGATGCGCATCCGCATCGGCAACGCCGGCGGCGTGGAACTGGAGTGGAACGGCAAGCAGCTTCCCCCCACCGGACCGCGCGGGCAGGTGCGCACGCTCGATTTCTGGTCGGACGGTTATGCCCTGGTCCAACCCCCGGCGCCCAAACCAGGCGAAGCGCCGCCGGCACAGCCGGATCTGGATTTCGACTAGGTCAGCACCGGAATCAGGTCTGGCGCAGACGCCTCTGCGCTCTGTCCGCCCGGTCCGCCTTGCGCACGGCTTTGCGCCGCCCGCGCTCCAACCGGATCAGCTCCATGCGCCGCCGTTCCTTGATGCTCTCATCGATCCGGCGCCAGAACTTGTGGGCATAGTCGGCCGCCGATGCCAGCGCAAACACCAGCGTGCCCCACAGCATGAATCTCGCGGTGCTGGCCAGCCAGGGCTGATCCACCGCCACCAGCGTCAGCGAGATGGCGAGCACCTGCGTCACCATCTTCGTCTTGCCCAACTCGCTGGCCTGAATGGTATAGCCTTCGCTGGCGGCGATACTGCGCAGGCCGGAGACGGCGAATTCGCGGCCGATGATTAGCACTGCCATCCAACTGGGCACGCGGTGCACCTGCACCAGCCCGATCAGCGCCGCCGAAATCAGGAGCTTGTCGGCGATCGGATCCAGCAGCATGCCCACCGTGGTGATCTGGTTCCAGCGCCGCGCCAGGTATCCGTCCAGCAGATCCGTCGCCGCCGCCGCCAGGAAGATGGCCAGCGCCACCATCTCGTTGCTCATCACCAGCCCGCCGAACGCGTAGGTAGAGTCTTCCTGCACCAGCACCGCCACCAGCAGCGGCACGAAGAAGATCCGTAACAGCGTCAATGCGTTCGGGAGATTCATCGGTCCCTAATCAAGATAAACCAAAGTGCGGCCAAAACACAGATGCCCCCGGCTCCAGGCGCCGCCGGCCCTCGTACCAGCGCCGCCGCATCCGGGGCTGTGAAAAACTCATAGCTCCTATCTCATTTGAAAAGAACAAGATGCATATCGATCCGCAAGATACTCACAGCGTTTTCCACAGGCTGTCCTCACACGCGGTAACGAGCCAGGCGCCGCAGCAGGGTGGCCGGAACCTCGGCCTCCACCACGCAGCCGTCGGCTTCGTAGCGCTCCGAAATCACCCTCGAGTACTCGTGCAGCCAGTGTACGGCGGTGAGTTCGTCCAGGGGCACCCGGAACACGGCGTGCTCCACCGGATCGTCGGGCACTGACCGGTCCATCAGCGCCAGTAACTCCGCCACCCCTTCGCCGGTGCGGGCGGAGATGAAAGCCACGGGGATCCCTCCGGCCTCGCCCGAAAGGCGGCGGCCGAGTGTCGCGGCGTCTTCGCCATCCGGCGGAAGCGCATCAGCCTTGTTTAGCACCAGAATCTGCGGAGTCTCCTGCGCGCCGATCTCGTTCAGCACCCGCCGCACCTGCGAGCAGTGCGAGGCGGCGGAGGGACTGGAGGCGTCTACCACGTGAATCAGCAGCGCAGCCTCGGTCACCTCTTCCAGCGTGGCCCGGAACGCCTCCACCAGCGTCGTGGGGAGTTGGCGAATAAAGCCCACGGTATCGGAGAGCAGCACACGCCGGCGGGAGGGCAACACGGCCTGGCGGACCGTCGGATCGAGCGTGGCGAACATCCGTGCGTCAGCCAGCACGCCGGCGCCGGTCAGGCGGTTGAACAGCGTGCTCTTGCCGGCGTTGGTGTAACCCACCAGGGCCAGCGTCATCAGCGGAATGGCCTGGCGCAGCCCGCGCTGCACGCCGCGGGAGCCGCGCACGCCGGCCAGATCGCGCTCGATTTTCTTGATCCGCGTGTGGATCCGGCGGCGGTCGGTTTCCAGCTTCGTCTCGCCCGGACCGCGCGTGCCGATGCCGCCGCCCAGCCGGCTCATGGCGGCGCCGCGCCCGGTGAGCCGCGGCAGCAGGTAGTTCAACTGCGCCAGTTCCACCTGAAGCTGGCCTTCGCGCGTGCGGGCACGGCGGGCAAAGATGTCGAGGATGAGCTGCGTGCGGTCCACCACCTTGCAGTCCAGCGCCTTTTCGAGGTTGCGCTGCTGCGTACCGCCCAGTTCGTAATCGACCAGCACCAGCTCCGCTTCCAGCCCTTGCACCAGGGCCTTCACCTCGTCAATCTTGCCGGAACCGATGAGCGTGGCCTGATCCAGCGAGACGCGAGTCTGCAGAATGCGTTCGAGCACTTCAGCCCCGGCGCTCTCGGCCAGCGCAGCCAGTTCGGCCAAAGACTCCTCGGCATCAGGGGCGTCCGGCTCGCGGCGGCGGCCAACGAGATCCACGCCGATCAGGATAGCCCGCTCGCGCGCGCTCTTCCTGGAGTGAGAGGCGTTCAATGCGTTATTCAGTCCTCTGCGCCTTCCGGCGGCGCCAGCCCAGGTTGCTGCGGCCCTGCGCCAGGCACTGGAGCATGCTGCGGCGCCGAATGCACCGGGCGGGACATCACCACGGTGGAAATGGCGTGCTTGAAGATCAACTGCTCCTGGTTGTTCGTTTCCAGAATGACCGAGTATTTGTCGAAGCTCTTGATCCTGCCGGACAGCTTCACACCGCTCATCAGATAGATGGTCAGGAAAGTCTTTTCTTTCCTGGCGTTGTTCAAAAATGCTTCCTGAATGTTCTGCGACAGCTTCTCGGCGCCGGGTCTTTTCGGCGCCAATGGGGCTTTTCTTATTTCTTCCATATTTTGGCCCCTCCTTTGCTCACAAACGCATTTCGTGGGGTGCCTGAGGCAAATCACCCCGGCTTCAACCGGCGCCGACTTCGGGAGACAACTCCGGCTGTTGCCATTGCCAACGGGAGAAACACAACACTCCCCGTCACGGCAATACTGCAAACGAGTGTAATCCGACTCCTACCTTCCCCGCAAGTCCCTCAAAGGGAAGGGCTTCACTCCTGAGCTGAGCCGGCATGGCGAAACCGCGCCGAGCTGCGGTACATTCTCATTCAGTGGCGCAAGCGGAAGAGCTCGGGAAAAAAGTCTCCATATTGAGCATGGCCGTCAGTGCTTCCCTGGCTGTCTCGAAGCTGGTGATCGGCTGGATCGGCGGCTCCAACTCGGTGCTGGCCGATGGCGTGGAGAGCGCCGGCGACGTGCTGGCTTCCGGCATCATTCTGCTCGGCCTCACGGTTGCCTCGCGCCCGCCCGACGAGAACCACCCCTACGGACACGGGCGCTTTGAAACCCTCACCGGCCTGGCGGTCGGCATCGGCCTGGCGGTGGTCGGCTTGCTCATCACCTTTCGCTCGCTGCAGGATGTCCACGCCGCGCATGAGCCGCCGGCCCTCTACACCATCTGGCCGCTGATCGCTTCCGTGATCGCCAAGTCCGCTCTCTCCACATACAAGTTCCGCGTGGGCAAACGCATCCGCAGTTCGGCCATTGTCGCCGACGCCTGGAACGACTTCGTCGACATCCTCTCCGGCTCAGTAGCCCTCTGCGCGCTGGGCATGACGCTCTATGACCCTTCTCGATTCCTCGCGGCCGACCACTACGGCGGCGCCGCCGTCGGCCTCATCGTCATCGTGCTCGGCTTCCAGGTGATCCGCGAGACCACCTACACCCTGATGGACACCATGCCGGAAGACGAGATGATGAAGGCCGTCCGCGCCTCCGCCCTCAGCGTGCCGGGCGCCCTCGACGTGGAAAAGTGCTTCGCCCGTAAGACCGGCCTGCGCTACCACGTGGACCTGCATCTCGAAGTAGACCCCGAACTCACCGTGCGCCGCGGCCACTCCATCGCCGAGGAGGTGCGCAACAAAATCCGGACCGACCTCGATTTCGTCCAGGACGTCCTGGTGCACGTGGAGCCTTACGGAGAGAGGGCCTGGCATGGAGAATCCTGAAATCGCTCGAATTCTGGGTGAAACGGCCGACCTGATGGAGATCGACGGCGAAAACCCGTTCTCCATCCGGTCCTTCCGTAACGCCGCCTCCACGCTCGACGGCATGCCCGAACGGGTGGCAGACATCCTGCCCGACCCAACCCGCGACATCACCAAAATCCCGGGCATCGGCAAGGGCATCGCCGCGGCGCTGGCCGATATCCTGGCGCGCGGGTCGTTTCCCCGCCGCGATGAGATGCTGGCCAAATACCCGCCCACGGCGCTCGAAATGCTCCGCATCCCGGGGCTCGGCCCCAAGACGGTACGCGCACTGTGGGAGCACTTCCGCGTCTCGACGCTCGAAGATCTGGCGCGGCTTTGTCAGGACCAGAAGCTCCGCGCTCTGCCGCGCATGGGCGCCAAGCTCGAAGAGAAGATCCTCACCGGCATCGCGCACTACCGCCAGTCGGCCGGCCGCTTCCTCCTGAACCACGTCTCCACAGTCGCCGCCGAACTCGCCCCGCTGCTCGACGCCACGCCCGCCGGCAGCCTGCGCCGCGGCCGCGAAACCGTCGGCGATCTCGATCTGCTCACCTCGCGCCCCGACGCCCTGGAGACGTTCCTGAAGCACCCCCGCGTGCACGACGCTCTCGCCGCGGGCAGCAACAAGGCCAGCGCGCGCTTCGGCGCCGAAGGCCTGCAGGTCGACGTGCGCCTCGTCCCGCGCGAAAGCCTCGGCGCCGCACTCTGCTACTTCACCGGCTCGAAGGACCACAACGTGGCGCTGCGCCAGCGCGCCCTGAAGCACGGCCTCACGCTGAACGAATACGGGCTCTACCGGCTTTCCGATGAATCGCTGGTCGCCGGCGAAACCGAGGAGGAGATCCACGCCGCGCTCGGCCTCGCTTTCATCCCGCCCGAACTGCGCGAGAACCAGGGCGAGATCGAAGCCGCGGAACACCACGCGCTGCCCGCGCTGATCGAGCCCACCCACATCCGCGGCGACCTCCACATGCACACCCGCGAAAGCGACGGCCGCGCCACGTTCCAGGAGATGGCCGCCGCCGCGCACGAGCTCGGCCACGCCTATATCGCCATCACAGACCATTCCAAGTCGCTCGCCATGGCCAACGGTTTGGACGAGCGCCGCGCCGTCGCCTTCGCCGCCGAGGTCCGCAACTTCAACGCCGGCTCACCCGCCATCCGCGTCCTCTCCGGCCTCGAATGCGACATCCTCCGCGACGGCCGCATGGACCTCGCCGATGACGCGCTGGCTGAGCTCGACTTCGTCGTCGCCTCCGTCCACTCCTACATGAGCCTCGAACCCGCCGAGATGACTGACCGTCTCCTGCGCGCCATCGAGTGCCCGTCCGTCAAAGTTCTGGGCCACCCCACGGGCCGCGTGCTGCTGCACCGCGACGCCTACCGCTATGAGTTCGACACCGTGGCCAAAGCCGCCGCCGCCCGCGGCGTGGCCTTCGAGATCAACTCGAGCCCCGAACGCCTGGACCTCCACGCCCCGCTCATCCGCCGGGCCAGTGAACTGGGCTGCAAGTTCATCGTCTCCACCGACGCCCACCACCCGCGCCACCTCTCCAACTTCCACTACGGCGTCAAAATGGCCCGCCGCGGCTGGCTCACCCCCGCCGACGTGCTCAACACGCTCCCCCTGGCGGAGTTCCTCGCCTCTACGCGACACTAGTTCCCATGGCCATGAAACTGATCTCCTCCGAGGAGCTGATCTCCACGCCGATCTTCCGCGTCACCATGGACCACGCGGTCGATCCCGACGGCTTCGAGATCCGCCGCGCCATCGTGCGCCACAGCGGCAGCGCCGTGATGATGCCGGTGGACCCCAAAGGCCGCGTCCTGCTCGTCCGCCAATACCGCCTGCCCGCCCGCCGCTACCTCTGGGAACTCTCCGCCGGCCGTCTCGACCCCGGCGAAACCCCGCTGAAGGCCGCCCGCCGCGAACTGCTCGAAGAGACCGGCTACCGCGCGAAGCAGTGGACGAAGCTCGTGAAGTTCTTCCCCAGCCCCGGTTTCGTCGAGGAGGCAATGACCATCTTCGTCGCCCAGGATCTTACCGCCGGGCAGGCGCAGCCCATGGATGACGAACGCATTGAGTGCGCCTGGTTCACGCTCAAACAAATGGCCGAAATGATCGAGAAAGGCGCGATTCAGGACGCCAAAACGATCATCGGCTATTCCATGTGGCGGTTGAGAAAGAAGACGCGGAAGAAGTAGTCGAGCATCTGCCGCAGCGCCTCGCCGCGGTGCGAGACGCCCATCTTCCGCTCCCGGTCCACCTCTCCGAACGTGCAGCCGAAGGGCGGGTAGAAGAACAGCGGGTCGTAGCCGAAGCCGTTCGGGCCCTTCTCTGCCTCGGCGATCTCGCCCTCCACGGCGCCGCGGAACGTGCCCAGCAACTGGCCCTGCCGCGCCAGCGCGATCACGCACACGAATCGCGCCGTCCGATTCTCCACGCCCTGCATGCGTTCCAGCACCAGCCGGTTGTTCTCCGGATCCGTACCCTCCGGACTGTAGCGCGCCGAATAGACGCCGGGCTCTCCGTTGAGCGCGTCCACTTCCAGGCCGGAGTCGTCGGCGAAGATCGCATCCTCCGTGAAACCGCTGTAGTAAACCGCCTTCTTCACGGCGTTCTCCTCGAACGTAACGCCGTCTTCTTCGCAGGGCTCGATCTGCTTCAGCCCGTCCAGCGGCTGGATGTCGATCTGCGGATAGCCGAGCCGTTCGGCGGCGATGTGGAACTCGCGCAGCTTGCCCGCGTTCGTCGTGGCGCAGCGCAGAATTATGGCCGCCATTACTTCCGCTCGATGGCCTCGCGCTGGACCCGGAACAGCTCTTCCAACCCCTTGCGCGCCAGCACCACCATCTCCTGCAACCGCGAGTCCTGGAAGCTCAGCTTCTCGGCCGTGGCCTGAAGTTCGACAAACTCGCCCGCGCCGGTCATCACCACGTTCATGTCCACGTCGGCCTGTGAATCCTCCTCGTAGCAGAGGTCCAGCAGCGTTTCGCCGCGCACCACGCCCACGCTGGTGGCCGCCACCTGCTCGCGCAGAGGGTTCTTCTTGAACGCGCCGAATTCAAGCATCTTCTTCACGGCCAGCCCCAGCGCCACGTAACCGCCGGTGATCGACGCCGTGCGTGTCCCGCCATCGGCCTGGATCACGTCGCAGTCCACCACGATCGTGCGCTCCCCCAGCGCTTCCATGTCCACCACGGCTCGCAGCGAGCGGCCGATCAGCCGCTGGATCTCGTGCGTGCGGCCGGAGATGCGGCCCTTGGCGGCTTCGCGCGCGCTGCGCTCCGCCGTGGCCCGCGGCAACATCGAATACTCTGCCGTCACCCACCCGCGGCCGGAGTTGCGCAAAAACGACGGTACGGTGGATTCCACCGATGCCGCGCACAGCACTCGCGTGTGGCCCACTTCGATGAGGCATGAGCCTTCGGCCGTCATCAGGTAGTTGGTGTGAATCTGGACCGGCCGCAACTGGTCCGGCCGCCTCTGGTCGCTTCTCATCGCCATCGTCTCCCTACTTCGCACCCATCGAGTAGAACAGGACTGCGCCCACCACCACCACCACGATGGCTATCAGGATGAGGCAGCCCACCGCCTGCGGGTTTTTCGGTCCGGCCGGGCTCTTCTTTCCGCCAGCCGGCTTGATCTTCGCCATACGGCAACCATCGTAGCATCCGGAGTTCTTCAGCTCCGGCCTTCGCCACTCGGCCCCTACAAACTGGCCGCGGCGGCGCGGAAGAACTCTTCCAGGGCTTTGGCCGATGCTTCGCTCGCGTCCTTCACGGTAAGCACCACCACCAGGCGGACCCGCTTCTCCAGCGCCGCCTGCACGGCCAGGAACTGCGCGCGCACCGAATCTGCCCCTGCGCCGGACCCCAGCTTCCACGGCAGCACCAGCGTGGTGAAGCAGCGCCCGCTGCCCAGCGTCGTTTCGTTCACCGCCGGGCGCTCCGCCACGTCGCAGGGCAGCTTCAGACGCTCGCGGAACAGCTTCGCCGCCCCGCGCTCCAGCGCCTTGCGGATCTTCCTTCCCGCCGCCGCATAGCGCATGTCGCCGAAAAACACCAGTTCGCCTCCGCCCACCACGCCGGCGTCGGCAAACTGCTTCAGGATCGACGCATAGGCGGAAGCGGCATCGCGTCCTCCAGCCTCTACCCCGCAGGGCATCCGGTCGTAGTGGAAGGTCACACCCGCGCGCCACTTCACCACTCGGATCGAGTCCCGGAACCGCTGCCAGTCCGGCGTGCGCTCCACGCCGCCCTGAAAGAGCGAGTTCTGATAGATCGATTCCGCAATCGCGGAGCACAGGCCCGCGGCCGGACGCACCGCGAAGTTCTCGCCGCGCAGCCAGGCCAGGCCGAAAACCGCATAGTGGACGAACTGCATCCACGCCGAGAGCGGCGCATCGGCAGCCAACTGCACTACCGCCACTGGATAGCCGGCCCGCTTCAGCAACGCCAGCTTCTGGCGCTCCACCGCCGGCTCGCCTTTGCGCTCCACTAAAAGGAAGCTCCGGCTCGCTCGCGGGTCCTTCGCCGCCGGGTAGTCCGCCAGCCGCCCCGGCTCACCGTTCACCAGTCGCACACCGGCCTGGCCCAGGCTCGCCTCAAATGCCTGCTTCGTCCAGGCGGAGGCGCCCCGCAGCGACTCCGGCATGAGCAGGGTCACCATCCCGCGCCCGGCCGCCGCCTGTTGATACAGAAACGCCGACAGCGACCAGGCCGTGTGGATCTGCGCCTCGTCGAGCCGCGCCCCGGCGGCCCACGCCGGCAAGTCCACACCCGCCAGCGCCAGCAGGCTGGCCCGGGTCAGCGGCGCGCCGTTGCCCCAGCAGGCCGCCGAGTCGTTGTCCAGAGCCAGCTCCGCCACGCGGATCCCTCGCGCCGTGCAGTTCCGGGCCAGGCTCGACGAAGGCGGCGCCATGGCCACGAAATTCGCTGCCGCCTCCACGCCGTGCTTCTCAAACTCTTTCGCCAGCATCTCCACCAGGATCAGCGTCCGCGGCGCGGCCTCCTCATCGGCTGCGATCACCACCAGCGTGCTCTTGAGCGCCTCAGCCGCCTGGCGCCGCGTCCGCCTCTCAATGGCCTGCAGCACCGCTGCCCACCGGCCCTGCTCAGCCGAGTCCAGCACGTAGTGCCGCGGCCCTTTCGCCAGCAGCCCGCAGGCCTCATAGGCCGGCTTGTCGTCGATCAGGCTGCTCGCGCCCACCCACACGATGGAACGGATCTTCCCCTTCCATCCGGATACTTCCGCCTGCACCGTGTCGAGCCACTCCCCCGTCCGCGCCCCGGGCCAGGCCGGCCGGAACTGTGCGTATCCGTTCCGTGTCACGCGCCCCGCGCCGTCGATCTCCGTCCCTGCGCGCACCAGCTCGCTCCGCACCGGATCCAGCGCCTCCAGCCCCTTGCGCCGCGCTTTTGAATCCACTGCCTGGATCTTCGCCAGCACGCGGTCTTCCGCGAACCTCGCGGCCAGGTGCGCCGAAGACGGCTCGTCGTGATGTAGTACTAACTTCACCTGCCCCTTGTACCACACCAGTCCGCGCGGACGCGCTCGTGTTCTGCGCACCGGCGCTCATGTGGTCTGCCCGCGGACGCGCATGTGTTCTCATGGAAGTGAGATGGCACTTTCGTCGCGCATCCTGCTTCTGGCCGCGGCCCTGCTGGCCGCCTGCTCACGCCTCCCTGAGCGCCCTCTCATTCCTGTACCGCCTGCCACGCTGCCCGGCGGCTGGCAGCGCGTCGCTTTCGATACGCCCGGCCTGCGCGACATCCCGTCTGACTTGGCGGCCCTGAAACCCGCCCATCGCGTACGCGCCGCCTACCGCGCCGGCCAGGTCAACGCCGGCGTCGACGCCTTCGCCCTGCCCTCGCAGGCCAGCGCATTCGAAGCCCAACAGAAGTGGCGGCCCGAACCCGGCGCCATCGCGTTCCAGCACGGCAGCCTCTTTCTCATCTGCCGCGCCGAAGGCCTGCCTACGCCGGAACTCGCCCGCTTCTCTCAAACCCTGGAGGATCGATGGCTCGGAGGACGCAAGTAGCCTTTCAATCCGCCTCCTTCCGCCGCCTCTCTGAGTTCTCGCTCATCGGGATGCTGGTCAGCGGCTTCGCGGCCCTGCTCGGCTCCGGCGTGCTCATGTCCAGCCTAGCGGACATCCTGTTCCTCGCCCTCTTCGCACTCGCCCTGCCGCTGCGGCTGCTCATCGTCCTCGGCGTCGTGAACCTCTCCATTCCGCCCCGCGCCGTCAACGCCGCCACGCTGCTCTACCTCGCGCTCTACCCGCTGGACTACCTCTATCTCTCGCGCGATTTCCTGCAGGCCACCGTGCACCTGATCTTCTTCGTCGCCATTGCCAAGATCCTCACCGCCTCCACGCCGCGCGACCGCTTCTTCCTCAAGATCATCGCCTTTCTCCAACTCCTGGCCGCCTCCATCCTCTCCGCCAACCTGACGTTCTTCCTCTGCCTGGTAGCCTTCCTGCTCGCCACCGTGGCCGCTTTCTCCAGCGACGAAATTCTGCGCGCCGGCGCCGGCCGCCATCTGGTGGAACGGGGCATCGACCACCTCGGCCGGCGCCTGGCGTGGCTCGCCCTCGGCACCACCTCCGCCATCCTCGTCATCACCCTGGCGCTCTTCTTCGTTCTGCCCCGCACCGCACGCGCCGCGCTGGACCGCCTCATCCCGCCCAGCCAGCGCGTCTCCGGCTTCGCCTCCGAAATCACTCTCGGCGCCACCGGCGACATCCAGCGCCAGGGCACCGCCGTCTTCCATGCCCGCTTCGACAGGCCCGCCGCCGGCGCAAACCTCAAGTGGCGCGGCACCGCCCTGGCCGAGTTCAACGGCTGGAAATGGTACAACTCCACCCCCACCGCCGGCCGCCGCCTGCACGCTGAAAAGGGCCTCCTCCAGATCCTCGACATCGACCGCCTGCGCAATCCCGGCCCGCGCCTCAACTACGAAGTGGTCCTCAACCGCTCCAACAACGAGTGGCTCTTCGTCGCCGGCACGCCCGAATACCTCCGCGTCCCCTCCGCCCTCGTGATCGCCGCCTCCTCCTCCGGCTTCCGCGTCCCTTTCGCTGACTCCGAAGGCTTCCGCTACATCGTCCACGCCACGCTCGCCCAGGACATTCCCCCAGATCCGCTCACTCTCGAAGAACGCCACTTCCATCTCCGCCTGCCGCCCGTCGATCCCCGCGTCATCACCCTGGCTCGCAACGTCACCGCCACAGCCTCCGACGATGCCACCCGCGCGCGCCTGCTGGAAACCTACCTCCGAAACAACTTCCGCTACTCCCTCTCCGCCCTGGACCGCGAGGTGGACGACCCCTTGGCCTACTTCCTCTTCGACTCGCGCCGCGGACACTGCGAGTACTTCGCCTCCGCCATGGCCGTGCTGCTGCGGGCCGTGTGGGTGCCCTCCCGCGTCGTCACCGGCTTCCAAAGCGGCAGCTACAATGCGCTCTCCGGCTGGCAGGTGGTGCGCGCCTCCGATGCCCACTCCTGGGTGGAGGCGTGGATCCCCGGCAAGGGTTGGACGCCCTTCGACCCCACCCCGCCCGACCCCAATCCCGCCGGCGCCACCCTCTCCATGCGCCTCGCCATGTGGGCCGACGCCGCCTCCACTTTCTGGCAGGAATGGGTGCTCGGCTACGACATCGACCGCCAGCTCACCCTCGCCTTCCGCGTCGAGCAGTCCAGCCGGAGCTTCCGCGTGCCCTCGCTCGGCGCCTTCTGGGACCGCGCCGCCACGTGGCGCCCGCCCGCTCCCCTGCTCTGGCTGCTGGCCGCCGCCGCCCTGCTCGCCCTCGGCATCTATACCGGACCCAAGCTGAACGGCTGGCGCGCGGCCTTCCAGCAGCGCCGCCGCCTCCAGGCCGGCCACCTCGCCCAGCACGACGCCGCCCTGCTCTACCGCCGCATGCTGCGCCGCCTCGCAAAGCTCGGCTTCCAGAAGCCTCCCGCGCTCACCCCCCTCGAGTTCGCCCTCGCTCTCCCCCCCGGCCCGGCCGCCGCCGCCGTGCTCGACTTCACCTCCGCCTACAACGAGTTCCGCTTCGGCGCCACCGGGGCCGCCGCCGCCCGCCTCACCGGCCTTCTCGATACAATCGAACGCTTGGAGCAACCCCGTACCCGATGAACCGCCTCTTCCTGGCCTCCCTTCTCGCCACCGCCGCCTTGGCCGCCGATTCCGATTTCAATGGCCGCTGGAACATCCACGTCCAGGCTCCGCGCGGCCGTGTCTGGTGGCTGGAGGTGCGCAACGCCGGCAGCGGACCCATTCAGGGCAGCTTTGTCGGCTTCCCCGGCGGACAAGTGGACCCCATCGCCGAAGCCCGCATCGAAAACGGCCAACTGCGCTTCTCCTGCGTCCGCGGCGATCTCAAGCACAGCTTCCGCGCCTCATTCCAGAACGGCACGCTCACCGGCCAGCGCGACGCGGGCGGTGACACCCCCGCCCTGCCCTTCACCGCCGTCCGCGCCCCCGAACTCCCCGAACGCGACTCCGCCAACATCCGCCCCAAACGCAACGTGAGCCTCTTCGACGGCAAGTCCACCGAAGGCTGGCGCCAGATCGTCCCGGAGGCGCCCGGCTGGTATGTGGAGGACGGCCTGCTGAAAAACCGCGCCAAGGCCTCCGACATCGCCTCCATTCAGAAGTTCTGGAACTTCGAAGCCCGCGTCGAATACCGTTACGCCAAAGGCTCCAACAGCGGCATCGGCCTCCGCGGCCGCTACGAGGTCCAGATCTACGACAACTTCGGCAAGCCGCCCGACGTGCACGGCAACGGCGCCCTCTACTCCCGCATCCCCCCCTCCGTCAACGCCAGCAAGGCCCCCGGCGAATGGCAGGTCCTCAATATCCGCCTCATCGGCCGCGAGTTGACCGTCACCCTCAACGGCACCGTCGTCATCAACCACAAGCAGATCGACGGCCCCACCGCCATCACCACTGACCCCAACGAAGACAAACCGGGCCCGCTCGTGCTCCAGGGCGACCATGGCCCCGTCGAGTTCCGCTCCATCGAAGTGACGGAGCTCTCAGGCCGGTAAATGCACCAAAATCAGGCACGGCCCCTATAGAGTTGGCGGTTTTCCGCCGATCATCCCCAGGGGTAGACTATGCTTGAATTATCCGGCACCATGGACCTCCAAGAGCCCGCTTCGCAGCCCACTTCCGAGTCAGTGGTTGGTTCGACTTACCTGTGGGAACCGCCCGGCAGGGCGCTCGCCGTTTACATCGACTTCGATGTCGTGGACCGGCTCGGCTTTGAAATCATGCGCGGCTTCGGCCAGGTGCCCCGCCGCGGCGCCGAGGTCGGCGGCATCCTGTTAGGCTCGGCCGAGCTCGCAGGCAGAACCGTCATCCGCATCGAGGATTTCGTCCCCGTGCCCTGCGAGCACGCCCGCGGCCCTTCCTACATCCTCTCGGCCTCCGACCGGAAGGCCTTCGAAGAAGCGCTGGAACGCTGGGCTCCGGCGCCCGACAAGCGCATCTACGCCATCGGCTACTACCGCAGCAATACACGGGACTCCATTCAGTTGGACCAGGAAGATATCGATCTGATCGACGCGCTCTTCCCGGCGATGACCGCCGCCTGCCTCCTGGTCAAGCCCTTCGCCACGCGGGTCAGCATGGCCACCTGCTTCACCCGCGTAAACGGCCGCATGCCCACTGAGCCGGCCGAGGAACTCTTCCCCTTCCGCCGCAAGGAACTCGGCGGCGGCCAACCCGCCCGCCGCCCGCGTGGTCTGGACCAGGCCGATCCTGAGTTGGAAGCCGCTGCCACCGGCTATTCCATCGCCGAGGATCAGCTCGCCGCGCCGCCGGAAGCCGCCGCGCCGCCGGAGCCCGCCATCGCCGCCGCCGCGGACTCCACCGCTCCCGCCAGCCGCTCCCGCTTCCGTGGCGGCTGGATCTGGATCCCGCTCTCCTTCGTCTTCCTCCTGCTCGGCGTCGTGCTCGGTTTCCAGATCGCCCTCAGCTACCGGTCGCAACAGGCCCACGCCGCGTCGCCCGAACCCTACGCTCTGGAACTCTCCGCCGTCCAGTTCGGCGACAACCTCCACCTGAAGTGGAACACCGAAGCCGCCGCCTTCCGCAACGCCCGGCGCGGCATCCTCCATATCCAGGACGGCGACAACAGCAAGGTGGTGGAGTTGCGCCAGGAGGACCTCAGCCGGGGCGGAGTGCTGTACCGCAACGCCACCAGCAACGTCACCTTCCGGCTGGAGATCTTCCCGCGCGAACGGGTCAGCGTCTCCGAGTCGGTCGAACTCCGCCTGCTCCAGGACCATGCGATTTCGCCCGCGGCCGCCCCCGAAACGCGCAAAAACGCGCCTCGGAACGCCGAAAAAGCGGCTCCCAAGCCCTGATTCGCTACAATAACGGGAGTGCAGGAAGACCAACAGCAGGTCCAGCCGGATCTCCAGGGAACCGATCGCCTGGCCGCTGACGTACCCGGACAGCCCGCCGCCACCTCCGAACCTGCGGAGTCTCAGGCCACGGATACTACTGATTTCCAGCCTGTTGAGCGGCCGCGCAACGCCATCGCCGAGTGGACCGTCACCATTCTTCTGCTTCTCTTCGGCACAACCACTCTCATCCAGGCGTTTGTCATCCCAACCGGCTCCATGGAGGATAACCTCCTCATTGGAGACCACTTACTGGTTGACAAACTGGCCTACGCCCCCAGCGGCGGCATCAGCAGATACCTGCTGCCCTACACCCCCATCCAGCGCGGCGACATCATCGTCTTCCGCTACCCCGTCGACGTGCGCCAGACCTTCGTGAAGCGCGTCATCGGCGTACCGGGCGATCGCCTCAAGCTCATCGACAAAGAGGTCTACATCAACGGCAAGCCTCTCGACGAGCCGTATAAGTTCAACAAAACGCAGTACACTGACGCCTACCGCGACAACTTCCCCTCCGACCCCAATACGCGCGTGGACGACCGCGCGCTGTCCATGCTCGAAAAAAACGTGGCCGACGGCGAAGTCATCGTCCCCCCCGACAGCTACTTCGCCATGGGCGATAACCGCGACTCGTCTCTCGACTCCCGCTACTGGGGCTTCGTGCCGCGCGAGAACATCATCGGCAAACCCCTGATTGTTTACTGGTCCTACGACGCGCCCACCGAGAGACTTGTCAACTCGGGCATCGACCTCGAACACATCTCCGATCTTTTTCGTAACTTCTTCAGGAAGACGCGCTGGAAGCGCACCTTCCTGCTGATCCGCGGCTACCGCTGGCACAATTAGAGTAGTACCGAGCGACAACGCAATGAAGCAAAAAGCCTCCAAGCCCTCCAACCCCCAGGCGCCGGCCACGCCGGAAACCCCCACCTTTAAGCCCGACTTCGCCGAACAGGTCCGCGCCTTCGTCGCCGAATGGAGCGTCACCATCATCCTGCTCCTGTTCGGCACCACCACGCTGCTGCAGGCGTTCGTGGTGCCCACCGGCTCCATGGAGGATACGGTCCTGATCGGCGATCACATGTTCGTCGACAAACTCACTTACTCGCCCAAGGGCGCCATCAGCAAGTACCTGCTGCCGTACACAGACGTGCAGCGCGGCGACATCATCGTCTTCAAGTTCCCCATCAATCCGCGCGAAAACTACATCAAGCGCGTCATCGGCGTGCCCGGTGACCACATCCGCGTCGTCAACAAGCAACTGATGCTCAACGGCAAAAAGATGAATGAGCCGTACGTGGTCCACAAGACCTCTTACACCGACGCCTACCGCGACAACTTCCCCTCTGAGCCCAACACGCGCCTGGCCGAGGCAGCCTACAAGATGCTCGCCGAGAACGTCTCCAACGGCGAGGTGGTCGTCCCCGAAGGCTTCTATTTCGCCATGGGCGACAACCGCGACAACTCTCTCGATTCCCGCTACTGGGGCTTCGTCCCGCGCGAAAACATCATCGGGAAGCCGGCCATCATCTTCTGGTCCTATGACACCAGCACGGAACGTCTGGCAGACCCCAACATCATCAGCCTGGACCACATCCTCGACTTGGCCACGAACTTCTTCTCCAAGACGCGCTGGAAGCGCACCTTCATGATCCCCCGGCGCTATCCGTTGGGGTAACCTCAAGAGCGATGGCAAAACCGGGCACCAACCACAACCATGCATTGATCCTGGCCGGCGGCCGGGGCACCAGATTCTGGCCACGGTCGCGCAAGGCGCGCGCCAAGCAGGTGCTGGACTTCCTCGGCGCCGGCACGCTGATCCAACAGACCGTCGAACGGCTCAAGGCCGTGGTTCCCCCCTCCAATATCTGGGTGCTCACCAACGGCCACCTGCGCGCCGAGATCATCCGGCAGCTTCCCGAGGTTCCCAAGGCGCAGATCATCGCGGAGCCCTGCGGCCGCAATACCGCCCCGGCCATCGGCCTGGCCGCGCGCATCATGCAGGACGTCGATCCCGACGCCGTGATGGGCGTCTTCCCCGCCGACCAGTACGTCTCGCGCCCTGCCCCTTTCCAGAGGCTGCTGCGCGCCGCTTACCGCACCGCCGCCAGGGGCGAGATGGCGCTCATCGGCATCCAGCCACGCTGGCCGGAGACCGGCTACGGCTACATCGAGTTTCCCAAGGGCGGCATGACGCCCGGCTCGCTCACGCCCGTGCCCATCGTGCGCTTCCGCGAAAAGCCGGACCTGCCCGCCGCTAAGAAGTTCGTCACCTCGGGCCACTTCGGCTGGAACGCCGGCATCTTCTTCTGGCGCGCCGACATCTTCGCGGCCCAGCTTTGGAAGCACCTGCCCCAAACCGCCGCCTTGCTCGACACCCTGCCGCGCTTCGGCTCGCGCGCCTTCAACGCTAAGCTGGCCGAGGTCTTCCCGCACTGCGAGAACATCAGTGTCGACTACGCCGTCATGGAACACGCCTCCGGTGTGCTCGGTTTCGCCGCCGGCGACGTCGGCTGGAACGATGTGGGCAGCTTCAACGCCGTCTACGACCTGATGGACAAGGACGGCGGGGACAACGCCACGCGCCACTCGCTGCTGGCGCTGGACTCTCAGCGCAACTACGTCGACGCCCCTGGAAAGCTCACGGCGCTGATCGGCGTGGACGACCTCGTCATCGTCGACACCCCCGACGCCCTCCTGGTGACGCGCCGCGATCTGGCCCAGAAGGTGGGCGACGCCGTCAAAATGCTCGAGAAACTCGAGCGCGGCGACCTGCTCTAGCCCAATTCCTTGCCGGCGCCGGGCAGCCGGCTGAGCCCGTGCGCCGGTTACTTCAGAACTTCGCGCGACATCCGCACCAGCGACTCGCGCATCGACTGCAACTCGGCGCTTTCGCCCTCGCTGCCCGCTTCCGGCGCGAACAGCGCCGCGGAGTTTGCCACGAAATTCGGCTGCCGGACCATCTCGCAGAAGACGGAAAGCAACTCCGGATCGCGCCAGCCCATGCTAGCCTCCTTCTGAAGAATGGCCACGGCTTCCTCCGGCGTGTAGGCAGTCTTGTAGCTGCGCCGCGAAGTGAGCGCGTCGTAGATGTCGGCCAGTTGCAGGATGCGGGCCATGAGCGGGATCTGTTCTCCGGCGAAGCCGTCCGGGTAACCGCTGCCGTCCCAACGCTCGTGGTGGTTCCGGATGATCGGCAGCACCGGGGCCAGAGAGCGCATCGGCAGGCAGATCTCTTCCCCCTTCCAGGTGTGCGAGCGCATCACTTCCCACTCCGCTTCGTTCAGCATGCCCTGTTTGAAGAGAATCGCGTCGGGCACGGCGATCTTGCCGATGTCATGCAGGAACCCGCCGCGGTACAGCGCCTGGAGGTCCTCATCCGGCAGCCCCAGGGCCGTGCCCAAAGCCACGCTGAGCGCGGCCAGCCTCTGGCAGTGGTTCCCTGTCTCTTTGTCGCGCTGCTCCACGGTCTGCGCCAGCGCGAAGAGGATGGTCTCCGCCTCTTCCAGGCTGTCGATGGTGCGCTTATTGCGCAACATGGTGCGGATGCGCGTGCGCACCACCGCCGGTTGCAGCGGCTTGATGAGAAATTCGTCGGCGCCCGATTCCAGGCCCGCCACCTCATTGTCGATGCCCTGCACGCTGGTGATCATCAGGATGGGGATCAGACGCGTGCGCCGGTTCGACTTTACGCGCCGGCAGAAGTCCAGCCCGCTGAAGGTCTTCACCCCGGCGTCGCTCATGATCAACTCGGCGATGATCAGGTCCACGCTCTCCCGCTCGAGAATCGACAGCGCCTCCTCCGGACTGCGGGCTTCCAGCAGCCGGTAGGGTCCGGCCTTCAGCATGCCCTTCAGCAACTGCCGGTTGATGTCGACGTGATCCACCAACAGGACCGTCGCCCGGCCCAGCGAGGCCGCCGCCTGGCCCACCGAGAACACGCGCACCTGTCCTTCTGCGGGTTTCTCCGCCTCTGGAGCCGTGCGTCTGAGGGCGGCCGAAGTGAGGTCCATCTCTCCCTCACATATCGGCAACTTCACGTCCTCGCTTTAGCGAAGAACGGGACTAGATGATGTGTGTAACGCCACGCGCAAGGAAGGCGTTGGCCTCCGCGTTGTTGGTGAACCGCTCCTGGACCGGGTCCCACTCCAGCCGTTTGCCCACCTGAATGGCGATGTGGCCCAGATGGCAGACCGAGGTGGTGCGGTGGCCCACTTCCGCATCAGCCATGGTTTCGCCGCGGCTCTTCACGGCGTCAATGAAATCGCGCTTGTCCTCTTTCATCGGCAGCCTGATCCAGTTGCTGCCCGAGGGCGGCTCCAGAATGGAGGGCTTGGACGCCTCCAGCTTCCCGGTGTCATCGGCGTAGATCCAGCCTTCGGAGCCCTCGAAGCGCAGCGAGGGCTTGTCGATCTTGTAGATCAGCCGGACCCCGTTGGCGTAGCGGTACTGCACCTCGAAGTCGAGCAGCACCTGCCAGAAGCTCTCCTTCGGCGGATACGTCCCGCGGCCTTCCACCTCCACGGGGCCGCTGCGGTCCGTATTGTTGGCCGATTGCGCCAGGTCGTTGTGGTGCGTGCCCCAGTTGGTCACCATGCCGTCGCAGTACTCCAGGCGCCGCATCCAGCCCGGCCGCTCGTAAACTTTGGGCTTGTGGACGCGCCGCTCGGTGTAGGGCGCGCGCGGCGCGGCCCCTTGCCAGCGTTCATAGTCGAGTTCCGGCGGCACGGGCATGTCGGGCTGCGGGCCGCACGCCTCGTCGCCCTTCGGAACACCTGTATGGATGCGCAGCAGTTGGCCGATCCGGCCGTTGCGCACCGCTTCGCGCGCCTGGTGATACCAGGGCTTGGAACGATACTCGCTGTCGGTGCGGAAGACGCGCTTGTGCCTCTTCACCAGATCGGCCAGCAGCCGGCCTTCGTGAATGGTGCGCGTCAGCGGCTTCTCGCAGGAGACGTCCTTGCCGGCCCTCACTGCCGCCATCGAGATCGGCACGTGCCAGTGGTCCGGCGTGGCCACCATGACGGCGTCGATCGACTTGTCCGCCAGCAGCTCCTCATAGTGCCCGTAGGCCTTGCAGCCCTTGCCGCCGCCCGCCTCCACCTGCCGCACGGCGTTGTCCAGGCGCCACCGATCGACATCGCAGACCGCCGCCACCTGCACGTCTTCCATGCCCAGAAACTGCTTCAGATTGACGTAGACCGTCTGGCGCCCGACCCCGATTACGCCCACCGTGATGCGGTTCGAAGGCGCAAACGCGCCCAGCACGCGCGAAGGCACGAACAGCGGCGCCACCCCGGCGCTCAATGCCGCGCCCAGCATGGTTCTCCGGCTCCACGTCTTGTTCATCCCGTCACTCCTTGGCTGTGGGCACCGCCGCACGCGCCGGCGGGCCTTCGTAACACCCTATCATCCCCGGCGCGCGGGAGAGATATCAGGTCAGACCGACCTCGCCGCCCGGAGCGCAGCCGCCCGGTCAAACACCTCTTCGCGCGGGATGCCCGCCACTTCGTACATCGCCCAGATGTTCGCTTCCGGGGTTTCCGGCGGAATCGTGTGGGACGCCGCCAGGATGTAGCCGCCCCCGTCGGCGGTCATGGTCTCGATCAGGCTCGAGGTGGCGCGCGCCACCTCGGCCGCCGTGGCATGGGGCAGCAGGTCCTGCGTGTCCACGCCGCCCATGAAGGTGAGGTGCGCGCCGAACTCGCGCTTCAGTTCGGCGGCGTCCATGCCGGGGCAGTTGCTCTGGATCGGATTGAGCACGGTGAGACCCATCTCCACCAGATCGCCGATGATGGGCCGCAGCGCCCCGCAGCAGTGGTAGGCGATGGGGAGGTGGTGGCGCTTTCCGACATCGAAAACTCGCTCCAGGTGCGGGCGAATCAGGGCGCGCCATTGCTTCGGGCTCATCATCATGCAGCGCTGGCCGGCCACGTCGTCGCCGGTCCAGTACCAGTCCAGATCGTAGCGGGCGCAGGCGGCCTCCCCTAGCGCGATGGAGAAGTCAGCGCATCTGCCGAGCATCTCGAACGCCAGCTCGGGGCGCTCCGCCATGTCCAGCATCGAATCTTCCATGCCGCGCAGGCGCCAGTACATCTCGAAGACGCACGGCGAGACGTCGCAGCCGATGAAGAGGCTGCCGCGCTGGTCCAGGACGGGCTTCATCAGGCTCAGCAGCGCCTCCGTCCGCTCGTAGGGGAAACGGTATGCGGAGACTTCAGCGGCGCTGGCCCCCTTCAGTGGATGGTGTTGGATCTGGTTGAAAAAGAACTGCTTCACCCAGCGGATGCCCCACTCGTCAAGGTGCCCTTCGCCGTCGTGCTCGTGCTGGATGCCCTCCATGGCGTAGTTGTTGTTCACCCAGGTCTGGTTGATGTCGTTCCCCATGACATGGCCGACATCGGCTGGTTCCACCTCCAGCCTGCGGGCCAGAATCCGGGCCGTTTCCGGGTGAAACCACATGAACACAGGAACCCGATCGGCAGGACGCCGATCCAATGCAGCCAAAACGCGCTCGCGGGAAGTCATCGCGGCACCATTGTACGCCCGCGGCCGGCCGCACGCGGAACCGACGCCCCCGAGACCGGCACCCGCTGAATCAAACCGCCCGCCAGCGCGCTTCTCCCCTTCTCCCTGAACCACTTACAACCATTCGCCACGGAAACCCATCCACCCCCCATGCTCCCCTCGTCTCCAAGATCGAACACTCTGCGCCCCAGACCTCCTGGCAGTTCCTCCGTACCGCCCAAATCCGCTCCACCGCTCTCAACCTCCAGATTGCCAACGCCTCCGACCGCCTCGATCAGGAGTTCGAATCTCTCACATCTGGACATGGCTTCCCAACCTTCCTCTGCGACACCGGCCGCCACGACCGCCCGCCAGCCGGACCCTCCAGCGCCACCACCGTCAGCACGCCGACCAGCGCCCGCCACGTCGCCCACACCTCGTCCGAACGCTTCGCCATACTCCCACCAACGCGATGTCGGTCAGGTCCTCAGGCAATGGTCATTGGAGCCACGCGGCGGCGAAGCCGCCAGGGAATCGTGAACGGCAGACTGGCCGATGCCGGCGCTACGCGCGCTCTTTCGCTGGCTCGGCCTGTGTGGTCAACATGCAATCGCAGGGTTTCACGCATCTTGCGAATGGACGGCATCCTCTGAGTCACCGCTCCACGGTGCCGGGATCCGCCAGCACCGCTCCGCACTTGTCCACAGCCGATGCCTGCCGATGCCGGTCACCGGTTCCTGCGCACCATGAAAAGTGATCGTCATCCCACAGGAATCACCGATCGACATCGGCAGGAATCGCTGATCGGATGGCCGAGGAATCAGCGATCGGCTTGGCCCGGAGCGGTGATCGCCATCACCCCGGAATCGTGACCGGCATGGCCCGGAATACGCTCCAGGTTCAGCTTTGGTTCACCAGTTGCTCAGCGGGCGAGCATCGCCGGCTATATCTAATCTAAACCTAAATCTCGCGCTTCCACCGAGGTCTATGTACAGGCAACTCTTTATAAATCAATTGCTTGCGACATTGCACATCTCGCCCCTGCCTCAATCGTCTTCGTTCTTGGCCTCGCTAGATAGACGCCACTTCGCCCAGCGCGTCACCCCGTCAGGCGCAATCTGGTCGCCTGCCTTCATCTCCTGCAGGAGGTTCGTCACGAACGCCTTTTTCTGCTTTGCATTCATTGCGTCCGAGAGCTTGCCAAGAAGAAGCGAGTCAAGATCACTTCGAGTCGCCTCGCCGAATCTTCTTAGATACTCGATCACCATCTTCTTGTAGTGCGGTTTGTCGAACGCTCGGTTCTTGATGTACTTCGACGAGATTCGAACGTGAATGGACAAGAAGGCAACCTTGCGTTTGGATCGTACCGGTTCGGAATCGTGTATGGACGGAACATAAACAGAGCGATCGCACCCGAGAACCAATCAATTTTCAAGCAGTTCCAGCGGCGTGCCGTCTACTGGCAGATCCTTGAGGATCGGCAGTGGCCCGTGATCCGACCACCTCAATGGTGATACCGTAGTATCTTCGAGCTACACAACATCACCACACTCGGTTCGAGTTCCGGTGCGACGCTTCGGGCCAATGACTTACACTTTTACAACTCTCTCGCCAGATGATTTTGAAAATCTCACCGCAGATCTCCTTTCCCGTGAATGGAGAACACGGCTCGAATCGTTCAAGGCCGGTAAAGACGGCGGCATCGACTTGAGGAATACCCGAATTCTGGCGGGCAGCAAGAAATCCATAGTGCAATGCAAGCGGTATGCACCACACAAATTTACAGAGCTTTGCAGCGCTGTCAAAAAGGAGAAGAAGAAGTTGGACCGGCTCCAGCCGGAGCGGTACGTGCTTGCGACGTCTGTAGGGCTATCGCCGGGCAACAAAGAGACGCTCATCGAAGCGCTGGCCCCTTGGTGCGCGTCGCCGGCTGACATATACGGTCCCACGGAGCTTAACGCTCTATTGCGAGACTACCCGGAAATCGAGAGAGCCCATTTCAAACTCTGGGTTTCGAGCACGGCGATTCTTGAGCGAATCCTGCACGCCCGCATCTTCAATATCACCGAAGCGACAGTTGGCGCCGCGCAGGCGCAACTGAGCCGCGTCGTGATGCACGGGGGCTTTGATCGCGCACTGGACATTCTGCGGGATGAACATCACGTGCTCATCGTGGGCAATCCCGGTATCGGAAAGACGACGCTTGCGCGTATGCTCTTGTGCCATTACCTGCGAGAGGATTTCGAACCCGTCTGCGTAGTAGGCAACATCGATGAGGCGTGGGATCTGGTCCACGGATCACTCGCCGTAACCCGTAAAACGGTCATCCTCTACGACGACTTTCTTGGGCGGTTTCGGTTTGACGCTCAACGCTTCGGGAAGAACGAGGAGCATTCTCTATTCGAATTTCTGGATAAGGTTCGCCGATCGCCAAACCTGCGATTCGTGATGACAACCAGAGAGTACATCATGGCCGATGCCCGCCGCGTCCATGGCGCTTTCGACGAGCGTGCTGGACAGATTCTGAAGTGCACGCTGACCCTTGCCGATTACTCGCAAGCACATAAAGCAAAGATGCTCTTTAATCACCTGTACTTCTCGGACCTGCCTGACAGTCGGCTTGCAGCCCTGGTGCACTCGAAAGCGTACAGCACCATCGTTAACCACACGCACTTCAATCCTCGTATCGTCGAGAACATCAGCACTTACGCGAACAGTAAAGCCCTGACGGATCGGGAATACCTCAAGTTCATCCAACAGGAGTTCGACAACCCCTCCAAGCTCTGGGAGCACCCTTTCCGCAATGACATCGGTCCAGTCGCCCGCAACGTTCTCGCCGTGCTGTGGACTTTTGGAGGCAAAGTTAGCCTCGATGTCCTGAAAGCCTCCGTTTTGCAGGTGCTCGCACAGGAACATTGTAAGAATGCACCGTTTCTGTTTACTGAGGCGCTTCGACAATTGGACGGAAACTTCATCCTGACAAACCGCTATCCCCGTATTTCCACTGAGGAGGAGCCCGTGCACGTGGCGCAATTTCAAAACCCTTCCGTGGAGGAATTTATGGATTCTGTGTTAACCCAAGATCCTCAGTGGGTGGAGCAACTGGCCGGATCGGTTGTGACATTTCGGCAGGTCTATCGCCTTGCTTCGCATGCGCACAACAAGAACACCAAGATCCAGTTCTCGACTCAGTTTTGGTCGAGCCTTCGGAGCGCCGTGAGCGTCATAAAGTTTCCAGATGGGCGCGTGATTAACTACCGAAGAAACGGCGGGGAGGCCGAAGAGGTTTGGGAAAATGATTCGTTTCTCGAAGCAAGAAAGGTACTCACGCGGCTCAACATCGAATCTCACATCCGCCTGCGAGATGCGCAGTTCGAGAGTCTCCAGGCACAAGTCCTTACATGCGATGGCTGGCTGGGCCTAATTGGAAAATTCTCAAGCGATCACAGCGTGGTATGGGTGGCTCGAGAGCTCCACAGTTGGGTCATGGAGAAAAGCGGATGGGCTTCTGAAGAAAAGCTGACCTGCCAGAACGCATTCAGAGAAGCATTGATGAGCTTGCTTGCTGACGAGGACGAGATCTGGATGGCTAGTATAGCCAGCTTGCGAGTATTTGCTGATGTTCTCGTGTCGTTCGGCCGTCCTTTGAAGAAGCAAGAGAGAAATCGCTTCGCCGCTGCCGCGAAGATCGTCCAGAAGACCATCGAAGACAACTCGGACGATGTCGATGAAATACAAGGAGAGGCGGACGAACTGGATGCTCTTGGAAAGACCTGCGGTTTTGACGTAAAAACCCAGGCGGCGTCACTACGATCACATGCCGATTACGTTCTCGACCAACAGGCTGAACGAGAGATGGCGGACCCAGAAAGTCGGAGCTACACGTCTCCTGCAAGCGAGGAGTCTCTGGATATTGATTCGCTGTTCACCGGTCTTCTGGATAGGTGACGAACGACGCCTGATCTCGTTCGATATGATTGGACATCCTGCCTGGTCTCTGACAACCGAACATCTACAGCGTGTCCATTTTGATTGAAATCGGCGCGGCCATCAGGACTTGGTATCGACCCAAAACCTGTTTTTCCAAAACCATTTCGCAACAGAGTTCCGCTCGGGCAGCCACTTTTTTGTTTGCACGCCTGATGGTCCGCTCCTGTTTTGACTTCTTGTACTTTCCTGGTTCGAGTGCGATAGTTGTGCGAATGGGTTCTTGAGGGTTGTCCGAAACTCTCAATTTTGCCGTGTCTCGATTTTGATGCTGGCCTGTCGGAGGGCTCGCTTTGCGGGGCTTGGGCGGTTCTCGTAGGAAGAGCAGCGGCCGCTGATGAATTGTATGGCGTCGATGGCTACTTGGCGGCCCGTTGTGGGCTCCTGGAGGGCTTGGATGCGGGCAGTTAGGATGCTTTGTCCTTGGCTTCATTCCGTTGCTTTCCGATTCCCGCCCGGTGAACCCATCTTGAGAGAACCCGGGCCGACGCGGGAAGAGCGATCCGCCTCAGGCCGGTTTCCAGTTCATAGGCAGCAGGTCCGTGATTCTCTGCGCCGGGAAGTCCGCAATCCGCTGCACCACATCGCTCAGCTAAGCATGGGGCTCCACGCCGGCCGACAGGCAGGACACCAGGAAGCTTCTCAGCACCGCGGCCGCCTGGCCGCCCCAGTCGCTACCGAAGAACAACCAGTTCTCCCGGCCCACCACCACGCCGCGCAGACTTCTCTCGGCCGCGCTGCTGTCGATCGCCAAGTCACCGCCCTCGACGTAGCGGCACAGCGCCGCCCATTGATTCAGCGTGTACTGAATGGCCATGCCTTCCGGGCGCTTGGGCAGCACCGGGTCTCATTCTCCAGCCGCTCGCTGACGTCTTCCCCGATCTTCGTCAGCGGAAGCGCGCACTTCGGGCAAGTTCGCTCCGCGTCGCTCAACTCGTATTCAATCCGCTCGCGTTCGAGCGCCACCGGCAGCGGCTTGCGGCCATGCGCCCTCTTCTTGCGCGGCTTCTGGTCCTCCGGTGCCAGCAGTTTCTTTCCGCTCCGCCTCCGGAATCAGTTCCCGCATCAACGCGTCGATGTCGCCGCCATGCACTTCGAACTCCACCGCGAACGGAAACAACTGCCGCTCGTCCACCACACGCTCGCGCCGAGCGCCGAACCGCCAAGCCAGCAACTGCTCCATAATGTGCTGCACCCGGGCCAACCGCCGCTCGTGATCCTCCAATTGCGCGCTGAGGGAACGCACCATCTCGCGCAGCACCCGAGCGTCGCTGACAACTCAAAAGCCTCTCCTGCAGGCTTATTACTCACAGCCCAGAGCAAAACACATTCTTGGCCACAACGGCAAATTGACGAGGGACATTTAGAATCTTGTGAGCGCTCCACCAAACAGAACTGCTTTACTGTCGTTAGTAAGTCAATCTGTCCACTTTTATTCACACGTGATCCGTCCGCATCAGCCAATCGCCCCTGAAGATCCTCGACGGCTCGCCGAGGGCGGCTTGCGGGTCTTCAGCATGGATACACGTTTCGGATTCGGGGCTGTGGGAATGTGGGAATCCCGGTCCGCCGGGATTTCCAAGGTGCGGTGGGAGCGGTGGGAAACCGCCAGGCGGTTTTCCTCGGCTTCCACGGCCCCGTCATTTCCACGGCCCTCCTCCGGCTTCCCGGTCCTCCTTGCGGGCTGGCCAGCGCTGGTGCAACGGCCGACCACATGGGGGCCATATCGGATCGACACGCTGCCGTCCAAGTGCTCATGAATGGTGACCGTCGTGCCCGCCAGTGAGTGCCGGAAGCGGTTCTTCTCCAGTTGCCAGGTCTGATCGCCGATCGCCACTGTGTTGTCCTTGGCCACCACGCGTTCTGTCTGCACCGTGAACACCCAGTTCAGATCCGCGCGTGAGGTCTTCCGGAACGCCGTCCCCTTTTCCTTGGCTGCAATCGTGAACTTGTCATTGAACTCGGCGATGTAATGCTCGTTCAGATACTTGTCGGCCGCCTCCACCGTTGTGATCCCCGCCAATCGCAACTCCTGGGGCAGCCGTCCCTGCCATGTCCCGAAGCTCCGCTCCGACCGGCCTCGCGCCTGCGGCGAGTAGGCCGGAATCATCTGCACTCCCAGTTCCTTCATCGCCCGCCCAACCTGTGTCAGCCGAGTCTTGTCCACTTTTTCACCCGCCTTGGGTGTCACAAAGAAGTGACTCCCGCGGTCGCTATATAGCGCGCAGAACAGGCCCTTCTTCTCGATCACGGCGCGCAATCCCGTCATCACCGTCCGTGTCGATTCCTCCTCCACCAACTGCGCGTAGTAGATCTCCTTCGTCGCATCGTCCAGGATCACGATCAGGTCGTACCAACGCTCGTCGCAGAACCATTGGTGCTTGCTGCCATCCACGTGCAGCAACATCCCAGGCATCGGCCTCGGCTCCCGCCTGCGCCGATGCTTGCCCCGTTTCTTCCGCCGGGCCACCAGGCCGGCTCCTTGCAGCGCCTTCTGCACCCACGTGTAGCTCAACTCGATGCCGTGCACCTCTTTCAACTTCTCGTGAAAGTGCCGTATGTTCAGGTCGTAGTAGGTCTCCTGGTACAACCGCAGCACCGTCTCCACCGTCGCCAGTGGCACCCGCTTATCGCTCGGCCGGCCCTTCCGCCGGTCGACCAACCCTGAGTAGCCATGCTCCTCCAGCCGTTCGCGCCAGCGTCTCATCGTCCGATCCGTGACCCCAATGATCTCCGCCGCCTGCCACCAGGTGATCTTCTTCGCCATGGCTTTCAGCAGCACGTCTTGTAGCTTCATCATCCGCTCCACTTCCGCGGCCGGGTACTGCCTGGTGACGTTCACTCATCAAGCGTCACCCGCCGCTTCGTTCGGGCGGACACATCATGTGTGAATTCGAGCGGACAGATCACATACTAGCGACAAAACAGAACTGCTTTACTTGCAGCTGGGATTTTGGTTTATTATTCTATTGCCACATTGAGAGCAGACAAGAAGGACCGGATGAGCTATTTACTGCTGGTTTTCTTCCTGAGTGCATTCACGCTGGGAGCGCAGCCTGGCCCCGGCGCAGGCTCGATTGAAGGTCACGTCCTCAACTCGCTCACCAATTCGCCAATCCGCAAGGCAACGGTCATCCTGGAGGCACCTCAAATCCGGCTGGTTGCCGAAACCGATGCCGATGGCAGCTTCCAGTTCCTCGATTTGCCTCCCGGCGCCTATCGACTGTCCGCAAGCCGCGGTGGATTTCAGCCGCGCCGGGCACACAACGACATCTCTCTCGGCCCCAAAGACAGGATCACTGATGCCTCCATCCGCTTGCGCCCGCTAGGCGTGATCGCCGGTCGTGTCGTTGATGAAGAGAGCGAACCCGTGGACCTCGCTCGGGTCTCGATCTATCAGTCTGTCTATCGCGAGGGGATCAAGCGGTGGGAGAACCTTCATTCCACAACAACGAACGACCGCGGAGAATACCGGCTTCCCAATCTCAAGCCAGGTCGCTACCTGCTGCAAGCCTATGGTGACCGCGCACCGGCGAGCAACCGCTATGGCACTCAGCCGGACACGTTCTATCCACCCACTTACTACCCGAACGCGCTAACCCGGCAGCAAGCTGCCCCGGTGGAAGTGGAAGTGGGTACGCAACTCGATGGCATCGACATCCGCCTCGGCAAGGTCGCCCGTCCGCCCTCGTTTCGCGTCAAAGGCAAGGTCGTTGGCCTGCCGCCTGGCTCCCGAACCGTGGTAGGCGTCTCCCTTCATCCCTCGGACGGTGGCATCTTTGGCGGAGGAAGCACGATCGCCGAGCCTCCAGACTTTGCTTTCGACCTCAGCGCCCCGGCCGGAGGTTACGTGATTTCGGGCAATACGTTCTCCGATGGCCCGGAGGTCTCTGGGACCGGAACCATCTCGGTGACTGCGGACGTGGCCGGCGAGGTACTCGCCGTGAGCCCTGCCCCCGAGATTTCAGGCCGGGTTCGGGTCACGGAAACCGGCCCGAAGAAGCGCCTCGAAGGCGTTAGGGTCATTCTGACTCGCCTCTCTGACGTTGGTTTCCAAGTACATGAACTGCGGTCCGACATATCGGGCCGGTTCCGCTCACCCAAACCACTTCGCCCGGACTCTTACGCAATCACGAACGTGCATTCTCTTCCTGAAGACTGTTACGTCAGCGAAATCACCTTGGACGGGCAGCAGATTTCGCCCGAATCCTTTGAAATTCGCGCCTCCGGAAATCTGGAGATCGTCCTTGCCGGCACTGCCGGTCAAATCACCGGTTCGGTCTCCGGTGCCGACGGCAAACCGTCTCAGCGCGCAGTAGTCACCCTGATTCCGGAAGGCGCGCAGTCGTGGCCGGCCAAGAAGGTGGCAGATGACGCGGGCAGTTTCCATTTCCTCAATCTGAGGCCCGGCAAATACACTCTCTGGGCTTGGGAGGAAGTGGACGAAGTCCAATGGCGAGACCCAGAGCATCGCAAGAAGTACGAGGGTCGCGCCACAGAGATCACCATCGGCGCCAGCGAGAGAAGAAACGTGCCACTGCGGGTAATCGCTGAAGACGAGATGAAGTAGCGTCTGGTGGCCCCTTACCGCAGCAAGCGCGCATCGCCAGATCCGAAGCGCCAACTCGAGCAATGCCCTCTATACGAGGAAGTCGACAGACGAAGGGTGGAGGCAGGATTTCAACTCGCTCGATGCGCAGCGGGATGCCGACTCGGCTTACATCCGCAGTCAGGCCGGCGGCGCTAGCATCCTTCTCCCGGGCGAAACGGAAGCGGCACTGCGGGGGCGCAACCATGCTGAAGGGTCATCCAGTGGGCCCATCGAAGCGATGAGCTCAAGCGCGGCGGCTTCGATTCAGCGAGCCTTCTCCAATCGGTTCTGTTTCGACCCGATTGCCTCCGCAATGATCGCGGCCACGTAACTGTTGATGCTCACCCCTTCATCCTCAGCTTGCTTCCTAAGTTTCAAATAGAGAGTGCGCGATAAACGTTGACGCCATTGGGCCGCTTCAATAGAGGGCTTTGGAAGTTTCCAACCGGACTCTCTGAACACATCAATACAATCACGCAGGGCTTCTCTGCCGTTGGCAATTGCCTCTTCCACGGTCTCGCCATCGGACATGCACCCCGGAACGTCCGGGTACTCTACGAGATAGCCTCCGCCCTCTTCCTTCGAAAGAGGACGAACCGTGAATTGATACGAGTCAGGATTCAGCTTAGTCTTTGCGCTCATTTCTCTTCACCTTGGCGGCCGCGTCGATCAGTGCCAGAAACTGCACGACATAAACAGGCTTAATCGGGCGATTTGCGGGCACCGAAACAATCTCGCGGACGCCCGCAGCGCTGAAAATCACATGGCTGCCACCGCGTCCCGGCCTGCGCCAGTCAATGCCTGCTCCGCCAGCAATCGCCTGAAGCTCCTCAATGCGCCAGCCCGCCTGGTTTCTGCGCAACTTCAATAGCATTTTTTCGGTTGCGGCCACGCCCCATGATACCGCATCCGGTATCTGACGCCCCATCCCTCCTTCCTGGATACTCTCGATCTGGAACCTCCTTCCACTCTCACCCACCGTTGAGCCCCGGGAATAGCACAGCATCGCCATCCCGTTGCCGACGGAAACTTCCCCAGTACCCGCCCTAAAAAATAAACTTCACCCCCAATAACCCCTGCCCCCTCAACCCCTTACCCCCACCCCCTCCCCTCCCCCCGAGCAACCTCCCCCCACCCCCATGCTCTCCTTTTCGCGAGGGAGACCCTATGCCAGAACCCACCAACCTACCGACCCACGGCCCCAAAGCCGCCTACCACTGGGGCTACCGCGCCGCTCTCGGCCCCCTCCCCGCAGACTGGCTCCACGCCGCCGTCACCCGCGCCGAACTCTACCATCGCCACGCCCCCGATCCCACCCACCGCGCCCTCATCACCGACCTCGTCGTCGCCGGCTATCACCTCTTCTACGTCTCCTCCCTCCGCATCCGCCACCTCAATTGGGCCCTCGACCTCCACGACGGCCACCGCGGCCTCGCCTTCCGCCTCCTCTGCCGCTACCCCGCCACCGAACGCGCCTACGAACGCGCCCATGCCTCCGCCCACCGCCAGTTCACCCGGGCCCTCCGCACTCTCCACTCTTTTGAACACAAACACCCGCAAGTCATTGAAAACTCGTCCGGCCTCAAGCGCGCCTTCGCCGCCGGCTCATCCACCCCTCAAGAGCACCCCCACCCACCGGCCCCCGCTCGCCGCACAAACACTCAATTTGCACACAATCCCTCGCAAGTCATTGAAAACTCGTCCAGCCTCCAGCGCGCCTTCGCCGCCGGTGCATCCACACCTCAAGACCTCCCCCACCCGCCGGCCCCCGCCCGCCGCACAAACACTCAATTTGCACACAATCCCTCGCAAGTCGTTGAAAACTCGTTCCGCCCTCACCGGCACCCCCCTCAATCCTTTCCAAATCACTCACCCAAGCCCGAACCCGCCGATTCCGGCCCGCGCCCCGCTTGCCTCCAGCGCCCCATCGTGGAAAAATGGATATTGTTCCCCACAACATCACCACCCGACTATCCGCCAGGAGGCCGTTTGTCCGCATCAGCCATCCTAGCCCTGGAGGACGGTTCCGTCTACCAGGGCCGCGCCTACGGCGCCCCCGTCGTTCGCACCGGTGAGGTCGTCTTCAATACCTCCATCACCGGCTATCAGGAAGTCTTCACAGACCCCTCCTATACCGGACAGATCATCGTCCTCACCAACCCCCAAATCGGCAACTACGGCACCAACGCCGATGACGACGAAGCCCGCCGGCCCTACATCGAAGGCCTCGTCGTCCGCGAATGGGCCGTAACCCCCTCAAACTGGCGCTCCGATCGTACGGCCGACCGGTTCCTCCAGGACTCCGGCATCCCCGTCATTTCAGAAATCGACACCCGCGCCCTCGTCCGCAAGCTCCGCATCGGCGGCGTCATGCGCGGCGCCCTCTCTTCCGCCGGACACTCCGCCGAAGAACTGATCGAGATGGCCCGCAAGACCCCCTCCATGGTCGGCCTCGAGCTCGCCACCCGCGTCTCCACCCCCGAACGCTACGAGTGGACGCAACAACTCAAGGCCTGCTCGCCCTCCGAACACATCCGCAACGCCGAGCCCAACCAGTTCCACGTCGTCGCGTTCGACTTCGGCATCAAACGCAATATCCTGCGTTGCCTCGCCTCCATCGGCGCCCGCGTCACCGTCGTCCCGGCCACCACCACCGCCGCCGACGTCCTCGCCCTCCACCCCGACGGCGTCTTCCTCTCCAACGGCCCCGGCGATCCCGAACCCCTTCAATCCCAGGCCGCCGAAGTCCGCAAGCTCATCGGCAAAAAGCCCATCTTCGGCATCTGCCTCGGCCATCAGATCGTCGGCCTCGCCCTCGGCGGCAAGACCTTCAAGCTCAAGTTTGGCCACCGCGGCATCAACCACCCCGTCCTCAATACACGGACCAATCAGGTCGAGATCACCGTCCAGAACCACGGCTTCTGCGTCGACCTCGATTCCATCAACGCCAACGAAGTCGAACTCTCCCATATCAACTTGAACGACAACACCCTCGAAGGCCTGCGCCATAAGTCCGAGCCGCTCTTCTGCGTCCAGTACCACCCCGAAGCCGCCGCCGGACCTCACGACTCCCGCTACCTGTTCGATGACTTCGCCGCCCTCATGAAGGAGTTCAAAAAGTAGAATGCCGCGCCGCAACGACATTCACCGCATCCTCATCGTCGGCTCCGGCCCCATCATCATCGGCCAGGCCTGCGAATTCGACTACTCCGGCGTCCAGGCCTGCAAGGCCCTCCGCTCCGACGGCTTCGAGGTCATCCTCCTCAATTCGAATCCCGCCACCATCATGACGGATCCGAACCTGGCGGACCGTACCTACGTCGAGCCCCTCACCGTCGAATACGCCGAAGAGGTCATCCGCCGCGAACGCCCCGACGCCCTGCTCTCCACCGTCGGCGGCCAGACCGGCCTCAACCTCTCCGTCGAGCTCGCCGAAAAAGGCGTCCTCGACAAATACGGGGTCGAGTTGATCGGCGCTAAGATCGAATCCATCAAGAAGGCCGAAGACCGCCTCCTCTTCAAGGACGCGATGCGCAAGATCGGCCTCGAAACCCCGCAGTCCCGCCTCCTTACCTCCATCGAAGAGGGCCTCGAGTTCGCCGCCAAAATCGGCTACCCCATGATCCTCCGGCCGTCCTTTACCCTCGGCGGCACCGGCGGCGGCATCGCCTATAATCGCGAAGACCTCCTCGAAATCCTCGAGCGCGGCCTCGACCTCTCCCCCGTTCACGAAGTCCTCGCCGAAGAATCCGTCCTCGGCTGGAAAGAGTACGAACTCGAAGTCATGCGCGATCTGGCCGACAACGCCATCATCGTGTGTTCCATCGAGAACTTCGACCCCATGGGCGTCCATACCGGCGACTCCATCACCATCGCCCCCGCCCAAACCCTCACCGACCGCGAATACCAGATGATGCGCGACGGCGCGCTCGCTTGCCTCCGCGAAATCGGCGTCGATACCGGCGGCTCCAACGTCCAGTTCGCCATCACCCCCGAGAACGGCCGCATGGTCATCGTCGAGATGAACCCGCGCGTCTCCCGCTCCTCCGCTCTCGCCTCCAAGGCCACCGGCTTCCCCATCGCCAAGATCGCCGCCAAGCTCGCCGTCGGCTACCGCCTCGACGAGATCAGAAACGACATCACCAAGCTCACCCCCGCCTGCTTCGAGCCCACCATCGACTACGTCGTCGTCAAAATCCCCCGCTGGCAGTTTGAGAAGTTCCCCGGCGCTGAGCCCGTCCTCACCACCCAGATGAAGTCCGTCGGCGAAGTCATGGCCATCGGCCGTACCTTCCGCCAGGCGCTCAATAAGGGCATCCGCGGCCTCGAAACCGGCAAGGCAGCCTCCGTCACCAACTGCGATCCCGCCCTCATCAATCAGCGCCTCATCACCGCTAACCCCGAGCGGCTCTCTTACATCCGCTTCGCCTTCGAACAGGGCTACTCTCTCGAAGAGATCTTCGAGATGACCAGGATCGATCCCTGGTTCCTCCGCCAGATCCAGGAAGGCGCCGCCTACGAGCGCGAACTCGAAAAGAAAACCCTCGTCACCGTCACCCGCGACGAGATGCGACGCGCCAAACGCGACGGCCTCTCCGATAACCGCCTCGCCCGCATCTGGTCCACCGATCCCCTCTCCGTCCGCGCCAAGCGCAAGGAGATGGGCGTCACCGCCGTCTTCAACCGCGTCGATACCTGCGCCGCCGAGTTCGAAAGCTTCACCCCCTACCTCTACTCCAGCTTCGAAAGCGAATGCGAAGCCCAGCCTTCTGATCGTAAGAAGGTCATGATCCTCGGCTCCGGCCCCAACCGCATCGGCCAGGGCCTCGAATTCGACTACTGCTGCTGCCACGCCTCTTTCGCCCTCCAGGAGTTCGGCGTCGAATCCATCATGGTCAACTGCAACCCGGAGACGGTCTCCACCGACTACGACACCAGTGACCGCCTCTACTTCGAGCCCCTCACCCTCGAAGACGTCCTCGCCATCGTCGATACCGAGAAGCCCGACGGCGTCATCGTTCAGTTCGGCGGCCAGACGCCCCTCAACCTCGCCCTCCCTCTCAAGCGTGCCGGCGTCCCCATCATCGGCACCGACCCCGAAAACATCGACCTCGCCGAAGACCGCAAGCTCTTCGGCCGCGTCCTCGACGAACTTCAGATCCCCGCACCGCCTTACGGCACCGCCACCAACGTCGAAGAGGCCTGCGCCGTCGCCAAACGCATCGGCTACCCCGTCCTCGTCCGCCCCTCCTACGTCCTCGGCGGACGCGCCATGGTCATCGCCTACGACGAAGAGACCGTCCGCCGCTACATGCAGGAAGCGACCCTCTTCTCGCCCGACCGCCCCGTTCTCATCGATCGCTTCCTCGAAGACGCCATCGAAGTGGACGTGGACGCCCTCTCCGATACCGAAGACATCCTCATCGGCGGCATCATGGAACACATCGAGGAAGCCGGCGTCCACTCGGGCGACTCCTCCTGCGTGCTGCCGCCGCAGTCCATCCCCGAAGAGAACCTCGCCACCATCCGCGACTACACCGTCAAGCTGGCCCTGGCGCTCAAGGTCGTCGGCCTCATGAACGTCCAGTACGCCATCAAGGACGGCCAGGTCTTCGTCCTCGAGGTCAACCCGCGCGCCTCCCGCACCGCCCCCTACGTCTCCAAGGCCACCGGCGTCCGCCTGCCCAAGATCGCCGTCGGTCTCATGCTCGGCAAGAAACTGAAAGACCTCACGGACCTCACCGGCGGCCAGTACGACGGCGTTCTCCCCGTCAAGCAGGTCTGCGTCAAGTCCCCCGTCTTCCCCTTCTCGAAGTTCCCCGGCGTCGATCCGGCCCTCGGACCCGAGATGCGCTCCACCGGCGAAGTCATGGGCGTCGGCGACAACTTCGGCGAAGCCTTCCTCAAGGCCCAGCTCAGCGCCGGCCAGCCCTTGCCCAGCGCCGGCACCGTCTTCTTCAGCGTCAACGACCGTCATAAGCAGGAGGCCGTCGAGCTCGCCCGCAAACTGGCGTCGCTCGGCTTCTCCCTCGCCGCCACCCGCGGCACCGCCTCCGCCTTCAAGGCCGCCGGCCTCGGCGTGAAGACCGTCTTCAAAGTGAACGAGGGCCGCCCCAACGCCGTGGACTTCCTCAAGGACGGCAAGCTCAACCTCGTCATCTACACCACCACCGGCGCCCACTCCTTCTCCGATGAGCGCGCCATCCGCCGCTCCGCCGTCCTCTGGCGCGTGCCCTGCATCACCACACTCGCCGGCGCCAAGGCCGCCGTCCAGGCCATCGAGAGCCGCCTTCGCGATCCGCTCCGCGTCTGGAGCCTCCAGGAGATCCACTCCTAAGGAGGCCATGCCATTCCACTCCGAACTGACCTCGTCCTGCCCACCCCGGGCTGGGACAGGACACTCGCGTTCTCCTCGGCCTCCAACGGCATCCTCGCCTTCGATGCCGAACACCAGCTCGCCGTCACCCGCACCGTCTCCGAATCCGCTGGCCGGACGTTGATCGAGATCTCTTACAAGGCCCTCCACCACCTCACCGCCGAGGGCCTCTTCTTCCGCCTCGACCTGCCGCGCCTCGACTTTCAGGGCGGCGAAGCCGCCATCGGCTGGCGCTCCGCCCGGCTCCCCGTGGCCGAGTCCCCCGACGCCAGCATCCTCTGCTTCCTCAGCTCTCAGATCGAGGCACGCTCCGCCGACGGCGCCCACCGCATCACCGCCCGCCTCGGCCGCTCCTGCTTCGTCCACCTCCAGGACAAGCCCACCCTTTCTCCCCGCTGCTACACCTACTGGGCCACCATCCACTGCGGCAACCTGCCCGCCGGCACCGAAGGCCGCTTCGAGGTCGAGATCACCACTGAATCCCAGCCCGACTCAACCCCCGCCGCCCTCGCCATCGACACATCCCTGCCCCGCTATCGCTTCCAGGGCTTCGGCGGCAACTACTGCTTCCAGCTCGAATCCCCCATCACCGAATACACCCTCTCCAACCTCACCAGCCGCTGGGCCCGCGCCGAAATGAGCCTCGCCCTCTGGAACGGTCCCGCCTCCGACCAGCCCGGCACCCGCCTCCACGCCGAGCTCGAACTCATGCGCGGAATGCACGCCCGCGGCATCCCCTACGTCGCCTCCGTCTGGCATCTGCCTGAAGGCCTGTCAGACCGCATCGGGCACATCACCTCTTATCTCCTCCATGCCAGAGAGCGCTACGGCGTCGAGCCCGATCTCTTCTCCTTCAACGAGCCCGACCTCGGCATCCACGTCCTCTTCACCCCCGAAGAGCACCGCTTGCTGCTTCGCGATCTGGGCGCCCGCCTCGCGCAACTCGGCCTCAAAACGGAGCTCCTCCTGGGCGACGTCAGCAACCCCCGCAACACCCTCGCCTACCTCCAGCCCGCCCTCGCCGATCCCGATGCCATGCGCCACGTTGGCGCCGTCGCCTTCCACTCCTGGGGCAGCACCCCGGCCGCCCAATACAACGAGTGGGCCAGCCTCGCCGAACGCCTCGGCCTGCCGCTGCTGATCACGGAACTCGGAGCCGACCCCGAAGCCTACCAGGGCCGCGCCTACGACTCTTACGACTACGGCCTCGTCGAACTCCGCCAGTTCCACGAACTGCTCCAACACGCCCGGCCTCACGCCGCCATCTACTGGGAGTTCACCGCCGACTACGCCCTCTGCCGCTTGGCTGAAGGCGTCCCCGAGCCCACCGGCCGCTTCTGGCTGCTGAAGCACTTCACCTGCCTCACACCCCCCGGCGCCGAAGTGCTCGCCACCGCCTCCAGCCACTCCGATGTCCTCCTCACCGCCTTCCGCAAAGACGGCGCCTACGCCCTCCACATCGCCAACCTCACCGCCGCCCGGATCGCTACCGTCACCGGCCTGCCGCCGGAGATCCTGAACTGGCGAGCCGTCCTCACCACGGAAACGCAGGGTTTCGAAGAGCAGCCCCCGCTTACCACCTCCAATGGAAGCCTCGCCCTCAGTCTGCCGCCCCGCTCGCTGCTGACGCTCTTGGCCTCACCGTCTCCCACGGCTCCACCCGGCAGCGCTTCACCCACCCCTCATAGCGCTCCGTCATCTCCTTGACCCGCGCCGGTTCGGCCGCCGCCAGATCACGAGTCTCCGTGCGGTCTTCGGCCAGGTTGTAGAGTTCCCACGGCTTGCCGCGCTCGGCACCGAGCTTCCAGTCGCCGGCCCGCACCGCCCGGTTACCTTCGTGCTCCCAGCCGAGCAGATCATGCGCCGCCCGCCGGCGCCGCCGCGCCTGCCGTCTCCGCCAGCGCCGGCATCAGGTCAATCACGTGGCCCGGCGTGCGGTTCAGTTCGCCGCCCTTCAACCGGCCGCCCCAGGCGGCGATCAGGGGCGTAGAGATGCCGCCCTCATGGACCCACATCTTGTGCCGGCGGAAGGGCGTGTTCGAGACGTGCGCCCAGTCCGGCCCGTAGCTGGCGTAGCTCCACGCCGGCCCCGGCGGGACGCCGCGCACGTCGCCGCCGGGCTTGCTCTCATCCGGGGTCCAGACGCCGGCGCGGCGCGAGCTTCCACTTCTGCTCGATCAGACCCAGCTCCACCTGCCGTTCGTCGCGGGCCTGGCGGATGTCGTCCCAGCCCTTCCTGTAGCGCTCCTCGAAGCGCCGCACCTCCTCGGCCGGGGCTTGTAGCGGCCAGGGCGGCGCGGTGAAGGCCGCGTAGTGGAAGAACGGCTGGCCCGTGGCCGCGCTCTCCCGGATGTACTTCGCGGACCACTCGCCGAGCATATCCGTGTAGTAGCCGTCGACCAGACCGACGTTCTGATTGCCGTCCATCAGCGGGCCGGGCTTGAAGTAGTTGTCGCCGCCGGCCATCGTCGAGCGTTAGCTGGCGCCGGTGAGCACTTGGGCCAGTGTGCGGCACTCGGGGTTCAACGACCCGCGATAGCCGGGCCGCTGCCAATCCTCCACCATGTGGCCGACGCCGGCCTGGTTTGGATAGAGGCCGGTGAGCAGCGAGGCGCGAGTGGGGCAGCAGCGCGCCGCGTTGTAGAACTGCGTGAAGCGCACACGGCGTTGAGCCAGGGCGTCGATGTGGGGCGTTTCGATCTCGCTGCCGTAACAGCCCACGTCGGAGAAGCCCATGTCGTCAGCCAGGATGAGCACGATGTTCGGGCGCACCGCCGCCGAGGAGGAACTGTCGGCGTTGCATGAGGGGCTCAGTTGAGCGCGCTGTGGCTCTCGACCGTACGATATAGGATCTCAAGCGTCGAGTGCAGTCCGCGGCGGGCGAGGAAGACATGGCGGAAGGCTTCGAGCTCTTCAGGCGGCTTCGGGCCATAGTGCAGGGCGTGCAGGGCGGTGAGGTATTCGCACCAGCCCTCAGGGGCCTTGAGGCGCGGGTAGTAGAGCAAGCGCAGCAGGTAGCCGTCGAAGAGCAGTTCGAACTCGCGCTCCATCACGGCCAGCGCGTCCACATAGAACGGAGCGGCGTGGCGCGTGAAGGCGATGCCTTGCAGCAGCGAGTACTCCATGAGGGCGTAGGCGGCGACACGTTCATAGAAGAGCGGGCGGCCGATGCGGAGCACGCCGGAGACCATCTCCAGCGGCTCCAGCTTGTGCGAGAAGGCGCAGAAGTACCAGCGCGAGAGCCGGCACTGATGGAGTGCCTTCAGTTGCGATGCCTGGCGCACAGGCTGGTCGCCGGGCGCCGGCGGCAGCAGATAGGTGAGCGCGTAGTTGGCCATCCACTCGGCCGATTCAAAGCAGAGCGCGAACTCGGGCAATTGCAGCCCGAGAGCGAGGCCCTTGAGCTTGGCGACTTCGAGCGAGAGCTTGGGTTCGGTGAGACCGATGTTGAGGCCCGGGAAGACGTCGGCGTGGGCGGCGGCATAGACCTCCGGGGCGGAGGGCTCTCCGTTTTCCGTCCTGCGCAGGAACCACACCTGGCGGCTGCGGAACTCGACGCCGTGCTGCAGGTGGTCGAGCGCGGCGCAGAGCTGCCCTTCGCCGCTGCGGTTGGCGCGGCTCATCCAGCGTTTGGCGGAAGTACGGGCGAAGCCTCGCGACACTGGGAGGCGGGCGGGATCGACGTCGGCCGCCGCCGCCATCTGGTGGAGGCACGCGGCCATCCACGGCATCTCGGCCAGCATGCGCGGCAGTTCGCGAAAGCCCTGGTTCTCCGCCGGCTTCGGCCCCGCCACATGCGCGGCCACGTCCATCACCTGGCGGGCCAACTTCCACTGGCATGAAGCGGGCAGGGGCGACAGTTCGTGCATCATCTCGAGGTTGAGGGTGAGGAAGCAGCGCAGCACGAGCGCCATCGCTTCGGGGGAGGGCGAATCGAGCAGGACCTTGGAGGCCTGGCGCAGCTCCACGGCATAGCCGGACAGAGAAGCCGAGAACTCGAAAGCGACCAGCTCTTCGAGACGCAGGGCGATGTCGAGCAGCTCGCCGTCGAAGATGGCAGGCAGGTCCTCTTCTTCCAGGTGCAGGCCGGCTGCGAACTCGTTGAGCGTATCGCGGATTTCGACCAGTGCCGGCAGAGCGGGCTCCCTTGGCTCAGGCCTTGCGGCCGGGCAGGACTTCATTCATCGCGCCTTGGCGGTAGCCGTTCACGTCCAGGGCGACATAGGTGAAGCCGAGGCTCCTGAAGAGCGCCGAGAAGGCGTCGAAGGCCTCGATGGAGAGGGCCTTGGGCAATTCGTCGCGGGCGATTTCGATGCGCGCCAGTTCGCCATGATAGCGGACGCGGAACTGTTTGTAGCCCATGGCGCGGAGCGCTTCCTCGGCGGTCTCGACCTGGCGGATGTTCTCGGGCGTGACCTTGGTGCCGTAGGGGATGCGCGAGCTGAGGCAGGCGGCGGCTGGACGGTCCCAGGTGGGCAGGCCGGCGAGGCGGGAGAGTTCGCGGATCTCGGCCTTGGTCAGTCCGGCTTCGACGAGCGGAGCCTTCACCTGGTGGAGCTGGGCGGCGTTCTGTCCGGGGCGGTAGTCGCCGAGGTCGTCGCAGTTGACGCCGTAGGCGATGACGGCGCCGCCGTAGGAGGGGGCGATCTCCTCCATGCGGTGGAAGAGTTCGTCCTTGCAGTGGAAGCAGCGGTCGGGGTTATTGGCGGAGTAGGCCGGGTTGTCGAACTCGTGCGACGGGATGAGGTCATGACGGATGCCGAACTGGCGGGCAAAGTCGATGGCGTCGCGTTTGTGGGAGGCGGGGATGGAGGGCGAGTCGGCCGTGACGGCGATGGCGTTATCGCCGAGGGCCTGGCGCGCGGCCCAGGCGAGGTAAGCCGAATCGGTGCCGCCCGAGTAGGCGACGAGGACACGACCCATCTCGTGCAGCAGGGAGAAAAGCTTCTCCTGCTTCGCCTCAAGCAGCCCAGGATCGAGCACCACAGGTGCGCCCAGCGAGACAAGGCCAGTCATGATTCGATTATATCGACACCCCGGAGCTCGGCACACTCCGCCAGGGGCGAAGGGGCTCACTTGGCCGGCAAGGGCACATCCAAAGTTCCGTAGGTTCCGGCGAGCTTGTCGTGGACAATGACCCGGATGCGCGTGGCGCCTGCGGCCGGCTTCCAGACGCGCGTATAGCGCAGGTCGGCAGGCGACAGCGGCTTCTGCCGGGCGGCGTCGAAGCTGATGCGGCCCTTTTCGCAGTGGAAGGCAGCCGAGCCGGTGGCGGTGATGTCCCCGAGCCCGATCTCAATGTCCGTCATTACCTTTTCGCCCTCGCGCACGAACTTCAGCTGGGAGGGTTCCATCTGCATGGCGAGGAAGATGGAACCGGCCTCAGCGTTTTCGGCCTTCCGGCAGTGCGCGTCGACTCCGATGGCGCTTGAGATGACCGGGTCCAAGAGGGCTCGTCTCCAGTCCTCGGCCGTCCATTCCACGGGCGCCGCGGCGGGGTCTTCGGACTGGAAGCCTTGGCGGTACATGAGCTGCACACCGGGCCTGGACGTCCTGACCTTCAGAGAATGCCACTTGCCGTCAGGTTCGCCTTCGGCGTAGAACCCCACGGTATAGGATGCCTTCACATCCTCCGCGGCCAGCTTCATGCCCTCGGTCATATCGTTCGTATTCCGGATCACGCGGCCGCCGGTAACGGAAGCGAGTTCATTGGCGGCCGGCACGGTATCGGAGTTGAGGATCTCGGTCATTTCCTGCTTTTCGAAGCGGCTGCGCCCGGGGGCGGGGGGCGCCTGGCTCAGGGAGGCGGAGATGTTGGGCTGGCCGAGGAGTCCTTTGGAGTCGACCACGTAGAGGGCGACGCCTTCCTGCGCCAGTTTACGCGCGGTGCGGTTGACCATGCCTTCCCACGACTGGAAGCCACCGTGGGGTCCGAAGCCCATCGCCCCGGTGATGGCGAGCATGGAGATGCCGGCACCGATCCAGATGAGGTTCTTCCTGCCGGGAATTCCGGCCAGATGCGAGCCGAGGGCCTCCAACGACAGCAGGGTCTGTTCGGTGCGGCGGCGGCGCACGTCGGCATTGGCCATCGCCTCGATTTCAAGCTGGTTCCTGAGCAGCTCCTCGAGGCCCGGGACGTCGGGGAACATCTGCAGGAGCTGGTCGGCTTCACGCGCCATGCGGGCGATGTCCTCCTCGGACTGGAGCGGCATCTGCAACGCGCCCTTCTCGATTCTCTGCCGCAAGGAGTCCGGATCGTCGGTGAAATCGTGCAGTACGTTCAACTGCGCGCCGAGATGGAAGACGGCGACGCGGGTCTGCGGCGCCAGCGTTTTCAGGTAGCGCACCATCTGAGACTTCGCCCAGGTCAACTGCAACGGCGGGGTGTTGAGAGTATCGAGCACGATGGCGGAGATGTTGCGCGCCGGCCCGGGCATATATTCGACGCGGTTACTGAAAGTCTGCGGGGCCAGAGGTTGGGGCTTGCGCTTCATCTCCTCGAGCCCCTCGAACCGGAAGAAGGCGACGGGCCGCCGCTTGCCCTTGTCGGTCACCTCCAACTCTTCCTTCCTGAGGTCTCTCACCGCACGCCCCTGCTTGTCGAGGGCCACGACGGAGAACTCCACGAGCCGGGTGGTGGTCCGGAACACAACGGCCTCTTCCTGTTTCGGCTCTTGTTTGGGCTCCGGCTTCGGAGCTTGGGCCGGCACCATCTGAGCCGCCGCCAGCACCACCGTGAGAAACTGCCGCATGATACCGCCTCTACTGCTTCTTGGAAGTTCCGGAGACACGCAAGTACACTGTCTCGAAGGAAGCACCTCCGCCGAATGTCTTGGAAGTGGACATGGTCCCGCCGGGCCCGCCACCGGAGCCGCCCGGCCGGTTCATTTTATGCGGATCGGTGCCGGGGATCTCCCCCAGATCCGTGGTGGAAGTAGTGGTAGTGGTGCCCTTTTTGCCGCCCGGGGCGCGGGCGTCGATGCGAACAATCTCTTCCTTGGGGATGGACAACTGCTCTTTTTTGGTCGCCACGAGGAGGTTGTCATCGGAGGCCTGATCCATTCTGGCTTCGAGCATGGGTTTGCCCAGCCGATAGATCTTCAACTCGGACCCGCTCCTGATCTCCTTCACTTTGGTCCAATCGTCCGCCGCCCACATCGCAGCGCACGCGAAAGCCAGCAAGACGAGAAACGCGCGTCTCATATTACCTCCAAGCCATGTTCCTCCAATCTACCGTACTCTAAAAGTTAGACTGTGCCTGGCCTGCCCCTCATCCTACGCCGTAACCGCAACTACCGGAACCTATGGTTCGGACAGGCGGTTTCAGAGGTTGGCGATCACTTCAACTCGATAGCGGTGCTTTCTCTGGCGCTGCATCTGACGGGGAGCGGTTTCACGGTGGGAGCGGTGATGATCGCCCGCGTACTTCCCGCAATCTTCGCCGGGCCCGTGGCGGGGGTGATCCTCGACAAACTGGACCGGCGGAAGGTGATGATCGCCTCCGATCTGCTGCGCGCGGCCGTCGCGGCGCTGCACATCCTTCTTCTGACATATCGCGAGACGTGGCTGCTCTACACACTCTCCGGCCTGCTGATGTTCGCCTCGCCGTTTTTCAACAGCGGCAGGGCGGCGATTCTGCCGCGAATCGCGTCGCGCGATGAGCTGAGCACAGCCAACGCCCTGACACAAACGACTTCGTGGTTGACGCTTTCGCTGGGGACGATGCTGGGCGGCATCTCCACGGCCGGCTTCGGCTACGAACTGGCTTTCGTGGCGAACGCCTGCAGCTTCCTGTTCAGCGCCATGGCCATTTGGAGCCTGCGCGGGCCGGAGGGGCACTTCCGCCCGATCCGCAGCGACGCGCCGAAGGCGCGCACGTCGAACTATGCGGAGTTCCGGGAGGGGCTGCGCTACATGCGTGCGCGGCCGCTGATATTAGGGATCGGGCTGCTGGGGATCGGCTGGGCGACGGGCGGAGGCGCCGCGCAGGTGCTGTTCACTCTGTTCGGCCAGAACGTGTACCAGCGCGGGCCGGCGGGCACAGGCCTGATCTGGAGTTTCGCGGGGATCGGCCTGGTGATCGGCGGGTTCCTGGCGCACCGGATGGAAAACCACCTGCACTTCCGCAGGTACAAGCGCGCCGTCACCTGCGCGTTCTTCTTCCACGGGCTCTGCTACTCGCTGTTCAGCGTCATGCCGAACATCTGGGCGGCGATCTTCTTCATCACCATCTCGCGCCTGTTCATGGGAATGAACTCCGTGATGAACAAGACGATGCTGCTGTTGCACGTGGCGGACCACCTGCGGGGGCGGGTTTACACCACCGTGGAGACGATGTCGAACGCCACGATGATGCTCTCGATGGGCGCGGCGGCGGTGGCGTGCACGGTGTATTCTCCGCGCCAGATCGGATTCGTGGCGGGGCTCCTCAGCGCATCGACGGCGGTGTTCTGGGCGTGGGCCGACGCCGCGGGAAAACTACCCGAACCGGAGCAGGACTGGAAAGAGCCCGAGAGGGCGTTTGAAAAACCGGTCACGCCTGCCTGAGGTCGGCCTTCAAGGCTCCGAGCAGCGCGGCCTGGGAGGCTTCGAGATAGAAGTGTCCGCCGCGGAACTCAGAGCGCCGGAAATAGACGGAGGTCTGTTCGGCCCAGGCATTGAGGTGGGCGACGGTGACGTTCGGATCGGCGTCTCCGCCGTAGGCGAAGACGGGGAGCGGGAGGGGCTCACCGGGCGAGTAGCGGTAGTGGCGGTAGAGCCGCGCGTCGGCCAGGAGGGCAGGCAGCGCCAGTTTGAGGAGTTCGGGATTATTCAAGACGCTGGGGGGGAAGCCCTCCAGTCGGCGCAGTTCCTCAATGAAGTCGCGGAGGATGGGCTCGGGCGGAGGCACGTGGTTGAGCCGGAACTGAGCGGCGCGCGCGCCAGAGACGTGGAGCGAGCGGGGGAGCGTCAGGTGTTCGCGCCGTAGCGCACGGGCCAGTTCGAAACTAATGCCGGCGCCCATGCTGTGGCCGAAGAAGGCGAAGGGGCCTTCGGCATAGGGCCTGATCTGCTGGAGCAGTTCCGCCACGAGCGGTTCCATTCTCTCGAAGGCCGGCTCAGCGGTCCGCGTTTCGCGGCCGGGCAGCCGCACGGGCACGACGGCCGCCACACCTTGCAGCGACTCCCGCCAGGCGCGGAACGGCAGCGCGCCGCCGCCGGCCCAAGGGAAGCAAAACAGTTTCAGCGCGCCTGGCGGGGCCTCTTCGATGCCGGGGAACCAGGGATGCGAATCCTGCCTGACTCCGGATGCGCGCTGCTTGAGACGCAGCGCCAGGAGGCGCCGCTTGTCGTCGGTGAGCGCGGGCTTCTGAGTGGCGGTCACCTGCTTCTTGGGCTTGCGGAGCACCTCTTCCAGGGCATGCTCGAACGGCAGCACGTTGAGGTTCGCGGCATACTCCAGGGCCGCGCGCCGGGAGGCGGCAGCGATCTCTTTCCAGTGGGCTTCATCGGTGACGAGCCGGCGAAGGATCTTCTCCCAGGGATCGAAATTCTGCGGCGGGACCTCCGCAACAGGCACCATGCCGGCGTCCACCGAGGGCTTGTACTTGACGATGGGATTGACGCGGACGAGATAGGGCACACCGAGCTTGGCTTCGTGCAGGCCGCCCACGTCGCTGGCAAGGACCGGCACGCCGCGGCTCATCGCCTCCAGGACGATTCTCGACCGCGCCTCGGCCCAGATGCTGGGCACGAGCATCACCTTGGTGCGCCGGAGCAGCCCGTCGATGTTATCCATGCGGTCTACCAGTGTGACGTTGGGGAGTGCGCGCATGGCATCCATTTCGTCCTGTTGCGTGCCCCAGGTGGGCACGGCCGCGAAGCGTGTTTCCGGCATGCGCCTGGCGAGTTCGAGAAAGATGGAGATGCCTTTCACGGCGCAGGGGTTGACCATCGACACGAACTCGTTGTCGAAGCTGCCGAGTTGCGGATATGGGTCGCCGGCATCGAGGAGGGAGATGGGGACGTGGATGGCGTCGAGCCCGCTCCATTCGCGGACATAGCCTGCCACATAGTGGCTGACGCCCACGACGAGATCGACCTGTTTGAGCATGGCGGTTTTCGAGGAACTCACCATGGAGCTATCGGGCCCGAAGGGCACGGCGATGGTGGCGCGGACCAGATAGACGACGCGCGCCTGAGGCGTCCTGACGGCGATATCAAAGAGGATCTGGCCCGGATCATCGGTGGAGGTGATGATGATCTCCGGCTCAAACGCCGTGATGCACTCCTGGAAGAACGCGCGCAGTTGCGGATGGCGCGTGAGGACGCGCACCTCGACGCCGCCGAGGGTGTAACGGAGGCCGCCATCCCTTTCCACGGCATCGATGCCGCGCTGCCTGAGCTCGTCGAGCAAGAGGGCGTGGCCCGCCTCGCCGAACTGCTCGACGCGGGTGACAACCTGCACGGTGTGGCCCCGGCCGGCGAGGGCCTCCATGAGCAGGCGGTTGCTCTTGTCGCCTCCGCCAAGCGCGGGGAAGTAAGTGGAATTATGCGCCAGGAGAACTCTCATCCCTGAGCCTTCTTCTTCAGGCGCGCGAGGAGGAGGGCGCGCTTCCGCGCGTCGAGGTTCCTGAGGCGGTCTTCGGCGCGCAGCGGTTCGGCGCAGGGCTGGAGCCCGAGCAGCAGCTTTTCGAAGTCGCCGGCATCGAGGGCGCTCACGAAGCGGACGCCGGCATCGCGAGAGCGCCGGGCCTCTTCCCAATACGCGGCCTCATCGGTCAACAGCGTCGTGAGCGCGGCGGCCCAGGCCCGCGTGTCCTGTTGGGGGACCACGGCGCGGGGCATACGGGTCTCGTCGAACGAGCGCTCATAGCGTTCGACGGGCCTCACGGACACGACGTAGCCGGTTCCGCGCTTGGCCTCTTCGAGACCGCCGGAGTCACTGGCGATGACGGGCAGCCCCCGCAGCATGGCCTCCATGGCGATGAGGCCGAAGCCCTCATACCAGACCGAAGGCATGAGGAGAAGGCGCGCCTGGGCGAGGACGTCTTCGATGTCCGGAACATTTTCGAGCAATCGTGTATTGGCGCCGGCGGCGAGCGCGGCGCGATCCGCGGCGGTGGTCCCCCAGCCGTTGAGGGCAGCGAACTCCACCTGAGGAAACTGCCGGGCGAGATCGAGGAAGATGCTGAGACCCTTCACGGCGCAGGGATTGATCATGAGAACGAAGCCGCTGCCGAAGCGGCCGAACTGCCGGTAGGGCGGTTCGCCGTAGAGAGGCGGATGGATGACGGCAGCTTCGCGTCCGAGGTGTTGCTTGACGTAGGCGGCCATGTGATGGCCGATGACGACGACGGCGGCGGCCTGCCGGACTGCCTGTGTTCCGGCCTCGTCCAGGTGCCAGCTCTCGGGTCCGAAGGGATAGAACTGCGGGGTATGGGCAAGGTAGACGATGCGGCCGGGGGCCACGGAGGAGGCCTCGCGAATGAGCACGTGGCCGACGTCTTCGCTGGAGACGAGCACCCAATCGGGCTGGGCCTCGCGGATCTTCTTTCCCAGTTCGGCGACGCGGAAAGAGAGGTCTTTCAGGCCATGGATGGTGATCCCGTCTTTGACGGTGACGCGGTCCGCTTGGCCGAGCGTGGGTGAGACCACGGTGCAGTGGTGTCCGCGCGAGGCGAGATGCTTCAGCCACACCAGATTCGAGCGCGTCGATCCTCCCCTCGGGGGATCGTAACTCGCGTTTGAAACCAGGAGGACCCGCATGCGCGCTTACTCTTCCTTGTTCTCTTGTTCGAGGAGGGCCCGCACCTCTTCGTCGCTGAGCCCTTCGATCTCCGCGAGGAGGGCCTGGTACTCTTCGGGGTTCAGCTCGCCGAGCTGCCGGGCCTCGATGGCGGCGGCGAGTTCGCCGAGGGTGAGGGTACCGGAGTAGACGTCGTCGACGGAGAGGTCCACGGAGAACTCTTCCTTAACGCGCATGAGCAGGAGGACGGCGAGAAGGGAGTGCCCGCCGAGGTCAAAGAAGTTCGCGGTCACGGAGGAGACCGGCTTTTCGAGCAGTTCGCTCCAGATGGCGGCGAGTTTGCGTTCAACGTCGCTGGCCGGCGCGTTGTCGCCCGACTGTGCCTGCCAGGTAGCCTGAGCTTCCTTTCGCATGGCCGCTACCACCTGCGCGGCGGTGCGCAGATTGGCGGCGATCTTCGCGTAGTCGACCTGGCGCAGCACCGCGGACGGCCGAGTGGTGGCGGCGGGCGTCAGGGCGGCCGCGGCGGCGGGCTTCCAGCGCAGCGCCTGAAGTTCGGTGGCAGGCATGCGATAGACGCGCTCGCCGTTCTCATCGTCCACCTGAGAGAACTCGATGCTTTCAAGGAACTGCCGGGCCGGGGCATTTCTGGCCGTCTCGCGGAAGGGCACTGTGACGGTGTAGATCCCTTCGTCGAGCGCCAATTCCGCGACCGCAGCCAGCAGCCGGTGCTCAACGCCGCGGCCCAAGGCGCGGCAGCTCAGCAAGAGGGAATCCACGTACAGCTCGGTGATGCGCCGCTGAACGAGGATGACGCCCACCAGCCCGTATTCGCCAAAACGGTCGCTCACCTCGGCGGTGTAGCAGCTCCAGCCGGAGCGTTCGAGCAACTGCTGGATTTCGCTTTCGGTCCGACGCAGCGTGGTGGTATTGAACTGATTGGTCCGCTGCGTCAATTGGGAGACGCGGCCCAGACGCTCCAGTTCCATGGGCTGCACGTCGACGCGCAGGTTGAGCCCGGCCATGAACTCTTCGAGGCTGGCGGCGTTCTTCAGCTCATTGCCGAACTCGCGCGCATGCGCCATGCGTTCGCCGCGCAGGCGGTCCTCTTCGGTGACACGGAGGTGATCGAAGGCCCAAACGTGGGCGAGCATCTCGGGCAGTTGTTCGATCTCTTCCGGGAGGGTGAGGGGTAGAGCCTCGGGGGCACCTTGCGCGACTTCGGCGCACTCCTTGGGGTTGTCGTCGAGGAAGATGAAGGTATCGAGGCCGACGTTGAGTTCCGCGGCCATGGCCGCCAGGTTGGCGGCTTTGGACTCCCAGTTGAGGCGCCAGGTGGTGAAGTGTTCCAGGCGCAAAGGGAATTCGGGGTGCGCGGCAAAGGTGTCGAGCACATCCTGTTCGTTGTTCTTGCTGGCGAGGGCCAACAACATACCGGCCTGGCGCTGCTGGAGGAGAAACTCGTGCAAGCGGCGGCGCGGCGGGTCGAGCAGGACACCGGCCGGGCCGTCCTCGCCGCAGATGCCCTGCCACAGAGTGTTGTCGCAGTCGACGGCGATCACCTTATAGGGCGCGAGGGCCAGCGCCTGGGCGCGGCGCGCGAGCATGGTGGCGAGCGCGGCGAACATCGGCTCGGTATAGGGGATGCGCCCCAGCCGTTCGCCTTCGGGATTGTGATAGTCCTCGACAGGGTAGAGGGCGAGCAGCTCGGCGTCATCGACAAAATGCACGCCGCCAGCCGAGGTCAACTCACGGGCGAGGATGTCGCGAGCGCGCTGCATCTGGCCGGCGAACTGCGGCGAGGCCGGGCAGAGGATGAAGACCAGCGGCACGCTGGCGCGGGAGGCGGCCTCTTTCAGAGCCGCCGCCAACTGGAGGGCGTTTTCTTCCAGCCGCCGCAGGGCATCTTCGCCGCGAATGTCGAACTGAGCGAGGTCTTCGAAGCGGCACAGGGCGGCATTCACGCCATGGCGGTTCCGGGCGAACTCGCTGGCGGGATCGAGGAGCGTCTGCACCACCTGATTGAAAGGCGCGAAGGCGACCTCGATGGAACTCTTGAGCACGCGGGCCCAAAACTCCAGGGGTGCACGCAACGGCTCCGCCGTGAAGCTTGCCGCGATGACGATGCGGAAAGGAGGGGCGGGTTGGCGGTTTTCAGGGCTGGCTGTGGTATCGCTCACTGCTCTGGCGTTTATGGTCTGGTCCAGTATAGGGTCGGGAGCCGGTCCGCCGATTACGAGAGTCGTATCCCTGTTCTCATTGTATCCGCCGATATATGCTCAATGGAATGCGCCGCCTCGTTTTCGCAGCCGTTCTACTATCTGGACTGACCTCGGCCGAGCCGCTCCGCCTGGCGATTGCGGGCCTCACGCACGGGCACGCCGCGGGGTTTCTACGTTCCTGTCAAGGGAAAGACGTGGTGATCGTGGGGATCTCGGATCCGGATGCCGCGCTCCACAAAGCGTATGCGGAGCGCTTTCACCTAAATCCTAAAATCTTCTTCACCTCGCTGGAGGCGATGCTCGACCAGGTGAAACCGGAGGCGGTGGCGGCGTTTTCGTCCACGTTCGATCACCCGGCGATTGTGGAAGCCGCGGCGCGGCGGCGTCTGCCGGTGATGATGGAAAAGCCGCTGGCGGTCTCCATGGAGCATGCGCGCCGCATCCAGCGCGCGGCACAGCAGAGCGGGATTCCCGTGGTGGTGAACTATGAGACGACGTGGTACCGCAGCCACGCGGCGATCTACAAAACGATTCGCCAGCCGGCGTATGGGCCGATCCGGAAGATGGTGGCGATGGACGGGCACGAAGGCCCGAAGGAGATCGGCGTGGGTCCCGAGTTTCTGAACTGGCTGACAGATCCCGTGAAGAACGGCGCGGGGGCGCTGTTCGATTTTGGCTGTTATGGCGCGAATCTGATGACGTGGCTGATGGAGAACGAGCGCCCGATTTCCGTGCGCGCGCTCACACAGCAGTTCAAGCCGGCGATCTATCCGAAGGTGGACGACGAAGCCAACATCCTGGTGGAGTACAAGGGTGCGGTGGGGATCATCGAAGGCTCGTGGAACTGGCCTTACAGCCGGAAGGACCTGGAGGTTTATGCGCAGAACGGATATGCGCACGCCGTGGGCGGCAACACGATGCGACTGCGCGAGCCGAAGGCGAAGGGCGAGCAGCAGCCGGCGCTGGAACCACTGCCGGCGGATGAAGCGGATCCGGTGAGCTACCTGACGGCAGTGGCGCGCGGGCGGGTGAAGCCGGCGGGGCTTTCTTCGCTGGAGAATAACCTGATTGTCACGGAGATTCTGGAGGCGGCGCGGGAGTCCGCGCGCACGGGCAAGGTTGTGCGGCTTCCATGAGCTAACATCGAAGCATCATGAGAGCCCTTCACCGCCGGGCGTTCCTGACCAGCGCGGTAGCCGCCGCCGCACCGCGGAGTTCCTCCATCGACCGGGTACTCAGGGAAGGGATCGCCGCGCGCGGCATACCCTGCGTGGCCGCGATGGCAGCAACGGACAAGCAGGTGCTGCATGAGGGCGCCTTCGGCAGGAGAGACGACAGCGGGGTGCGCGCGCGGCCCGACAGCATCTTCTCCATTGCCTCGATGACCAAGGCGATTACGACGGTGGCGGCGCTGCAACTGGTGGAGCAGGGCAGACTCCAACTCCACGAGCCGATCAGCAAACTCCTGAATGAGTTCGAGCAGATCGAAGTTCTCGAGGAGTTCGACGATGAGGGCAAGCCGATGCTGCGACGGGCCAAGACCGCGGTGACGCTGCACCATCTGCTCACCCACACCAGCGGGCTCGGCTACGACATCTGGAGCGCGCGCCTGCTCCGCTACAACGCCGCGAAGCCGCCGCGTCGGCCTGGCCCGCTTCTATTCGAGCCCGGCACGGCGTGGCAGTACGGGACGGGGATCGACGTGGCGGGCCGCCTGGTGGAGAGGATTTCTGGAGTCACGCTGGAGGCGTATTTTCAGAAGAACATCCTCGAACCGCTGGGCATGGCGGATACGAGCTACCTGGTACCGGTGTCCAAGTTCGAGCGGCTGGTCTCGTGGTATCTGCGCGACGGCTCTGGTGCGCTGGGGCAGCAGAAACGCGAACTGCCTGAAGCACCGAAATCGTTCAACGGCGGAGGCGGCCTTTATTCGACGGCCGCCGATTACATCCGCTTTCTGCAGATGATCCTCAACGATGGGGCAGGGCCGGGGGGAGTGCGTATTCTCCAGCCCCGAACCGTGGCACTGATGAGGGTGAACCAGATTGGCGAACTGAGCGCGGGCAAGATGAAGACAGCCCGCCCGAACCTCTCAGCGGATGTGGACATCCAACCAGGCCACACGGAGAAGTGGACCTACGGATTCCTACTCAACACGGATGCTTATGAGGCAGGCCGCTCAGCGAATTCGCTGGCGTGGGCCGGGTTTTACAACACCTATTACTGGGCCGATCCGCGCCGCAGGATGTGCGGCGTGATCCTGATGCAGTACCTGCCGTTCGCCGACAGAGAGGCGCTGGGCCTGCTGAATGAGTTCGAGCGCGCGGTGTACGCGGGTTAGTCGAGCGGGCGGTACCAGATCTTGCGGAACTTCATGGTGGTGCCGGGGGCGACGGGGCTATCTTTGCTGGAGAATCATCTGATTGTCGCGGAGATTCTGGAGGCGGCGCGGGAGTCGGCCCGGGCTGGTCGTGCAGTCATCCTGAGGCCTTAGCTTCGGATCCATCCGGCATATTCCAACACAGACTCCTTATTAGGAGTGAACCGCAAGGAGTGTAATGCCCGGATTGACTTCCTAATTGCCAACTATGTACCTATCCAAAGACTCTTTGACTTTCATTTACCCCCCCCCTATATTCGGGCCGGAGGGACGATGTCTCACGTTCTTCGTTTGTCTTCCATCCTAGTTTTGGTTGCCACAGCTTCTGCGTGTTTTGCGCAGCAGGTGTTAACTCCGCAAAGTATCAATGATTTACAAATGAACATTACCGCATCCGAGCGCCGGATCGGTTTCTTTTCCATGCATGAAAACCAGTCCGCGGTTCTCGTGCTTGGCGCCGGGGCGAGGCGTTTCACCGATGCCAAACTCCGGCTATCACTTAGCAACAGCGGCGGCTCCAGCTTCAACGGGCTGGATTCCTACAAGGGGCAAGCCGCCGCAGCGGGAGGCGGTTGGGTATTTCTTCCCGGCCAAGGTAGTCCGGCGCCTAGCGGCCGGCTGCTGGACACGCGGAGTGGGCAATGGGCGTCGTTCCCCATCATTCCGGAAGTCACCTTCGCCACAATCTCCGGGGACCGCCTGGCGCTCCTGGGCCTCGAACGCAGCGGCTCGGCCATTCTGTCCCGCATTGCTGTGTATGACTGCAGGACGAGGGCGCTGCTGGGCTCCGCACAGCACCCCGCGTTTCCAGGCTTTATCTTCCTCTCGTTCAGCAAGCCGGATACAATCCTCCTGATCGAAACCGCCACCCTCCAGGTGCAACCCTACAATGTTGCGGACGGTAGCCTGACGGCACTTCCACCTCTGAAGCTCAGCGGAGCGGAGGTGGAAGATTCCTTGAAACGAATGAATGGCTCCAATCTTCCCGTCGGCTCCCGTCCAAGGTATGTGACCGCGCACTTCCCGGGGACCGACGGAAACCAGTTCTTTTTCCTGGCGCCACACAAGGCGGCAGAAGGGCTGCGTCTGGTTGAATTCGACTCACGCGGATTGCAGGTGCGATCCTACCGCGTGCGGGGGGAAAATGACGCGGCCGTCAAGGTCATGTCGGCGGTTCCATTCCTGCTTTCTGTCGAGAACGATTCGTTCTCTCTATTGGGCTGGGACGGAGTTATCCGGAACTACAAAGAGATACACCAGTAAGCCTGTTCAGGAGGCTCCTGCGCGGAGCGCTCGTGTGGATATTGCCGATCTGTCCAACGCAGTTTGGAGCCATTGCTTCCGACTTTTCCCTGATTTGGCGGACTCGTTCGGCTTTCCGAGATTACGGATGCAGGGCCGTGGCACTCTGCCTGGCTTCCAAGCGATTCGCCGCAACTCATCCAACTGCGTCCGCGGGTTAGTCGAGCGGGCGGTACCAGATATTGCGGAACTTCATGGTGGTATCGGGGGCGCCGGGGAAGCCGGAATGGTCCTGGAGCAGCAGGGGTCCGGGCTCGCACATGGCCTTGCGGAAGCGCAGTTCCTTGTGGTCCTGCACGAGCACGCCATTGAGGAAGACCGTCATGCTGCCGGGCTGGAGTTCCTGACCGCGCTCGCTGCATACGGGGGCATGGAAGACGATGTCGTAGCTGGACCATTGCTCGGGCTTGCGCGAGGCATTCACGGCGGGCGGATATTGATCGTAGATGGCGCCTACGACGCCGGTGGGATAGGTGGGGTTCTGGTAGCCATCGAGCACCTGAACTTCAGTGAGGCCCTGGAGGTAGACGCCGCTGTTGCCCTTGAGCTGCCCCTTCTGCGCGGGCATGGAAGGGATGAAGAACTCGAGGTGCAACTGGGCGGACTTGAACTTCTTCTCCGTCACGGCGTCGCCGGAGCCGGTGCGGCAGACCATCTCGCCGTTGGCCGCCTGGCAGCCTGAGGGCGAGCCATTGGGCTTCAGCCAGCCGGCCATGCTTTTGCCGTCGAAGAGGATGACGGCATCCGAGGGGGGCGCGGCGCCGACGCCGGGCGTGACTTCTCGGGGCTGTGGATCTTCGCGCTTCGCGCCTTCGGCGAGAGCGGGCGGGATGGGGAGAGTGACGGCGCCGGTGGCGGCCCACTCGGCGCCGCGCGTGAAGGTGACGACGAAGGCCGGCGTTTTGACGGCGGCCGGGTCGTGGCCGAGCACGGTGGCGAAGACGCGGCCCTGGCCGTAGTTGAGGGTCCAGAGCATGGGCTGGTTGAGGCCGTCTCCGGGGGTGGGCTGCTTAGCTTTGCCTTCGTAGAGTTTGTGGTCGTCCCAGGCGGTGGCGAGGACGTGATAGGAGCCAGCGGGCTGCCATTTGAGGTTCGCGTAGAGTTCGTCGACGGGTTGGTGCAACTTCTTTTTCAGGCCCCTGGTGATGGGATGATCGGGATCCGTGATCTCGACTGTGAAGTCGTGCGCGGCGGAGTGATGGCCGTTGTTGGGGCGCCAGTTGGCGCCGCTGAGCTTTTCGTATTCGGGCCATTCGAGGAAAGAAGCCGTGGAGAAGTGGTACATGACGAGGCCCTTGCCGGACTTGACGTAGTCGAGCAGAGCGTTCTGGGCGCGCTCGCCCCAGGCGTAATCCTTGTTGCGGCCGTCGTAGTAGTTGAGGACGACGAGGTCGTAGCTCTTGAGGGTCTCGGGGCCTGCGCCGCGGAACTCCTCGGTGACGCGCACGTCGAAGCGGCCGGTGTCTTCGAGGGTCTTCTTCAGTACGGGGGAGACGCGTTGCCAGTCGTGTCCGCCGACGGGGCCGCCGGTGATGAGCAAGGTCTTGATTTTGGCGGGTGCGGTGGTCGTCTGAGCGCAGAGAAGCGGCGCGGCGAGCAGAAGAGCGATAAGAGTTCGATGCATGGATGCGGATGCCTCGGTCCTATTCTATGACGACTGACTCTTGATACAATCGCGGGTTCCATCCCAGTTGGAGCCCAACCATCATGAGCGATTCCATCAAATACGTTCTCGACGAGTCCCGCATTCCTAAGACCTGGTACAACATCATCGCGGATCTGCCGGCGCCGCCGCCGGCGGTGCTGCACCCCTGCACGATGCAGCCGGTGGGGCCGGACGACCTGGCTCCGCTGTTTCCGATGAGCCTGATTCTGCAGGAAGTTTCCACCGATCGCGAAGTTGAGATTCCTACGCCGGTCCGCGAGATCTACCGGCAGTGGCGTCCGAGCCCGCTGTTCCGCGCGAGACGTCTGGAGCAGGTGCTGGATACTCCGGCGAAGATCTATTACAAGTACGAAGGCGTGAGCCCGGCGGGTTCGCACAAGCCGAACACGGCGATTGCCCAGGCTTTCTACAACAAGGAAGCCGGGGTGAAGCGGATTGTGACGGAGACGGGCGCGGGGCAGTGGGGCTCGTCGCTGGCGCTGGCCGGCTCGCTGTTCGATCTGCAGATCGAGATCTACATGGTGCGGGTGAGCTATAACCAGAAGCCTTACCGCCGCGCGCTGATGGAGACCTACGGCGCGCGCTGCGTGGCTTCGCCGTCGAATGAGACGAATTCGGGCCGGGCGATTCTGGCCAAGAATCCCGACCACCCCGGCAGCCTGGGCATCGCGATCAGCGAAGCGGTGGAAGTGGCGGCGCAGGCCGACGACACCAAGTATGCGCTGGGGAGCGTGTTGAATCACGTGTTGCTGCACCAGACGGTGATCGGTGTGGAGGCGATAGAGCAGCTTGCGATGGCGGACGACTATCCGGACGTGGTGGTTGCGTGCGCGGGCGGCGGGTCCAACTTCGCGGGGCTGGCTTTCCCGTTCATTGGCGCCGGGCTGCGGGGCGGGCCCAAGCCGCGGATCGTGGCGATCGAACCGGCGTCGTGCCCAACGCTCACGCGCGGCAAGTACGCCTACGATTTCGGGGACACGGCCCATCTCACGCCGCTGATGAAGATGCACACGCTGGGCAGCGCGTTTACGCCGCCGGGCCTCCACGCCGGCGGGCTGCGGTATCACGGCATGGGTGCGCTGGTGAGCCACTGCGCCGAACTGGGATTGATGGAGGCGCGCGCCTACCACCAGATTGCGTGCTTCGAGGCGGGCGTGCAGTTCGCGCGGGCGGAAGGGATTGTGCCGGCGCCGGAGTCCAATCACGCCGTGCGCGGCGCGATTGACGAAGCGCTGCGGTGCAAGGCGGAGGGCAAGGCGGAGACGATTCTGTTCGGGCTTTCCGGCCACGGGCACTTCGACATGCAGGCGTATACGGATTATTTCGCGGGCAAGCTGGTGGACCAGGCGTATGACGAGTCCGAACTGGCGATGGCGCTGTCCGGGCTGCCTTCCCTGCCGTAACAGGTTCGAGGGGCCGGAGCGAAGATCCGGCCCCTGCTCCCCCTATTCGCCGTTGAAGGCGCGCTAAAATCAGACAAGCGGGGCTCAATCCCTTGAGCCGCGCTGGCCTGCAATGAACGTTTCAACTGTTTCCCACCCCAAGGGCCGCCAGGCCCGCGTCCTGCTCACTTCCGTATTCGGACCTTACGCCCAGGACGACGAATTCGGCTCGCGCTCCATCAATCCGATGGAGCTTTACCACAACCAGGTGACGCGAGCGCAGGGGCCGTACTCGTTGCGGATCTTCCATCGCTCCTGGGGGATCATGTTCATCCAGCAGAACATTGAGAATCCCTCGACGGTTCTGGACTTCCCGACGCGGGAGGCGTTCGAGAAGGAGCTGACGGAGAATCGCTACGACGTCGTGGGCATCAGCTCGATCATCGTGAACATCGGCAAGGTGCGGGAGATGTGCCAGATCGTGCGAAGGCTCTCGCCGCATTCGACGATCGTGATCGGGGGCCACGTCACGGCCATCCCCGGGCTCGACCACATGATCGACGCCGACCACATCGTCAGAGGAGAGGGCGTGAGCTGGATGCGCTCGTTCCTCGATCAGGATCCCCATCAGCCGATCCATCATCCTCAAATCGCCTCGGGCTTCGGACACCGCGTGATGGGGCTGAAGCTGCCGCACTCGCTCGGGTCCACGGCGGCTACGATCATCCCTTCGGTCGGCTGCCCGCTAGGCTGCGACTTCTGCACCACGTCGGCCTTTTTCGGCGGCAAAGGCAAGTTCATCAACTTCTTCAACTCCGGGCGTGAGATCTACAACGCGATGGAGGAGGCCGAAAGCGCATTTCACTTCAAATCCTTCTTCGTGATGGACGAGAACTTCCTGCTGCATCGCTCGCGCGCCATTGAGTTGCTGGAATGCATGAAAGAGGCGCGCAAGAGCTGGGAGCTGTACGTTTTCTCCTCAGCAAACGCCATTCGCAAGTACACGATGGAAGAGCTGGTGGAGCTGGGCGTTTCGTGGATCTGGATGGGCCTGGAATCGCCGCACAGCGGCTATGCCAAGCTCTCCGGCCATGACACGCTGACACTCACGCGCCAACTGCGGGAGAACGGCATTCGCGTGCTGGGCTCGTCGATCGTCGGGATGCACCATCACACGCCCGAGAACATCGGCGAGGAGATCGACTACGCGTGCTCGCATGAGACCGATTTCCACCAGTTCATGCTGTACACGCCGCTGCCGGGGACGCCGCTGCACGCGCGCATGGAGCAGGAAGGCACGCTGATCGACATGGATCTGGCGGATGTGCACGGGCAGTGGAAGTTCAACTGGAAGCACCCGTTCATCTCGCACGACGACTCCAAGAAGTTTCTGGACTGGGCCTTTGGGCGCGACTTCGAACTGAACGGCCCCTCGCTGTACCGCATCTGCCGGACTACGCTGGAGGGCATCCGCAAGTACAGGCTGCATCCGGATCTGCGGGTGCGCGAGCGTTTCGACCGCGAGGCGCGAGCGCTGCAGACTTCGTATTCGGCGCTGCTCTGGGCGATGGAGCACCACATGAAGAAGACCAACGAGGCGGTGGCGGACCGGATCCACTCGCTGCGCAAGGAGATTTCGCGCGAGTGCGGCAGCTTCTCTTCGGCGGCGGCGGCGATGCTGGGTCCGATCATGCTGTGGCTCACCAAGCGCGAGGAGAAGCGCCTGGAACAGGGCATCACTTACGAGCCTGAAACGTTTGTCGAGCGACGGAACTGGGCGGGCGTCTAGCGCGGCAGGGTCTAGCGGCCGCGGTAAACGCTGCTCTTCGCCAGCAGTCCGTTCATCTGCTTTTTGTACGCGGCGAAGGCGGTGGCGCCGGTCCTGGTGAGACGGAGCAGCGTGAGCGGGATCTTGCCGCGGAACGTCTTTTCGATCTCCACATAGCCGGCCTCTTCGAGCCGGGCCAGATGGCTGGAAAGGTTCCCTTTCGTCAACTCGGACTCGCGCATCAGCCAGAGGAAGTCCGCCTCCTTGACGCCGGCGAGCAGAGCCACGATGGCGAGGCGCGCGGGTTCGTGGATCAGGCGATCGAGATCGCTCACTGCCGCGCGTCCTCCGCCGGGCGATTCGCCGCCAGGTATTGCCTGAACCTCCAGGCTCCGACGAGAGCCGAGGCGAGACCCAGTCCGACAAACAGCCCACTCATTCCATCGGCGTTCCAACGCAACGCCGCCGCCGCCGCGGCCAAGGCCAGCGACACGCCGGCCAGAGCCAGAAGATGCGCCGCTTTCTGCCGCATGGAGGCGACCAGCAGGGCCAGGCTGATGACCACGCCCACGCCTGGAGTGATGGTCATCCGCACGCCCTCCGAACGACCGGTGACGATGAGAGCAGCCAGCGCCGCGGCCACCACGACCGCCACTCCCGCCGTGAGGTAGCGCAGCTTCGGCGAGGGCTCTTTGTAGACAACGTAGCCGGTGCGCGGATAGGTGTAGCGCTCCTTCAGTTTCTTCGTCAGCCATTGGCCCGCGAAGCCGCTGACCGCGAGCAGCGGGGGCACCACCAACCAATAGGCTTTGTAGGCTGACTCATGATCGATCTGGCGGCCCAGGATCAGCGCGCCGCCCCAGACCATCCAGGTCAAACCCATGATGATCTCGGGGATGCCGTCCACGTTCCAATAGCGCTGCGGGCGGCTCTCGAGGTCGCGTAAGTCAGCTTGTGCCGTCATTCTGAGTGCCTTTTTCCAAACTGGTCTGCACCGCAGACCAGTATGCGCAGATTGTAGCGACACGTCAAGCCTTTGTTTTGCAGTTCCGTTTTGTGACTAGCGCGCCGTTGCCTGCACGGCCACTCCGCCGACGACCACGCCGGTGCAGTGGGTGGTGTATTCGAGCGGGTCGCCGTCGTAGAGGGCGATGTCGCCGTCCTTGCCGGGCTCGAGCGAGCCCGCGCGGTTGGCGATGCCGAGGAGTTTTGCGGCGTCGATGGTGATGCTGGCGAGAGCCTTTTCCGCGCCCAGGCCGTTGGCCGCGGCGATGCCGGCTTCCCAGAGGACGACTCGCGTTTTCGGCACGTAGTCTTCGAAGCCGCTCTGCAGGGCGAAGGGAATGCCGGCGGCGCTGAGCTTGGAGGCGGTCTCCATGCTGAGGTTCTGGGTATCGCCGTAGGAGCGCTGCATGGTCGGGTGGAGGATGACGGGATAGCCCGACGCCTTGATTTGCGGGATCACCTCGGGCGCTTCCGAGACTCCGTCGAGCACGATCTTGAGGCCGAACTCCTGGCCGAGGCGAATGGCGGTGAGGATGTCGTTGGCCTTGTGAACGGTGACGAGCAGGGGCAGTTCGCCTTTGACGAGTTTCTGGAAGGCCTCGGCGCGCAGGTCGCGGGCGGTGTCCTTCTTGTCGGTCTTCTTGGTGGCTTCCTGCGCTTTGATCAATTCGGCACGCAGCATGGCGATCATCTTGGCGCGGGTGCCGGGGCTCTTGCCGGCATCGGCGCGGGCATCGTTGCCGAGCGTGGCGGCGATCATGGCGACGGGGACGATGGCGTCGTCAGCGGTCCTGGCGTTGGTCTTGATAATCATGGTCTGGCCGGAGATGAGAATGCCCTGGCCGTGGCCGGTGTGAATGGTAGTGACGCCGAAGCTGCGCACCCACTCGATAAGGCGTTCCTGCGGGTCGAAGGCGTCGATGGCGCGCAGTTCGGGCTGCATCGGAGCGCTCTTTTCAACCTGGTCCTGATCCTGTGGCTGATTCAGAGCGCCGCTGAGGCCGAGCGTGGCGTGAGCGTCGATGAGGCCGGGGGTCACCACCTTGGCTTGCAGCACCTGGTAGCCGGCGGGCGGTTTCACTTGGGACGCGGGACCGACGCGTTCGATCTTGCCGTCGCGGATCAACACGACGCCGTCTTTGAGCGGCGCACCGGCCATGGTGTAGACCAGTTCGCCGTGGATGGCGAGGTTCTGCGCGGAGGCCAGCGCGGCCGCGGCGGTGAGCAACAGGATGATTTTCATTAGCGGAGGTCCTCACTTCCTGTGGCGCTTCCTGTGGCGCTTCCGGTGGCGCTGCCCTTCATGCACTCGTCGATGTGGAGGTCGCCATCCTGGCTGGCGCCATAGCCGCCGACGGCCAGCAGGTGATCCTTGGGGTTGGATCGGTCAAAGACCTTGGCGCCTTCTACCCAGGTTTCGAGCACGTGGGAGTAGACGCTGAAAGGATCGCCGGAGAGGAGGATGAAGTCGGCGTCTTTGCCGGCCTGGAGGGTGCCGACGCGCTGGTCGAGGCCAAGGATACGGGCGTTGGCCATGGTGACGCCGTAGAGCGCCTTTTCGCGCGACATGCCGGCGCGCACGGCGAGGGCGGCGGCGCGGAGGAAGAGGCGGGAGTCGGTGACGCCGTCGTCGGTATGGAAGCCCACCAGCACGCCGGCTTTCTCGAGCACAGCGGCGGTGCGGATGTCGGCGTCCTTGGCTTCGAGCTTGCCGCCGGGGGAGTCGATGACGATCACGGAGACGGGCACGCCGGCGGCGGCGATCTGGTCCGCGACCATCCAGCCATCGCTGACGTGGTGGAGCACCACCTTGAAGCCGAACTCCTTCTGCAGGCGGAGGACGGTAAGGATGTCGTCATGGCGGTGGGTATGGTGTTGGACGGTGCGTTTGCCGTCGAGCACCTCGACCAGTTCTTCCATGCGCAGGTCGCGCGGCGGAAGTTTGGAGGCATCGCCGGCGGCAGCCTTCACTTTGTCGCGATACTCCTGGGCCTTGATGAACTGCTCGCGCACGAGGGCAGCGGCTTTGGCGCGGGTGCCGGGGAAGGGGGCGTTGCGGCGGGGGTTGGTGCCGTTGGCCATTTTGAGGCCGCCGGCGGTGGAGCCGTCTGGGAGCTGAATGAGGAGGTCGTCGATGATCTGGCCGGCGCGCAGTTTCAGGTAGAGGGTCTGACCGCTGGAGAGGTGGCCGGAGCCGGGCATGACGTTCACCGTGGTGATGCCGCCGGCGCGCGCTTTCTGCACGCTGCTGGCGCGGACGTTGATGGAATCGAGCACTCGGACGTCGGGCTGAATGGGGCCGCTGGCGTCGCCGCCTTCGGGGCTCCCGATGTGGCTATGCGAATCGACGAGGCCGGGCATGATCACCTTGCCGCGCGCGTCGATCCTTTCCGCATTGGCCGGCACGGCGGTGGACGCCGTGGGGCCGACGGCGACGACCTTGCCCTTTTCGACGACGAGCACGCCGTCGGGGATTTCGGGGCCGGCGATGGGAATAATGCGCGCGCCGGCGAAGGCTTTCGGCCGCTCCTGCGCCCACAGGCCGCAGGCCAGGCACAATGCGAGTGTTGCTCTGAGTTTCATGGTTCTGCCAGGTCGAACATGAAATAGGCTAGCACGCGTGCCGGCCGGGGCACGGTTTTAAGGCCGAGTAGTTCCGTGTCAATATTGCGCAGCGTGCGCACAAAGAGGCGAAGGGTGCCCTGCCGGACTTCCTGCTTATCGCTCACACGGATCCCCCACAAGAGAACCACGCGTCGCGGCAGCGGCGGCAAGCGCACCCGGCCGAATGTTACGTGCGCGGTGAATTTCGCCTTGTTACTTTGGAGCTATGCGGCGCATTCTCGCAATCGTCTTTCCGCTGGCCGCGCTAGTGACCGCGGCGCTATCGGCGCAGGAGATCAAGGTCACTACGCACACGCTTTCCAACGGCATGAAGATCCTCATCCACGAGGACCACGACGTGCCGAACGTCTCGCTGTACTTCTTCTATAAGATCGGTTCGCGGAACGAGCGGCCGGGCACGACGGGCATCAGCCACTATTTCGAGCACATGATGTTCAACGGCGCGAAGAAGTACGGCCCTAAGCAGTTCGACATCCACATGGAGAAGGCCGGGGGCCGCAACAACGCGTATACATCGAACGACGTCACGGTTTACACCGACTGGTTTCCGAAGTCGGCGCTGGAGCTGATGTTCGACATGGAGAGCGACCGGATTCGGGACCTCGCCTTCGACCCCAAGATTGTCGAGAGCGAGCGCGGCGTGGTGTACTCCGAGCGGCGCACCTCAGTGGACAACAGTCCCTTTGGCGTGCTGGACGAGCAGTTCAACGCGGCCGCGTTCATCGCGCACCCGTACCACTGGCCCGTGATCGGCTGGGCGTCCGATATCGAAGCCTGGACCATGGACGACCTGAAGGCGCACTTCAAGATGGGCTATGCGCCGAACAATTGCGTGATGGTGGTGACGGGCGACGTCACGCCGGAGGAGATATTGGCGCTGGCGAAGAAGTACATCGAACCGATTCCCAGCCAGCCGCCGCCGCCGGCGGTGCGTACGATGGAACCGGAGCAACTGGGCGAGCGGCGCGTGGTGGTACGCCGCCCGGCGAATCTGCCGCTGGTGATGGTGGGCTTCCACGTGGGCGCCACGCGGGATCCTGAGACGCCGATCTATGATCTGATCGAAACGATTCTGACCACGGGCCGGAGTTCACGGCTGCATCAGCGCATGGTGGAGAAAGACCAGCTCGCGCTGAACGTGCGCGGCGGCACGGGTCCGGCGCTGGATCCGACGCTGTTCAGCTTCACGTTTCAGGTGCGCTCAGGCAAGACTCCGGAAGCGGCGGAAGCGGCGCTCTATGAGGAACTCGACCGCCTGGCGAAGCAGGGGGTTACGGCCGACGAACTGAACAAGGCGCGCAACCAGATTCTGGCCAACTTCTACCGCAGCCTGAAGACGATCGCGGGCAAGGCCAATTCGCTGGGCACTTATGAGGTCTTCTACGGCGACTGGAACCGGATCAACCAGGTGACGCAGGAGCTGGACAAAGTGAAGCCGGAGGACGTGCAACGCGTGGCAGCCAAGATCTTTACGGCCAAAAACCGCACCGTGGCCACACTGATTCCCGAGAAAGAGAAGGAGGCCGCGCAATGAACGCCCGCTCCACACTGCTGATGCTGGCCGCCGCCTCGGCGCTGAGCGCCCAGGTCCGGCTGCCTCAAGTGGACAAACGCACGCTGCCGAACGGGGCCACCGTGATTCTGCTGCGGAAACCCGACGTGCCGCTGGTGAGCGTGCGGGCCGTCTTCCGCGGAGGCGCGGAGGCGGAACCCGCCGGATTGAACGGGATCGCATCGATCACTGCGGAGCTGATGCGGCGCGGCACGGCGGCGCGCACGAACGAACAGATCGCCCTCGAACTGGACTCGCTAGGCGCCACGCTGCAGCTATTTTCCAACCGGCAGATGTCGACGGTGGCAACGGAGTTCATGGCCCGCACCTCCACCCAGGCGCTGGCGATTTTTGAGGATGTTCTGCTGCACCCCTCCTTTCCCGAAGCGGAAGTGAAGAAGGTGTTGTCGCAATCCACCGACCAGGTGCGGTCGGTGAAAGACAACCCCGGTATGGCGATCGGCCGCTACTTCAATGGTTTCTACTATCCCGCCGGCCACCCATACCGGAGCTCGGGCGCGGCCACCGAGGACTCGCTGGCGAAGATGGACCGGGCCGCCATTGAGGCGTTTTACAAGCGCGCCTACACGGGGCGCAACCTGATCCTGATCGCCGCCGGAGATTTCGACCCGGCCACGCTGGGCGCGCGCATCAGCGCCATCGCCGGAGCGGTGCCGGCCGGAACGGAGTTCGCGCCGGCGAAGGCCGAAGCGCCGAAATACACGGCCGCACGCCTATTGCTTGTGGACAAGCCGGACGCGACGCAGACGTACTTCCGCATCGGCATGGCCGGCATCAGCCGCACCAACCCGGATCGCGTCCCGCTGATGATCATCAATACACTTTTCGGCGGACGCTTCACCTCGATGCTCAACGATGAACTGAGGGTCAACTCCGGCCTGACTTATGGGGCGCAGTGCATTCTGGAGGAAGACCGGCTGGACGGCGGGATCGTCATCAACTCTTACACGCGCACCGACTCGACCGAGAAGGCGCTGGACCTGACGCTGGCCGTGCTGGACCGCCTGCGCACCAAAGGCATCGACGCGGCGCAACTCGCCTCCGCCAAGGCCTACATCAAGGGCAATTTCCCCACAGACCGCCTGGAGACCGCGGACCAACTGGCGAGCGTGCTGGGCGAACTGGAGTTCTACGGGTTGAACAAGGGAGAGATCGACGACCTGTTCTCGCGGATCGACGCGGTGACGCTGGAGCAGGCCAACGCCATCGCGCGCAAGTATTACACGGCTGGGGCGCTGCAGTTCTGCCTGATCGGCAACGCCGCCAAGGTGGCGCCGATGGTGAGGAAGTACGCGCCCACGCAGAAGACGCTCTCGATCCAGGCGCCGGGTTTTTTTGAATGACGCGCGCGGAGCGCGGTGGAGTGAAGAGCGTGGAGCGGTACGGGCTCAGCCGGGCGGAGTGGAGCGCGTTGCGCGCGTTGAAGACGCCGTATCGCATCCAGCGCTTCCTCGACGATCTCAACTACAACGTGGAGGCCGAGGGCGCCACGTGCCTATCGCCGCGGCAGGTGCTGCGGCAGTGCCACGCGCATTGCATGGAAGGGGCGATGCTGGCGGCGGCCGCGCTGCGCGCCGCCGGCCATGAGCCGCTGTTGATGGACCTGGAATCGGTCCGCGACGACGATCACGTGCTGGCCATCTTCCAGGTGGACAGGTGCTGGGGTGCGATCGCCAAGTCCAACTACTCCGGGCTGCGCTTCCGCGAGCCGGTCTACCGCAATCTGCGCGAGCTGGCGCTGAGCTACTTCGCGCACTATTACAACCTGAAGGGAGAGAAGACGCTGCGCGGCTATTCGACGCGGCCTGTCAACCTGAGCCGCTTCGACGGGCGCGGCTGGATGGCGAGCGAGGAGGACGTCTGGTACGTGCCGGAGTATCTATGCGAGGTGGCGCACACGGCGCTGCTGACGCCGTCGCAGATCCGGCGACTGAAGCCGATGGACCAGCGGCTGTTCGACGCCGGGCTGGTGGGGCGGGTGGAGCACTGAGGGCGGGTGGATCTCAGCTATAACGGTCCGGCCAGTAGTAGCGGACGGTATCGCGATTGACGGATTCGCGCCACTTTTCGTCGAAGCGGCTGGCCACCGACGGCGCCTCCTCGAGCACTTCGCGCAGACCCATTTCGACGTGCGGCCGAGGGGCGGCGGAGAGATGGGCCAGGTGCTCTTCCACTTCGCTCCAACGGTCAGTGAGTCCGCCGGCATCCAGCAGGACGACGCGGCTGTGGATGACGCCGAAGTTGCGCAGGTGGGCGTCCACGGAGTAGACGCCGCGGCGCCAGGCGGCGCGGCGGAGTTCGAGGAGCCGCTCCAGCCAGATCTCCACCAGTTCGAAATTGCCCTGCCCGGCGAGCTTCACCACCTTGTCATAGAGGGTGCACTCCACGCGTTCGGTGGCTTCAGAGACGATCAGATAGCCGGGCCAGCCGCTGATGCGCACGCGTGTGGGGGGAAAGGTGATGGTCTCCGGCACGATGGAGGTCCCGGCCAGGTGTTTCACGGCGAGGTGCTCGCCGCGCGTATCGCGGTGGGCGTAGATGCGCCACATATCGCCGACGTGGGAGGAGTACCAGAGGCCGCGCGGCACCACGGCCACCGCGGCGCGGGCAGCCACTCGCAGCATACGGAGTTGGCGAGACGGGTGCTGCCGGATATTCCAGCCCCAGTTTCCTGGAAGGTGCTGCTCCAGGCGGCGGATCATCTTCCAGGCGACGATCATGGAAAAGACTTCGCTGGTGCTGCGTTCACGTTTGACCACCCAGTTCTGGGAGGCGTAGACGACCTTGCCGACGCCTTCGCCAAGCCGCCTGAGCCGCCCGCAGGTGAGTTCCTCGGGCGCGTCGGGCATTACCTCGAGCAGTGAGCGCATAGATCCTACGAGCCTCCTGCGCTGACTACGGTAACACCGCCGTCGGTGATGTGGCAGCCGGCGGCGAGGTCCCGTGCGGGATCCTCTCCGATGATGGAGCCTTCGGGCAGATGGACGCCTTCGGCTAGGATGGCGCGAGTGATGCGCGAATAGCGGCCCACGGTGACGTCGTGGAGGAGGATGGAGGAATCGACGTTGCAGTAGGAGTTCACGCGCACGCCGGGAGAGAGCACGGAGCGATGGATATGCGCACCGGAGACGATCACGCCGGGGGAGACGATGGAGTCTGTGGCCACGCCCATGCGGCGGCCCTCCTGGGCGAAGACGAACTTGGCGGGTGGAGACTGTGGCATGCGGGTGCGGATGGGCCACTCGGTGTCGTAGAGGTTGAACTCGGGCGAGACGCTGACGAGATCCATGTTGGCCTCGTAGTAGGCGTCGATGGTGCCGACGTCGCGCCAATAGCGGACGCACTTGCGATTGAGGTCGCGGAAGTCGTAGGCGGAGACGTGGCAGCGGTGGAGGAGTGCAGGGAGGAGGTTTCTGCCGAAGTCGTGCTGGGAGTTGGGATCGGCGGCATCTTCGCGCAGGGCCTGGAGCAGCACGTGAGTGTCGAAGATGTAGACGCCCATGGAGGCGGAGATCATGGAGGGATCGAAGGCGGAGGGCGCGGGCTGTCCGTGCTGGGGCTTTTCCTCGAAGCCCTTCACGCGATAGGTGCCTGGCTCGATGGCGACGACTCCATATTGGCGGGCCTCTTCTGGGTTGGCGCGGATGGTGGCAATCGTGACATTGGCGCCGTGTGCGATGTGCCAGGCCAGCATCTCGCCGTAGTCCATTTTGTAGATATGGTCGCCGGCGAGGATGAGGACGTGGGTGGGGCATTCGCATTCGATGCTTTCAATGTTCTGGTAGACGGAGTCGGCGGTGCCGAGGTACCAGTCGGAATGGATGCGCTTCATGGGCGGCACGGCTTCGATGAACTCTCCCATCTCGCCGGAGAAGAGGTTCCAGCCTTCGCGGATATGCCGGGTGAGTTCGAGGGACTTGTATTGGGTGAGGCAGAAGATGCGGCGGATGCCTGAGTTGACGCAGTTGGAGAGGGTGAAGTCGATGATGCGGTAGAAGCCGCCAAAGGCCACGGCGGGCTTGGCAATATTGCGCGTGAGGGGATGGAGGCGCTCCCCTGCGCCGCCAGCGAGCAGAATGGCTAGGGCGTTCTGCATCTGCTTTCAGGATAAGACTACATCCGGAAGGTGCGTGTTACAATCCAAAGATCGTTCCAGGCCGAACGCGCCCGCCCCGCTGCGATTCAGAGGTTCGTCAGGTGCAATTGGAAAGCGTTCTCCCTCCTCCGTTTCAAAACTACTTCCTGGATTCGGCGTATGACGAGATGTTTGAGCCGAACGCGGAGGTCCGGCCCTCGTACCGGCAACTGATGGAACTGGTATCGTCGCTGCCGCCGGAAGAGCTGCGGCGGCGCAAGCAGGCGGCCGACCAGAGCTTTCTGCAGCAGGGCATCACGTTCACGGTGTACGGCAAGAACGAGGGCACGGAACGAATCTTTCCGCACGACCTGATTCCGCGGATCATCACGGCGCCGGAGTGGAAGAGGCTGGCCGCCGGATTGACGCAGCGCATTGTGGCGCTGAACGAGTTTCTGCGCGACATCTACCACGAGCAGCGGATTCTGAACGACAAGCTGGTGCCGCGCGAGCTGATCTACTCCTGCCCGCACTTCCGGCGCGAGATGCGGGGCGTGACGGTGCCGCGCAACGCCTACATCACGGTGGTGGGGACGGACCTGGTGCGGCTGCCATCGGGCGAGTTCGCGGTGCTGGAAGACAACCTTCGCGTGCCTTCAGGGGTCAGCTACATGCTGACCTCGCGGCAGGTGATGAAGCGGGTGTTTCCGCAACTGATCCGGGGCTGCAACGTGCAGCCGATCGACCACTATGCGCGGTCGCTGCTGGAGACGCTGCGCTCGCTGGCGCCGGGCGGGCGGCCGGATCCGACGATTGTGCTGATGACGCCGGGCGTGTTCAACTCGGCCTACTTCGAGCACTCCTTCCTGGCGCGGCAGATGGGCATCGAACTGGTGGAGGGGCGGGACCTGCTGGTGCACGGCAACTTCGTCTACATGCGCACGACGGCGGGTCTGCGGCGCGTAGACGTAATCTACCGGCGCGTGGACGACGATTTCATCGACCCACTGGCCTTCCGGCAGGACACGATTCTGGGCGTACCGGGACTCTTCAACGCCTTCCGCGCCGGCAACGTGGCGCTGGCCAACTGCGTGGGCACGGGCGTGGCGGACGACAAGGCGGTGTACGCCTATGTGCCGAAGATCATCCGCTACTATCTCAACGAAGATCCGATTCTGCCCAACATCGAGACCTACCTGCTGGACGACGTGGCCGCGCGGTCGCACGTGCTGGCAAACCTCGACAAGCTGGTGGTGAAGGCCGTGGGCGAAAGCGGCGGTTACGGCATGCTGATCGGCCCGCACTCCACCGAGGCGGAGCGGAAGAAGTTCCACGGCCTCATCATGAGCAACCCACGCAACTACATCGCGCAGCCGACGCTGTCGCTGAGCCGCGCGCCGTGCTTCGTGGAAAACGGGCTGATTGAGCCGCGGCACGTGGACCTGCGGCCCTACATTCTGCATGGCGCGAAGACCACCATCGTGCCGGGCGGCCTGACGCGCGTGGCGCTGCGAAAGGGGTCGCTGGTGGTGAACAGTTCCCAGGGCGGCGGCAGCAAGGACACGTGGGTGCTCGCCGAATAGGAAGGCGCGCGAAGGGATCGACACATGCTGAGCCGAGTGGCCGACAGTCTTTATTGGATGAGCCGTTATCTGGAGCGGGCCGAAAACACGGCGCGTCTGATCGGAGTGCACATCAACCTGGAACTGGAGCAGCCAAGAGACGCCAGCTTCGGGCGCTGGGCGCGCGTGCTGGATTCGCTGGGCCTGGACAAGGATCCCGCGCGCGAACTGGACTCGATGACATTGCGCAATACGCTGTGCTACGACCTGGCGAACCGTGCGTCGGTGGTGACTTCGATCCGGCTGGCGCGCGACAATGCGCGGCAGGTGCGCGAGCAGATCAGCTCCGAGATGTGGGAGCAGCTCAACCGGCTCTATCACCAGGTGCAGGTGAGTTCCGAACACGATCCGGCTTCGGACGATCCGATGACGTTCCTCGAAGTGATCAGGGAGGGGGCGCACCTGTTCCAGGGCGTGACGGATTCGACGATGAACCATGGCGAGGGCTGGCACTTCATCCAGCTCGGCAGGTTCGTGGAGCGCGCAGCGTGCGTGGCCACGTTTGTGGATGTGCATTTCGGGCACTTCGCCAGCGACGATGCGGCGCTGCGGCCTGGAGCGGGCCCGGACGCGGCGGACTACCTGGAGTGGATCGGACTGCTGAAGTCGGCCACGGCGTTCGAGGCGTACTGCAAGGTGTACACGGCGTCGATCGAGGCGGGCCGCGTGGCGGAGTTCCTCATCCTGGACGGCACGTTCCCGCACTCCATCCGCTTCTCGGCGGACATGGTGCACGCGGCGCTGTCGGCGATCGCCGACACGTCGCCCAGCCGGCGGTCGTCGAGCGTGATGAGGCGGAGCGGGCGGCTGCAGGCGTCGCTCGGATTTTCCCAGGTGGACGAAGTTCTGGAGGGAGGCGTCCACGAGATGCTGAAGGATGTGGGGAAGCAACTGGCGCAGATCCACTCGGGCGTCTACCAGGCGTTTCTCTCCTATCCCATCGAAACCGCCATTGAGGCTTAGCCATGTACTATCGCATCCGCCATCTCACGCGTTTCCAGTACAGCGCGCCCGTCAGCGAAAGCCTGATGGAGATCCGCATGCATCCGCGCACGGAGGCGCACCAGCGCTGCCTGGACTACCAGTTGATGATTACGCCGAAAGCACTGGTGCACGACTATCGCGACTTTCTGGGCAACTCGATCCATCACTTCGGAATTCCGTCGGCGCACCGGCAGTTGCAGATTACAGCCGAGAGCGTGGTGGAGATGAAGGAGTTCGCCGAACTGCCGCACTTTCTCTCTCCGGATGCTTGGGGAGAGCTCGATGCGTGGATCGAGAACGGCGATTACATTGGGGATCTGCTGCCGAGCCAATTCTGCAAGCCGACGCCGCTGCTGGTGGACCTGGGCGTGGAGTTCGGCCTCGCGCGCCGGGACGATCCGCTGATGCTGGTGCTGGAATTGACTGAGCGGCTCTCGAAAGCCATCGAGTATGAGCCGCACGTGACGCGGGTGGATTCGCCGATCGACGATGCGCTGCGGCACCGGAAGGGGGTCTGCCAGGACTACGCGCACATTCTCATCTCCATGCTGCGGCAGGTGCGGATCCCGGCGCGGTATGTGTCGGGCTACCTGCATCACCGGGCGACGGATCACGACCGTTCTTCGGACGGAGCGACGCACGCCTGGATTGAGGCGTTTCTGCCATCGTTGGGGTGGGTGGGATTCGATCCGACGAACAACATCGTGGCCGGACAGCGGCACATCCGCACGGCCATCGGACGCGACTATGCCGACGTGCCGCCGACGCGCGGGGTATTCAAGGGCGAGGCGTCCTCGAAGCTGTCGGTGGCCGTGGCGGTGAGCGCCTGCGAGGAGTTGCCGCCGGAACTGGCCGAACTGGTGCTGGAACGCGATGAGACGCTGGAGCGCGAGTTTGCCGCCGCCACCGCCGCGATGGTGGAGCGGGAGCAGGTGGAGCAGATGCAGCAGCAGCAGTAGAGCTACGACGTGATGCAGTGGGTGTAGCCGAGGCGGTTGACGCCGTCGAAGGCGGCGGTCTTGTAGCACTCGGCGAGGGTGGGGTAGTTGAAGACTGTGTTGACGAAGTAATCCACCTTACCGGCGAAGGCGAGCACGGCCTGGCCGATGTGGATCAGTTCGCTGGCGCCTTCCCCGATGATGTGCACACCGAGAAGCTGGCGGGTTTCCATGTGGAAGATCATCTTGAGCAGGCCGGTGGTATCGCCGACGATCTGGCCGCGGGCGATCTCGCGGTACCGCGCCTTGCCCACTTCATAAGGGATGCCGGCGGAGGTGAGATCCTCCTCATTGCGGCCGCACATGGAGATTTCGGGGATGGTGTAGATGCCGTAGGGGAAGAGTTCGGGCACGCTGCTGGCCGGCACTCCGAAGGCGTGGCAGGCGGCCAGGCGGCCCTGCTCCATGGAGGTGGAGGCGAGCGAGGGGAAGCCGATGACGTCGCCGACGGCGTAGATGGAGCCGGTGCAGGTGCGGTAATGTTCATCCACGCTGATGCGGCCGCGGGAATCGGGGAGGATGCCGGCGCTTTCCAGGCCGAGGCGTGAAGTGTTGCCCGTGCGGCCGATTGAGTAGAGCGCCTTCTCGGTGACGATTTGCTTGCCGGAGTCGAGCACGATGCGGACCTTTTCGCCGGTCTCATCCTCGATCATCTCGACCCCGTGGACGCTTTCGCCCAGACGCAGCGTGACTCGGTTTTCGCGGAGATGGTAGGCGAGGGTGTCTGTGATTTCGGCGTCGACGAAGGGCAGCAGGCGGGGCCGCTTGTCCACCAGGGTGACGCGCACGCCCAGGGCGGCGAACATGGAGGCGTATTCGAGGCCGATGACGCCGGCGCCGATGACCGTGAGTGTGCGGGGCAGCTCGTCGAGAACGAGGATGTCGTCGGAGGTGAGCACGCGCCGGCCGTCGAAGGGGATGTGCTCGTCGCGCGTGGCTTCGGTTCCGACGGCGACGATGATGGTTTCGGCGGTGACCAGCCGCTGGCCCTGTCCCTCAAAGGAATCCAGGCGCAGGGTGTGGGCATCGACGAAAGCGGCCAGGGCGGGGATCACTTCGACGCGGTTGCGGAGGAGTTGGGCGCGAGTGACATCGATCTCGTGGCGGATGACGGTATCGACGCGCTGCAGGAGGTCCTGCATGGTGATGCGCTGTTTCACCACATAAGAACGGCCGTAGAATTCGCGGGAACGGTAACCGGAGAGGTCCAGCACGGCTTCGCGCAGAGTTTTGGAGGGGATCGTGCCGGTGTTGACAGAGACGCCGCCGAGTACGGAACGTCTCTCGATGAGGGCGACACGCTTTTCCAGCTTGGCGGCCTGGATGGCCGCGCGTTGACCGGCCGGACCCGAGCCAATCACGAGCAGATCGTAGTTATACTTATGGTTCGGCACAGCCATGTGGTGAGATCCCGCCCGGGCGAGACCCGGTATTTACAGATCTTAACAGGCTGCACAGCGGTATTGGCGCCGGAGCGGTAACTATTCCACTTCGAACCGGACTGGCTGCTCGATGAGCTTAGGCTCCTTGCCCTTGGTGAGGATCATGAGCTTGTAGCGCTCACCCACCTGGGCCTTCGCTGGAATCTTGGTCTTGATCGTCGTCGCAGCCTGCTCTGTAATGGCCAGCTCGATGTCGTTGGTACCGTCGGTCAGATACAGCTTGGCGACGACATTCTTGTCGAGGTTCTCGCCGGTGACCACAATCTCAGTGCCCACCTTGCCACTGGACGGCTCAACCGTCGTCAAGCGGGGGATCGCGTCCTGTGCCATCAGAGGAGGAACAGCCACGGCGCCCAACACCATGCTCAAGGCAAGGGCGACCAGCAATTTGTAGTACATCCGCATCTGAATATCCTCCTGCACTACGATCCTATTCCTTCGGCGCTCTCGAATGCAAGAGGCTTCGGTCAGGATTTGGCGGGAAAGGCCGTTTCGGGGCACTTAGCGTTCATTCTGTTGGAGATGAATGCCCTTGTGGATGGCGTAGAGGGCGAGTTCGAGACGGTCAGAGACGCCCAGCTTGTCGAAGATGTTATGCAGGTGGTTCTTCACCGTCTGCTCGCTGATGAACATCTTCTCGGCCATTTCCTTATTCTTGTAGCCCTGGGCGACCAGAGCGACGATTTCGCGCTCGCGGGCGCTCAGCGGCGAACGTTCACGCGACTTGGAGCCGGAGGAGGACATCCCAGTTTCGCCTGGAGCCGCGAACTGGCGCATGACCGCGGCGGTGGTGTGAGAGTCCAGCCAGATCTCACCCGCATGGACCTTGCGGATGCTCTTGACGATGAGATCGGAGGCGGTCTGCTTCAGCACGATGCCGGCGCAGCCGAGCTTCATGGCCTGGACGAACTCGTTCTTATCTTCGGAGGCGGTGAGGACGATAACGCGCGCCTTGGAGTTCATATGCTGCAGAGTCTGCATGGCGCCGAGGCCATCCAGGTTCGGCATGCGCAGATCCAGCAGGATCACGTCGGGTTTCAACTGGTCGGCCTGTTCGATGAGTTCGCGGCCGTCGCAGGCGACGCCCACCACGTCCACGTCATCCTCCAGGCTGAGCAGCTTTTTCAGCCCGTCGCGCACAATGGGGTGGTCGTCGGCGATGATCACCCGGATTTTGGGTTGATTGTTCTCAGGTGCCGGATTCATTTTCGTGCTCGATTCGTTGCTCAGCTCAGTGGTCAGACTCATTTGCAGGGCCCACGACCTTTCAAACTCGATTCTAAAGGGGTCCAGTACTGCAATGAATCAGGTACTCCCACAATGTTCCTTATCCGGTTTACCTTAGATTCACTTAGGAATGTCGTACTAAGGTTCGCCGGCGGAGCGGACGGCGGAGAGGGGACGGCGGTGGTGAAGGAGGCGGTTCAGGGGCGGATCTCCACGATGGCGGTAAAGGCTCCGCGGAGGTCGCCGGCCTGATAGCCGGTGGCTTTGTCTCGAGGGTAGCGGGCGTCCAGGACCTCGAGCACGTCGGGAGAGATCTTGTCGCGGGGACCGTGGCAGGCAAGGCACACGCCCTGGACGAGGATGGGCTTCATGAAGCGCAGGTATTTGCGTCCGTTTTCGGTGACGGTCTGCGCGCTTTCGGCGAGCGGCTTGCCCGCTTTGAGCTGGGCCTCCCACTCTTTGAGCCGGGCGGCTTCGTAGTCGTCGGGCTGGTCCTTCTGATTGCGGTATTTGAGGCTGATGCGGCGGAGGTCGAGTTCGCGCTCCTTGGCGAACTCTTCGGTAACCGTCTGGGCGGTTTCCGCGCAGGACTTCGCGGCGCCAGCAAGGCCGCCGCGCTTCATCTCCTCGCCTAGCAATTGCTGCAGGACGGCGGCGAGGTCGCGGACGGCTTCGGTGGCCCGCTGGCGCGGCGTGGGCTCCTGAGCGAAGCCCAACGCCGCGAGAGCGGCCAGAGTGGTGAGTGTGGAGGCGAGGCGCATCCGGGTTAGTCCGTGTTGCTCGGCTTGGGGGTCCTGGCCGTGGAAGCGGGCAGCTTGGGCGGCTTGATGTAGTCAGCCGGGATGGCGCCGGTGAGGGACTTGAGCCAGGTGGTGATGGCGGCGGTGTCGGCGGGCGTGAGCTTCTTGCCGAGTTCGTATTCAGCCATGTTGTTGATGGCGTCTTCGAGGGTCTTCACGTGGCCATCGTGGAAGTAAGGTCCAGTCTTCTCGATGTTGCGGAGAGAGGGGACTTTGAAGAACGCCTTGTCTTCCGGCTTGTTGGTGGCTTTCATGCGGCCGTCGTCCTTGAGGCCCGGATAGGCCTTGACCACGCCGAGCTTCTGGTACATGGAGCCGCCGACATAGGCGCCCATGTGGCAGGTGGAGCAGCCGGCGTCGGAGAACTTGAGGAAACCTGCTTTTTCGGCGTCGGTGAGGGCCTTCTGGTCGCCGGAGAGGAACTTGTCCCAACGGGACGGGGTGACCAGCTTGCGCTCAAAGGCGCCGATGGCCTTGGCCAAGTTGTCGTAAGAGATGGGCTCCTTTTCACCGGGGAAGGCCTTCTGGAACGCAGCCACGTACTCGGGCATGGACTTCAGGGTGGCGATGACGGTCTTTTCATCGGGCATGGCCATTTCCACGGGGTTGAGCACAGGGCCCTTGGCCTGGGCTTCGACGTCGACGGCGCGGCCGTCCCAGAACTGGGCGATGTGGCCGGCGGCGTTGTAGGAGGTGGGGGAGTTGCGGTCGCCGCGCAGGCCCTTGTGGCCTTCGCTGGTGGGCTCGTTGTCGACGCCATACCTGTCGAGCAGGTGGCAGCTGTTGCAGGAGAACTTCTGGCTCTTGGATAGGCGGTTTTCGTAGTAGAGCATCCGGCCGAGGTCGATCTTGGCCGGGGTGGCGGGATTCGTGGCGGAATCCATGTTGGCAGGGAGAGGTTTGAACATCCGCAGGCGGGAGGCCGGGACATCCACCGCCAGGGCCGCGAGGGCCGTGGCTGACATGAGCAAAATCAGCTTCGTCTTCATGTATGAGGTCCTCCGGGAGGAAAGTCCATCATCGGACAAGAGAATGACGGGTGCAAGAGTGGGACTGCTTGAATTACTGAACAGTGTTCAGTATGCTGAGGACGGAGCCGATATGGGAGTAGCCGAACGCCGGGCGCGCGAGAAGGATGACCTGAAGAAGAAGATTCTGAATGCTGCGGCGGAGCTGTTTGTGGAAGAGGGATACGAGAGTGTCTCGATGCGGAAGATCGCTGAGCGGATCGAGTATGCGCCATCGACGATCTATCTGCATTTCCGGGACAAGGCGGACCTGGTGGGGAGCCTTTGCACGACGACATTCGCGGAATTGGAGCAGCGGCTGGAAGAGATCGTGGAGCAGGGCCTGGCGCCGCTGGAGCGGCTGAGGAAGAGTCTGAGGGCGTACATCGATTTCGGCCTGGAACACCCGAGCCACTATGCGTTTGTGTTCAGCACGCCGTCGAGCGCGCTGCAGGGCGTTGCGGCGGCAGGACAGGGGCCGTTGTGGGCGTGCGGGATGGGCAGTTTTGAGCGGCTGAGAATGGGGATGCAGGAGTGCATGGCGACGGGGGCGATCCGTGAGGCGGATGTGGAGTTGGTGTCGCAGTCGACATGGCTGATGATGCATGGAGTGACGATGGGGCTGGTCTTCGAGTCGGACTTCCCGTTCCTGGACCGCGGCAAGCTGATCGAACACACGCTGGACAGGATCATCAACAGCCTGCGTTAGATTGGTTGCATGGACCTGACCATGTACCAGGTGGACGCGTTCGCATCCCGCGTGTTTACCGGGAACCCGGCTGCGGTGGTGCCGTTGGCGGAATGGCTGCCGGACTCGCTGATGCAGTCGATCGCAATGGAGAACAACCTGGCGGAAACCGCATTCTTCGTGAAGCAGGGCGAGGAATACGGGTTGAAGTGGTTCACGCCGGAGCGGGAGATCGACCTGTGCGGGCACGCGACGCTGGCCTCGGCACATGTGGTGACGGAGATACTGGAGCCGGGGCGGACCCGCGTGGTGTTTCACACGCGGAGCGGACCGCTGACGGTGACGCGCAAGGGCGAGGTGCTGTCGATGGATTTCCCATCGCGCCCGCCGGCATCAGTTCAGGCCGCGCCAGGGCTGGTGGCAGCGTTGGGCGGACGGCCCGAGGCGGTGCTGGCTTCGCGCGATTATCTGGTGGTGTACGAGAGTGAGGCCGAAGTGCTGGCGCTGAAGCCGAACATGCTGGCGCTGAGCGAGCTGGACCGGTTCGGCATCATCGTGACGGCGCCAGGCACCACGGGGGGCGTGGATTTCGTTTCGCGGTTCTTCGCGCCGGCGGCGGGGGTCCCGGAGGATCCGGTGACAGGTTCGGCGCACTGCACGCTGATTCCGTATTGGTCGCAGCGGCTGGGCAAGACGAAGCTCGCCGCGCGGCAGGTGAGTGCGCGCGGCGGCGAGCTGGATTGCGAACTGATGGGCGAGCGCGTCAGGATGTCCGGCCGGGCCGTGCTGTACCTGCGGGGGACCATAACAGTTTGATGGACTCGAGCAGTTCCAGCTTTTGGTAGTCGGAGTGGCCGAGGATGACGCGGTCGGCGTTGAGATTGACCACAGGGTGGTTGAGGTAAGCGCGCAGGCTCTGGAGATCGCCGAGGTTGAGGTGGATGCACTCGGCGGGGGTAAGGTGCTGTGCGCCGTTGCGGCCGAGTCCCCCGAAGGGATCGGAGGCGTCGCCGAGGGAAGATGCGTTCTGGCCTTTGAGGCGCGAGGCGATGGGATAGGCCTGGCCGACGGCTGAGTCGTGTTTGGAGTGGGTGATGAGAATGGGCCCGCGAACCAAGCGGCGGGCGAGGACGTCGCGGAAGGCGCCCTCGGGCGCCAGGGAGAACTGGGAGAATGCGGCCTGGATCAGCGACAGGGACTGAACGAAGGGGGCTTGTTCGTCTGAGCCGGTGGCATGAACGGCGGAGGTAACCAGACGCGCGCCGAAGGAGTGTCCGGCGAGATGGATGCGCGTGTTGGGGAGATAGCGCGCGATGCGGCTCAGATCGATGGCAAAAGCAGCGCCGATCTCGCCGGCGCGTTCCTTCATGAGGTAGTACGACGCCAGTTCGGCGCCGCTTTTGAGCAGGCCGGCGGCGTTGGACTTCCAGGGGTGGGAAGGCCAGGAGATGCCGCAGACGGGCACGGGGGCAAGGCCCTGGTTGAACCACTGGAAGAGGGATTGTGAGGCGACGCGGTCGTTGAGCCAGCCGTGTGCGACGAAGAAAAGGTCGGCGGGCTGGGCGGCGCGCAGGGAGTTGAGAAAGAGATCGCAGCCGGCGGGGTTGAGAAGGCGGCCGGCGGCATCGTAATCGAGTCTGAAACTGTTCACGGTTATCGCTCCTGAAGGGCTTGGAAGAGGTTGATGAGACCGCGGCCCTGGAAGTCGGGGTCGCGGCGGAGGTCGGTGGCGGAGTGGAGAAAGATCTCCTTCACGGCCAGCGGCCGGCCACAAAATTCGGGGCGGACAGAGAGGAAGGCAGCGATGGCGCCGGAGACATGCGGGGCGGCCATCGAAGTGCCGGAATCCTCGATGTAGGCGGTGCGCCAGTCCGAGCCGGGTGGGGCTTTGGAGGGTGGACAGGCGGAGAGGATTCGTTCGCCGGGGGCGACGAGATCGGGCTTGCGGCGGCCATCACCCGTAGGGCCTTTGGAGGAGAAGTAGGAGACGCCGTAGGAGTGTGGGCGTTCGCGGTGAGTGGCGCCGACGGTGATGGCAAGATCGGCGTTGCCGGGATCGTTGATGGTGAGATCGAGGCAGGTGGGGGTGGCGCCGGTGTGGAGCGAGTTCTGGTATCCGTAGCCGGAGTTGCCGGCGGCGACGACGACGTTGACGCCGGAGAGGACGAGGCGATCGACCTCCTGGCAGAGCGGAGAGGCGCCGCAGGCGAACCACTCGGGATCGAACTCGTAGCCGAGGGAGAGATTGACGCCGTGGATGAGGAGGCGGCGGCCGTGGTCGTTGACCTGCTGGATGTAGTCGATGGCGGCGAGGATGGAGGAGACTTCGCCGGCGCCGTCGGGGCCGAGAACTTTCAGAGAGACGAGGGTGGCTTGCGGGGCGACGGAGCGCGGAGAGGGATCCTGAGGCGTGCGGGGCGCGCCGGCGAGGATGGCGGCAACGTGAGTGCCGTGGCCGAACTGGTCGTCCAGGGGAGCACGGCCGCCGGTGAAGTCGCGGTGCTCGATGCCGGCGGGGAGGGCGAGGTTTCGATGGGTGTCGAAGTGGGAGTGGGGCGAGATGCCGGAATCGGCGACGGCCCAGACGATGCCGCGGCCGTTGGCGGCGAAGGCGGAGTGGGCGGCGTCAGCCTTGATGGTGGCGATGGAGCTGGCGGTGAGGGCGCGGACGGTGTGGTTCAGCCAGATGCGGTAGAGGAGATCGGGGGCGGCGGTTTCGAGGGCGAGGATTTCAGATTTGGTGAGCAAGGCGCGGAAGAGTCCGCGGGACAGAGCGCCGACGGGTAGGGCTTGCGGCGTGAGTGCGAGGAGGGCGGAAGCGGGCGCGCCGTGGCGGAGTTCGAGGAGGACAGAGAAGGGGTCGTTGAGTCCGGCGCCGTCGAGGCGGGCGGCGAGGGCGAGGTCGATGAGCCGGGGCTGGAGGCGGCCGGGATGGAATTGGTGAGTTTGACGCATAGGTGTGCTCCCACGCGAAAGAGTCCGGCGGCGAAGAGGGGAGGCGGCTCGAGGGGGTCAGTCAAGTGGTTGAGGGGAAAGGGAAAAGAAAATTCGACCGGGCGTGACCGGCAGTTCGGCCGGGGGCCGCTATACTGAAAGAGAAGAGAGGCGAATTCCCTTGAACTGGAAAGGTTTCGTGCGCCTGGCGGCGCACACGCAGATGCTGCCGATCCTGGAGAGCGGCGAAGAGACGCTTGTCGGCGGGCAGGCGGTGATGGAGGGCGTGATGATGCGCGCTCCGCACAGCTACTCGATCGCGGTACGGCGGCCGGACGGGCAGGTGGTGACGGACACGCACGCGCTGGCGAAGGTGTCGGACAAGTATCCGGCGTTCAAGTTGCCTGTGCTGCGCGGCGTGGGTACGCTGGGGCAGGCGATGTCGCTAGGCATCAAGGCGCTGCGGTTCAGCGCCGACGTGGCGATGCAGGCCGAAGCGGAGAAGGAAGGCAAGACGGCGGAAGAGCAGAAGTCGGGTGAGATCCCGGGCTGGGTGATGACGGCGAACCTGCTGTTCTCGTTCGTGTTCTTCATCGCGCTGTACAAGTTCGTGCCGCTGGTGATCACGACGCAACTGCAGAAGGTGTTCCCGGAGATCTCGGGGCGCATCGCGTTCAACCTGGTGGACGGCATCGTGCGCATGGTGATCTTCGTCGGGTTCCTGTGGCTGATTTCGCGCTGGAAGGACATCCACCGGGTGTTCGAGTATCACGGCGCGGAGCACAAGGTGGTATTCAACTTCGAAAGCGGGAAGCCGGTGACGGTGGAGAACGCGCAGCGGTTTGTGACGTTCCATCCGCGCTGCGGGACGAGTTTTCTGCTGGTGGTGATGATCGTGTCGATCGTGGTGTACGCGGTGATTCCGGTGGATTCGTTCTGGGCGAAGATGGTGGTGCGTGTGGTGGCGCTGCCGCTGATTGCGGGCTTGAGCTATGAGATGATCCGGTTTGCGGCGAAGCACCGCGGCGGCTTCCTGGCGATGCTTACGGCGCCGGGTTTGTGGTTGCAGCGGATTACAACGCAGCCGCCGGCCGACGATCAGACGGAGGTGGCCATCATCGCCCTGGATGGCGCCATGAAGCTGGAAGAAGAGCAGGGCGGCGAATTGGTAATTGCCTGATGGAGTTCACAGAACAGCTCGAAGAAGTAGAAAAGCGGTTTGAATCGCTGACGGGTCAGATGGCCGATCCGGATGTGATCAACGACCCGGATGCGTACCGCAAGACAGCAAAGGCGCATCGCGATCTGGAAGAGATCGTGTCGGCGTACCGCGAATACAAGAAGATTGTGGAAGACCTGGCCGGAGCGCGGCTGATGTCCGAGGAGAAAGACCCGGAACTGCTGGCGATGGCCGAGGAAGAGATCGCGCGGCTGGAACCGGCGGAGACGGAGATGGTGGAGCGGCTGAAGCTGCTGCTGCTGCCGAAGGATCCGAACGACGACAAGAACGTGCTGCTGGAGATCCGGGCCGGAGCGGGTGGCGACGAAGCGAGCCTTTTTGCGGCGGAGATCTTCCGGATGTACACGCGCTATGCGGAGTCTCTGCGGTGGAAGGTGGAAGTGACCTCCATGAGCGAGTCCGGCGCGGGCGGGGCGAAGGAGATCCTGGCGCTGGTGAACGGCGACAAGGTCTATTCGAAGCTGAAGTACGAGAGCGGCGTGCACCGGGTGCAGCGGGTGCCGGTGACGGAGCAGCAGGGGCGGATTCACACCTCCACGATCACGGTGGCCGTGATGCCGGAAGCCGACGAAGTGGAAGTCAAGATCGAAGCGAAGGACGTCCGCGTGGACACGTTCTGTTCCTCGGGGCCGGGCGGGCAGAGTGTGAATACGACGTATTCGGCGGTGCGCCTCACGCACTTGCCGACGGGGCTGGTGGTGTCGTGCCAGGACGAGAAGTCGCAGATCAAGAACCGGGCGAAGGCCGAGAGGGTGCTGCGTTCGCGGCTGTATGAACTGGAGTTGGAGAAGCAGCAGCAGGCGATTGGCGCGGACCGGCGGTCGCAGGTGGGCACGGGTGACCGGTCAGAGAAGATCCGTACGTACAATTTCAAAGAGAACCGCGTGACGGACCACCGCATTGGTGTGACAATGCACCAGTTGGACCGGATCATGGAAGGCGAGATCGGGGAGTTGATTTCGGCATGCACGACGTTTTACAACGCGCAGAAGCTGAAGGAACAGGCCGAGTCGTCGCACCATGACGCTCCGAACGGCGCTGCGGCAAGGAACTGAGATCCTCACACAGGCCGGCGTCTTCGAGCCGCGGCTGACGGCGGAGGTTCTGCTGTGCCACGCGCTGCGGCGGGAGAAGGTGTATCTGTACTCGCACCCGGAGCACGAGCTTTCGACGGTGGAGTGGATACACTACGGGCGGTACCTGCATGAGCGGATGGGCGGGAAGCCGACGCAGTACATTACGCGGGTGCAGGAGTTCTACGGGCGCGAGTTCGGGGTGTCTCCGGCGGTGCTGATTCCGCGGCCGGAGACGGAGCATGTGGTGGAAGAGGCGCTTCGGGTGGCGCCGGGGGCGCGGCGTGTGCTGGATATCGGGACGGGGTCCGGGGCGCTGGCGGTGACGCTGGCGCTGGAGTTGGGGGCTTGGGCGGTGGGGACGGACTTGAGCTTCGAGGCGGTGGGGGTGGCGCGAAGGAATGCGGCGAAACTGGGGGCCAGGGCGGAGTTCGTGCAGTGCGATCTGGCGGCGGCGGTGGGGGGACGGTTTCCGCTGATCGTGTCGAATCCGCCGTACATTCCGGCGCGGGAGATGGGCACATTGCAGCACGAGGTGCGGGACCACGAGCCGCATCTGGCGCTGCTGGGCGGAGAGGCGGGGACGGAGATCTATGAGCGGATCGTACCGCAGGTGGAGAGGTTGCTCGAGCCGGGGGGCTGGCTGGTGTTCGAGATCGGGTATCAGGGAGAGGCCAGGGTGCGGGCGGCGTTTGGGGAGAGGTGGAAAGAGGTGCGGACGGTTCGGGACCTGGCGGGGTGGCCGAGGGTGGTGCTGGGGCGGTTTGGGGGGTGAGAATCGGGCGGGGAGCGATGACAGGCAGAGGAGCCTGGTCTCTTCCGGAGCGGCGGAACTGATGGGCCGCAGGCCGTTCCTGGAACTCCGACCGTTCTACCCTGGAGGAATGAAGCTGCCATGGGCCGCAATCCTGGTTGCGTGGCCAGCTTTGTGCGCTCAGGCACCGAACGCCTCACCGGGCAGCGCTTCGTACGATGCGGAACACCGGCCACGGTTTGAGGATTTCGCCGTCGCGGAAAAATGGTCAGGGACGCCGGCGCCAGTGCAGTTGACAACCAGTGAGGAGCGCCTGTATCGAACGAGACTTCAGGAGGCCGGCAGGCAGGCTCCGAACTTTGCTGGGCACTATTCATTCGCGGTTTGGCGCTGCGGGAGCAACTGCGCGGCGGGCGCGGTGATCGACTTGCGGACGGGGAAGGTGATACCGCCGCCGCTCGGAGTGCGTGAACCGGGCTACGGCCACTGGATCATCTCAGACCAGATGTATGAAGGGGCAGCCATTCAATTCCGTCCGGACAGCCGGATGGTCGTGATCAAGTGTGGGGCATTGTTTGCCGGAGCGAACAACGAGAACCGGCCGGACGCTCATTACCTGGTCTGGGATGGCGGACGATTTCGAGAGATCCTCTTCGTGCCCGGAAGCGCTTCCGAGGGGAAGGCTGCCCGATGAGGAGGATGTTCCGCGTCGACATGGAGACGAGCCGGCACTTTGGGTGTAGACTGGCTCTGCCCCGGCTGCGGGGAAGGAGGTGTCAGGCGAATGACCTTCAAACTGCATTTCCGCCGGCTGGCGCTGCCATGGATGTTTCTTCCGGCCGCATTGTTGGCCGCGGATGTGGTGCAACTGGCGCCTGCGCAGATGCCGCGGATCACAAAAGTAGACGAGCGGTTTCAGTCCTACAACGTGGAGATGGTGGAGGTGACGGGCGGGAGGTTCTGGGCTCCGTACAAAAAGAAGCCGGCAACTGCGGCGGAAGCGCCGGCACCTAGGCCGGCGGTTGCGGGTCTGGACCCGTCGCTGTTCATGCAGCGGTCGCCGATTGAGCTGGCAAATCCCCGGCTGCTGAAACTGGCGGCGGCATTAGGGCCGGCCTACATCCGCGTGAGCGGGAGTTGGGCGAACTCCACCTACTTTCACGACGCGGACACCCCCGCTCCGACAACCCCGCCGGAGGGCTTCGGCGGCGTGCTAACGCGGGCGGAGTGGCGGGCGGTGATGAACTTTGCGAAGGCAGTGAATGGGCGGGTGGTCACGTCGTTTGCGGTGAGCCCAGGAGTGCGGGATGCGGGCGGAATCTGGACCCCGGTGGAGGCGCACAAATTGGCGGCCTACACGAAGTCGATCGGCGGATCGATCGCCGCCGCTGAGATGTTCAACGAGCCCAACTTTGCCGCCATGGCCGGGGCGCCGAAAGGCTACACGGCGGAGACGTACGGGAAGGACTTCGCGGCATTCCTGGGCTTCGCAAAAAAGGAACTGCCGGAGATGCTGATCCTGGGGCCCGGCTCCGTGGGCGAGGCCGGCGGATTGAGCTCATTCAGCGGATTGAAGACCGAGGAGATCCTGAAAGCCTCACCGCGAGGCATCGAGGCGTTCTCCTACCACTTTTATGGAGCCGTCTCCAAGCGCTGCGGCGGCATGCCAGGCGTGCCGCAGGCGGCGCCGGAGACCGCGCTGACGGCGGAGTGGTTGGGTCGCACGGAGCGCGATGCGGCGTTCTATGAAGCATTGCGCGACAAGTACGAGCCAGGCAAGCCGATGTGGTTGACCGAGACCGGCGAGACGGCGTGTGGTGGCAATGCGTGGGCCTCGACCTTCGTTGACAGCTTCCGCTACCTGGGTCAACTGGGGCGGCTGGCGCGGCGCGGCGTGCAGGTGGTGATGCACAACACGCTCTCGGCGAGCGACTATGCCCTGATCGACGAAGAGACGCTGACGCCGCGGCCGAACTACTGGGCGGCACTGCTGTGGGCCAAAGTGATGGGCTCCACAGTGCTGGATGCCGGTGCGCGAGCGCCGGAGAACACCTACGTCTACGCACACTGCCTGCGCGGAACGCCCGGAGGGGTGGGCGTGCTGGCCCTGAACGCGAACAGGGAGAGCGCGGTTGAGGTGAACCTGCCGGCGGCCTCGGAGCGGTATACGCTCACGGCCAGGGAACTGCTTGGCGGAGAAGTGGAGTTGAATGGGCGGCCGCTGAAGGTGAGCAGCGCGGGCGACGTGCCGGAACCGAAAGGCGCCAAGGCGGCTGCCGGCGTCCAAGATCTTCCGCCGCTCAGCATTACCTTCTTCGCGATCCCGGGCGCTGCCAACGCGGCCTGCAGATAGGTTCCGGCAGCCCCCAGCCCTGGAGCCATTCAGTGTAATTGTCTACACTGGATGCGCGAGGCCCGATTGCGCGGCGTGAAGACTATTTTCCATGTCGATATGGATGCGTTCTTTGTTTCAGTGGAGGAGTTGTTCGATCCTTCGCTGATCGGGAAGGCGGTGGTGGTGGGCGGGCAGAAGGGGGAGCGGGGAGTGGTTTCGGCGGCTTCGTATGAGGCGCGGAAGTTCGGGGTGCATTCGGCGCTGCCGCTGCGGACGGCGGCTCAGCTTTGCCCTCATGCGATCTTTCTCAATGGGCATCCGGACCGGTACCGGGAGTATTCGCACAAGGTGCACGCCGTGCTGAAGGAGTTTTCGCCGCGGGTGGAGATGGCTTCTGTGGATGAGGCCTACCTGGATTTGACGGGGACGGAGCGGCTGCTGGGTCCGCCGCTGGCGGCGGCGCACGCACTGCACGAACGGATGAAGGCGGTGACGGGGTTGAACTGCTCGGTCGGGATCGCCACCTCGAAGATGGTGGCGAAGGTGTGCTCGGATCAGGCCAAGCCGAATGGAGTGCTTTGGATCCAGCCGGGGCTGGAGGCGCGCTTTCTGGCGCCTTTGGACGTGCGGCGGCTGCCGGGCGTGGGGCAGGTGACGGAGGAGAAGCTGCACCAGTTGGGGATCAGGAAGGTGGGGGATCTGGCGAAGCTGGAGGAGGATTTCCTGCGGAAGCGGTTCGGGCAGTGGGGGCTGGCGCTGGCGGGCAAGGCGCAGGGAGTGGACGCGGGGGCGTGGTTTGACGGTGAGATCGGCGGGCACGAGGAGCCGAAGTCGATCAGCCATGAGATTACGTTTGGGGAAGACACCAACGATCAGGCCTATTTGGAGACGTCGCTGGCGCGGCTGACGGAAAAGGTAGCGCGGCGGCTGCGGGAGCACGAACTGCACGCGCGAACCGTGACGCTGAAGCTGCGGTATTCGGACTTCACGACGCTGACGCGATCGTTTACATTGCCGCGGACAACGCAGCTCGATCACGAGTTGATCGCGGCCTCGCGGAAGCTGTTCCGGCAGGCGTGGCGCGCGGGGGCGCGGGTGCGGCTGATCGGGGTGGGGGTGGCATCGTTGGACGAGCGCGAAGGGCAGATGGCGCTACTCGATGGAGAGAAGAACGAACGAGCGCGGCGGGCACTCTCGGCGGTGGACAAGATTCGGGACAAGTTCGGGGAGAAGAGCGTCCACCTGGCGGCGGGCATGGGCGGGGATCACGCCGAGCGCGTGCACGAGAATCCGGTGGGGCTACCGGGGAAGACGCCGAAGAAGCAAGGCTGATCAGCGGGCTGGCGTGGCGGGTACGGCGGGATCAAAGCGGGGGCCCTTGGCGTCCCAGTCACTGGCGGGGAAGAAGCGCGCCTGGCCGTGGGGCGGGGGCAGTTCCTTCACGACAAAATCGAGACGGCCGTTGCGCACGTGGGCCAGCACGTAGTGGTAGAAGCAGCCTTGAGCGAAACCTTCGCCGCGGACCAGTTTGCCGCGCATGGTTCCGCCGGAGCTGCCCACCTCCATGTAGTCGACGCCGTCGTGGACCATGTGGACGAAGCGATGGCCGTGGCCGGAGACGATGTGTGTGACGCCGTACTTCCGGGCGAGACGGTGGAGGGGGAAATCGGTGCGGCCCTGCGCAACGGGCTCGATCCAGAAGGGCTTGTGAAAGACAACGAGCTTGAGGGGCTGGGCCTTGTGGGCGGCGAGGTCGCGTTCGAGGAACTGGAGTTCGGCGTCGGGCAAAGCGCCGTCGCCGGCCTGCGAGTTATCGAGGACGGTGACGTGGAGCGGGCCGTGGTTGAAGGAGTAGTGGCAGGGGCGGCCGGACTCACGGATGTAGGCGCGGCGGGAGGCTTCGGACCAGATGTCGTGATTGCCGGGGATGTAATAGAAGGGGATGTGGCGGAAGGGGTCGAGGATGGCCTTGGCTTCGAGCCACTGCTCGTCGATTTTGGAATCGTCGCCGCCGCCGCGGATGGTGTCGCCGACGTTGATGACGAAGGCGGGCGAGAAGAGGTTGATCTCGTACCAGGCGCGCTCGTAGACGCCGGGCTCCGGGGAGCCGGCGCGATCGCCGATGATGGCGAAGTGGAAGTCAGAGGGTGCGGGGCCGGATTTTCGCTGCGCCCAGAGGCCGGCAGCCATGGAGGCTAACAGCAGGGCAAGCAGAAACCGGCGCGACATGGCAGCTAGTTGCCGAACAGGAGCGGCTTGAGTGCGTCGAGGCAGAGGTAGTTGGGGATGATGTAGTCGGCACCGACACCGGCCATGCGGTTGCGCTTCCACTCATCGATCTTGAGGCAATCGGGCTCGTCGGTCGCGACACCGATGGCGACGCCGCCGACGCTCTTGATGTTCTCGATTTCGACATAGCCGTCGCCGAAGCCGAGGAACTCGCGGCCGTCGCATTCGGCGCCGGCGATGATGCGCTCGATGAGGATCTTCTTGGAAAAGCTCTTGTAGTCGTCGAGGGCGCCGAAGACGCCGCCGTCGAAGTAAGGGGTGACGCCGAGGAGATCGGCTTCCCGCTTCATGTAGGGCTCGTCGGTGCCGGAGGCGAGGTAGAGCTTCATGCCGCGCTCTTTGAGGGACTGGAGGAGAGGGATGGAACCGGGGACGAGGTACTTTTCGGGCGAAGCCTCGCCGGTTTCCAGAGCGTGGAGACGGTCCTTGATGCGCTCGTGGAGGAGGTCCAGGTAGCGGTGCTTGTAGACGAGGGGGTCTTTGGGAGTGCCGCCGCGGAGTTCCACCTGCCGGGCGAGCTCGATCATCTGGTAGACGGTCTGCTTGCCGGTAAGGGTGTAGACGAACTCGCTGACAACGTTGGTGAGCTGCTCTTCGGTCTCGCCGGTTTTGAGTTCGGCGAGGATCTCCACCATCATGGGGACCATGACGTGGAACCAGCCGGCCCGGATGAGGGAGAGCGTGCCGTCAAAGTCAAAGAGGGCGACGCGGGTATGAGCCGCGGAGGCGCCGGTAATGATTTCGATGTCGGGGTGGGAGGGGTTCAAACAGGGACCTTCTTGAGGGCTTTGGAGATTTCCGAGGCGTAGTCCATCATCATCTTCGGCAGCAGCTCCTCGATCTGTTTCGTGAAGCGGGCCTTGGGCATGGACATGCTGATGGCGGAATAGACTTCGCCTTCGGGAGAAAAGATGGGGGCGCCGCAGCAGGTGCCGCCGGGGACGGTTTCCTCGCGGTCCCAGGCATAGCCGCGCTCGCGGACGGCGACGAGATCGTCCTGGATGGCGCGGAAATCGGTCATGGTGTGCGGCGTGAGGGAAAAGATGCCGTAGGTGTAGAGGAGGCGCTGGGCAAGGTCCGGCGACTGGTGGGCAGTGATGCACTTGCCGAGCGAGGAGGCATAGGGTTGGAGAATGCCGCCTCTGTAGTTCGACATGCGGATATGGTGCGTGCTTTCGATCACTTCGATGACACGGACGACATCCTCAAAGAGGAAGGCCATGGCGACAGTTTCGCCGAGCTCGGCGTTGAGGCGCTGCAGGACAGGCATGGCGCATTCGCGCAGGGCAGCCAGGCGCTTTTGAAGCTGCATGGACGGCCAACTGTGCTGGCTATAGTAATTGTCATTGGAGTCTCGCGCAATGTAGCCGAGGCCCTGGAGCGTGCGGAGAAGGCGCAGGGTAGAGGCTTTTCCCAGTTCGGCTAGCGCGGAGAGATCGCGAAGGCCCATGGATTGACCGCCCGTGGCGAGCGACTCCACGATGAGAAGCCCTTTGGCGAGAGAGCGCGATTCCGGAGTGACTCCCGTTTTGGCGGCGGGCTTGACGGAACGTCGTTTCAATTTTTGATTTGACTGGCTCAACATTTTGATTCTACTATACAGCTAGTGGTTTTGACAGCCTAGAACAGGTTGGCAGGCTGCCGTAATAAGTCAGGCTCTATTATGTCTCGAAACAAGCCTTTCGGAGGAGTGATCTCCGCCGCTCTTTTACCCCGGGGTCCAGAGGGTCGTGTGCTGTGGGACGATTTTGCGGAATCGCTGCAGTTTCTCAAGCGCCAGGGGGTAGCGGGAGTGTGCGTGAACGGGGCGACGGGCGAGTATGCCGGCGCTACCGAAGAAGAGCGGCGGTTGGCCGCGAACGTGGCGCGGCGAGTGCTGGGCACCGACCTCTTGGTAGTGAGCGGTGCGGGCGCATGTTCGTTCCATGAGACGGTGCGGCTCATCAAGGACGCGGAAGCCGAAGGCGTGGACGCTCACCTGGTGCCGGCGCCGCATTTCTTCCCGTACTCGCAGGATGATCTGGGCGAGTATTACCGCCAGGTCGCGGCGGTGGCGGAGAAGCCGGTGTTGCTGTACAACCTGGCATCCTTCACGACGGGACTCGACAAGCCCTTGGCGACTGAACTGATCCGGGAGGTGGAGAACATCGCCGGGATGAAGGACAGCAGCGGGCGAGTGGACATTCTGGAGGAGTTGACCGTGGGGGGCCCGGCGGAGTGCGTGCGCTTCGTGGGGAACGACGCGGTGTTTGCAGAGTGCCTGAGCAAGGGATGGTGCAACGGGAGCATCTCGGGCGTGGCCTGCGTGCTGCCGGAAGTGATCCTGGGCTTGTGGGAAGCGCGGAATGATCCGCAAGGGGTCGCGTTTGAAACCGCAAGCCGGCTGCTGGACGAGTACATCGCCCAAATCGGACCGTGGCCGGTCCCCTGGGGGCTGAAGCTGGTTTCGGAGATCCGGAACCTGAGTCCACTGTCATTGCCGTTGCCAATGTCGGCGGCGCGGAAAGAGGCGTCGGAGGAATTCCGGCGTTGGTTCGAGCCCTGGTGGTCTCAGGCCCAGGAAGCGCTGAACGCGGTTCGGAGTCTGGCGTAAAAACCGATCTTTTGTTTCAATAATTGACAACCTGACTCGTTAGCCTTATTCTTTATAAGTAAAATGATATAGCTGTGTTTCAAGCCTGAGACACGGCTGGGTGTTGAATGCAAATCAGGGAGTCGATTATGAAGCGTGTAGTGTGTCTCGCTATGCTCCTCGTGGCCGCCCTGGCGCCAAGTGTTTTGGCACAGGACGTCCGCGCAACAATCACAGGAACCGCGGTGGATCCGACCGGCGCAGTCATCGCCGGGGTGCAAATCCGTGTCACTAGCGTGGAACGTGGCACGGTAACCGAAGCGGTATCAAATGAAGCGGGGTTGTATCTGGTCCGCTTCCTGCAGCCGGGCGCTTATACGCTGACGGCGGAGAAGGCGGGCTTCAAGAAGTTCGTGCGTTCGGGGATTAACCTGGCGGCGGCGGACAACCCGCAAGTGGAAATCAAGATGGAGATCGGCCAGACGTCGGACTCCGTGACGGTAACCGGCGACGTGAGCCTGCTGCAGACGGAGACGTCTTCGCGGTCGGCTACGGTGGAATCCCGGGCAATTGAAGACATTCCTACGGCGGGTAGGAACCTTTACCAGTTCCAGTATTCGCTGCCGGGGGTGATCAAGCAGAGCCGGTATTGGGGCTCGATGGAGCTGTACGCGTTTGGCAACATCAACGGCGTATCGATCAGCGGCGGCCGTAGCGGCGAAAACGAGACGATGATCGACGGCGTGGCGAACACGAAGATGGACCGCGGCGTGACCTTTGCCCCGGCGCTGAACGGAACGCAGGAAGTTTCGGTGCAGACGAACTCCTACGACGCTCAGTACGGGCGCATCGGCGGCGGTGTGACGCTGATCACGACGAAGTCCGGCACGAACGACTTCCACGGACAGTTGTTCGAGTTCTTCAAGAACGACAAGCTGAACGCGGCGGACTGGATCGCGAATAAGAACGGCGAAGGCCGGACGCCGATGCGCAACAACACTTACGGTTTTGAGGTGGACGGCCCGATCTGGATCCCGAAGGTTCTCGACCTGCGGAACAAGGCCTTCTTCATGCTGAGTCTGGAAGGTCTGCGCGAACACATCGCCAGCGGCCAGATCAAGACGATGGCGACGGCGGCGGAGCGTGGGGGCGATTTCTCGGCCCTGCGGAACAGCGCCGGTCAACAGATTGCGATTTACGACCCGCTGACGACGCGGCTGGAGAATGGCAAGTACGTGCGTACACCGTTTGCAGGCAACCTTCTTCCTGGCCCCCGGATCAGCGCGGTGGCGAAGGCGGTGACGGGTTACATCCCGCTGCCGAATCAAGCTGGCGAAGGCGGCGACCACCTGAACAACTACGCCAATTTCAGCCCGGCGACGAACGGCTACAACTCATGGCTGGGCCGTTTCGACTTCAAGCCGTCACAGAACCACACCTTCGCCGGCCGTTACGGCGAGACGCCGTGGATCAACTGGAGCAAGGTGGTTTGGGGCACAAACGCAGCCGAACCGAGCGGCGAGTGGCCGTCCCAGCGCATTTCGCGCAGTTGGGGCTTCGACTACACCTGGACGATCAATCCGGTGGCGGTGTTCAGCCTGCGCGCCGGCCTGGCGCGGTATGAAGGCTTCAGCGGCAACACGTTTGCCGCGAACTTCGATCCGCGGCAGTTGGGCTTCCCGGACAAACTGGTGAGCCAGTTCACGACGCTGCAGTTCCCGCGCTTCAACATGGGGAACTACACGGAAGTGGGCGCCAGCACGGTGACCAGCTACGAAACGAACGACAATTACTCAATCACGCCGATCCTGAACCTGGTGATGGGCCGGCACGTGCTAAAGTTCGGCGGCGACCTGCGCCGGTACAACCGTAACACGATGGGCCCGGGCCTGGCTTCGGGCAGCTACGACTTTTCAAAGATCTGGACGCAGGCCAGCCCGCAGACGGCGGATTCGGCTTCGGGCAACGAGTTTGCAACGTTCCTGCTGGGCTACCCGACGGGCGGCACAGTGGCGCGCAACATCGATCCGGCTTACCGCTCCCAGTATTATTCGATGTTCGTTCAGGACGACTTCAAGGCCAGCCGGACGCTGACGATCAACATCGGCGTCCGCTGGGACTACGAGTCGCCGGCGATGGAACGGTACGACCGCATGATCCGGACCTACGACGTGGGCGTGCACAGCCCGATCCAGGCGCAGGTGCCGAGCATGAACCTGTACGGTGGCCTTGTGTATGCTGGCGTCAACGGCGTGAGCCGGATGGCTTTCGATCCGAAGCGGATGAACTTCCAGCCGCGCGTCGGTTTCGCCTGGCAGTTCGCCCCGAAGTGGGTGGCGCGCGGCGGCTATGGCTTCAGCATGCTGGGCCAGCAGAGCTTTGGTCCGGCCACGGGCTACAGCCAGCCGACGAACCTGATCGCCTCGACGGACGGCAACCTGACGCCGGCTGTGTCGCTCTCGGATCCTTATCCGTCGAACCTGTTCCCGTCCGGCCTGCTGAAGCCGATCGGCAACAGCATGGGCCTGTCGACGAACCTGGGCCAGAGCGTGCAGGGCCAGTTCCTGGACCGCCCGCTGCCGCAGTCTCACCAGTTCAGCTTCGGCTTCCAGCGGGAACTGCCGTTCTCGATGGTTGGCGATGCCAGTTATGTTGGCAACATGACGCGGCGCCTGCCAGTGGGCCTCGGCAACAACTTCCTACCGCTGGCTGAGCTGACGAAGCTGCCGGTGGAACAGCGCCAGGCCTACTTCACGCAACAGGTACCGAACCCGATGGCCGGCCTGCTGCCGAACTCGGGGATCAACGGCGCGACGGTACCGCGCCAGCAACTCCTGTACGCCTACCCGCACTTCTCGCAGGTGACGTTCACCGACGTGCCGATCGGCCGTCAGAGCTATCACTCGCTGCAGACCCGCCTATCGCGCCGCTTCTCGAAGGGCTTCATGATGCAGGGCTCCTACACCTGGTCGAAGACCCTGGAAGCCACTTCCATCCTGAATTCGCAGGACATCAACGTGTTGAACCTGCGCGACACGGGGTTGGAACAGCGCCTGTTGAACTATGACATTCCGCACAAGTTCAACATCCAGGCGATCTACGAACTTCCGTTTGGCAAGGGCAAGCTGCTGGCTTCCTCGGCCAACTCGTTCGTGAATGCGTTCATCGGCGGCTGGAACCTGAGCGGCCAGTGGGCCAAGCAGAGCGGCTTCGCGATGGACTTCCCGAACAACGCGAACATCGTGGCCCGCAGCGCCAAGCTGACGGACGCCCAGCGGTTGGATATCGCCAAGGCGAACGGCCGCAGCTACTGGGACGTCAGCTACGACCCGTACTTTGACACCACCATCTTCCCCAAGACGGCGCAGCCGAACTACACCTGGCGCGCCTACCCGACTCGATTCCCCGACGTCCGCGCCCAGGGCGTGAATTCGGTGGAACTCTCCATGTACAAGCAGTTCACGATCAAGGAGCGGGTGAAGTGGCAGATCCGCGCGGACGCCTACAACGCGTTCAACCATCCGTGGTTCGGCCAGCCGGCAACCACGGCGGTGAATAACTCCAACTTCGGCAAGCTCAACGCCGACATGAACAACGAGACGAGAATCATCTCGCTGGTCATGAAGATCATGTTCTAGTCCGGGCAACCGGCAAACAGGAAGGGCGGCCCAGCGGCCGCCCTTTTTTTGTTGGCCGCGCACAGGGGCGAATGAACGGCTACACATAAAAAGCCCCCGGGAGAAGTTTCCCGGGGGTTCTCGATGATGAGGGCTAGACGAACAACTAGTAATTCTTCTTGCGCTCAAAGCGGGCGCGCTGGGCACGGCCCATGGCTTTGACACCCGCCAGCGAGGGATCCTGCTTTGCGAGCAGTTCGAGATGGCTGGAGACCTTCTCGACGGCGCGGGCCAGGTCGCGGACGTCTTCTTCGTCGCCGATGAGGCAGAACTGGAAGAACCAGACCGACTCCTCGTAGGCGGCTCGTTCGGAGACGGGGCAGGAGACGTTGGAGTAATCCGACTTGAGCTGGGCGCAGTTGTCGGGCGTGGCATAGAAGAGATCGCTCTTGTACACCGCTTCATAGAAGCGTCCGTCGCAGGGGATGCCTTCGGCGGCGATGGCGGCGACGAAGAGGTCGCGGTGGGGGGCCGAGGCGCCGGGCTGCGGGCGGTACTGGAAAACGTAAGTGTAGTGGGTGGGCTGGGTGATTTCCGGCTGGGCGGGCAGCGTGCGGACGCTGGGGATGCCGTTGAGCAGGGAGGTGAGCAGTTCGGCGCGCTGGGCGCGCAGGTCGCGCAGCTCGGGCAGCATCTCGAGTTGGCCGACGAGGAGCGCCACCTGGAGATCGGTCATCCGGTAGTTGAGGCCGATCATGCGGCGGCCGTGTTCGTCGGTGATAGAAGCGCGTCCGCAATTGATGACGGTCTGGAGGGCTTCGTAGTATTCGAGCGAATTGGTGGTGAGCAGGCCGCCCTCGCCGGAGGTCATGAGCTTGCTCTCCTGCAGGGAGAAGGAGCCGATGTCGCCGATGGCGCCGGCGCCCCGGCCCTTGTAGGCGCCGCCGTGGGCGTGGGCGCAGTCCTCGATCACTTTGAGGTTGTGTTCGCGGGCGAGGGCCATGAGCGCGTCCATGTCGGTGAAGCGCATGGCGAGGTGGACCGGGATGATGGCCTTGGTGCGCGGCGTGATGGCGCGCCGGGTGGCCTCGACGTCCAGGCAGTAGGTGTCGGGGTCGATGTCGACGAAGACCGGCACGGCGCCCATGGCGAGGACGGCCGTGGCGGTGCCATCCCAGGTGTAGGCGGGGACGATCACTTCATCGCCGAAGTTGACGCCGCAGGCCTGCAGAGAGACGGTGAGAGAGACGGTTCCGTTGACGATGGGCAGGGCGTATTTGGCGCCGTGCATGTCGGCAAAGGCCTTGCAGAAGTCCGTGGCGAGCGGAGTCGGATAGGGGAAACCGCCCCAGTGGCGGCTTTCCACAGTTTGACGGATGCGGTCGAGATCCGAGGGCTTGTATTGCGGCCAAGGGGCGAAACCCTTTTTGCGGACCGGTTCACCACCAAGAATGGCGAGTTGGCTCACGGCAGGCTCCTTAACTATTTTCTGAAGTGTCGTTTCACTTTTTTACCAATGATACGCTATATTGGACACACCGGGCAATCGTATACAACCGCCCGGGAGGCAGGCAACGGGAGCAACGGCCATGCGAACAGGCGTGATTTTGCTGGGCTGCGCCGCGGTGACGCTGGGGACAGCGACTGCCGCTTCAACATGGACGGTGCGCATCGAAGAGCCGACGGGGCTCTACCGGCGGACGAATGAAGTGGCGTCCGTGCCTTTGTCGAAAGTGGGTGGGCAAAGCGCGGGCTACATGGTGGTGGACCCGGCGGGGCGAGAGGTGCCGCACCAGGTGGCGGGCGGCGAATTGCTGTTTCCTGTGTCGCTGATCCCGGGTGAGTTGCCGGAGTACAAGGTAACGTGCTGCACGGCGCCGCAGGGGCGGTTTGTGAATCCGATCGTATTGAGAAGAGTGGGCCTGAGCCGGGTGGAGTTCGGCAACGCGTTCTTCCGGGGGGTGATCGACACGAAGGCGGGCGCGTTAGTCGAGGTGTACTCGCTGCGGGCGGCGGCGCACAAGCAGCTGAACCTGGTTGAAACGTCGCCGGAAACGAAAGAGGCGCTCAAGGGAGACATCCACGAGGACACGGCACAAGCGCGGAGCATCATTCCGCCCGTGGTGCCGGGGATCGATGGCGAGAATGACGGCTGGACGACGCTGGGCGGCAAGGGCGGATTCACGAATGTCGAGTTGCTGGAGACGGGGCCGCTGCGGGGACGGCTGCGGCTGACCCGCGCGGGTGAGACGTGGGAGATCACTTTCACAGCGGGGGGCGCGGCGTTCCAGTGGAAGGCGGGAGGCGGGTTCCGGTTTGCGAGTTTGTCGGCGTCGCCGTATGTGCCGTTCAACCGATGCCTGGGCGGATCGGAGTACACGGGCCCGACCGGCCCGGGCGAGCGGGAGATGGAGCCGAACCGGATTGAGCCGCGCGCGTGGGCGAAGCTGCCGGGCGGGCACATCGTCTATTACCAGCGGGAGGAAGATTACGGCGCGCTGGGCATCGTGGCGCTGGACGGCGAACTGAACTGGACGGGGGCCGGGTCGCGGCGCCTGCTGGCAAAGAAGGCCGCTGGGGTGGCGTCGATCGCCATCACGTTCCCGAAGTGGGCGGGGATCGAGACGGTATTGGAGGCGCGCAAAGAGAACCGCACTCTGCGGCAGCCGGTGCTGGCGCAGGTGTCGGGGCCGAAGGCCGGGGCTGCACAGGCCACCTCGGCGGCAGAACGGCAAGTGGAGGCGAAGATTGGAACGGGGGCGGCCTCCCCTTTTGAGCAGGACTCCTTCTCGCTCGACGGCGAGTGGGAGTTGATGTGGGCCGAGAAGGGCGCTGGGCAGCCTGAATCGGGTTGGAAGAGAGTGAAGGTTCCGGGGACGGCGCACGTGCAATGGCTGGAAGAGAAGCAGCTCTATTCGCGCGAAGCGGAGTGGGTGAGTTACAAGGAGTGGTGGTACAGGCGTTCCTTTCGGCTGCCGGAGCGATTTCAGGCCAAGCAGTTGCGGCTGGAGTTTGAAGCGACCGACTACTACGCAGACGTCTATCTGAACGGCGAGTTCGTGGGCCGGCACGAAGGTTATATCGATCCTTACGACTTCGACGTGACGGACCGGGCCAAAGTGGGGAAGGAGAATCAGATCGTGGTGCGTGTGTGGACGCCCGTGAGCTACTACTGGAAGCACCGGCCATACACGATCAAGGGCGCATACGGGGCGGTGGACCAGAAGCCGGACGACATTACGCCGGTCGGCATCACGCGCAGCGTGCGCGTGAAGGCGGGCGAACTGGCGCGTATCACCGACGTGGCCGTGAATCCGCGGTTGGAAGGCACGGGCGCGAAGGTGGAAGTGGACCTGGCGGAGGAGAACGCACTGCCGGGCTATCAGTATCAACTGACGCTGTCGCCGCGCAATTTCCAGGGGGAGCGGGTGCAGGTGGTATCTCCGGTGACGGAGCGCGTGGTGATTCCGGTGGCGAAGCCGCAGTTGTGGTGGACACGGGACCACGGAAAGCCGAACCTCTACACGCTGGAGATCCGGTTGCTGGATTCGAACGGCCGCGCGGTGGACGGCAGGAGCCTGCCGGTGGGCATCCGTGAGATTGAGAAGATCGGCTGGGACTTCTACCTGAACCGCAGGAAGATGTTCATCCGCGGAACGAATTACTACTACCACCTGTACATGTCGGAGATGACGCGAGAGAAGTACGAGCGGGACATGGACCTGATGCTGGGCATGAACATCAACATGATCCGCATCCACTGCCACTTCTCCAGCCGCGAATTTTACGATCTGGCGGATGAGCGCGGCGTGCTGCTGTGGCAGGATTTCCTGGAGGCCTGGTATCCGCACGACCGCGGCTTCGCGCAGCACGCGGCGCCGCTGTACGACAACCATCTGCGCTACGTGCGCAACCATCCGTCGGTGGCGCTGTGGGCGACCAGCGACGAAGAAGATTTTGAGAACTACACGGAGATCACCAAACACCTGGCGCCGCGGCCGTTCCTGTTGGACCCGCAGCGGCGGCCGGTGGTGCGCTCCACCGGGCGGTTCGGCGACAGCCACGTCTATCACGGCTGGTACAACGGCTCGGTGTGGGACTACACGCAGATGACGGAGAACTTCGTCAGCGAACTGGGCGCGACGTCGCTGCCAAACTTCGAGACATTGAAGAAGTTCATGGGCGGCCAGTGGCCGATCCTGGAGCATCGCGATGAGTGGGAGTGGCGGCGGCTGCAGATCATGGAGGCGTTCCGCGCCTGGGGCGACCCGGCGGGGCTCACCATGGAGCAGTACATCCCGAAGACGCAGGCGTATGTGTCGCGGCTGTTCCAGATCGCGCTGGAGCGCTCGCGGCAGCGCAAGAGCGAGGGTTCGGGCGGCATTCTGCACTTCCATGCGATCGACATCTGGCCATCGGTGACGATGGCGGCGATCGACTTCGAGCGCAGGCCGACAAAGGTCTACGACACGGTGCGGCGCAGTTTTGCGCCCGTAGCGGCGCTCTTCCAGTACGACCGCGACAAGTGGAAAGCGGGCGAGCCGTTCACGTGCACTTTGTGGGCGGCGAATGACACCTGGCAGGCGGTGAACGGGGCCACGCTGCGCTGGCAGATCCAGCAGGCGGGCCAGGCGGCAGTGAAGACGGGATCGCTGCCGGTATCGCTGGCTGCGGACTCTTCGATCAAAGTGGGCGCGGCGGCCTGGACTGCCGGTGCGCCGGGCAACTACGAACTGCGCGCGGAAATCGTCGATGCGCAGGGCAAGGTAATCTCCGAGAACATCTACGAATTCGAGGTCGTTTCCAAATGAGACTCATGGTAATGCTCGCCGCCGGCATGACGCTGGCGGCCCAAACACCGTCGATCAGGACGGGCACCTTCCAGGCGCAGTCGCGGGTGTTCTACACGACTGAGAACGGCCTGCCATCGAACGATGTAACGGACGTCCGCATCTCGGCCGCGGGCGAGGTGACGGCAGTGACGGCCAAAGGCGCCGTGACCCTGTCGAACGGCAAATGGACCGCGGCCAAAGCCGCGCCTGCGAAGAGCAGCATCGCTCAGGCCAAGGATGGCCGCAAAGCCGACGCGCGGCCGGCCGGGCTCTTCGTTTCCAAGGGCAAGAACTGGGAGCGCACCTTCCCCACGGACGGGAAGCGCAGCTGGGCTCCGGTGGACGTGCGCGGCGTGGCGTTCGATGCGAAGAACCGGTTGTGGTTCGCCTCACCGCAGGGCGCTGGCGTGGAAGAGAACGGCAAGTGGACGCTCTACACGGGCGCTGAAGGGCTGCCCTACGACGACTTTACGTGTGTGGCGGCGGGCGAAGAAGGCGTGGTGTGGTTCGGCACGAAGGTGGGCGCCATCCGCTTCGACGGTAAGGTTTGGGAGTACCGGCAGGGACTGCGCTGGCTGCCGGCCGATGAAGTGCGCGCGATTGCGGTAGCGGCGAACGGCGATGCGTGGATCGCCACGCCGGCTGGACTGGCCGTGATCGAACGGAAGCCGATGACGCTGGCGGCGAAGGCGAAATGGTTTGAAGACGAGATCGACAAGCGCCACCGCCGCACGCCCTACCAGTACGTGCATCCGGTGGTGCTGAAGAGGCCGGGCGACGTGAGCGAGTACACGCAGGTGGACAGCGACAACGACGGACTGTGGACGTCGATGTACGGCGCGGGCGAGTGTTTCGCGTTTGGCGCCACGGGCAGCGCGGAGTCTCAGAAGCGCGCCAAACAGGCTTTCGAAGCGCTGCGCTTCCTGGGCACGGTGACGCAGGGCGGCGCTCATCCGGCGCCGAAGGGCTTCGTGGCACGCTCCATCCTGCCGACCTCGGGCCGCAACCCGAACGATCACGACAACGCGGCGCGCGACCGTGCGACGCAGGCGGAGCGTGACCACCGCTGGAAGATCTTCGAGCCGCGCTGGCCGGTCAGCGCCGACGGCAAGTGGTATTGGAAGACCGATACCAGTTCCGACGAACTCGACGGCCACTACTTCTTCTACGCGCTCTACTACGACCTGGTGGCCAAGAGCGAGGACGACAGGAAAGCCGTGCGCGAGCACGTGGCGGCATTGACGGACCACCTGCTGGTGCACAACTTCACGCTGGTGGATCACGACGGCGAGCCGACGCGCTGGGCGATCTTCAATCCCGAGTCCCTCAACGAAGGGAAGGATTTCTGGCAGGAACGCGGAATGAACTCCATCAGCATTCTGGCGTACCTGAAGGTGGCGGAGCACATTACGGGCGACAAGAAGTACGCGGAGGCGTACGACCGCCTGATTCAGCGCCACGACTACGCGGCCAACGCGATGATCGTCAAGACGCACCTGGGCGCCGGCGCGGGCAATCAGAGCGACGACGAGATGATCTTCATGAACTACTACAACCTTCTGAAGTACGAGAAGGATCCGGACCTGCGCGAGAAGTACCTGATGGGCTTCCACTGCCACTACCAGAACGAACAGCCGGAGCTGAACCCGCTCTTCAACTTCATGTACGCCGCGATGGCGCAGGGTGGGAAGTACCACGACGCATACGGGGAGCAGGATCTGTCGGCGCGCGGGCCGTGGCTGGAAGAGTCGCTGGACTCTCTGCAGCGTCTCCCGATGGATCGCATCGACTGGGGCGTGAAGAACTCACACCGGAAAGACATCATTCCGCTGGCGCCGAACGTGCGCGAAGGCGGCGCGCGGCAGACGGGCTACCGCAACAACGGCAAAGTGCTGCCGATCGATGAGCGCTATGTGGGCCACTGGAACCACGACCCCTGGGCCTTGGACTATCGCGGAGCGGGCCGCTCACTGGGCGACGGCGCCATCTACCTGCTGCCCTATTACATGGGCGTGTATCACGGTTTCCTGCGCGAATAGGCCTCGCCGGTGGAGCCTCGCAGCAGGATGCGCGGCTCGATGACAATTTCACGACCTGGCGCCGGCTGACGATCGTTGGCCGGCGCCAGCGCTTCAAAGGCCAGGCGGCCGATGTCGGCGCGCGGAATGTCCACGGTGGTGAGGGGCGGGTCGCAATACTCAGAGAGAAGGATGTTGTCGAACCCGGTGACGGAGACGTCCGCGGGCACGCGCAGGCCTTGCTCGCGGAGAGCGCGGAGGGCGCCGACGGCGGTGAAGTCGTTCACGCAGACGATGGCGGTGGGGCGGAAGCCGCTGTTGAGGAGTTGACGCGCTGCCTGGCATCCGCCGTCGAGTCCGTCGCGGTCGGCCACGGTGCGCCACTCGACGCCGGAACCGAGTTTCACCATGCTCTTGGTGAAGGCGCGCTCGCGCTCGCTGGTGGGGCCCAGGGCGGAGTGGTGGCCGAGAAAGGCGAAGCGGCGGTGGCCCTGGGCGTGTAGCGTCTTTACCAGCGATTCAATGGCGGCGCGGTAGTTCACGCGGATGTTGGAGATATGCTCGCGCGGCGCGCCCACGTCGTAGAAGACACACGGGATGCCGGCAGCAGCCAGTTCGTCCACCAGCGTTTCATCCATCTCGGAGACCACCATGGCCAGCCCGGCAACGCGGCGCCCGATCATGAGGCGGACGCTGCGCACGAGGTGCTCGGGATCGTAGTCGGTGTTCGAGACGACGACATCGTAGCCGCTGCGGAGGGCCTCGGCTTCCAGCGCGCGGAAGATGTCGAAGAAGAAGGGGTTCTCCATGTTGGAGGCGATCATGCCGATGGTATGGCTCTTGCCTCCGGCCAACGTGCGGGCGTGCAGATTGGGGTGATAGTTGAGGTCAGCTACCGCTTTGAGGACTTTGGTGCGGGTGGCGCTACGCACGACATCGAGGTTGTTCAGCACGCGCGAGACGGTGGCGGTGGAGACTCCGGCGCGGCGGGCGACTTCTTCGAGATTCATGGCAATGCCTGTATCTTACAGCGGGCGGCGCGTCTGCTACCATGGCCGGCGTGATGCGGCGCAGGGAATTTGTGGCACTGGCGGCGGGCACCGCGAAGGCGGGCCTGGGGATCATCGACACGCACACTCACTTCTACGATCCCGGCAGGCCGCAGGGCGTACCTTGGCCGCCGAAGAGCCAGGCGGTGCTCTACCGTACGGTGCTGCCGGCGGAGTACGAAGCGATGGTCAGGCCGCTGGGGATCGCCGGCACCATCGTCGTGGAAGCCAGCGAGTGGGTGGAGGACAACCAGTGGGTGCTGGAACTGGCGAAGGACAATCCGTTCCTGCTGGGGCTGGTGGGGAGGTTGCCGGCGGGAGCATCTGTGTTTGCAGGGCTTCTGGAGCGGTTCGCTAAGAATCCGCTGTTTCTCGGGATCAGGCTGGGCGCCGCGGCGATCCACGAGGGATTGGCGAGAGCCGCGTTTATCGAAGATCTGAGGCGCCTGGCAGAGCGCGGGCTGATGCTGGATGCGCTGGGCGGCGCCGCGATGCTGGCCGATGTGGCACGGCTCGCGGAGCGCGTGCCGGAACTTCGCATCGTCATCGACCACATGCCGTTTGACCCGCCGGTGCGCGCGGAGGTGCTGCGCGGCCTGCCGCGGGTGTATGCCAAGGTATCCGGCGTGTTGCGGAAGCGCGATGGCCACCTGGTCACCGACACGGCGTACTACAGGCCTGCCCTGGACGAACTATGGGAGACGTTCGGCCGGCAGCGCCTGATCTATGGCAGCAACTGGCCGGTGAGCGATCTGATGGGGCCGTACGCGGAGGTGCTGCACGTGGCGCAGGCGTATTTCGAGATGAAGGGCGCGGAGGCGGCGAGACTCTACTTTCGGGAGAATTCACGGGCGGCGTACCGCTGGCGGCCGCGCTAGATACTTTCGAGTTCTTCCTCGAGGAGTTGCTTCTGGTGGAGGTCGGCGTAGTAGCCACCCTGGGCCAGGAGTTCGGCGTGCGAACCCTGCTCGACGATGCGGCCGTGGTCGAGAACATAGATGCAGTCGGCATCGCGCACGGTGGAGACGCGGTGTGAGATGAGGATGGTGGTACGGCCCTGGCGGAACTGGCGGAGGCCGGAGAGGATGCGCTCTTCGGTGATGGTGTCGACGGCGGAGAGGGCGTCGTCGAGGATCAGGATTTCGGGCTCGCGCAGCAGGGCGCGGGCGATGGCGGTACGCTGCTTCTGCCCGCCGGAGAGCGTGATGCCGCGCTCGCCTACTTCGGTCTCGTAACCCTTGGGGAAGCCGTCGATATCGGCGGCGAGGCCGGCGAGCTCAGCGGCGCGGCGCACCTCCTCCGCGGTGGCGGAATCTACGCCAAAAGCGATGTTCTCAGCGAGGGTGGCGGAGAAGAGGAAGGTTTCCTGCGGCACGAAGCCGATGCGGCGGCGGAGTTCGGTGGGATCGAGGTTGCGCAGGTCGATGCCGCCCAGGGACACCTGGCCGGCAGTGGGATCGAACATGCGGGCCGACAGCATGACGAGCGTGGACTTGCCGCTGCCCGTGCGGCCGACGATGGCGACGGTGGCGCCGGCCGGGATGGAAAGAGCGACGCCGTCGAGCGCGTTACGGCCGTCGAAGGCGAGGGTGACGTCCGTATACTCCAGCGTCTGAACTCCTGCGGGGATGGCTTGCGGAGAGTCGGGCGCGGCGATGGAGGGGTTCTGATCGTAGAACTCGCGCAGGCGCTTCATGGAGGCGCTGCCGCGCTGCATCAGGTTCACCACCCAACCGAAAGCGATCATGGGCCAAACGAGCATGCCCATGAAGGTATTGAACATGACGAAGCTGCCAAGACTGATGCGGTGCTCCAGCAGACGCAGCCCGCCGATCCAGAGGACGAGCAGGAAGGTGAGCCCGACGAGGAACTGCAGCAGCGGCATGAAGAGTCCGGAGAGGGTGGCCAGCTTCATGCTTTCGGCGATGTAGGCTCGGTTTAGTTCGGAGAAGCGGCGCAGTTCAGCTTCCTCCTGGACGTAGGCGCGGATGACGCGGACGCCGCTGATGCTCTCCTGCACGCGGGAGGAGATGTCGGAGAAGAGCTTCTGGATGGCCTCAAAGCGGACGTGAATGCGGTGGCCGAAGACCATGACGACGAGGCTGATGAGCGGCGCCGGCAGGAGCGCCCAGAGGGTGAGGCTCCAATCGACGGAGAACATGATGGCGAGGGCCAGGACGAAGGTGAGGGAGGTTTCGGCCCAGTACATGACGGCGGGGCCGAGCATCATGCGGACGGCGTTGAGGTCGTTGGTGGAGCGGGCCATGATGTCGCCGGTGCGGTAGCGGCCGTAGAAGTCATGGCTGAGGCTCACGAGCTTGCGGAAGAGGTCGTTGCGCATGTCGTACTCGACATCCCTGGAGATGGAGACGATGATCACGCGCATCCAGTACATGAAGAAGCCCTTCAGCAGGGAGAGCAGCAGAAGGGCGCCGCAGAAAAGGAAGAGGCGGGAGAGCGGCGCTCCGGGCTGAGTGAGCGAGTCGATGCCAGCCTTCACCGTCAGAGGAATGATGACGCTGAAGACGTCCTTGAGCACCAGTGCGGCCCCACCCAGGGCCAGGCCGCGGCGGTACCTGCGCAGATAGGGCCAGGCTGTGCGGAAGGCTTCCCTCATCGGTCAACACCCAGGGTGGAGGTGATCAGCTTCAGCCATTCGAGCAGGACGGCTTTCTTGCCTTCGCGTGTTTTGTACCACTCCCGCAGGCGGAAGGACGGGTCTTCAGCGGATGCGTAGAGGAACTCGATGCCGTCATGCGGCAGACGGGAGTAGATGGCGCGCGCGCGGCGCGTATGCGTGCGGACGCTGACGATGAGGACCTTCCTCACCCCGCGGCGCTGGAGTTCGGGGAGCATGGCGGCGGCCTCTTCTCCCGTGGAGCGTGCATTGTTCGGGGCGCACTGGAAGTAGGCGACAGGAAAGCCATGTTTCTCGGCGTAGGGGATGGAGTAACTGCACTCCGGCTGCTCATAGAAGAAACTGGGCCCGCTTAATAGCGCGTAAGGGACGTAGCCCTGGCGCACCAGTTCACCTGCGTAGAGCACTCGTTCGCCCTTCCAGCCCCCCGCCAGCACCAGGGCCACGTCGGCCTTTTGCGGCGGCTCACCGACATCGAGCAGAGTGCCGGCCGGCGCCAGGATCAGATGCCGCTGCCACCACAGGATGGCGAGGACGGCCAGGATGAGCAGGATGGGGAGGAAGGCGAAGCCGCGGCGGAGACGTCGGGCAGGCTTCATTTTTCGGGATCGATGCGGCCGGCGGTGCGCAGTCTGTGATAAAGCCGTTCGACCTCAGCCTCGTCTTCTTCCGTCAGCAGGCGGAATTTGGGCTTTGGTTGAGCCACGGGTTGGGCCGGCTTCGGATCGCCGAAGATCTGGCGGTAGGGTACGCCGTTGATCAGTGCACCGATGGAACGCTGCTGGATCATGCGGAGCAGGCGGTTCGACTCTTCGGTCTCGCCGGGGTAGATCAGGCGGAGCCGCGCGCCGCCGCACAGCGTGAGGTAGACGACCAGCGGCGAAACCCAGCCGGTTTGATCGACACGCCGCACTTCCGACCAGCGGATGGCGGTGGACTCGACGCTCAGGCCAGCATCGGAGATGTAGATGGCGGGGCGGAGGGCCAGCCAGAGCACCGCGCCGGCGCTCAGCAGTAGGAGGGCGGCAGGCACACCGGCAGGAATCCAGCGCAACGCGATCCAGCCGGAAAACGCAGCCAGGCCGAAAGCGACGGCTGCAGCCGTGAGATATGAGCGGGCGGGGGCGAACCGGACCGCCTTGCTCTGAGGCCCGGAACCGGTGGAAGATTGCGCCACGACTCCAGCGTAACCTTGATGGCGGGGCGGAATCAATCTCCAGCAGATAGGACGGAGGGGGCCCCGCGCAGCATGCGGGCACCGGTGAGGGCGTAGTGGAGTCCGCTCCAGGCGGTGGCGGCGGCACTGAGATAGAGGACCAGGGGGACTAGAGCGGCCAGGAAAGATTCAGGCCAGAGATTGCGGAGGAGCGCCCCGCCGCACAGGAGGAGTTGGAAAAAGGTGGAGAGTTTGCCCCAAATGGACGGCGGGAAGTCCCGCAGGCCGTGAACTCGCCAGGCGTAGGCGGCGAAGGCCAGGATGAGCAGGTCGCGGGTGAAGGAGAGGATCACGACCCACCACGGGAGCGCGCCGGCGAAGCCCAGGCCGAGGAAGAGCGTGGCCAACAGAATCTTGTCGGCCAGTGGGTCGAGTTTGGCGCCCAGGGCGGATTGCCAATGGAAGTGGCGCGAGAGCCAGCCGTCGAGGCCGTCGGAAAGGCCGGCGGCGGCGATGAGGTAGAACGCCAACCGGTTCTGGCCGCGGGCAATGAGGTAGCCGATGTAGGGAGTGAGCAGGATACGGACGGTGGTGATGAGGTTCGGCAGGTGCCGCAGCATGGAATCAGGCCAGGGCGGCGACGGAGAGAGCCGGAACTGCTTCGTCGGCGGTGACGATGTCATAGAGAGAGGCGTCGGACATGATCTTGGCGACCAGGGCGACATGCATGGCATGGCCGGCGCGCTCGGCGATCACTTCGCCCAGGATAGGCTTGCCGATCAGAGCCAAGTCCCCGATCAGATCGAGGGCCTTGTGGCGGCAGGGTTCGTCCGGGAAGCGCAGGCCGCCTTCATTCAGCACACCTTCCGCGGCGAAGCAGACTGCGGAATCGAGCGAGGCGCCACGGATCAGGCCCATGTTGCGCATCTGGTCGAGTTCGGGGGCGAAGCCGAAGGTGCGCGCCGGGGCGATCTCGCGGGCGTAGTTCTCGGGGGTCACCTCCATCTCGAGAGTCTGCCGCATCACCAGGGGGTGGTTGAAAAAGACATCGCAGCGAAGGCGGAAGGAGTCTGACGGGACGATGGAGATGCGCTTGCCGTTTCCCTCCAGCGTGACCGGGTGGAGGATTCGCAGGTAGCGCCTGCGGCGGCGCGTGGGCCGGATTCCGGCCTGCCTGAGGAGTTCTGAGAAGGGTTGGCCGCTGCCGTCCAGGATGGGCACTTCCAGGTTGTCGATTTCGACGTAGGCGTTATCGAGCCCCATGCTGAAGAACGTGCTGAGCAGGTGCTCGGTTGTGGAGATCAGGACGCCTTGCCGCATGAGCGACGTGGCATAGCTGACGCGCTGGACGTATTTCCAGCTGGCGGGCACTTCGAAGTTGTCAAGGTCCGTCCGGCGGAAGACAATCCCGGTGGCAGGCGGGGCAGGCAAGATGCGCATGGCCACCGGCACACCGCTGTGAAGGCCCACGCCGCTGGTGGCGACGGGGCGTTGAATGGTGGTTTCGAATCTCAAGTAGGGCCTCGAATGACTTCTATCCACATCGTAACAGAAGCGTGAAGGAGTGTTAAGTCATTTGAATAGACAGTTTTACAAATTTTGACATGTGGTATGCGTGACACACTTCGCCGCAGCGCCTGTGGATGGAAAGACACGCCGCGAGGGGGTGCGCTACACTCACGCTCATGCGGATTGGAATCCATACTTCTACGTCGGGGCGACTGGTGAATGCGGCCATCAAGGCCGTGGAACTGGGCGCTAACTGCTTTCAGATCTTCTCCGGGAGCCCGCGGATGTGGCGCTCCGCGATGCCGCCGGAAGAGCAGCGGGAAGAGATGCAGGCCTACCGGAAGGAGCATGAACTGGCGCCGCTGGTGATCCACGATTCGTACCTGATCAACCTGGCTGCCCCGGACGAAGAGATCCGCAGGAAGTCCGTGGCGGCGATGCGGGGCGAGTTGGAGCGGGCCGCGGCGATTGGGGCCGAGTACCTGGTGATGCACCCGGGGTCGGCGAAGGACGACGGGGTGGAGGCGGGGATTCAGCGGATCGCGCAGTCCCTGGAAGAGGCATCGAAAAGCCTCGCTGTGCCGGGTGTGACGCTGTTGTTCGAAAACACCGCCGGCGCCGGGGCGACCATTGGGCGAACCTTCGAAGAACTGGCCGAATTGCGCGCGAAAACGGCGGGTAAAGTGCCGTTTGACGTCGGTTTCTGCCTGGATACGTGCCATCTGTACGCCTCCGGGTTCGACGTGGCCTCGGAGCAGGGCTTGAAGGAGACGCTGGCGGCGGCGGACCGCATCCTCGGCCTGGCGCGGATTCCCGTGATCCACGTGAACGATTCCAAGGGCGGGCTCGCCTCGCGACTGGACCGGCATGCGAACATAGGAGAAGGCCACATCGGGCTGGAAGGCTTCCGCCGGATCCTGAACCATCCGGATCTCGCGGAAAAGGCTTTCGTGCTGGAGACCCCCATCGACCAGCCGGGCGACGACCAGCGCAATGTGGACGCACTGAAATCGCTATGCCGGAAACGCCGTACCACCACCAGGAAATCGAGCTGAAATGGGCGCAGTGCTGGTCGTCCGACCCGCAACTGTACAAGGCCGCCGACGACGGCGCCAAGCCGCGCTACTACGTGCTGGAGATGCTGCCCTACCCCAGCGGACGCCTGCACATGGGCCATGTGCGGAACTACTCGATCGGCGACACGCTGGCGCGCTATCAGTGGATGCGCGGCTACGACGTGATGCACCCCATGGGGTGGGACGCCTTCGGCCTGCCGGCCGAGAACGCCGCCATCAAGAACAAGCGGCATCCGGCCGAGTGGACACACTCAAACGTGGCCCACATGAAGAAGCAGTTGCAGCGGCTGGGCTTCGCCTACGACTGGGACCGCGAGGTGAACACCTGCACGCCGGAATATTACCGCTGGAACCAGTGGCTGTTCCTGCGGATGATGGAGCGCGGGCTGGCCTATCGCAAAACCTCGCTGGTGAACTGGTGTCCGGAGTGCGCCACGGTGCTGGCCAACGAGCAGGTGGAAAATGGCTGCTGCTGGCGGCATGAAACCACGCCGGTGGAGCAGCGCGAACTGGACCAGTGGTTCCTGCGCATTACGCACTACGCCGAGCAACTGCTGGACGACATGGCGCAGATCGAGGCCGGCTGGCCGTCGATGGTGCTCACCATGCAGCGCAACTGGATCGGCCGGAGCGAGGGCACCGAGGTCGATTTCAAGCTGAAGGGCACCGACGAGAACATCCGCGTCTTCACCACGCGCGTCGACACGATCTACGGAGCCACCTGCGTCATCCTGGCGCCGGAGCATCCGATTTCGAAACGCCTCTGCACGGGCGAACTCGCCGCGAAGCTCAAGGCGATGGTCGACGACCAGAGCCGTAAAGATCCCGAGAACCTCGTCAAAGAAGGCTTCTTCACCGGCCACACCGCGGTGAACCCTTACAACGGCAAGGAAGTGCCGGTGTGGGTGGGCAATTTCATTCTGTGGGGCTACGGCACGGGCGCCATCATGGCGGTGCCCGCGCACGACGAGCGCGACTTCGAATTCTGCACCAAGTACGGTATCCCGATTGTCCCTGTGATTCGCCCCGTGGACGGCGAGCTGGCCGTGAATCCCACTGAGGCGTTCACCGAGTACGGCATCATGGAGAACTCCGCCGAGTGGACCGGCCTCAGCAGCGCCGAGGGCCGCAAGCGGATGTCTGAAAAGGCCGAGAGAGAGGGCTTCGGCAAGGCGTCGATCACTTACCGGCTGAAGGACTGGGGCGTCTCCCGCCAGCGCTACTGGGGCACGCCGATCCCGGTGATCCACTGTAAAGCCTGCGGCGTGGTTCCTGTGCCGGACGACCAGTTGCCGGTGGTTTTGCCGCCGGATGTCGAGTTCACCGGCCGCGGCAAATCGCCGCTGGCCAATCTGAAGAGCTTCCTGGAAACCACCTGCCCGAAGTGCGGCGCGCCGGCAGAGCGCGAGACGGACACGATGGATACGTTCGTCGATTCGTCGTGGTATTTCTTCCGCTACGTCGATCCGAAGAACACTTCCCTGCCCTTCTCTCCCGAAACCGTGCAGCCCTGGTTCCCGGTGGACCAGTACATCGGCGGCGTGACGCACGCCATCCTGCACCTGCTGTATTCGCGCTTCTGGTGCAAGGTGATGCGGGACATCGGCCTGGTGCAGGTGGATGAGCCGTTCAAAAACCTGTTCACGCAGGGGATGGTGCAGTTGAACGGGCAGACGATGTCGAAGTCGAAAGGCAACATCGTTGATCCCGATGAGATGGTGGAGAAGTACGGCGCCGATACCTGCCGGCTGTTCACGCTCTTTGCCGCACCGCCGGAGAAGAACATGGATTGGAACGAGTCCAGCGTGGAAGGCCAGTGGCGATTCCTCACGCGGCTGTTCAAGTGGGTCACCCGGAACGCCGACGCCGGCGCCGGGAGCGGCGAGACCGACTCCAAGGCCCTTCGGAAGCTGCATCAGACCATCCGCAAGATCACGCAGGACTTCGACAACCGCTGGCACTTCAACACCTCCATCGCCGCTCTGATGGAGCTGATGAACGAACTGCACACCTCGGAAGCCGGACTCTCCGCGGCCGCGAAGAAGGCCTGCGCCGAGACGGTGACACTGCTGCTGGCGCCCTTTGCGCCCTTCGCCGCTGAGGAGCTGTGGGCCATCACCGGGCACACGGGACCGGTCTTCAAGCAGAGCTGGCCGGCGTTCGATGCCGACCTCGCCCGCGAGGAGGCGCTCGAAATTCCCGTGCAGGTAAACGGCAAGCTGCGCAGTAAGGTGACCGTCCCCAACGGTTCTTCCAAGGAAGACCAGGAGGCTGCCGCGCTGGCCGACGAGAAGATTCAGTTCAATCTCGCCGGCAAGACCGTGGTGAAGGTGATCAACACCGGCAAACTGATCAATATCGTGGTGAGAGGCTGACGGGCTCTACTTCCAGTCCGCGGTCCAGATATTGAATTCGTAGCGGCTCTTGCCCTGGTAGTCGGTGCAGAACAGGAGCGTCTTGCCATCGGGCGAGAACTCGGGGAACGAGGCAAAACCGTTGAAGAACGTCACGCGCTCGAGGCCCGAGCCGTCGGTGTTCATCATGTAGAGGTCGAATTTGCGCCCGTCGCAGTCGTGCTTGTTCGACGCGAAGATCAGTTTTTTGCCATCGGGCGTAAAGGACGGCGCAAAGGCCGCACAGCCGAAATTGGTGAGCTGCCTGATGTTCTTGCCGTTCGAATCGGAAATGAACAGCTCCATGCGCATCGGCTCGGTGAGGTTCTCCTTCAGCAGTTCCTTGTAGCGGGCCATCACCTTCTGATTGCCGGGAGCGGTGGCGCGCCAGACGATCTGCTTGCCGTCGCGGGAGTAGAACGCGCCCCCGTCGTAGCCTTCGCGTCTGGTGATCTGTTTCTTGCCGGAGCCGTCAGGGTTCATGGACCACAATTCCAGATCGCCCGAGGAGAGCGAGGTAAAGAGGATCTTGCCCGTCTTGAAGTTGACGGTCGCTTCGGCGTCGTACCCGGGCGCGGTAGTGAGCTTCTTCTCGATCTTGCCCTGGTCTGTGGCCAGGTAGATGTCATAGCCGGGGAAGACGCCCCACAGGTAGCCTTTGGAGCGGTCGGGCGGCGGCGGGCAGGCGTCACCGGCTTCATGAGTGGAGCCGTAGACGATGTGCTGGTTGTCCTTGAGGAAGTAGCCGCAGGTGGTGCGGCCCTTCCCGGTGGAGACCATGCGCTGATCGGACCCATCGGCGTTCATCACGTAGATCTGATCGCACTGATGCGGATCGCGCGTGGACTGGAAGATGATACGCTTGCCGTCCGGAGCCCAATAGGCCTCTGCATTCTGGCCGCCACGGGTGAGTTGGCGGAGATTGGCAAGATGGGCCCCTTCCGGGGGTGTCTGGGCCGCCAAGGCGGCCGCGAAGACGAAGAGGGTAAATCGGGTCATGCGGAGCTAGCTGCGTCCTTCATAGAGATTGCGGCCGAGCACGAGGGCGCGCATCTTTCTGTCCGCAACGTTGCGCTGGAGCATCCAGAAGCCACAGTCGGGGTGGATGGCGTGGATCCGCTCGGGACCAAGCACCTTGGCCGCGTGCTCAATGCGCTGGGCGATCAGTTCGGCCGATTCAATTCCATTGTCCTTGATGTCGACCACGCCCAAGCCGAGGCCGATCTCCGGCCGCAGGTCCTTGAACGCTTCGATCTCGCCGTAGCCGCGACGTGCAAATTCGAGAACCAGGTGATTGACGTGCAAGCCGTTGAGGAACGGCAGCAGGTCCTTCCAGAAGCCCTTTTGCACGGACTGGCCGCCGTAGTTGCCAAAACAGATGTGGATGGCGCGAGTGCCGGAGATGCCGTCCAGCACATGGTTCAACGCAGGCAGTGCCCATTCCACGTCTTCCGGGTGGCCGCTGATATTGGCTTCGTCGAGCTGGATGATGTCGGCGCCGATCGCCTCCACCTGCTTCCGCAGCACGTTCGCCACCGCCATGCAGAGCGCCGAGCGGGAGTGGTAGTGACGGTCCGTCAGAACCTTGGACAGCATGTGCGGACCGGTGAGAGTGAACTTCAACTTGTGCGTGGTGAGCCCGCGCGTAAACTCGTAGTCGCTGGGCAGGTTCAGGACGCCCGGCGAGATCGGCCCCGTCACGATGCCGGCCGGCACGGTGCGGTAGGCCACGCCGGCATCAGCGCGGAACGCCTGGATATCCGAGAGTGAGAACTGCGTGCGGACGCCGTCCATCCTCGAGATGAAGTAATCGATCATCCCGTTGGTTTCGGGATGGGACGGGTCGAACCGGTTCAACTCGCCGTCGGCGATGACGTCAAGGCCTGCGAGTTCCTGAGACTTGAGAACGACCATGATGGCGTCACGCAGGGCGGTGCGCGAGGTATCGCCCTGGAGCCAGTGCGGGATGGGGTAGCTTCCGACGACGGTGGTAAGGATAGACATCTGCACTATTTTAACCAGAATCGGAAGATTGGTCGGATCGCGTAGAATTGGAGCTTGTCCCCAACTGTCACGGTTGTCGTGCCGACGCTGGCGGGCGATGCGCGCCTGTTGGCGTGTCTTGCGTCGCTGGAGGCGCAGACGTTGCCCGGCGTGCAGGTCGTCGTGGTGGACAACAGCGCATGTGGCGCCATCCATCGCTTGGGCGCCGCACGCTACCGGTTCCGCCTGATTGAGAACAGGGAGAACGTGGGCTTCGGCGCGGCCATCAACCAGGGATTCCGGCTGGCGCCGGCGGACTATCTGGCCACGTTGAACGACGACGCCGTCGCCGATCCACACTGGCTGGAGGTGGCAATTCGAGCCATGGAAGCGGATACCCGGCTGGGCATGGTGGCGCCGCGGATCGAACTGGGGGAAACCGGCCGCATCGACTCGGCGGGCATGCTGGTGGGCCGCGACGGCAGCACCAAGCAGCGCGGCCACGGTGAACCCTCCGGCACGTACCTGCAGCGGGGTGAGTCGCTGATGCCGAGCGGCTGCGCGGCGGTCTATCGCGGTGCGATGCTGGAAGAAATCGGGTTGTTTGCGGAGGATTTCTTCTTGTACTGCGAGGATTCCGACCTCGGGCTACGCGCGCGTTGGGGCGGCTGGCTCTGCGGCTATGAGCCGGAGGCCGTGGTGCGGCACAGCTATTCGCAGAGCGCGGGAGCGGCATCTGAACGGAAAGCATGGCTGGTAGAGAGAAACCGGCTGCGGCTGGCCGTGCGCTGCCTGCCATGGTCGTGGGTGGTGGCCAGTCCCCTGTGGACGGCATGGCGCTACTTCTGGCACGCGGCGCTCATGTTGGGGGGCCAGGGCAAGGCGGCGCAGTTCAGGGAGGACGGCGGAAGCGCCTGGCAGCTCGTGCTGGTGGTCGTTCGAGCGCACCTGGATCTGCTGGCAAACCTGCCGGCGCTGCTGAAACAGCGCCGCCAGATCGCGTCCACCCGCAAGATCCCGGTGAACGAGTACCTGGCGCTGCTCCGGAGATTCCTGATCTCCGCGCGGGAGGTTGCCGCACAGTGAGCATGGAGAACACGCTGCTGATCATTCCGGCCTACAACGAAGGGCAGGCCATCGGGAAGGTGGTACGCGAAGTGAGAGAGATCTGTCCCGGCCTGCCGGTACTCGTCATCGACGATCACTCGGCGGATGCCACTCCGACTGAGGCGGAAGAGGCCGGGGCAATGCTGATGCGGCTGCCGTGTCATCTGGGCCTGGGCGGCGCTGTGCAGGCCGGGTACAAGCTCGCATACCAGCTTGGCTACAAAAAGGTGGTACGCATCGACGGCGACGGGCAACACCATCCACAGGACATCCCGCGATTGCTCGCAGTGCTGGAGGAGACGGGCTGCGAAGTCGTCATCGGCGTGCGCGCCAAGGAGTCCGGCGGCTTGCAGACGCACTACATCCGGCGCATCGGAATCCAGTTCTTCCGATTGCTGCTGCGCCCCATCCTCGGCCGCCCGGTGACAGATCCGACATCCGGTTTCCTGGCGGTGAATCAGCGGGCACTCTCGGTTTTCGCGCAGACGTTCCCCTTGGAATACCCCGAGATCGAAACGCTGGTGGTGCTCCAGCGCCGCAGCTTCCGGTTTGAAGAAGTGCCCTGCCGAATGAGGAAGCGCATGGCAGGCCGCAGTTCCATCACCGCCACCCGATCCATCTACTACGTCATCCACGTACTCCTAGGGGTGTTCGTAAACATCCTCCGCTTTGATGGCCGGCACCGCGCGGAGGGAGAGGAGGCGCACCGTGGATAGGCTGCTCGACCTACTGGCCATTCTCAGCTTCCTGCTGCTGCTCACCGTGCTGAAATCGCTGCGCAGCGAGCACATCCGCGTGGAACATTCGGTCAGCTGGCTGGCCGCCTGCGCTGCACTGCTCGGACTTTCGCGAAGCCACCAGCTCCTGGACCGCCTCTCCCGCTTTTTCGGAGTGGGCGAAGCGGCCATCTCCCTGCTGTTTCTGATCCTGATTGTCTTCCTAGGAGTTTTTTACCGGTTTTCGAGAGTGATATCAGAATTAAAAGACATGAATATCACGCTAACTCAAAAACTGGCCATCCTCGAATTCCGCCTCAAAGAGCTGCATGAACAGAAAACTCAAACCCCAGGAGAATAAACCCACGGCACAGGCGCGGGACCACCTGCCGGTCTGGACGCTGTTTGTGGTGCTGGCCGCCACTTTCGCCGCCTACGCCCCGGCTCTAAACGGACCATTTCTCTTCGACGACCTCAACCTGCCGATGCTGGGGGCGAGCGCCAACGACCCTTGGACGCTCTACGCAAGCCGGGTCCTCCGCTCGCTCAGCAACATCAGCCTCGTCATCGACAAGACTCTTTGGGGCCTCAATCCCTTTCCTTACCACCTGGAGAATCTGCTCCTCCATCTCCTCAATGGCTGCCTGGTCTTCCTGATCCTCAAGCGCCTGCTGTCGCGCGCCGGTGCAGCGGGCCGGACCGCGGAAGTGAGCGCATTGTTCGGCTGTGCCGTCTTTCTGCTCCACCCGATGCAGACAGAGGCCGTGGCCTATATCGCCAGCCGTTCGGAAGTCCTGTGCGTGCTCTTCGCCTACCTGGCCTACCTGTTTGTGCTCACCCTGAGGGAACGCGGACTCAACCTCATTGGCGCCATCATCACGCTCATCCTCCTCGGCCTGGGCATGCTCAGCAAGGAACCTGCCATCGCGATGGCGGGTGTTCTGCTGCTCACCGACCTTTGGTTTGGCGAGAAGCTGAACATCCAGGCTGCGGCCGCGAACTGGCGCCTGTACGGCATCGCCGCCCTCGGCGGCGCCGCTGTCGCATTCAAGCTGTACTCCGTCGCCAGCCGGGAGGGCACGGCCGGCGCCACCGCCAGTGTCGCGCGGGCAGATTACCTCGTCACACAATGCAAGGTGGTGTGGGCTTACCTGCGCATGACCGTTCTTCCCTTCGGACAGAACATCGATCACACTCTCCCCATCACGAAGGCGCCTGGTGACGTGCTGAGTTGGCTGGGATTGGCCGGTCTGCTCACTCTGGCCGGCGCGGCCTTTGTCTACCGCAGGCGCTATCCGCTGGCGACGCTGGGAATCCTCACTACGCTCATCCTCCTCACGCCTACCTCCTCCATCATCCCCATCGACGACGCCATGGCCGAGCGCCGGCTCTACCTCGGATTTATCGGACTCGCCATGGTTGCCGCGGAGGCGGCCTGGCGTTTTGGCATCGATCGCGGCAAAGTTGCCGCCCTGGCCGGCGTCGCCGCCATCTTCGGGCTACTCACCGCCGCGCGTGCCAGCGACTACTCGAGCACCGAAGCCATGTGGTCCGCTTCCGTAAAGGTCAACCCCGCCAACGCCCGCGCCCATTTCCATCTCGCCCATGCGTACTATCTGGACGGCCGCTGCGCGGACTCGGTCAAGTCCTTCGAGCAGGCCGCGGCCCGTGGCAAATTGGAATACAGCCTGCTTGTTGATTGGGCGCTCGCGCTGGATTGCGCGGGAGACTCCAATGCCGCCATTCTCAAGCTCAAACAGGCCACCACCATCGAGAACTCCTCGCACGCCTGGAGCGTCATGGGCATGGTCTACGGCAAGCAGCACCAAACCGCACTGGCCCTGGAAGCACTCGACAGAGCGATCCAGATCAATCCCGCCGACGATGCCGCCCACGTCTACAAAGGCAACGTCTACGTGATCCTCAAACAGAAGGAGCCGGCCAACGCCGAATTCGACGCGGCTCTTCAGATCAACCCCGCCAACGAGGCCGCGCGCCAGGGCAAGCTCGCCCTGCAGAGCGAGGGGCAGTAGAGGCGGCGTGCGCATCGGCATCAATGCGCTGTATCTGATCCCCGGCGGCGTCGGCGGCACTGAAATCTACCTTCGACGCCTCATCGAAGCCTTGGAGCGGACGGCTCCTCAGCACGAGTTCATCGTCTTTACCAACCAGGAGACGGGTCCGCTGGGCCTGCAGAGCGTCCTATTGCCCGTACGCGCATCGTTCCGCCCCGCACGCTTGCTGTATGAGCAACTCCTGTTGCCTGGACAGTTGAGGCGCCACCACATCGACGTTCTCCTAAACCCCGGATTCACGGCTCCGGCGTTTCCCGGCGTTCCGCAGGCCACCGTCTTCCACGACCTTCAGCACAAGCGCCACCCGGAGTACTTCCGGTGGTTCGACCTGCCCTTCTGGAACTTCTTCCTCTGGCTGTCCGTGCGGCGCAGCCGGCGGCTTATCAGCGTGAGTGAGGCCACGCGTGCCGACCTGCTCCAGTTCTACGGGGTCGACTCAACCGTCGTGGAGCATGGCGTCGAACCGGAGTTCTTCGAACTTGCACGCCGCCGCGAAGACGGCGGCTACTTGCTCTGCGCATCCACCACCCATCCGCACAAGAACCACAGTCTCCTGCTGCGCGCTTTCGCAAAACTCCTCGCCGGGCAACCCGGTGCCCGCCTGGTGCTCACGGGCGTGCGCGGCTTCTCCGCGCAGCGCGTGGAGCAGGAGGCCGCGAGCCTCGGCCTGGGCGACTCTCTGGCAATGAAAGGCTGGATTCCGCGCGAGGAACTGCACGAACTCTTCCGCCGCGCCCGTGGCTTTGTCTACCCCTCTTCGTTCGAAGGCTTCGGCATGCCCGTGCTGGAAGCCATGGCGGCAGGCCTCCCCGTCGCGTGCAGCGATATCGAACCGCTCCGCAGCCTCACCGGCGGCCACGCCCTGCTCTTCCCGCCCGGGAACGAAGACGGCCTCCTGAACGCCTTGCGGCTACTGTGGCGCAAAGAGGCGCCTGCCGGCGGGGCGGCCCACGCCGCCAGATTCACCTGGGAGCGCGCCGCAGCAGCCACCCTGTCCGTTCTCGATAGCATGCGATAAGTTGATCCGTTTGTGAGTTTTCGATACGCTTGTCGCTGTCAATGACAATGGATGAGCCCCGCCGGCAGCGCGTCCTCGACGCTCTGTCGCACCGACAACCCGACCGGATCCCACTGGACCTCGGCGCCACCTCAGTCACCGGAATCCATGCCTCCGTGGTCGCCAAACTCCGCCGGCACTACGGCCTGGAGCAGCGCCCCGTGAAGATCCACGAGCCGATGCAGATGCTCGGCCTCGTGGAGGACGATCTCGCCGAAGCGCTCGGCGTCGACGTCGAGGGCATGCCCCGCCGCAAGGCCCACTTCGGCTTCACCTTCGACAACTGGAAGCCCTGGGATTTCAATGGCCAGGAAGTGCTCGTCCCGGGCAACTTCAACGTCACCAGGGATGCCGGCGGCGACACCCTGATGTACCCGCAGGGCGACCTCACCGCCGCCCCCTCCGGCCGCATGCCCAGCGGCGGCTACTTCTTCGACGCCATCGTCCGGCAGAACCACTTCGACCCCGACAACCTCAACCCCGAGGACAATCTCGAAGAGTTCCAGGCCCTGTCCGATGTGGACATCGCGTCCATCGCCGAATCCGTGAAGCACGCCCGCGCCAAAGGCAAGGCCGTCATCGCCAGCTTCGGCGGCACAGGATTTGGCGACATCGCCGCCGTCCCGGCCGTCGGTCTCAAGGACCCCCGCGGCATTCGCGACATCACAGAGTGGTACGTCTCCATTCGAGCACGCAGGCCTTACATCCACGCCATCTTCGAGAAGCAGTGCGAAGTGGCCATTGGCAACCTGCGGCGCATCTATGCCGCCGTCGGCAATGACGTCGATGTCGTCTACCTCTGCGGCACGGACTTCGGTACGCAGACCTCCGCCTTCTGCTCCGTCGCCACATTCCGCGAACTTTGGCTGCCTTATTACAAATCCCTCTGCGGCTGGATTCACTCCAACACAAGCTGGAAGTGCTTCAAGCACTCCTGCGGCTCCGTCGAGCGCTTCTTTGAATCGTTCCTTGAAGCCGGCTTCGACATCATCAACCCCGTGCAGTGCTCGGCCGTCGGCATGGAGCCGGAAACCCTCAAGGCCCACTACGGGGATCGCCTCGTCTTCTGGGGCGGCGGAGTGGATACGCAGCAGACCCTGCCATTCGGAACGCCCTCCGAAGTCAGAGAGCAGGTTTTGCGCCGTTGTGAGGTTTTCGCCCCGGGCGGAGGGTTCGTATTCAATACAGTTCACAACATCCAGGCCGGCACGCCCGTGGAGAACATCGTGGCGATGCTCGGCGCTATCAAGGAGTTTGATCATGCCTGAGCTTCAGAAACTCTATGACGCCGTTTTGAACGGAGACCAGAAAACTGCCGTCGCCGTCACACAGGAGGCGCTCGCCGCGGGCTGCGCCCCCATGGAGCTGATCACGAAGTACATGGTCCCGGCCATGGACGAAGTGGGCAAGCGCTTCGAGTGCGAAGAGTATTTCGTACCTGAGCTGTTGCTGTCCGCCCGCGCCATGAAGGGTTCGCTGGAGCTGCTGCGCCCGCTGCTGGCTGCCGCTGGCGCCGAACCCGCCGGCCGCGTGGTCATCGGCACCGTCAAGGGCGACCTCCACGACATCGGCAAGAACCTCGTCGCCTCCATGCTCGAAGGCGCCGGCTTTGAAGTCACTGACCTGGGCGCCGATGTTGCGCCTGAGAAGTTCATCTCCGCCATCCAGGAGAAGCGCGCCAATATCGTCGCTCTCTCCGCCCTCCTCACCGTCACCATGCCTGCCATGCGGACCACCATCGAGGCCCTCAAAGGCGCCGGCGTGCGCGAACAGGTGAAGGTGATGGTGGGCGGCGCGCCCGTCACTCCACAGTTTGCCGACGAGATCGGCGCCGATGGCTATAGCGACAACGCCAGCGCCGCGGTAGGCCTCGCCCGCAAACTGGTCGCCTAGGAGGATCACGATGGGCAAGTTGGACCAATGGCTCGGCGGCGGGCCGCTGATTTCCGATGGCGCCTGGGGCACGCAACTCCAGGCGCTCGGCCTCGAGCCCGGCATCATTCCGGACTCCTGGAATCTGCTTCACCCTGAACGAGTGCAACAGGTGGCCCAAGGCTATGTGGATGCGGGCAGCCAGGTGATTCTCACCAACACCTTCCGCGCCAACTCCATCACCCTCGCCGAAGCAGGCCTCGGAGACCAGGTTGCCGCCATCAACCGGGCGGGCGCGGAGATCTCCCAGCGCGCCGCCGCCGGCCGGGCGCTGGTCTTTGCCTCCATTGGTCCCACCGGCAAGATGCTGATGATGGGCGAGGTCACCGCCGAAGCCGCCAAGGCCGCTTTCTCGGATCAGGCCGCCGCACTGGCCGATGCGGGCGCCGATGCGCTCCTCATCGAAACCATGAGCGACATCGAAGAGGCCAAGGTCGCACTCGATGCCGCCAAGGCCACCGGCCTCCCCGTCATCGTCTCCTTCGCCTTCGATACCGGCAGGAACAAAGACCGCACCATGATGGGAGTCACGCCCGAGATGGCCGCGCAGGAGATGGAGGCCGCCGGCGCGGACGCTGTCGGCGCCAACTGCGGCGCGGGCGTCGAGAACTTCGTCGCGGTCTGTGCCCGGCTCAAAGAGGCCTGCTCGCTGCCCATCTGGATCAAGGCCAACGCCGGCCTGCCCCAGATGAAGGACGGCCAGATCGCCTACAACACCTCCGCGGACTACTTCGCCTCCCACTACGCCCCGCTTGTCGCCGCTGGCGCTTCGTTCATCGGCGGCTGCTGCGGCACCAGTCCTGAGTTCATCGCCGCTCTCGTCAAAGCCAGGATCGCGGCATGAAACTGAAACTCATCAGTTGCGAAGTCCTGCTGCGCGAAATGTGCGAATTCGTGGCCCGCTCTCCGCACCAGATCGATGTCGAGTTCCTTCCCAAAGGGCTCCATGACCTCGGCGGCAGGAAGATGGCCGACGAGCTGCAGGCCCGCGTGGATGCCGTCCCGGCCGGAGCCTACGACGCGATCCTGCTCGGCTACGGCCTGTGCGGCAATGGCCTCCATGGCGTTCAGGCGCGCCACACCATGCTCGTCCTGCCGCGCGCCCACGATTGCATCGCGCTCCTCATGGGCAGCCGCGAAGCTTATCAGCGCTACTTCGACGAAAATCCCGGCACCTACTACCGCTCCACTGGCTGGCTCGAGCGAGGCAAGGGCCTGCAACAGTTGACCCACGTCACCTCCGGCATGGACGTCTCCCTGGAAGACATGATCGCCAAGTACGGCGAAGACAACGGTCGCTACCTCTACGAAGAACTCACGCGCTACCGCTCCAACTATCAGAAGCTCACCTACATCGCAACCGGCCTCGAAGCCGACGCCCGCTTTGAAGAAGAGGCCCGCGGGGAAGCCGCCGAACGCGGCTGGCAGTTTGAGAAGCTCATCGGCGACCTGATCCTCGTCCGCCGCTTCCTGAACGCCGATTGGGCCGGAGATGACTTCGTCCTCGTGCAGCCCGGCGAACGCCTTGCCGCCGCCTACGACGGCTCCATTGTCCGCACCGAGGAGATCCGCTAGGCGGCCTCGTAATGGCAGGCAAACAATGACAGGCAAAGAGCGCATCCTCGCCAGAATCCACGGCCAGCCCGTCGACTGCCTGCCGCTCATGCCCATCACCATGATGTTCGCCGCGGATCTCGCCGGCGTGCCTTACGGCAGGTATGCCGCCGATCACCGCATCCTCGCCGGCGCTCAACTCAAGGTTGCCGAGCGCTTCGGCTTCGACTACGTCTCCGTGATCTCCGATCCCGCCCGCGAAGCCGCCGACCTCGGGGCCACCATCGAATGGTTCGAGAACCAGCCCCCGGCCATCAACGAATCCCGTGCCCTACTTCACGACAAGTCCACTCTCGACACTCTCGCACTTCCTGATCCCACCAAGGGCCGCATGCAGGACCGCGTCGAAGCCGCCCACCTCCTCTCCCAGCGCGCAGGCAACGATCTGCTCGTCGAAGGCTGGGTGGAGGGCCCCTGCGCCATGGCCGCCGACCTCCGCGGCATGAACACCCTCATGCTCGACTTCATCGACGACCCGCCCTTCGTCCAAGCTCTGTTCGATTACACCGTCCGCATGGAGATCGCTTTCGCTCAGCCTCAGATCGAAGCCGGCGCCGCACTCATCGGCGTGGGCGACGCCGCCGCCTCGCTCATCGGACCGCGCCTCTACAACGATTTCGTCCTGCCTTACGAGAAGAAACTCGTCGACGCTATTCACGCCATGGGCGCCGCCGTCCGCCTACACATCTGCGGCAATACCAAGCGGATCACCAAGGGCATGGGCGAACTCGGCTGCGAGATCGTTGATCTCGATTACCTTTCCCCCGTCGCCGAAGCTCGCGCCGCCATGGGCCCGCGCCAGGTTCTCCTCGGCAACATCGATGCCGTCCGGGTTCTGCGCGACGGCACGCCCGCATCCATCGAAGCCGCCCTCGCCTCCTGCCACGCGGCCGCCGGCGATGCCTACATCGTTGGCGCCGGCTGCGAAGTCCCCCGCGGCACGCCCTTTGAGAATGTAGAAGCCATGGCGCGCTTCGCCCGCACCCGCCCCCTCACCTGTCAATGAATCTCAAGATCCTCCCACAGCCCGGCCAGCGCCTCGCCGATCAACTCTTCCACGCCGGTGTCGAATTCCCCTGTGGCGGCGAAAGCGCCTGCGGCGGCTGCCGCATCCGCGTCCTTGACGGCGTCATCCCCATCACCGACACCATGCGCGCCGCCCTTTCTGACGAAGAGCTCGCCCAGGGCTGGCGCCTCGCCTGCTGCGCGAACGCCGCGGGCCCCGTCACCGTGGAGGTCGAGCAGTGGTCGCTCGAAGTCCTCACCGACGAGGCCGCCGTCCCCATCGAGCCTCGCGCAGGCCTCGGCGCGGCAATCGACCTCGGCACCACCACGCTCGTAGCCCAGCTCGTCAACCTCGAAACAGGCGAAGTCCTCGCCGTCGAAACCGCGCTCAACGCCCAGGCCCGCTTCGGCGCCGACGTGATGAGCCGCATCCAGTACGACTTGAAGAACCCCGGCCAACTCACTGCCGTCATCCGCTCCCAGCTCGGTGAAATGCTCGCCCGCATGGCCCAGGGCCGGCGCCTCGAAGAGATCCTCATCGCCGGCAACACCGCCATGCACCATCTCTTCTGCGGCCTCAGCGTCGAGCCCCTCGCCGCCGTGCCTTTCCTCTCGCCGGACCTCGGAGAAGTCCGCTTCGCCGCATCCGATCTCCACTGGCCCGGCCCGGCAGTCTTCCTCGCCTGCCTCGGCGGCTTCGTCGGCAGCGACCTCCTGGCCGGCATCGTCGCCACTCGCCTCGACAAGCACCGCCACGCCCACGGCCTCTTCGACATCGGCACCAACGGCGAGATCGTCGTCGGCTCGCGCGCCGGCGATGGCGCGATCGACAGCGTCCACGCCCGCGACGGCGTGCTGGAATGCCACACCATCGGCGGCGTCGCCCCGCGCGGCATCTGCGGCAGCGGCCTCGTTGATGCCGTTGCCGCCAGCCGCCAACTCAATCTCATCCAACGCAACGGCCGCCTCGCCAACGGGACGAAGACCTTGCCCCTTTCCGGCGCCATCTCCCTCGCGCAGTCCGACATTCGCGAACTCCAGCTAGCCAAAGGCGCCATGGCCGCCGGCCTTCGCATGCTCGGCCAAGGCGTCCGCCATCTCTCTCTCGCCGGCGCCTTCGGCAACTACATTCGCCAGGCCAGCGCTCGCGCCATCGGCCTGCTGCCCGAAGACGTCGAGGTTGAACCCGTCGGCAACTCGGCCCTCCGCGGCACCCGCATGCTCCTGCTCGCTCCCGCCCGCCGCGATGAACGCCTCCAGCGAATTATCGGGATGACCAGCCATGTCGAACTCGCCGCCGATCCTGAGTTCCAGGACATCTACGCCGAGTCCATGGCCCTGGCGCCCTTCACCCTCAAGTGACCTCGGTCACAGCCCACACCTCACGCGCTCCCTCACAATAGAGACATGATCCAGCCTGACGCCCTGTTTGCGCCTGCTTCCGGACGCTCGTCTCTCGACCGTCCCCTCGATCACCTCCTCGCCTGCCACCGCCGCATCGAGGAGCGGCTTGCCACTCTCGAGCGTGCCGCCGCCCATCTTGAATCCCACCGCGACGAAGCCCTCGCCGCCTTCGCCTCCGCCTTTTCTTTCCTCGATTCCAGCGGCGTCCATCACACAGCCGACGAGGAGGAGTCCATCTTCCCCCGCCTCGTGCCGCTCCTCGAACCCGGCGAACGCACTTACCTCGCCAGCCTCGAACACGACCACACCGAAGCTCACCGCATGTATGCCTCCCTCAAGGCCCGCATCGCCGCGCCGGCCGACTCCCCGGAATGGCGCGCCGAAGTATCCAACCTCGTCGAGCGCCTCGTTGCGCACTACCGCCGACACATCGCCTCCGAAGACGAAACACTGCAGGCTTACGCGGCGGAGAAGCTCACACCGCCGATGCTGGCTGAGATTGCGGCGGAGATGAAGGCGCGACGTAAGTAAGCGGGTAGTAGTCGCACCGCGGATCGGACTCCAGGTAGTCCCCCGTCAGCGCGAATGCCCTGGACCGCGACCCGCCGCACAGGTTCCGGTATTCGCAAACCCCGCACTTGCCGTGCAGCGCATCGCTGTCGCGCAGCACCTGGAACAGCGGCGTGGTCCGGTACGCCTCCTGCAGCGTCGTCGTCCGCACGTTCCCCGCCGACACCGCCAGGAAGCCCGAAGGGAAGATCTCGCCCGTGTGCGAAATGAAGAGGAAACCCTTGCCATCGTTGATGCCAGCCTGCCGCGAAATGATCCCCTGCGGGGCCGAACTCTTCGCGCCGCTCTTCTTGCGCTGTTGCGCCAGGTAGCGCCGGTAGTGCTGCGCCTCCGTCGTCTTGATGTCGAACGGCGCCGTCAACGAAGTGCGGTACAGGAACTCGAACACCCGCTCGTACTCCGCCGCCGTCAGATCATCCTCAAGCTGCGCCCGCCCCGTCACCACCAGGAAGAACACGCTCCAAAGCCGCGCTTTCTCTTCCTCCACCAGCCGCGCAATCCGGTCCAGCGTGCCCACGTTCCGCCGCGTCACCGTCGTGTTGATCTGCGTCTCCAAGCCGATCTCCGCCGCCGCCCGCAGCGCTCCCAGCGTCTGCCGGAACGATCCGGCCACCTGGCGGAAATCATCATGCGCGGCCTCGTCGGCCCCATCCAGGCTCACCGCCATCCGCGACACCCCACACCCATGAATCCGCCGCACGGCCTCCGCCGTCAACAATGGCGTCGCGCTCGGCGTCACCGTCGTCCGCAACCCGGCCCGCACGCTCTCCGACAGCAGTTCATACAGGTCGGCGCGCTTCAACGGATCTCCGCCCGTGAATACCAGCAGCGGATCGCCAAACTCCTTCACCTGCCGGATCACCTCCCGCGCCTGCACGGCATCCAGTTCCATCGGGTGCCGCTCCGGTTGCGCCGACGCCCGGCAATGCCGGCAAGCCAGATCGCACGCCTGGGTCACTTCCCAGATCACGAGAAAGGGTGCTTCAGAAAAGTCGCGCATACGTTCCAGCCCCAGCGTAAGCGCTCTGTGCCTCGGTCCTCAGTGACCGAGGTCACTCTCAGAACTCGGTCTCCGCCTCTGCCTTCAACGCCGCCGCGTCGGCAATCACGATCTGCCGCTTCACCATCTTCACCATGCCTTCTGCCTGGAACCGGGCCAGGTTTCGCGAAACCACCTCTCGCACCGTGCCCAGCCGGAGCGCCAGTTCCTCGTGCGTCAGTGGGATGCCGGATTGGTCCTTCGCCCCCTCCAGCAGTGTCCTCGCCAGCCTTTGCCGCACGCTGCCGAATGTCACGGATTCGATCAATCCCACCAACTGCCGCAGCCGCCGCCCGGCCACCACCAGCATCTTCACCGGCACATCCGGGTGCTGCCCGCAGTACCGCCGGAAGTCGTCCTTCCGCACCAGGAAAGCCACCGTCTCCCGCAGCGCCGTCACGGTCGCCGGATACCCGCCGCCGTCGAATAGAGGCACCTCCGCCACAGTCGAAGGCGCCGTCTCCAGCATCAGCATGATCTCGCGCCCGGAGGGGCTCGTCTTCGAGATCTTCACCGTCCCGCTGCCGATGATGTATAGCCCTTCGCACGGCTCGCCCTCATAGAAGAGGACCTGCCCCGCGTCGTACTTTCTCTCAACTGCCAGTGCGCCAATGGCTTGCCGCTCCTGGCTGGTTAGCGTCGCAAAGAGCGGTGTGTTTTCAAACGTGTCGTGTCGAATCGTGGACATGATCGCAATCCCAGCTTGTCGGACCGGCTTTCACTCTATCGCGCCCGCGCGTCGCCGCTCAACCCCCCGCGGCCCCGCCGTTTTCGAGAAAATATGTGGCATGAATTTCAGCCAGGAGCAGCAGGACGCCATCACTCGCCACGGCCAGGACGCCTGCTGCGTTGCCGGCCCGGGCTCCGGCAAAACCACCGTCCTCGTCGAACGCTTCGCCTGGCTGATCCAACAGGGTCTCGATCCTTCCACCATCCTTGCCATCACCTTCACGGAGAAGGCCGCAACACAAATCAAAGCCCGCCTTATCAAGCGCTTTCGTGACGATCGCGACAAGCGCCGCGCCGTCGAGCGTGCCCAGGTCTCCACCATCCACGCCTTCTGCCTGGGCCTCCTGCGCGACAACGCACTCAAAGCCGGCCTCGATCCCGCCTTCACCGTGATGGACGAACGCGAAGCCATTGCCGAACAATCCGCCGCCATGGACCTCGTCCTCGATCGCCTCGCCGCCGAACGCCAGCCCGAATTTGCCGCCTGTGTCGAAGCCTGGCCGCCCCACGATCTCTCCTCCGCTCTCCGCGCCGTCTTCGAGAACCTCCGCATGGCCGGTGGCGCCCGCCGCGCCCTCCACCAGCTCGCCTCCTTCGATCCCCAGTCCGAACTCGACTCCTTCGAAGCCGAACTCCGCGCCATCCTCGCCGACGCCCCGCCCCCCAAGTCAGAACCCCAGCGAAACCGCATCACTGCCGCCTACGCCTGGCTCGATGCCCGCCCCGCCACGCACCCTCTCCTCTGGATCAGCTCCTTCAAAATCGATCTCCAGGGCCTCCGCACCGGCCACCCCGTCTATGACGGCGTCCAGCGTCTCCGCGCCCGCCAGCCCAGCGTCGCCGGAGCGGTCGCCGGCGCCCTCCATCTCCCGCAGCGCGCCTTCCTACGCGACGCCCTCATCGAGTTCGAAGCCGAGTACGACCGTCGCAAGCGCCTCTCCGCCCGCCTCGACTTCGAAGATCTGCAGGAACGAGCCCTCGCCCTCCTCGAATCCGACTCCCACTTCCGCCGCGAAACCCAATCCCGCTTCTCCGCCATCCTCATGGATGAGCTCCAGGACACCAACCCCATTCAGTGGCGCATCCTCGACGCCGTCCGCACCCCCGGCCGCTTCTTCGCCGTCGGAGACATCAACCAGTCCATCTACGGCTTCCGCCACGCCGCCCCCGAAGCCTTCTCCGCCTATGAAGCCAGCATCGCCTCCTCCGGCGGCACCATCGACCGACTCCAGGATAACTACCGCAGCCGCAAACCCATCCTCGACGCCGTCACTGCCATCACCGTCACTCAACCCGCCGCCGGCATCCTCTCCCACAAGCTGCGGGCCCAACGCTCTCTGCCCGAGGCCAATGGCCCCTTCCTCGAAATCCAGCGCGTCGAAACCAAAGACGGCAACGACGAGTTCCTCTGGCTCGCCCGCCGCCTCCGCGAATGCCACGGCACCCCCGTCGGCGATCCGCCCCGCCCCGCCCGCTACCAGGACATGGCCATCCTCGCTCGCAGCAATGCCGTCTTCGGCGCCATCCAGGAAGCCCTCGCTCTCTTCTCTATCCCCTGCATCGTCACCCGCGGCCGCAACTTCTTCGAAGCCCCTGAAGTCCTCGATCTCACCAACTGGCTCCGCGTCCTCGAAAACCCATCCAACGAAATCGCTCTCTTCTCCCTCCTCCGCTCCCCGTTTTTCGGCATCGGCGACGAAGAGATCACCCGCCTCCGCCTTCAGGGCGGCCTCGCCCCGGCCCACGCCTGGCAGCGCATCCAACTCGCCCGTCGCCTCCGCGAAGACATCCCCGCTGACCGCATCCTCGCCGGCCTCATCGATGAATCCGGCTACCTCGCCAAACTCGCGCCCGGCGGCGTCGCCAACGTCGAAAAGTTCCTGCGCCTCCTTCGCCAGCTCGATGCCGTTTCTCCTGGAGACCTCGCCACCCATCTCCAGCACATCGGCGACCTCCGCGCCACCGGCAAGGAGCCCCACGCCCGGGAAACCGACGCCCGCGACGCCGTCGAGATCCTCTCCATTCACTCCGCCAAGGGCCTCGAGTTCCCCATCGTCGCCCTCGCCGCCATGCACCGCCGCTCCGGCGGCTCCGATCCCTTTCTCTGCTACTCCCCCCAATCCGGCCTCGGCGTCCGCTGGCGCATCCCCGGCGCCTCCGAATCCGTCCCCGACTCAGTCTTCCTCGCTCACAGCAGCGCGCTCTCCGAAAGCGAACGCCGCGAAGAGGACCGCCTCCTCTACGTCGCCATGACCCGCGCCGAAGAACGCCTCCTGCTCTCCTACACCTTCACCAAGTCCGCGCGCAATCCCTGGGTCGCCATGATCGAGACCGGCCTCGGCATCGACTGGCCCGCCGACGGCAGCCCCTTCGAATCCGGCTCCATTCGCGCACGCAAACTCTCCGGACTCCCCGAGATCCTCGATCCTGTGGCCGCCACCGAAGAGACTCGCGTCACCAACATCCGCCCGCTCCCCTCCCCGACCGCCGCCGCCGCCGGCCTCTCCGTCACCGCCCTCTCCGTCTTCGACGCCTGCCCCCGCCGCTACTTCCTCCAATCCGCCGTAGGCTGGCCCCAGCCCGCTGCCCAGAAGGGGTCCGGCGCCATGGCCCTGGGCACCGAAGTCCACGAATTCCTCGGCGGACTCCGCGAAGAGATCTCCCCGGAGGCCCGCGCCCTCGCCGCCGTTTTTGAACAAAGCGATCTCGGCCGCCGCGCCGCCTCTGCCTCCCGCGCCGAGCGCGAAATGGACTTCCTCGTCGAACTCCAGGGCGCCCTCCTCCGCGGCCAGATCGACCTCTGGTTCGAAGAGCCCGGCGGCGCCGTCCTCGTCGACTACAAAACCGATCAGCACCTCTCTGAAGCCCGGCTCCGTGCCTACTCACTCCAACTCCGCCTCTACGCCGCCGCCATCGAACGTCTCACTGGCCGCGCACCCAGGGAGGCATGGCTCTTCTCCCTCCGCGACGGCCACAGCCACTCCGTCGACGTCACCCCCGATGCCCGCAACGCAGCCCTCCGCATTCTCGACGCCTGGCGCGAAGCCGAGTTCCGCGGCCACTTTCCCACCAATCCCACCGCCGAATGCCGCTGGTGCCCTTATCTCAACGGAGCCTGCCCCGTCTCACAGCCGCAGTAGCAGCACCACGAACGCCGCGCACCCTACCCCCATGGCCACCCAACCCCAGCGCCGCGCCCCGCGCACGTGCCACCACAGGTAGAGCCCCGACAGAACCCACGCCATCAACCCCAGCGCCACCAGATCCACCATCACGCCCCACGATTGATCCAGCCAGCTCTCCTGTTCGAAACCACCCTTCGCGTGGGCCCCCGTCAGGAAGTGGTCCCACCGGAACCGCTTCTCCTCCACTCGCAGCGTCTTCCGGTCCAGGAAGTACTTCACCTGCGTGCTGCGCCAGAACGTATACACATATACGTTCACCTGCGTCGCGCTCTGCCGGTACGCGCCCCAGGAACCCCGCAGCCCCGTGTCGGCCACAATCCGCGCGCCCAGCGCCTTCAACCCGCCTTCAGTCAGCGGCGCTTCGTACGGCCGTTCTTCCTTTAGGCTCCAGTTCGGCAGCCCCTTCTTCTGGTCCATCTCATCGAAGTACGCTCCATGGCTGAATACCACGGAACTCAGCCCATACAGCAGAAACCAGGGCAGTAGACCCAGGCCCAGATACAGATGCAGACGGCGGTTAAAGTGCGGGAAGCCCATCACAGCACCGCCAGATAGAACGCAAATAGCGCCAACCCGCCAGCCAGCGCCAGTCCTCCCAGCGCTCGCGTCACCCGCATCTCCCACCACATCCACAACCCAGAAATAGCCCAGAACAGAATCGCCGCAATCGTCACATCCACGAACACCGCCCAGATCAGGTCCGCTGCGTACTCCTGTTGATACCCGCGCCGCCGGTGCAGACGCTCCAGCCACGCGTTTGCCTGGAACTCCTGCTCCTCCACCTTCACTACCGAACTCCTCGCATCGAAGCTCACCCGCACCGGAACCGCCAGCCTCTGCCTTTGCACCACCAACACGCCATCTCGTTTCTGCGCCGAGTAAGCCCCCTCCATCCCCAAACTCGCCAGCAATAACGCCCCCTGCTCTTTCGCCGATCCCTCCGGCAGCACCACCTCCAGCTTCTTCTCCTCCACCACTCGGTATGGCGCCGGTTCGCCAAACCACTTCCGGTGGTTCATCACTGCCGTGCTCACCGCATACATCAACACCCAGGGCGCCAGGAACAGCGCCAGGTACATATGAATTCGTCGCAGCAACAGTGAGGTCATCCGTTAGTCCTCCACGCCTCAGTCCTCCAAATAGGATCCGCGGAAGATCTCGTCATAGACCGATGGCCGCCGCACGGTCCAGCCGAAGTACCGCGCCGCCTTGGTCGATCCCGCCCGGCAATCCATCGCCAGGCAGTCCGCCAGTGGCCCCATCTGCGCCCGAGCCTCTTCCACCGGGATGCACTCCACCTTCTTCTCACCAATCCCGCAAGCCGCCGCCACGGCCCGCGCAATCTCCCCCACAGGTTGCGGCATCCCGCCGCACGCGAGAAACACCTCTCCGCCCACCGGTTCAGCCACCGCCCGGCAGTACAGGTCCGCCAGATCATCCACATGCACCATCGACCAGCAGTTCTTCCCATCCCCCACAATCCGCACCACCCCATCCCGGCGCGCCTGCTCGAACATCTCCGCCACCCGTCCGCCCTTCCGCCCGAACACCGTACCCGGCCTCAGCACCATCGTGCGAATCCCTCGCGCCGCCGCATCCAGCACCAACTCCTCCACCGCCGGACGCCAGGCCACCATCGGCGGCGGGTTCAACCCGCTCACCTCCCCCAGCAGACGCCCCCGCGTATCCCCCATCACCCAAACTCCGCTCGAATACACCAGCGGCTTCCCCGAACCCTCCAGCGCCCCCAACAGAACCTCCACGGCCGCCCGGTCTTCCGCACCCGACATCGGCCCCGCGGTCCGCGCCGCATGAATCACCCCATCGCAGGCCTGCGCGGCGCTCCGCAGTAGCTCCGCATCCTTCAACGCCCCGCGTACCACCCCGAAACCCTTCATTTCCATCAACTGCGCGCTCATTTCCGAGTGCGCCAGCGCCAGTACTTCTTGCCGATCCTGCCTCAAATAATCACATACCGCCCGCCCGATGTAGCCCCCGGCTCCCGTCACGAAAATCTTCATCAAAAATTCCTGCCTCCAAACCGACCAGTGTAGCGTCAAACAGAAAACGGAGCCTTACAGATGCGCTCCACCACTGGATAGTAGGATTTGCCTCTGTCAAAAGAGGGGATGCCCCGGGAAACCGGGCAGTTCGAGGGAAGGCCCTGTGGCGGTAAGCCACTAGCGAAGCCCCGCGTCACGCACGCGGGGCTTTTCCGCGTGGGAACAAACCTCTCCACCGGCATCTGGCGCTGAAGCACGTCAAGAAACTCACCCTCACCCCCCAAATGGAGGGAAGGCCCTGTGGCGGGGAGCCGCAGAGCCTTCATTTAGAGGGGCTTCACGAGGTGCTGGGTCACCTCGAGGTATGTAGGAGTCGTTTTGGGAACGACTCGTGTTGTCTTTCTTAGTGCAGTTGGCGTACCAAACTCCCCTTCACCCAGATTCAATCACTTAGCAACATCCGTCACCCCTACCACCTGCCCAGGGTGGGTGAGAATCCAGCTATCAAATGACCATCTGGGTGAAGTTTCGCACTTACCGGTGCGAATAGCGTAGATACACCTCCAGCCTTCGGTTTGGAGGAGGAGAATCGAAGGAGGAGGGTGCCCTACAGGCGTAGAGGCCGTGTGGCTGGGGACCGCACGGCCTCTGTCAGAGGGGCTTGCGAGGAGCTGGGCCTCCTCGCGGGGATGCAATTAAGTCGATGACGACTTATGTTGATCCCATTATTGCATTTCAGACCCGATACTCGTCAATCCTTTTTTTCTGAACTGACTGTTTTTTAATACGATTCGCCGTCTCCCCCTCTCCTTACCCCCCAGCCTCCCCTTGCCCACGCCCCCACCCAGGGTATACATTGGTCCTTCCACCAGGGCCCACACCATGCACGAACACGATCAGGAAGGCATCTCCATCTGGTTCTTCATCGGGAGTCTGCTCACCATCTACGGCGTGTTGATCGTCGGCGCGGACCTCTACTATCACGGCCACCCCGCCGCCCAGCACATCGTCCTTGCGGAGTTGCGCGCCGGCCTGTGGGGCGGCATCATCCTGCTCGCCCTCGGAATCTTCTACTGCCTCAAGTTCCGCCCCCGCAAGCACTAACTCCCGCGCCCCCTATCCGCGCGTCGACGCCGCCGGGATCTTCTTCACCAGATCCTGCATCTCCGCGATGCTCTCCGCCCCAATCGTGAAGCAATCCACCACGTCCTGAGCCAGCGCCCACTGCAGGCACTCGTCCGTCCGCCCCCGCAGCTTTCCTGCCCCGAAGATCTTCATCCCGATAATCCCCTTCCCCGCCGCCTTCATCTCCTTCAACACGGGCAGCACCTGTTCCGGCGGCGCATCCATCACCGCTCCGGCCGGATTCACACGCGCCAGATCCACCTCCACCCACGGCGTCGCAGCCGCTGTCTTCAGCGCCGCCATCGTGTGGCAACTCACGCCCTTCGTCTTCACGATCCCCTTTTCCTGCAGTTCGTTGATGTACTCCATCGCGCCCTGCTTCCGCTGCGGCCACGTCCCGTCCATCATGCAGTGCAGCAGCAGGATGTCGATGTAGTCCGTCCCCAACTCGCGCCGGAACCGGTCGATGTCCGCCTGCATCTCCTCGCGCGTCGAGGCGTGCGTCTTCGACAGGATCGCCACCTTCTCCCTCGGCACCCTCTTCAACCCTTCCTTCAGGTGCGAGTGCGTCCCATACTGGTCCGCCGAATCCCAGAACGTCAGACCGTTATCGAACCCGGCCTGCAGCAGGTCCCCCATCCCGCTCAGTCCCATCTTCTTCGTCTGATTCGACGATCCGCCCCCTCCATTCGTCCCCGTCCCTTGAGCCAGCCGGCTCAGCCGGATCTTCTTCGGGCCCAACTCCACCACGTCGCTGGCCCTCTTCACCTGCGCCGAAGCGTAGGCCCAGTACGGAAACGCGCTTAGACTCACCGCGCCGGCGCCGCTCTTTAGAAAACCGCGTCTTTGCATGGAACCTCCCAGTCTGGCTAGCTTCTGTGATGCCAAAATAGCACAACCCGCCGCGCTACCCTGAAAGCTGTGCCAGTCTCGCCCCGCAAGCCAGAAGTGATGAGCCCCGCCGGCCACTGGCCCCAGCTCCACGCCGCCATCGAAGCCGGCGCCGATTCCGTCTACTTCGGACTCACCCACTTCACCGCCCGCGCCAAGGTCGGCTTCACGCTCTCCGATCTCCCCGAAGCCCTCCGCACACTCCATCGCCGCGGCGTCCGCGGCTTCGTCACTTTCAATACCCTCGCCTTCGATTCCGAACTCGACGAAGCCGCACGCGGCCTCGCCGCCATCGCCGAAGCCGGCGCCGACGCCGTCATCATCCAGGACCTCGGCATTCTCTCCATCGCCCGCCAGATCGCCCCCGATCTCGAGATCCACGCCTCCACCCAGATGTCCGTCACCGACGCTGCCGGCGCCCGCCTCGCCGTCCGCCTCGGCGCCCAGCGCGTCACCCTCGCCCGCGAACTCTCCCTCGACGAAATCCGCGCCATCCGCCAGGCCACCGACGCTGAGCTCGAAGTCTTCGTCCACGGCGCTCTCTGCGTCGCCTACTCCGGCCAGTGTTACTCCTCCGAAGCCTGGGGCGGCCGCAGCGCCAACCGCGGCCAGTGCGCCCAGGCCTGCCGCCTGCCCTATGACATGTTCGTCGACGGCCACCTCACCCCCCTCGGTGACGCCCGCTATCTCCTCTCCCCCGGCGACCTCTTCGCCCTCCATCAAATTCCTGATCTCACCCGCGCCGGCGTCGCCGCCTTCAAAATCGAAGGCCGCTACAAGGATGCCGAATATGTTGCCGCCGCCACCCGCGCCTACCGTCAGGCCGTCGACGACGCCTGGGCCCAGCGCCCCCTCTCCGTCACCCCCCTGGAAGAACTCCAGCTCGAACAAATCTATTCGCGCGGAGCCGGACCCTACTTCATCCACGGCACCAATCACCAGGCCGTCGTCCGCGGCCGCGCCCCCCGCCATCGCGGCCTCCTCATGGGAGCCGTCGAGGCCATCACCCCTACGGCCATCACCATCCGCCCCACCTCCCATCACGCCGCTTACCCCCTCAAGCCCGGTGACGGCGTTGTCTTCGATGCCGCCGCCTGGCGCTCTCCCGAAGAGGACGAGGAAGGCGGCCGCCTCTTCGAAGTCACCCCGCTCGCCAACGGCCACCTCCAACTCGCCTTCGCCCGCGGTGCCGTCGATCCCGCCCGCATCCGCCCGGGAGACCTCCTCTGGCGCACCGCCGACCCGGCCCTCGAACGACTCCTAAAGCCCTTCACACAGGCCGCCGCCCCCGTCCGCAAGCAGCCCGTCAGCGTCACCGCCGAAGCCAACGCCGGCCAGCCTCTCCGCCTCCTCTGGGCCCTCGACAACCAGCCCCACATCCACGTCACCGTCGCCTCCCCCGACCCTCTCCCGCCAGCCCTCAACCGGGCTCTCGACGAAGCCACCCTCCGCGCCCAGCTCGATCGCCTCGGCCCCACGCCGTACTCGCTCTCCCAGCTCGAACTTCGCTCCGCCCAGCCTGCCTTCGCCCCTGCCTCGCTCCTCAACGACCTACGGCGCCAGGCCGTCGATCTCCTCCAGCAGCAGCAGTCCGAACTCCGCCACATCCAGGTCTTCGAATCGGCCATCCCTCAGCCGGAGCCCTTCGAGTCGGAGGCCGGCATCCCGCCCGCTCTCCACCTCCTCATCCGGACCCCCGCCCAACTCGACTCCGCCATCGCCCTCCGTCCTGCCTCCATCACGCTCGACTTCCTCGACCTCTACGGCCTCGCCCCCGCCCTCGCCAGGATCCGCGAAGCCGGCCTCGAACCCCGCGTCGCCAGCCCACGCATCCTCAAGCCCGGCGAAGAGAAGATCGCCAACTTCCTCCTCCGCCTCGAATGCCCCCTGCTCGTCCGCCCAGCCGGCCTCCTCGACTGGCTCCGCACCCGCACCACCCAGCCCCTCACCGGTGACTTCTCCCTCAACGCCGCCAACGCCCTCACCGCCCGCGGCTTCTTCGACATGGGCCTCGCACGCCTCACCCCGGCTCACGACCTCAACGCCGCCCAAATCACCGTCCTCGCCCGCATCCTCGGCGGCGGCCGTTTCGAAACCGTCGCCTACCAGCACCTGCCCATCTTCCACACCGAACACTGCGTCTTCTGCCGCTTCCTCTCCACCGGCACCACCTACAAAGACTGCGGCCGCCCCTGCGAAAGCCACGAACTCGAACTCGGCGACGTCAACGGCCGCCGCCACCCCGTCCTCGCAGACACCGGCTGCCGCAATACAGTCTTCAGCGCCGAAGCCCAGGAAGCCAGCCTCTTCCTACCCGAGTGGCTCAGCGCCGGCATCCGCCACTTCCGCCTGGAATTCGCTCACGAATCACCCCGCCAGCTCCGTCAGGTTACCGAAGCCTTCCGCCACGCCCTCAATCAGACCATCTCGCCCGACGAACTCCGCCTGCGCCTCCGCGACGCCGCCCCCCAGGGCACCACCCAGGGCAGCCTTTACGTCCCCGAAGCCGCGCTCCCAGTGCTCCAATGAAACCGCTCATCCATAAAGTCGGTCTCCTGCTCGTCGATGAAGGACTCGTACTGCTCTGCCGCCGCAAGCGCACACCAGCGCCGCTCATCCTCCCCGGCGGCAAGATCGAACCCGGCGAAACAGAACTCGATTGCCTCCGCCGCGAGATCCGCGAAGAACTCGGCGGCGTCTCCGTCAAGAGCCCCGTCAAGGTCGGCCGCTATCACTCACAAACCCCGGCCCCCGCCTCCAAGCCGCTCCGCATCGACCTCTACTCCGGCATCCTCACCAGCCGGCCCAAGCCCACCGCTGAAATCGCCGAACTCGTCTGGTTCGGCCCCGCCCACGATCAGGATCTCCTCCCTCCCAGCCTCCGCGACCTCATCTTCCCCGACCTCATCGCCCGCGGCTACCTGCCATGGCGTAACGGTCAGTAAGCGCCGCGCGGCCGGCCAGCGCCTTTTCCAAAGCCAGCTCCGGCGTCTCCGCCAGTGCCGTCAGGTGCCCCATCTTCCGCCCCAACCGCGCTTCCCTCTTGCCGTACAGGTGCAGCTTCACCTCCGCCCCCGCGCACGCCGCCGCCCAGTCCGGCTCCCCGTCGCTCCACAGGTCGCCCAGCAGGTTCGCGCACGCCGCCGGCATCACCTGCCGCGTCGAACCGAGCTTCAATCCGCACACCGCCCGCAGTTGCTGCTCGAACTGGCTGGTGATGTTCGCGTCGCAGGTGAAGTGGCCCGAATTGTGCGGCCGCGGCGCCAGTTCGTTCACCACCAGCTTCCCCTCTCGTGTCAGGAACATCTCCACGCACGCCACGCCCACCACGTCCAGCTCCTCGAACACCGCGCGCGCCAGCTCCGCCGCCGCGCTCTGCACCTCCGCCGGAAACCGCCCCGGCGCGATCGTCACATCCAGAATGTGCCGCGCGTGCCGGTTCTCCACCGCCCCGTAGTGCCGGAACTCCCCATCCATCCCGCGCGCCGCCACCACCGACAACTCGCATTCGAAATCCACAAACGCTTCCAGCACGCACTCCTCTCCGCCCAGCGCGCGCCACGACGCCGCGGCGTTCTCCGCATCTCGCACCACCGCCTGGCCCTTGCCATCGTAACCGAACCGCGCCGTCTTCAGCACCGCCGGACAGCCGATCTCCGCCACCGCCTGCCGCACTTCCGCCTCGCTTCCCACCGCCCGGAACAGCGCCACCGGCACGCCGGCCTTCTCCAGGAAACGCTTCTCCCGCACCCGCTGCTGCGCCACGTGCAGCACCCGGCCCGCCGGCCGCACCGGCACCAGTTGCTCGATCGCTTCCACCGTCGCCGCCTGCACGTTCTCAAACTCGAACGTCACCACATCCACCTGCCGCGCGAAGGCCCGCACCGCATCCAGATCCTCGTACGCCGCCATGGTTTCGACATCGGAAACCTGCCCCGCCGGCGTCTCCGTCTCCGGCGAGAGCGTGTGCACGCGATACCCCATCCGCCGCGCCGCCATCGCGAACATCCGGCCCAACTGCCCGCTGCCCAGCACCCCGATGGTCGAGCCCGGCAGGAACGGCTTCACAGCCGCACCTGCCGCACCCGCGCTTCCTGCTCCTCCCGGAATCGCTCCAGCTTCTTGCGCAGCGCCGGGCGGCTGTTGGCCAGAATCGCCACAGCCAGCAGCGCCGCGTTGATCGCGCCCGCCTTCCCAATGGCCAGCGTCCCGACAGGCACGCCGCCCGGCATCTGCACGATCGACAGCAGCGAGTCCAACCCCTTCAGCGCATGGCTCTCCACCGGCACGCCCAACACCGGAACCACGGTGTGGGCGGCCACCATGCCCGGCAGGTGCGCCGCCCCGCCCGCGCCCGCGATCACCACTTCCAGCCCGCGCTCCGCCGCCGTGGAGGCGTACTCCGCCATCCACTTCGGCGTGCGGTGCGCCGAAACAACCTGGCATTCGTGCGCCACTCCAAACTGCTCCAGCGTCTCCGCCGCGTGCCGCATCGTCTCCCAGTCGGACTGGCTGCCCATGATCACGCCCACCACCGGCTGCGGGCTCTGCTTCTTCGCTGCTGCCATCGCTTACTGCCCTTGCCCCAGCGAGAAACCCGGCTCGCCGTCAAACGTACACAGGTTCTCCGTCTTGATGAAGTCGATTCCTTCGGCCGCCGCGCGGCCTACCAGCCCGGCGATCGTCTCGTGCGACACCGCTCCGTCCTGCCCCATGTAGCGGCAGCGCCAGTGGTCTGTGCAGAACGTCTCAGGCATCCCGCCCGGCCACACCTTCACGCCGCGGTTGGTGATCATCTTCAACTCCAGCGCCTCTCCGCCCAGCGCCTTCACCTTCGCCGCCAGGTCGTCCGGACTGCCCTGGCGCCATTCCACGAACAGATCCACCCCCACCGTGCTCTTCAAAGCCGGCTTCGACGGCTTCCACTCCACCGCCTGCTTCTTCGGTGCCGCCAGGTAGCGCACCGCCTTCAGTTCGGCCGGCTCTTCCCCCAACCGCTCCATCACCGCCTCGGCGAACTCCTTCGTGCCCACCTGCCTCCGGCTCTGACTCGCCGAATAGATGTCGCCTGTGTGCACTCCATCCTCCAGCGTCTTCAGCAGCGCGTTGTGTACCCGCGCCGCCGCCTCCGTCTGCCCCAGGTGCACCAGCATCATCACGCTGCCCAGCAGCAGCCCCGTCGGGTTCGCCTGGTTCTTCCCCGCCAGCCGCGGCGCCGAGCCGTGGATCGCTTCGAACATCGCCACGTGCTCGCCGATGTTCGACGAACCGGCCAGCCCTACCGAACCGGCGATCTGCGCCGCCACATCCGACAGCATGTCCCCGTACAGGTTCGGCATCACCACGACATCGAACGCGCCCGGCGTGTCCGCCAGCATCGCCGCCCCGATGTCCACAATCCAGTGCTCCTTCTCCAGCTCCGGATACTCCGCCCCGATCTCGTCGAACACTTTGTGGAACAGCCCGTCGGTCAGCTTCATGATGTTGTCCTTCGTGAAGCAGCTCACCTTCCGGCGGTTGTTCTGCCGCGCATACTCGAACGCGTAGCGCACAATCTTTTCGCACCCCGGCCGCGTAATCAGCTTCAGGCACTGCACCACCTGGTCGGTCTGCCGGTGCTCGATCCCCGCGTAGAGATCTTCCTCGTTCTCGCGGATGATCACCACGTCCATCCCCGGATGCTTCGTCTCCACGAACGGGTGGTAGGAGACGCACGGCCGCACGTTTGCATACAACCCCAGCGTCTTCCGGATCGTCACGTTCAGGCTCTTGAACCCGCCCCCCTGCGGCGTCGTGATCGGCGCCTTCAGAAACACCTTCGTCCGCCGCAGCGAATCCCACGCCGCCGGCTCGATGCCCGCCGTGAAGCCGCGCTTGTACACGCTCTCCCCGATCTCGATCTCCTCCAGCTCCAACCGCGCCCCGGCCCGGTCCAGCACCTTCAGCGCCGCATCCATGATCTCCGGCCCGATGCCGTCGCCCCGGGCCATCGTGATTCTCGCCGCCTGTTCCGTCATCGCTTCGTTTCCTTCGGTGGCAGGTTGCCTGCGTTCAATATACGACATTCATTTCATGTAATGCAAGACCTGAAATCGGATTCTTATTCGTGCGACAATGGACCTGCCGGAGCATTACCCCATGGAACGCTGGACCTTTCTCACCAACCACGGCCACGTCTTTCTTTGCATCGCCGCCGACCCCAGCATCCGCCTCAAAGATGTCGCTCAAATGGTCGGCATCACGGAGCGCTCGGCGCAGCGCATCGTCGCCGAACTCTCCTCCGAGGGCTACATCACCCAGAACAAGGTGGGCCGCCGCAACGAATACGTCGTCAACCCCGAACTGCCCCTCCGCCACCCGGTGGAGCGCGAAAGCCAGGTGGGCACGCTCCTGCGCCTGCTGCGCCGCCGCCCGGGGAAGCAGTCATGAATCGCCGTGAATTCCTGGCCGTCCCCGGCCTCGCCGCCGCTGCCCCCGCCCAGCCTCAGGCCCAGCCTCAGGCAACGCCAATCGACCCCGTCACCGCCGAGGTCCGCCTCCACCTCGGCAAGCCCACCCTCATGATTCGCGGCGTCCCCACCTACCCCTCCTTCTACGCCCTGACAGACTGCCCTGGAGGCCGCTGGAGCTACGAAGAGTCCACCCGGCCCAGCATCGCCCGCTTCGTCGACGCCGGCTTCCGCCTCTTCCAACTCGACCTCTTCCTCGAAGACTGCATGCCCAAACCCGGCGAGTTCTCCATCGAACCCGCCCGCCGCCAGATCCGCGGCATCCTCGACCTCTGCCCCGGCGCCGCCATCGTCCTCCGCTGGCACGTCAACTCTCCCGGTTGGTGGAACGACGCCAACCCCGGCGAACTCGTCGCCTACTCCAACGGCTCCCTCGAACCGCAGTCCCGCACGCAGCCCGCCCGCTACCTCATGGACGATCTGCGCCGCCTCAAGCGCCCCTCCCTCGCCTCCGAAAAGTGGTTCGCCCTCGCCCAAGGTCATACCTGGAATCTCCTCCAGGATCTCGCCCGCACCCCCGAAGGCAATGCCCTGGCCGGCATCCACGTTGCCTGCGGCGTCTACGGCGAATGGCACTACTGGGGCTTCATGCGCAATGAGCCCGACACCAGCGCCCCCATGCAGCAGCGCTTCGACTCCTGGCGCAAAGCCCACAACCGCCCCGTCACGCCCATCCCCTCCACCGAGGAACGCCGCGCCACCGACGACGGCATTTTCCGCGATCCCTCCAAACGCCAGCACGTCATCGACTACTACCGCTGCCAGCAGGAACTGGTCGCCGAACGCATCATCGCCCTCTGCGCCATCGTCAAGAAGAGCTGGCCCCGGCCCATCCTCACCGGCACCTTCTACGGCTACTTCTTCTCCGTCTTCGATCGCGCCGCCACAGGCGGCCACCTCTGCCTCCACCGGGTCCTCGCCTCGCCCGATGTCGATTACCTCAGCGCACCCCAAGCCTACGGCGACCACTACCGCGGCCTCGGCGCATCCGGCATCTCCCGCGGCCTCGCCGAGTCCGTCCGCCTCAACGGCAAGCTCTTCCTCGACGAGATGGACCAGACCCCTTCCTGGCAGTGGCGCAACGACGTCGATACCGCCTTCCAACTCACTGACCTCGACTCCGACTTCGCCATCCTCCGCCGCAATGTCCTCGAAAGCTACACCCGCGGCGCCGGCCTCTGGTACTACGACTTCGGCCCCGCCAACCACTCCGGTTGGTGGATCGACTCCCGCCTCATGACCGAAATCGCCCGCATCCGCCAAACCCTCGATCGCTACCACCAGCGCCCCTATCAGCCCGCCGGCGATGTCCTGTTCGTCTTCGATACAGAAGTCTTCTACTACACCGGCTCCATCCAGGGCACCGATCCCCTCACCGACACCCTGGCCGTGAACCGCGCCATCACCTCCGCCTGGCAGAGCGGTGCAGCCCTCGAAACTGTCCACATCCTGGACCTCCCCAGCCTCGACCTCAGCCGCTTCAAAGTCGTCGTCTTCGCCAACACCTGGCTCATGACCGCCCAACAGCGCCGCATGATGCGCGAACGCGTCATGAGCCCCACTCGCCACGTCGTCTTTCAGGGACTCCCCGCTTACTGCGACGGCGCCCGGCTCTCCATCGATTACTCCCGCGAGGCCACCGGCCTCGACCTGCGCAAACAACCCGCGCCCCACTTCACCGTCGGCGATGCCAAACCCGGCATCTCCCAGCACGGGAATACCTGGTACGCCTCCTCGCCACCGAACAATCCCGCCGATTGGCGCCGCATCTTCCGCTCCGCCGGCGCCCATCTCTACACCGAGTCCAACGACATCATTCATGCTGGCGGCGGACTCGTTCTCCTTCACTCCAAAGAGGGCGGCCCCCGCCGCCTGTCTCTCAAAGGCCTCGCCCCACTCGACCTTCAGCTCCCGCCCAAATCTTCCTGGCTCTTCGACGCGAACACCGGGGAAAAACTGCTCTAATATGCCCAAATTAGAGGTAACTCATTATTTTTGAGACACTTGCGAATCCCGCTGAAGATGCTATCCTACATACACTCCATGGGCTTCTATGCAATCACCCGTCACTGAGAACAAAACGCAAGTACTCCAACCCTCTTCAGACAACTTTTTCAAGTACGACGGACCCGCCGGCACCGTCGTCTTCCTCGTCGCTCTCCCGCTTTGCCTCGGCATCGCGCTCGCCTCTGGCGCGCCGCTCTTCGCCGGCGTCATCGCCGGTATTGTCGGCGGCATCGTCGTAGGCTTTTTCTCCGGCTCCCAGGTCAGTGTCAGCGGACCCGCTGCCGGCCTCAGCGTCATCGTGGCCACCGCCATTCAGTCGCTGGGAGACTTCCGTGCCTTTCTGCTCGCAGTCGTGCTGGCAGGTGTCATCCAGTTCCTTTTCGGCATCCTCCGCTTCGGCGCCATCGCCGACTACGTGCCCCACTCCGCCATTCGCGGCATGCTCGCCGCCATCGGCATTGTCATTATCTTCAAGCAGATCCCCCATGCCCTCGGCCGCGACAAAGACTATGTCGGGGACTTCGGCTTCCTCGGCCAGGGTGGCTCCAACACGCTCACCGATCTCGCCGCCGCCGTCATCACCGCCCATCCCGGCGCCATGCTCATCTCGGGTCTCTGTCTCGCTCTGCTCATCTCCTGGGAAAAATTCTCACCCCGTCTGCCCGGCCTGCTGCGGCTGATTCCCGGGCCACTGCTCGCCGTCGCGCTGGGCGTCGGCCTCAATCAGTGCTTCAGCGTATTCGCCCCGAGCCTCAGGATCTTTGAGCCGGAGCACATGGTGGCCCTGCCCGTCATGCAGTCCTTCCAGGAGGTCTCCGGACAGATTACCTTGCCCGACTTCTCCCGCATCGCGGATCCACACGTCTGGACCATCGCTCTCACCATCGCCGTCGTCGCTTCCATCGAAAGCCTCCTCTCCGTTGAAGCGGCCGACAAACTCGACCCCTACAAGCGCATCTCGCCACCCAACCAGGAACTGCGCGCTCAAGGCCTCGGCAACCTCGTCAGCGGCCTGCTCGGCGGCCTGCCCGTCACCAGCGTTGTTGTTCGCACTTCAGCCAACGTCTACGCCGGCGCCCGCACCTTCCGCGCCGCCGTCATTCACGGCATCCTGCTCCTCGCCGCGGTGCTCTTCATCCCCTCCCTGCTCAACCTCACCCCCCTGGCATGCCTGGCCGCCGTGCTGCTGACCGTCGGCTACAAACTCACCAGGCCCGCGCTCTATCGCGAAATCTACGCGTCCGGCTGGAGCCAATTCCTGCCCTTCCTCATCACCCTGGTCGCCATCGTCTTCACCGATCTGCTGAAGGGTGTCATCATCGGCCTCTGCACCGGCATCTTCTTTGTGATTCGGAACAACCACCACAAAGCCTTCACCGTCGTCCACCAGGGACGCCACTACCTCATGCGCTTCAACAAAGACGCCTCCTTCGTCAACAAGAACGAACTGCGCACCTATCTCCGGAAAATTCCCGAGGGCTCACACCTCTTCATCGACGGTACCCGCGCTCTCTACATCGACTACGACATCCGCGAAGTGGTGGAAGACTTCAAGAAACTCGCCCCCTATCGCGGCATCACCCTGGAATTCACTAACTTCTAGAGGCCCACCATGGATTCATACAAGAAACTGCTGCTCGCCAATCAGGCCTGGGTTCAGGACAAGCTCAACGTCCACCCCGACTACTTCACCCGCCAGGCCACACACCAGAAACCTGAATTCATGTGGATCGGCTGCTCGGACTCGCGCGTGCCCGCCGAAGACATCACCGGCGCGGAGCCCGGCGAACTCTTCGTCCACCGCAACATCGCCAACATGGTGATCCACACGGACCTGAACATGCTCAGCGTCCTGCAGTACGCCGTGGAAGTGCTGCAGGTCCGGCACGTGATCATCTGCGGCCACTACGACTGCGGCGGAATCAAGAACGCCATGACGCGCAAAGACTTCGGCCTGATCAATAAGTGGCTGCGGCACATCAAGGACGTCTACCGCATGCACCGCCGCGAACTCGACTGCATCGCGGATCAGCAGGCCCGGCTCGACCGCCTCGTCGAATTGAACATCGCCGCGCAGGTGACGAACCTCGCCGAAACCTCCATCGTCCAAAAGGCGTGGAAGGCCGAGAACCGGCCGATCATCCACGGCTGGATCTACGACCTCCGCACGGGCTATATCAAAGAGACCGCCTCGCTCGGCCCTGGATCTCAACTGGATGACATCTACATGTTCGACCTCGACGACCACGACCTCGCCTGACGCATCGCATAGGGATCGGGCCGCCGCATACACTAGGGAGTGCGAAAGCCCTATGCCCCAGAAAGAAGACCGCCTCCTGCGGGTCGGCGTGCTCGGTTGCGGCGCCATCGCACAGGCCGCCCATTTTGAAAGCTGTGTGAAGGCGCGCAACGCCGAACTCCACTCCATCTGCGACGTCGCCCCGGACCTCCTGGAGCGCATGAAGTGGACCCATCAGCCCCGCCGCGCCTACTCAGACTACCAGGCGATGCTCGCCGATCCCGAGCTCGAAGCGGTGATTATCGCCACCGCCGACCAGTTCCACGTGCCCGCCGCGCGGGCCGCGCTCGAAGCTGGCAAACACGTGCTTTGCGAGAAACCGGTGGGCGTCTCGGTGGAGGAGGTGGAGGAACTGCGCAAAACGGTGCGCGCCTCCGGGCTCGTGTTCCAGGTGGGCCACATGAAGCGCTTCGATGCCGGCCTGGAAGCCGCCAGGGATTTCGTCGAAAAGGAGATGGGCGAGATGCTCGCCCTCAAGGCCTGGTATTGCGATTCCACCCACCGCTATCCGATGACCGATGCCGTGCAGCCCGCCATCGTCACCAGTTCGGCCTCGCGCAGGCCGGCCGGCAACCCCAAAGCCAACCGCCGCGCCTACTACATGCTGGCCCATGGCAGCCACCTCGTGGACACCGCCCGCTTCCTCGGCGGCGAGATCGTGGAAGTCCAAACCCGCATCAGTGAGCGCTTTGGCGCTTATTGCTGGTTTGCCGGCGCCAGTTTCGCCAGCGGCGCCCTGGGCCACCTCGACCTCACCGTCGCCGTCCGCATGGACTGGCACGAAGGCCTGCAGATCTACGGCGAGCGCGGCAGCATCCTCGCCAAAACCTACAATCCCTGGTACTACAAGACCAGCGAAGTCGATATCTTCCGCGAGGCCACCGGCGCTACCACGCGCATCCTCGGCGCCGACGGCCATTTCTACCGGCGTCAGCTCGAAGGCTTCGCCAATACTGTGCTGCACGGCGCGCCCATGCGCGGCGCGGACATCGATGACGGCATCGCCTGCGTACGGGCCATGGTCGCTCTGGAGCAATCCGCGCGCACCGGCCAGCCGGTAAAGCTTGCCGCGGTGAGCGGGGGCCTGGCCGGGGAACTGTAATGAAACTCGGCATCTTTGCCAAGACCTTTGCCGGCTCTGATCCGCACACCGTCCTCTCCGCCGCGCGCGATGCCGGCTACACGGCCGTGCAATACAACTGGGCCTGCTCCGGCCTCGACGCTCTGCCCCAACAGATCCCGTCTGCGCTCGTGGATGGCGTGCGCCTCGCCGGCCAGGCAGCCGCGGTGGAGATCTCCGCCGTGTCGGCCACCTACAACATGGCCCACCCCGATGCCTCTGTCCGCCACCGCGGCCTCGCTGCCCTGCGCGCCATCGCCGCCGCCGCGCCCGCCATGGGCACGCGCCTGCTCACCCTCTGCACCGGCTCGCGCGATGCCGCCGATCAGTGGCGCTTTCACCCCGAAAACTCCTCGGAAGAAGCCTGGATCGTGATGCGCGAAAGCATGGCCGCCGCCATCGAAATCGCTGAGCTGTACAATGTCGATCTCGGCATCGAGCCCGAACTCGCCAACATCGTCAGCACGCCCGCGCTCGCTCACCGCCTCATCGCCGAACTGCAGAGCCCCCGCCTGCGCATCGTGCTCGATGCAGCCAATCTCTTCGAAGCGGCCTCGCTGGCCGAACAGCGCGAAATCGTCTCGCGCGGCATCGATCTGCTCGCCGGCCGCATCTCCATCGCCCACGCCAAAGACCGCTCCGCCGGCGGCCGCTTCACCTTCGCCGGCAACGGCGTGCTGGATTATCCTCACTATCTCGATTGCCTGCGCCGCGGCGGTTTCACCGGCCCTCTCATCACCCACGGACTCTCTGAAGGCGAAGCGCCCCGCGTGGCCCGCTTCCTCAGTGGCCTTCTCTTTGGACCTTCCGCGCAATGAGACCCACCATCTCTCTCCCGTCCATCGTGAGCTCGCGCGGCAAGCCGCGCCATCGGTAGAGCCAGGCCCGCTCCACCACCAGGCCCGCCGCTTCGGCTTCGCGTCTCAGAATCACCTCATCCATCAGGTGGATGGAACGCGGCATCTCTCCGCGCATCCGGTGCGTGACATAGTCGCTCACCTTTTCCATCACACCCGGGAATGCCTGCCCCGCCTCCACCCTGCGAAGATACTCCTGGGGAAACGCGCCCCACACGGACTGATACGGGCTGGCCGCCTGCACGAAAAGTTTCCCCCCAGGCCGCAGCCAGCGCTCGATCTTGCGCAGGCCGCTGGTCAGTTGCCGCGGAGAGAGGAAGTGGAAGACGTTGGCGGCGTGAATCGCGGCCAAACTGCCGTCTTCGAACTCGATTTCGCGCGGAAAACGCCCGATTTTGATCTCAAAACGCGCATCCAGAGCCTCCACATGACGCGCATCGATGTCGTTGGCGATCACGCGCACCGCACCAGCCTCGAAGGCCGCCCGGCACGCCGCCCCGTAGCCCGCTCCAATGTCGAGCACGGGGCCGCCCGCCACCGCGGCAAAGGTCACAAACTGCTCGCTGGCCTCGCCGAGCTTCCGGCCGGACCAGCCCATTCGATTCCTCGTGAGCACGTCTTCTCCATGGTAATCGCCGGCCTAGGCGCGGATGGTGGCGGCGGCATTGTGATAGTGCAGGTTGCCCTGTGCGGTGTGAAGGGTGAGCGTCGCCTCGATGCGGCAGTTCCCTTCCCCATGACCGTTGAGCGCGGCCGTGGCTTCCAGCAGGAAGAGCGGGCCCAGCGCCAGGAAGTCCTGCCGCGCGTAGAGCCGGCGGAAACGGCGGCAGAAGGCGTCCACCAGCGCGTTCGAGTAACGGATCAGCTGCCGTACGGCGGCCTCGGGCTTGAGCGAGTTCAACGTGCGCAGCTCCCGCGAATATGAGATCAGCCGGATGAGCTCTTCCACCAGGTAGTTGTCGGCGGCCAGCAGGGCGCAGAAGTTGCGCCGCTGGCGCAGAACATTCGCCAGGATGTAGCGCATTTCGGTGGGCTCGTAATAGCCGGCCTGGTTCGGGCGGCCGGCGGCACGCAACAGGTCGCGAATGGAGCGCAGCACCGGGGGCAGTGTGTTCTGTGACGAATAGATGGCCCGCTCGACAGCCTCGCGGTCCATGATGTCGTAGCCGAACTGGCGCTTGCGCACCAGCGTGTAGGGCTGCGAGCACTGCCAGGCCAGCAGCGGATGCACCGCGCTGGGCGTGTGGTAGTCGTCCAGTCCCGTGAGATAAAGGGCAGGCAGCCAGCGGCGGCTCATCGCCTGAATCGCGCGGGAAACGCGGCATAGCGTGGGGATGTACTGCTCCTCCTTGGAGTGCGGCGCGTTCATCCAGGCGTCGGCAAACGACCCGGGCACGGAGAGCGTCAACGTGGCGCGGCACGCTTCGGCCGGCAACTGCGGACGCGGCACCCCATAGGCATCGAGGACTGCAAAGAACGCCGCGTTGTCGGTCGTGGCCGAGATGGTGCGAGTGTCGCTGAATGCCAGGGAACAGTTGTCGCGGACAGTCTCCAGATCGCTGGCGGAGAAGGCCGCCGAGAAGATCAGCGTGGAGGCGCGCTGCGAATCGGAGATGGTGTCGGATGCTTCCGTGGAGTAGCGCACGCTGAGTGCGCCGCCGGGCAGCGCCACCACTTCGGCCTCCGCCAGCACCTGGCGCTTCGCCAGAAACTCGCGGCGGTCGAGGAATGGCAGTTGGAACTCCAGGTGGCGCGTGCGGCGCAGTTCGTGAGTCAGCAAACCGCGCGAGAGCCGGATTTGCGGCGAGGGCTGAAAGAGCGGCGTGAGATCGCCGCTGAGAACCTGCCGGTAGAGTGCGAGCCCTTCGGGTGTGAACAGGAAAGAGGCCTCGGCCAGCGCGGTGCGCCCGGCGGTGCGAGAAAGGGTGAGCGAGAGTTCGGCGCTGAGTTTGTCGGAGAGAGCCTGGGCCGCGGCGGAATAGGCGCGGGCGCTCAGTTCTTTCCATGGCTTGGCAAGTTCGCCGAAGACCGAAGCGGCATCTTCTCGCCCGAAAAACTCCTTCAAGCGAGCGGTAGCCCAGGGCCAGGGCTCGGGAGCGCTGAGCTCGCGGGCGACGCGGGCCGGCAGCGCGAGCAGGAGCCGTTCGATTTCGGGTTGCGTGGCCAGCGCCTCAAACTCGCGGGCGGTCGAGCGCAGCGAATCCAGGGGCAGCGAGGAAGTGAAGTTCGTCAGCGCGGTCCCGGCCACGGCTTCCAGCCAGCGGGCGGCCGGCGTGGCGGCGAATGCGGGATCGGCCTCGATGGCCGCGTTGATACGCTGCATCAGGGCCTCTGAAGAGGCCTTGGGCGAGTTGAACCACTCGGTCCACTGACGAAGCTGTTTCCAGGAAGCAGCGTTGTCGAGAGAAGACCAGAGAGCCGCTTCGCCGCGCGCGCCGAGTGTGCGCCAGTGCTGGATGAGACGGTCGAATGAGGCGATGGTGGCGCCGCAATTGCCCGAGATGCGCGTGAAGCGCGAACTGCCGATCTCTTTCATCACGTCGCGCAGCCACTGCAGGGGATGGATGCCCAGCAGCGCCTGGAAGAGCGGGTCCGAGTTCGCAGGCAGTTGGATGCCCGCCCTGGCGGAAACCGTGGCCCGGCCTTCGAGCGTATTCGAGGACGAAGCGCTGAGTTGCAGGTGAAGCGCGGGGCTGCCGTCGATCTCGTCGCGTGTGACGGTGGCTGTGTAATTGCCGCGGAGCGTGGCGGTCACGTTGGCCTTGGTTTCGGAGTCGATGCGGATGGGCGTGGTGCCGCGCAGCACGCTGCCGGCCACCTCGCGGAGCCAGTGAAAGTCGAAGCCGAACGGGGTGGGCGAGGTGAAGGTGAGATTGTGATTGGAGTCGGCGGTGACGGTAACACCGGCGGGTAACTGCGATGGATCGGTGATGTCTTCCGGGCGCAGCGCGCCGGCGGCGGGCCTCGCTGCCACGGCGGCAAGGACAATGGCTTCAAGATCGGACATGAGAACAGCTCCTTATCAGAAAAGCCCCGCACAAGGCCGGGCGGGCAAACAAAAGCCCCGCCGGAAACGGGGCTGGACGTAAAAAGCCCCGCACTGGGCGGGGCTGGATGCCTATGAGATCCGCCGGCGGGCGGCGGACGATGTCAGGCGCAGTGATGCGCGCAACCCAAGTGTAGCAAGCGCGGCCAAGCGTTCCGGACTCCGGCGCGCCTCTCTCGCGAGCGCGCCGGCGCCGCTAAAACTCTAAAACAACACGGTTTTTGCGCGGCTTGAAGTCCACAAAAAAAGTTTTCGAAGTGCTGTGACGGCGTCGCCGGCGAACCAGAAAATCGTTCAATTCTCCCAGCGAGGCGAAGAGTCCGGCGAAGCGCGGATCATGCCGCGGCGGAGGCTTCAGATAGCGGCTGAAGTCGCGCGTGGTGAAGGCCGAACTCGACGCCACCACGGCGGCGCCCATCGGCCGGTACTCATGCGTGCCAGCCGCCCAGAGCGTATCTTTCTCGATCCAAAGCGCAAAGCCCATGTCAGCGCAGTTCCCCGGGCAGGATGGTCCAGGCGGAGGTGTGTTGCGTGAAGCCGATCCTGGGATAGTAATCGACGGCCTTGGGCGCGGCAAGCAGGACAATGCGGCAGGGCGCAGTCTGCTGAACCAGTTCGAGCAGGCGCCGGCCGATGCCCCGGCGCTGGTGGGACTCGCGGACACAGAGGTCGGAGCAATACGTCACGAAGGAGTAGTCCGTGAAGCAGCGCGCGGCGCCGAGGACGGTGTCGCCCTCCCAGGCGGTGGCGAGCAGATTGGCGTGCGCGAGCATGTCGCGGATGGCATCGGGCCGGTCGACGGGGCGGCGTTCGCCGAGAGTGGAGGCGTTGAGGAGATCGATGTACTGCTCGGGAGAGAGAGGGCGGTCGATGCGGTAGTCCATCTTGCTATACGATAGCTTGCGAGGGAGCCACTATGACGAGAAAAGAATTCTTCCTGTCAGCGGCGGCCGCCACGGGTGTGGCGTCGGCGCAGAGCGAGCAGAAGGTGCAGCGCAAGAACCGGCTGAAGCAGGGCGTATGCGGCGGCGTGTTCGGCAGGAACATGCCGTTCGAAGAACGTGCCAAGAATGCGGCGCGATTGGGCGCGCATTGTTATGACCTGCAGGGCCAGCAGAACTGGCCGATTTTGCAGAAATACGGCCTGATTCCGACGATGGTCCCGGGCGGCGGCAAGCTGACGGACGCCTGCAACGACAAGACGCTGCACGCCGAGGTTCTGAAGCAGTTCCGCGAGAACATCCCGGCCGCGAAGAAAGTGGGCTCGCCGCACGTCATCACCTTCTCCGGGAACCGCCGCGGCAAGAGCGATGAAGAGGGGATGGAGAACTGCTACATCGTCCTGAAGGAAGCGGTGAAGATCGCCGAGGACAACGAAGTGACCATCTGCATGGAGCTCCTGAACTCAAAGGTGGACCACAAGGACTACCAGTGCGACCACACCAAGTGGGGCGTGGAGTTGTGCAAGCGCGTGGGCTCGCCGCGGATGAAACTGCTGTACGACATCTATCACATGCAGATCATGGAGGGCGATATCATCCGCACGATCCGCGAGAACATCGCCTATATCGGCCACTTCCACACGGCCGGCAACCCGGGGCGGCACCAGTTCGACGACACGCAGGAGCTGCAATACGGCCCGATCGCAAAGGCGATTGTGGATCTGGGCTACACCGGCTATCTGAGCCATGAGTATTCGCCGACCACTCCGGATCCCCTGAAGACGCTCGACGAGATGATGCGGATCTGCGACGTTTAAGGCGCGCCGCAATTTGGCCGGAGCGGGCTCCAGGAGTGGCACCCACATCTGCGACCCGCCCTGGCTGAGATTGAGAATTGCCGGGGCATTCCCGCGTCACTTGCCGCCCGCCACGGCCGGGAGAAGAGACAGCGAGGCCCCGTTGTAGAATGAAGTGCGATGTCAAAGCAGGGAAGCGCCGGCGCGGTTTTTGCTGTAATTCCGGCGCACAATGAGAGCCGAATGGTCGCGGGGGTGATTCGCGCGGCGCGGGAGCAGTTGCCGTCGGCGCGGATCGTGGTGGTCGATGACGGCTCCACGGACCAGACCGCGGCAGAAGCCACTTCGGCCGGCGCATCCGTCCTGAACCTTCCGTTCAACTGCGGCTATGGGGTCGCCTTCCAGACGGGGCTGCTGTACGCCGAGCGCGCCGGTGCTGAGTATGTGGTGACCATGGATGCCGACGGGCAGCACGAACCGGCCGATCTCCAGCGTCTGATCGATCCGCTGGTGGCCGGGCAGGCGGACATCGTGCTGGGCAGCCGGTATTTACCGGGCAGCCGCAGCTACAAGATTCCGATGGTCCGCCGTGGCGTCTCCTGGCTGCTTGCCAAGATTCTCTCCCTGTTGACCGGCGACAGCATCACCGACACCACCACCGGATTCCAGGCGCTGAACCGCAGGGGTCTGGCGGTCTACACGGCGATGCGCGATTTCCCGGAAAAGACGCCCGATGCCGATCTGCTCTTCTACGCGCATTCCGAGGGTTGCCGCCTCTTGGAGATTCCCGTCACCATGCATGAGGACATCACCGGCATGTCCATGCACGGTCTTTTGAAGTCCGCCTTCTATCTCCCCAACATGTTCGTCTCGCTGTTGGGAATTCTCATCGGCCGCCAGCTCTTCAGAAGCCGCAAACAGCGCGCGCTGCTGCAACCGTGACATTGGGGCAATCATGACAAACGCTAGCGATCTCCAGGCCCACGCGCTCACCGGCGCGACGCCGCATGCCAGGATGCTGGTCGCCGCCCTGGGCGTGGCGCTTTGCATTTGGGTGATGACGAAGATCCGGAATCGCCGGCTCATGATTCCGATCGGCACCCTGCTATTGGCCGGCGGGGTCGCCTTGATGGCCTTCTCGGCATTCCCCCAGCCGTTTGACCGGCTCGCCAGTTTCTTCGGCGTCTACTATCCGCCCGTTTTCTACCTGGTTTTGTCCAATGTGGCGCTCACGCTTCTGCTGCTGCATTTTGGATTGCGTCTCTCCGTAGTGGATGAGCGTTGTAGGAAACTGGCGCAGAATCTCACATTACTGGAAGCCTCGCTGCGGCCGGAGGACGGCGCCCCCGGAAAGAAATGAAGCCCCGCAGGAACGCCAGGCCCGCGCAGCCGGCGGGAGGGAAGAAGTCCGTCAACAACGCAGCGCCCAAGTCCGGAAAGTGGCGGGCAGCCATGTCGCGGCTTAACCACCCGGCCTTGCCTGCCGCGATCATCCTGGCCGTGTTCCTGCTGTCCTTCGCTGTGCATCTCATGGCGCTGGGCTCGGCTTACCGGCTGCCGGTGCTTTCCACCGACGAGGCGCAGTACAGCGCGGTGGGAGAGAGCATCCGGCTGGGCCGGGGTTACACCAGCCGGGGCGAGTTTCACCCGGCCATTCCGCCCGGATACCCGCTGCTGGTCGCCTTCGGTCACAGTCTGGGAAGCGATCCGCGGCTGGCCCTTTTTGTGGTGAGCTGTTTCGTCATCTCGCTGTCGGTGTTCCCTGTCTTCTATCTCGCCCGGCACCTGCGGCTCGGCCTGGCGGCCGCCACGCTGCTCGCCCTATCCACGGCGCTCCTGCCGCATACGTTTTACGCGGCGCTGTACATGACGGAGACGCTGGCGTTGCCGCTGATGCTCTCGGGCTTCTATTACATGGCCCGCTGGCTCGAGGATGCCTCGTTGAAGAACGGCGTCTGCACGGGTGTCCTGTTAGCCCTCACCATTCTCACCAAGGTGGCCATGGCGCCCTTCCTGGCGGCGGTATTTCTCACAGCCGCGCTGGAACTCTATCTCCACCCGTCCAGCGCTGGGAGGACTGTGGGGGACAAGCTGCGCTCGGGGCTGGCTCTGATCGGTCTTCCCGTTCTGGCCCAGGCGGCCTGGACCCTGTACAAGCGCTCCGCGGGCGTCTCGGCGTTAGGACACTACGGAGGCCAACTCCTGAACCCCGGCGAGCATCTCACGCCCCTGCTGGGAGCCATGTGCTCACTCGATTTCCTGCTCGCCGCCGGGCTGGTCACGGCGGTTCCGCTCGTGTTCTGGCTGCGCCACAGAACACGCGACCAGGATCTGCTCTCCATCCTCCTGCGTCTGACGTTGCTCTCGCAGTTGTTCGTGAACGGCTTGCTGGATGTGGGGCTTTCCGGCGCGGTCCGCGAACGCCTCTTCATTGGCGCCCTGCCGTTGATCGCCGTGTTTGCCACCGCCGGAGTAGCGTCGCTTGTGGAGCATGGGAGCAAGGCGGCCAAGGCGTCCTTTCTGCTGGTGCCGTGCCTGGCGGTTTTGGGCCTGATGGCATATCCCTTTGAGTCGCTCTCCAACGCGATCGAGATTCCTTGGGCGACGGCCCTGGGCACGTTCACAGGGACAGGGTTCGGGGCCTTCCAGAAACTGCGGCTGGCCGCGTTCGGCGTGGGGTGGATCCTGCTGTCGGCCGGACTGGTTCTGCTGTGGCGCCGCTCATCGGCCAACCATCTGGCGCTGTCGATCGCGGTGTTCAACGCCTTCTGCTTCGCCAGTTCGGCCCACGCCTTGACCACGATTAGCAGGGAAGGGCTGCCCGGCCTCGAAGAGAACCTCCGGTTTCTGGCGCGGAGCGGCGCAACGCTGGGGTCGCGCCTGCTGATCGCCACCGATGCAGGCCCCTGGCAGAGCAGCCGCGCACATCTGATCAGCGACTACTTCTTCCTCGAGTGGAACCGGGCGATGGGTCTGGACGGCCCCAATGTCTGGCAACTGGAAACGCTGGGTCGCTACGACATCCGCCCGGTGGCGCAATGGCGGCAATTGGCTGAGATCGCGAGGCCAGGCGACTATTTCCTGACGACCACGCGCTTCACCAACGCCGAACTGGCCGGTTCGAAACCGCCCTATTACCTATTCCGCATCACGGCGGAAGCCGCCCGGATGCAGCCGGTCTACGCCTCCGAAATCCCGCACGAACGGGTGATCATCGTGACACCCGGCATGGGCCAGCCGAGCCCACCCGCTGCCGGACAGGACCTGGCTTCCGGCCCGCTCAACATTCCAGTCGGCGGAAGCTACCGGCTGACGGCAATGGCGCAGGGCGACTTTTCCGCCGCCACCGCCATCGAGTTCAAGGCGGCGGATGGCGCAACTTTGAGCCGGACAGCCGCAGCCCCCGGCCAGCGGCTGGCCGGGGAGTTCACCGTGCCGGGCCCCGGCCAGGTCTTCTACCACCTGCTGGGCAGGCCGGGCGTAGGAGTGAAACTCCAAGGTTTGCGGTTGGAGTACATCGGGAGCGAACCGGCGCCGGATCAGCTCCCAAAGATGAACCCTGTCACTTTCACGCGCGCCAACCGGCCGCTGGAGGCCGGGCCACAGGCGGCGACGGGCGCGGATTGCCACTTGGATCAGTTCAACAATATCCACCATGTCCTGCCGGAGTTCGAGACCACTCATCAACAGGGGATCTTCCTGAAGGGTTGGATCCTGGACCGGTCGCGGATGAAGGCCAGCGATGAGGTGTTCGTAGAGCTGAACTCCGGAAGCCGTGGAGTCTACATTGCGCGCGCCCAGCGCCAGCACCGCCTGGATCTCGCCAGAGGCCTGGGCGACCTCTCGCTGCTTTATACGGGCTTCATCATGAGCGCTCCGCTGGACGGAGTTCCGGCGGGGGAATACCGGATCCGCATCTTCCAGAAAGAGCCGCAAGGGGTACAAGCCTGCGGGGTGGATTACGCGCTGCGCGTAGAGTGACGGGGCAGCGGCCGCTACCAGAGCAGTGGAACCAGCCGGTAGCGGACGGTGCCGGCGTAGGCGGAGTAGCCATCGAGTTCTGCCTGGAGAGTTCTGTCTTCGAGGGCGGTGCGGAGGGCGACGAAGGCGGCGGTGATGGCGGCGGGGAGCAGCGCCCAGCGCGAGTTCAGGACCAAGGGAGTGACGAGAGTGAAGATCGCCATGCCGGCATAGCCGGGGTGGCGGACGTAACGGTAGGGACCGGTGGTGACGACGAAGTGGCCGCGGTCCTTCTGGATGCGAAGGACCGCGGAGAAGAACCGGTTGCTGGACATGGACCACGCAACCAGGGCGGCGGCGCATGCGGCAACCACAACTCCGACGAGGAAGGTTGAAAAGGGCAGGGCGGCGGACCAGTGGAAGCGGGTGTCGAGTCCGGCGGTGACCCAGGTGGCAACGGGCCCCAGGAGGACTGTGACGCCTACCAGGAGTTTGTCGGAACTCTTGCCGGCCTTCACGTTGCTGCGCTCGGCGAGCAGTTCAGGGTTGCGGGCCATGAGGAGGGATGACGACGCACTGGCGGCAAAGTTGATGGCGAGCAGGACCCAGGCGTTCGTCCAATCCAGGCGGCCGGAAGAGAGGAACAGGCAGACCGAGGTGATGATGAAGCTGAAGAGGACAGGTGCAAGTTTCATTGGAATGGAAATGGATGCACGGCCCGGTTAATCGCGCAGCACGAGGGGCGGCTGTGAAAGAGTGGCGAGGCGCGCGATGGCGGCCTCGGGCTTGGCATATTGCGGCGCGGCCTCGAGGCGGTAGCGGAAGGAGTAGCCGCCGCCGAGGTAGAGGCGGAAATTGGTCTCCCACTTGTTATTGGTGAGCCAGGAGTAGAGCGGGCCTTCGCCGGGGGAGGACGTGGTGAAATGCCAGAGGTTGAGGCCGTTCAGGTGAACCAGCGGAGCGTCGAGGGTGGCCCAGGCGATGCCGAGGTCGCGGCCTGCCAGCGCGGCGCCCTGCTGGATGCAGTAGTAGTCGCAACATGCGCCGGGGAGTTGATCCAGGCCGGGACGGATGATGGCGCCGGGCTTGTCAAAGTGCCAGCGTGCGTTGGGCAGGGCGAAGGGGAAGAAGGCATAGAGGCCTTCGGGATCGGCGACGTTGGTCTTGATGGCGCGGAAGGTGAGGTCGATGTGAGGCAGGTCCCGGTAACAGACGAGTTCGAGGCTGGTTTCGGTGGCGCCGGGGACAGAGTAGGTGAAGATCCAGCGGTCGAAGATGGGTCCGGAGGAGACGCGGCGGAGATCGGTGACGCGGCCGAAAGAGACTTCGTCGGCGGGGCGCTTGCGTTCGCCGTTGACCTTGCCGGCCTCCCATCGGACGCCTTTGGGAAACAGTTGGTAGACGGGGCAGCCGAGGCCCCCGCGAGCGGAGGGGGCGAGGAGTTCGGCGCCGGAGGGGCGGTGAATCCAACTGGTGATACCGGATTGCTGGGACCAGGCGAGGCGGTAGAAGCCGTTCTCAAAAGCGGAACCAGCGGGAGCTTCGGCGGGAGCGGAGTTGCGCGCGGGCACCAGCGAAAGGCGGCGGCGGGCGTTCGGCTCGAGATCGCAAAGCACATAGACAGATCGGCCGCGGGGGCTGGGCTCCAATTGATAGGGGAGGACGCGGCCCTGCTCGTCACGCACTTCGAAACCGCGCAGCACGGAGGGGGTTTCGAAGAAGTCGACGGGGAGGGCGACGGCCGCGCGGACGCGCTCGGGCGAGGGGTTGAGAACGGCGTAGGAGAAGGGCCGGCCGGCGGCGAACTCCCCTTCTCCGCGCTGGGCGAGGATGCGGTTGAGCGCGGCGGAGGCCAACTCATCGGCCTGAATGGCGTGGAGCGATTTGCGCTTGAAGACCTGATCGGAGAGGAGCGTGGGAACGGCGGTGTTGGAGTAGCCGAAGGTGTGCTCGGCGTAGAGGAGGAGCTTGCGGTCGATGGCGTCGAGATCGGCGGGCGGGACGAGTTTGGCCTGAGGATCGAGACGGGTGACAAGGCGGCGGGCGCGGAGGGCGTTGCGGTAGAGGGTGGTGTCTTCGGGGGAAGAGGCGACGCCGTCGCTCCACCAGTCTGTCCATTCACCGCGGTGGACGGGCAGCGAAGTGGAGACGGATTCCAGTCTCGTGAAGAACTCGGCGAGCGTGGCGGAGCGGACGCTGACCTGCGAGCCGAAGCGCGCGTTCCACTGGGCGAGGATGGAGCAGTAATCTTCGTTGGGCGGCGAGTTGTCCGTGTAGGTACCGGAGCCCATGAGGGGCAGGAAGTCGTAGGGGTAGCCGGACTGCTCCAGCCATTGAAGGAAGGGGAAGAGCTTGCGTTCGGCGACGTCGGTGGTGGTGGTGTCGAAGTAGCCATCGGGGCCGGGCAGAGAGAAGCCGGGGACTCCGGGATCGCCGGCGGGGGCGGTGCGGCCCATGAGGCCGAAGAGGTTGGCCTTATGGTAGGCCATGCCGCTCCAGACGAGGAGGCGGCGGCCGGAGGGGGACTCCCACCAGAAAGGCACCAGTGGTTTGCCGAAGGGATAACCGCCGTGATGGGGATTGATGTTGGTGGAGAGGTAGCGGATGCCGCGCTCGGCGAGAGCGTCGGCCATGCCCCAGGAAAAGCCGTTGATGTCGCAGGCCATGGCGGCGGTGAGCGGGAGTTTTTCGGCCTGGGCGAAGGCGGCGGAGTGCTGGAGACTCGAGCGGAGGAGCTCCTGATCGGGGAGCTCGGTGAGGTGGAAGTAGCAGGCGGTGAGTTCGAGCAGGCCGTCACGAATGGCCTGGATGAAGCGGGCGCGATCGGCGGGCGAGGCGGAGTTGAGATATTGCTCAACCTGCCAGAAGCCTTCCATGGTGAAGCGGAAGCGGCACTCGGGGGCGCGGTCTCTTTGGCGCGGGGAGGTGGCGGATTCGAGGGCCTGGCGGAGGAACTGCTGATGGTAGGAGGCGATCACCTCCTGGCGTTCGGTGTAGCCGACGTCGATGTGGCTGTGCTGGACGACGTAGATGGTCCAGCGGCGGGAGAGCTGGGGGGGAGCGGCGAGGGCGGCGAAGGGGAGTGCGGAGAATTCGCGGCGCGTGAGCGGCATGGAACGATTATGCCGCGAATCGGACAAGGACGACTGAAAAGAGCCTCCGGCCCCTGTTGCGGAACTGGGTGCGCAGCCTGGGTTCAGGCTGCGCGGAGAAGAGCGGGCCGGAGGCGATAGTAGGGGTTAGCAGTTGCAAAGAGCCGCGAAAGGAGCCTGTCTGGAGGGACAGGCTCGAGTCGCTAAAACATGAGGCGTGCGCCGAACTGGATGATGCGGGGATCGCGCGCCGAGGTGATGGTGCCGAAGGTGGCACTGACGTTGGTGCCGGCGGCGCCGGGGCTGAAGGAGACGCCGGGGCTGCCGTAGTTGGTGTGGTTGACAAAGTTGAACATCTCGGCGCGGATCTGGAGCCGGAGGTTTTCGAAGAGGGTGGTGTCCTTGATGGCGGAGAGGTCGAAGTTGACCACGCCGGGGCCGCGAACGTCGGGCAAGGTGCGGCCGACGTTGCCGTAGGTGTAGGTGGGCGGGTTGACGAACTGCATGGTGTCAAACCAGCGCTCGGGGGTGGGGTTGTCGAGCTTGGCGCTGCTGCCGGTGGAGTTGGGCCGGTTGGCCAGGTTGTTGTTGGCGCCGCGGACGGTGAGGGGCAGACCACCCTGCAGGGTGCCGATGATGTTTAACTGCCAGCCGCCGATGACGGCAGCGCCGAAGCCGGACTGGACGTAGCGCTTGCCCTTCCCAAAGGGCAGCTCGTAGATGCCGCTGATGACGAGGCGGTTGGCGACGTCGGTGGGATCGACGGAGCGTTCGGCGCGGCGGTTGTATTTCCCGTTCTGGTAGCCGTTGTCGGAGCCGACCTCGACGGCGCCGAAGTTCATGGGAACGACGGCGCTATCGGAGATGAGCTTGCCGAAGGTGTAGGAAGCGAGCAGCGCGAAGCCGTTGGAGAGGCGTTTTTCGGCGCTGACGAGAAGGGCATGGTAGATGGAGTTGCCGGAGTGGGGCAGGCGTGCGTTGACGCCGGTGTAGTAGGGGAAGGGCTTCAGCGACTGAGAGCGGCTGATGGTGGCGCCGCCAAGCGCGCCGGGGACGATGCCGTAGTACGGATTGGGAACCTGGTCCTGCAGGGCGAGGCCGAGGGAGTTGTACTTGGGGTCGAGCTGATTGTAGTCGTAGGCGCTGGCGGCCAGGTGAGTGGCCTTGTTGGCGGAGTACGACGCATCGAACATCCAACGGCCGGGGAGCTGCCGCTGGAGCGAGAGGGTCCACTGCTGGGACATGGGGACCTTTTCGCTGCCCTGGTCCCAGTTCACGCCCTGGCTGAGGAGGAAGCTGGGGCCGAGCTTGGCGCCCAGCGGCTCGGTGGCCGGGAAGGGGAGGCCGTCCTTGAACTGGAAGACGGGGAGGTTGGAGTTGGCAGAGGTATAGGACGTGGAGGTGTTGGCGAAACCGGCGGTGTTGCCGAAGAAGTCGCGGTAGAAGGTTTGGGGGTAGAAGATGGAGTAACCACCGCGGAGGATGGTGCGGCCGTCGCCGAACATGTCGTAGGCGAAGCCGATGCGGGGGCCGAAGTTACTGTAGATGGGGCTGAAGGGAGTGCGGCCGTAGTCGATGCCGGCGTACTCCATGCGGCCCGGGAGGTTGGTGAGCGGATTGGTGGCGAAGGGATTGAAGTTGGAGGTGCCGTTGTTGCGCTCGAAGGGCCACTGCTGGTAATCCCAGCGCATGCCGAGGTTGAGCGAGAGGCGGCGGGAGACCTTCCAATCGTCCTGGAGGAAGATGCTGTAGGACTTGCCGGCTTCAGACTCACCACCGTAGCGAATGAGCGAAGCGCTGCTGACGGCGCCGAGCATATACGTGGCAAATGAGTTGCCCGTGCCGGTGGGGCTCTGCGGGTTGTTGGTGAGGCCGGAGGAGAAGCTAAAGGAGCCGGAGGGGACTTCGCGCTGGTAGTTATTGGCCTGCTGGACACGGATGTCGGCGCCGAGCTTCAGGGTGTGGCCGCCGATGATCTTGGTGGCCATATCGAAGAACTGCCAGGTGGTGGCGCCACGGAGGCCGACGGTGAAGGCACCGGGGGCGGTGAGGCCGTTGTCCCAGCGGGGGAGAGTGTCGGCCGGGATGGAGGACGGCAGGCCCAGCTTGGCCGGCCAACCCTGGCCGTAGCTGTAGGCCTGGAAGGGGAAGGCCTGGCGGGCGACGCTGACGCGGAACTCGTTGAGGAGCGTTGGGGTGAAGCTGTGGGTGTCGCTGGCAACCAGGTTGTGGTTGAGGTAGTTGTCGAGGCGCTGGCGCATGTTGGGATCGGGCCAGGCGGAGGAGAAGCCATTGTTGTTGAAGTGCTTGTAGTAGAGGTAGCGCGCGGAGAACGAGTTCTTGTCGTTGAACCGGTGGTCGAACTTGCCGGTGTACTGGTTCATGTCGCGTTTTTCGTCCACCTGGCCGATCCAGTTGTTGCTGTTGGTGTAGACGTTGGAGGGCGTCTGGTTGGGCAGCGGGTAGAACTGGAGGGTGTTCTTGGAGACGGGGTCGAGGCGATTGGTGGGGATGACGTTGCCGGCGAAGGGGGTGCGGACGAAGCCGGAGCCACTGGGATTGGCGAGGGTGGTGGCCGGATCGTAGATGACGATCTGTTTGCCGGTGGCGTCGTAGAGGCGGGAGAAGTTGCCGCCGCGCTGTTCCTCGATGGGCACGGTGAGGATGTTCGACCGGGTGCGTACGTTGCGCCAGCCTTCGTAGTTGAAGAAGAAGAAGGTCTTGTCCTTGCCGTTGTAGAGTTTGGGGATCTGGACGGGGCCGCCGATGGTGCCGCCGTACTGGTGATAGCGGAACATCTCCTTGGAGGCGGTGTAGGCGCGGCGGGCATCGAAGGCGTCGTTGCGGATGAAGTAGGTGCCGATGCCGTGGTACTGGTTGGTGCCGCTCTTGGTGACGATGTTGACGACGCCGCCGGCGGTGAAGCCGAATTCGGCGGACATCACGTTGGACTGCACCTTGAACTCCTGGACGGCGTCGACGGTGGGATTGGCATTGACGTCGGCGAGGTAGGAGGAGTTGTTGTTGCCGCCGTCGAGCACGAAGCTATTGAGGGAACTGGGGCCGCCGTTGATGGAGATGGCGGAGAGGGCGACACCGCGATCGACGAAGCCGGAGTTGGTGGGACCGGCCTGGGACTTGACGCCGGGGGTGAGCATGACGAGGGCGAGGGCGTTGCGGCCGTTCAGCGGGAGGTCCGTGATGCGGCGGTTTTCAACGACCTTGCCGACGGTGGCCGAGCCGGTGTCCACAAGCGGGGCTTCGCCGGTGACTTCGATGGCTTCGGCGGTGGCGCCGACTTCGAGCTGGATGTTCAGCATGATGCGCTGGTCGACCTCGAGGGTGACGCCAGTGCGGTTTACCTTTTTAAAGCCCTGCTTTTCGACACTGACAGTGTAGGCGCCAACATTGAGCGCGGGCGCTGTGAAGTAGCCTTCTTCATTGGTGTTTGTGGAGAAAGAAGCGTTGGTGCCGGTATTGACGATGCGGACGGCGGCCGCGGGCACGGCTGCGCCAGAGGCATCAGTGATTGTTCCTGAAATGCTGCCGCGGCCTTGCTGTGCGCAAAGCGGGACGGCGGCAGCCAAGACGAGCGCGAGTATAGGTTTCAACATGGATTCACCTCAAAAGACCTGCTAGCAGATTAACTTAACTTAGTTGTAGAAGAAAGCGGCTGTTGCGCGGCAATCGGCGCCGGGGGTGAGCCGCACCCAGTGGGCGGAGAAGCCGTCGGGGAAGATGTGCCGGGCGTAGCCTTCCGAACCGGTGGAGACACGGCCGTAGGGCTTCCACTGGCCGGTGCCGATGAAGTCGATCTCTATGTCGAAGTCGACGGCCTTGTCGGTACTGATGTGGAGCATCTTCTTGTCGAAGCCGGTCATCAGGTAGGGATCGGAGGGGACGCCTTTGACGATCTGGGCGTCCCACCAGGGGCCGCCCCAGCCGGCGGGCTTGCCCCAACTCCAGAGATCGTCGGTCTTGCCGAACCAGAGCCCAGCCTGGGGTTGGCCGACAACGGCGTTGTTGTCGCGGTTGGGGGTGGTCTGATTGCCGGCGACGGCGAACATGCCGCGGAAGGAGCAGTAATCCGGAATGATGCGGAGATGCTGGCAGATGGGCTTGATCCCCCAGATGTGGCCGAGGAAGGCGATGGGCTGGAGTTCGTAGAACATGCCCTGGATGTCGATGAGGTAGTGTTCGGTTTCGACCTCACGGATGCGCATCCACTCGGTTTGCCAGGCCTGGCTCATGGCGTGGGTGGCCTTGGGGAAGCGGAAGCGCTGCCACTTTCCCTTGACGAGGGCCCAGAAGAGGACGGAAGCCTCATCCCAACCGGTGGCGAACATGACGCTGCCCATATCCTGGCGGGCGGCGACATCCATATGGGGCTTGCCGGAAAGGCGGTTCCAGCTCTTGCCGTCGAACTCGAAGAGGCCGGCCTGGTCTTCGCCGAACTCGTAGAAACCGTTGTTGGCAACGACTGTGCGGCCCTGGGCGGTGAAGCCCCCCTTAAAGTGGGGCCGGGCGGCGAGCTTCATCTGCTTGACGAGATCGAAGAGGACACGCGGCTTGTGGTCGTTGACGTCCATCTCCAGGAACAGCCCTTCCATGGTCTGGTAGTAGACCTTGTTCGCAGGGTCAGTCAGATGGCGCATGGTGGAGGTGAGCCGGTGGTTTTCGAACTCCGGGATGAACTTCCAGTTGCCCTTGGCGTCGATGACGTAGGGGCCGATGAAGCACTGATTGGACTCGTGGTGGACGAGGCGGTTGGCGTGGGTGCCGTCGTGGACGTGGACACGTTCGGTCTTGAGGCTTTCATCGATGCGGTACAGACCGAGGCCGTAACCGGTGCCGCGCATATGGGAGTTGTAAGTGACGGCCCAGAGGGCATCGGCCCAAGGCATGAGGGCGCCAATGCCGCATTCGGAGCGGGTGGGGCCCATGTCGGCCTTGAAGCCGATGGTCTGATTGGACTGGATGAGCGACTGCCCCAGAGCGATACCGGGGGCGGCAAGGAGAGAAGACAACAATGAACGGCGAGACGGAGCCATATTCATACCTCAGCAAGGGGACTGTAGTCTAGAGGCAAGATATCAGCGGCGGGGCGGGGTTGTCGTGAGACATTTGGCCTATTCAGGCCAGGTGGACGAAACCGCGCTGGATGGCGGTGAGGACCGCCTGGGTGCGGTCGGCGACCCCGAGTTTGTCGAGGATGTGGCTGACGTGGATGCGGGCGGTCTTTTCGGCGATGCCGAGTTCGGCGGCGATTTCCTTGTTGGCGAGGCCGCGGGCGAGGAGGTTGAGGACCTCGATTTCACGGGAAGTGAGGGCATCCGCCTCGACACGGCGGGCGAGCAGGGCCGAAAGGGCTTGTGGGAGATAGCGCCTGCCGCGGTGGACCGTTTGGATGGCGGCGGAAAGTTCGTCGGCGGAGGCGTCCTTGGTGAGGTAACCCAGAGCGCCAGAGGAGATGGCGCGGTGGACATCTTCGCTGCCTTCGTAGTTGGAGAGGACGACGATGCGGGCATCGGGGTGAGCCTGGCGGATGGCGACGATGGCGTCGAAGCCGGAGAAGCCGGGGAGGCGCAGGTCCATGATGACGACGTCGGGGCGGTGGGCCTCGTAGAGAGGGAGCGCCTGGGCGCCCTGATCGGTCTCGGCAACGATGGACATCCCACCGTAGGAGTCCACGATGGTGTGGATGGCGAGGCGGGCGAAATACTGGTCTTCGACGATCAGGATGCGGATGGATTCACTCATTGGGGCTGGTTGGTCAGCGGGATTTCGGCTTCGACGATGGTACCACTGCCGGGTGTACTGACGATGCGGAGATCGCCTTTGAACCGGCGGGCACGCTCGCGCATCACGGTGAGGCCGAAGTGGCCGGAGGGGTGATGGAAGTGGGGGGCGGGATCGAAACCGGCGCCATCGTCTTCGACGCGGAGTTGAAGGAGGTGCGGTTGAAACTCGATTTGGAGGGAGAGCTCAGAGGGGTTCGCGTGACGAATGGCGTTGGCGATGGCCTCCTGGCAGATGCGGAGGGCGTTGAGGCGGCGATCGGGATCGAGCGGGACAGGATGGCCGCGGAGTATGAATTGGGTACGGAGACCGTGGCCTTCGGCGGCCTGGCGGAGGGCGGCGGCGGCGAGGTCTTCGAGGCGCGCGGATTCGGGCTGGCTATCGCGCAGGTCCCAGATGACCCGCCGGGCTTCGGCACGGTAATGATGCACCATGCGGCGGGCCGTATCTACGGAGCTGGCGGCACGGCCCGGGTCGGCGGCCAGAGACTTGAGAGTCGCATCGAGCTGCCAACTAATGGCGGAGAACCCCGCCAGCAGGGTGTCGTGCCATTCGCGCGAGATTCGGTTGCGCTCTTCCAGGACGGCGGCGTAGCGCGTCCTGAGGGAGTAGACGCGCCAATGGTAAGCGAGAAAGAGCAGCGATGTGAGGCAGGCGAGGGTGATGAGGCGGAACCACCAGGTCTCATAGAGACGCGGGGGTTGTTGGAGCTCGACCAGAGAGGATGGTCCCCATGGACCGCCCCATTCGCGGGCCTGGATGGTGAGTTCGTGGTTGCCGGCCGGGAGGTTTGATAGTTGGATCGTGCGCTCGGTACCGGCTGAGATCCAATCTGAGGAGAGCGCGGGGAGCAGATACCGGAACTCGACGCGATGCGGGGCGGAAATGAGGTCGGCCGAATAACGAACGGTGAAGAGACGGCGGCTATTGGCGGGCGGCTGGATGAAAACGTGGAGGCCGCTCCTGGGTTTGAGCATGGAGGGGCGGATGCAGACAGCTCCGCGGACGGTCAGAAACCAAAGGTCTCCCGAGGAACTGCGCCACGCGGCGGGCTGGCTGGTGTTTTGGCATTCGCGCGTGCGCATGCCGTCCATTTCGTTGAAAAGAATCGGCTGTAGGCGTGGAATGCGCTGGGAGAGGAGCAGATCAAACTGTTCGAATGGCAGCCGGTAGATTCCGGCCGGGGAAGTCATCCAGAGGGAATCGCCGCCATCCAGGAGAGTAAAGAAGGCGATGGGAGGGAGACCATGCGACTCATCGAATCGGTGCACGACACCAGCCTCCACAAGGAAGATTCCATTGGCCTTCGTGGTGCCCCAGATCCGGCCTCGCGAATCCAGGGTGACGGAGGTGACGTAGGGATGTGGAAGTCCAGTGATGCGCCTGGTGGATTGATTCGTGAGTTGGTAGAGACCGCTGGAGGTCGCGGCCCAGATGGGGCCGGAGGGATCCTCGACCAGCGCATGGACAACTGCGCCCTGGAGCCGATGGAAACCGTTCGGTGCCACCTGGCCACGCGGATATTGCATGAGGCCGCTAACTCCGCCCACCCAGAACTGACCGGCACGATCAGTGAGCATGGCCAGGATGAAGCCAGGGAAGGAAGGGTCATCCGGCTCTTTGCTCCAGACGCCGGAGGGACTGCGACGGAAGACACCTTGTATCGTGCTGATGAGGAGTTCGTCGCGGGGAGTTTGCGCTGCGCTGCGGATGGTTGTTTCGAGGTCAGGGATCGGTATCGGTTCCTTACGGAAACCGGCCCGGGTGAGCTCGTATAGGCCACTACGCCAACTGCCGAACCAAGCCGTGTCGTGGCGGCTGGGGGTCACGGTGGAGACAAAGAGGGCGGACAAACCCTCGTCTGGACCGTATGGAACGGCGAGCGGGGTAGTCCACCGGGATAGGCCGCCTCGGGTGGCGATCCACAAGGCGCCATCCGAATCGATCAGAAGAGCGTGAATGAAATCGTCTGGAAGACCGTCGTCCGAGGTGCAGTGCACCGCGGAACCAGCGGATACGCGATAGAGCCCCAGACCCCACGTAGCCGCCCAGATCAAGCCGTCCGCATCTTCCGCGACGCTGACCACAGGGCCGGGAATATCCAGCACGCGTTGAGGATGCTGTAGATCGTTGGGGGGGAGAACGAAGAGACCGCCGGTGGAACCAAGCCAGAACCCGCCAGCTCGACGCGGAGCAAAGGAGAGCGGGCGTCCTCGAACGCTGGCCGCTGGAATGATGAGTTCGACCGATTGATTGTGGACACGCACCACGCCGTCCGACGTGGCCGCCAGGACAGAGCCGTCTGGCAGCAGGGCAAGCCCTTGCCAGCTCAGGTCCGTGTTTTGAATGGGGGCAACAGACTGCCAACGGCCGGAGTAACGGTAGAGTCCGGCGCGAAAGCCGAAGTTGCCGGCGGTGGAGTCGAAGGCCGCGGAGAGGTCAGGAGAGCGAACGGCTCCGCGCTTAGAAATCTCGAAGAGGCCAGCGTCGCGAGTGGAAATCCACAGACTGCCGGGAGGAGATTCCGAGAGCGCGGTGATCCATTCGCGGGTGATGCCGGAGGAGGGATCGAGAACGATAGGAGAGAAATGCAGGCCATCGAAGCGAACAGCGCCGCCGGAGGTACCGACGATGAGGTCCCCTGCACTACTTTGAAGCAGAGAGGTGACGTAGTTCTCAGGCAGCCCGTCCTCGATGCGCCAGGTTCGCTTTTGGTATTGGGAGATGCGGAGGGTGGGATCCAGGGCAAACAGGGGCAGATAGGAGGCGAAGAGGCAGAGGAGGAACAGGTAATGCCTCATAGCAAGGGAATGGTAACAAAGGCGGGAGCAAAAGCAAAAGCCCCGCACGAGGCGGGGCTTTTTGTGTTAATCGGGCAACGTCCTACTCTCCCACACCCTCGCGGATGCAGTACCATCGGGGCTGAGAGGCTTAACTTCCGTGTTCGGGATGGGAACGGGTGGGACCCTCTCGCTAAGGTCACCCAAAGCTTGTGAGAGCTTTGAATTGATATTGACGGGTAATCCGAGTTGCTACAGAGGAAAGAGTTCTGTGTTGAGAGTAAATTTTATGGTCAAGCCGAACGGGCTATTAGTACCGGTAAGCTCAACGTATTACTACGCTTACACATCCGGCCTATCAACGTGATCGTCTATCACGGCCCTTGATACCTTTCGGTTGGGAGATCTCATCTTGGGGAAGGTTTCGCGCTTATATGCATTCAGCGCTTATCCAGACCGAAGTTCGCTACCCAGCTGTGCCACTGGCGTGACAACTGGAACACAAGAGCTTCGTCCACCCCGGTCCTCTCGTACTAAGGGCAGGCCCCCTCAAATCTCCTACGCCCACCACAGATAGGGACCGAACTGTCTCGCGACGTTCTGAACCCAGCTCACGTACCGCTTTAATAGGCGAACAGCCTAACCCTTGGGAGCTTCTACACCCCCAGGATGCGATGAGCCGACATCGA
>JARKQJ010000200.1 GCA_029973955.1 Paludibaculum sp. | reverse complement strand
GGCGGGTGAACCTCATGCAGCAAAACGAGCCATCCCCGCTGAATTGACCCATTAGGACTGTGTCCACAAATCGCATTCGTGGACACGGTTCTTTCGTTTGCTCCCTGAGCAGATGGGACGGCCAACTCCGGACGCTTACCGCGATGCGACAGAGAATCGGAAAGCAGACTCAGGCTGCTCGGCATGAGCACTGGCGGAGGGTGATCGAGGCGGCCGAGGCGAGTGGGGGGAGATTCGGGACTATTGCCAGCGCCGTGGCACACGGCCGAGCCAGTACGACTACTGGCGTCGGCGATTGGCGGTAGACGGCGAAGCCGGAGAGGCGCGGGCTGAGGGCGAGTTTGTCCTGGTGGGCACGGCGGCGACGGTCTCGGAGCACGTGGCGACGTTGGAGTTGGAGGTAAGCCGCGGGTGGCGGCTGCGGATTGGTGCGGGCGTGGATTAGCCTACGTTGCGCGTGGTGTTGGCGGAGTTGGCGGCGCTGGCATGATTTCGTTGCCTTCGGTGGTGCGCGTGTACCTGCACACGGCGCCGTGCGACATACGGCAGGGCTTCGACCGGTTGAAGTCGCTGGCCGAGGCAGGCGTGGGCGTGGACCCGCGCGGGGGCCATCTGTTCGTCTACTGCAGCCGGCGGCGGGACCGCGTGAAGATCCTGTACTGGGACCGCGACGGATGGGCGCTGTGGTCGGAGCGGCTGGAGACGGGCACCTACGCGTTTCCGTTCGGTGGCGCGGGCGGGCGGGAGATCACTTCGGGCGAGTTGGGAGCGTTGCTCTCGGGGTTGGATCTGGCGAACGCAAAACAGCGCAAACGGTATGTCGAGCCGCTGCAACGAGGCGCTTGAGAGGCCCGCTTTTATTGGAGTTCCGCGCACTTATCGACTGGAGAAAGCACAAACAAAAAGCACAATTCTTGTTGTGAGCCCGCTCGATCCAAACCAGCTTCTCTGCGACCCTCGGGTGCTGTGCGAGATGGTACATTCCCTCAGCACGCAGTTGGAGGATCACGAGCGGCGGTTGGCCCGGGTGCAGCACATCATGGAGCAGTTGCTGGCCTGGCGGTTCGGCGCGCGGCGCGAGCGTATGGACGACGATCGGCAGTTGTTTCTGTTCGCGGTGGAGTTCGAGGAGCAGGGCGGCGACATCGACGCACTCATTGAGGAGTTGATTCTGGAAGTGGAGCGGAAAGAGAATCCGCTGCTGGCGCTGGAAGACGAGAAGCCGCGCAAGAAGAAGGGGCATGGCCGCAAACCGCTGCCTGCGGCGCTCAAGCGCGAACGGATCGAGTACGAGTCGAGCGAAACCGAGCGGACCTGCCCGAAGTGAGTGCAGCCGATGACGAAGATCGGCGAGAACGTCAGCGAGCGGCTGGAGTTCGTGCCAGCAGGCCGGCGTCGAGCCCTGCGCCTACCTGTGCGATGTGCTGCGCAGGATCGCGGACTTCCCCGTGCAGAGGATCGCCGAGTTGTTGCCGATGAACTGGAGACTGGCCGGGGCCTGAGGCGAATCGCTCTTAGCGCATCGGCCCGGGGGCTTTCAAGATGGGTTCACCGGACGGGTACCGGGCGTGAGATGTCGGGAAAGGCTCGACTCACCGTGGTGCCGAGGCCCATCCAGTCGCACCGTCGGCTACTCGCTGCGCCGCACTGAATCTACCCGACGGCCGGTATCGCTTAAGTCGCTCGAACGCCTCAAGAACAGCCCCCGCTCCTGGTATCTGTTTCTCCACCACCAATCCCACCAGCCGCGAGAAGGAGATGTTCTCCTCCACCACCCTCCGCCGTGCCCACTCAGTCCCCATCTGAAGGACCCAGGATGAAGCACCCAGGATGACTCACCTCACCCCCGGGGCCGCCGGCCCCCTTCGGAACGGGTTCACCACCTCCACTCCCTCAAATCGCCGCCCCTCCTGAAAATCCTCCGAAAGCACATACCTGCACCCGGATACCTCTGCGGCCGCGACGATCAGTGCATCCCAATAAGGAACCTGTGCCTCGTCCACCCAGTGCCAGGCGCGCTCCATTAACAGCGCCGACGAATCCACCGGCCTCCACTCCTGGAGTGCGCCCGCTAAAAATCGCGCTTCCTCCGCTGGGACCTTCAACTTGCGAGTGGCGTTCCAATAGAACTCGTGCAGCACTTGCCAACTGATCGCCCCCGCGTGCCGGCGCCACAATTCGTCCATCCATTCGGCCGCCCTCGATTGCCGGACGGCATCCTCCCTGTCCGTCAGATACAGCAATACGTTCGAATCGACGAAATACCGCTCACCGGCGCTCATGCACTTCTTCCCGCGTCAGTCGCTGCGCCGCACCCAACCTCGCCGACGGCCGGTATGTCTTGAATCGCTCGTACGCTTCGCGGTAGGAGTCTGATTCGCGCATCTGCTTCTCAAGCATCTGTCCCACCAGGCGCGAGACAGATGTGTTCTCCTCAGCAGCCTTCCGCCGCGCCCACAACGCCGCTTCCGCGGAGATCCTGATGGTAATGTTCTTCTCCACGAAAACAGTGTAGCACGAAATCAGGCTCCTGGCCGCAGGCAGATGAGAACCATCCCAAATCACACAATACAGAAGAACAAACGACCCCCATCCCCACCACCTCCAGTCAAACCAAAAAGCCCCTAACATCCGCGTCCATCTGCGCGAATCTGCCGCCCAAATTAGGCTTGCGTCGCCACCCCTTCCCCAGTCATTTCGCGCCACGCAGCCGGCGGAAACTTCATCAGTCCCGCGAGCCACTTGCAAAACCCGGCCGTTCAAAATGAACAGCTTACGTGGCGATGATTTGTGAGATGGGGCTTCGAACAGTTAAGATGTTGTCGCCAAACAAGTCAATCTTAGTGGCCGAAACCCCATATGCAGCTTACCCCGCGTCAAGTCCTTCTGCAATCCGCC
>JARKQJ010000183.1 GCA_029973955.1 Paludibaculum sp. | reverse complement strand
AGCATGTCGCTGAGCACCTGCCGGAAGCGATCCACATCAAGATGTCCCATGGCGTGTCTCCACTTGGCGAAGGGTTGTCCCAAACCCGGAACCGGGACTCCTCCCGGGAACCGAGCGTTACCCGTTTGCCTCAGGGATTTGCAACGACGGTGACGGCAGTGTGGAGAGTAGGTGACGGCGTTTTCCGCCGGCCGGTTACCCGCCTCGGCAAATTCTTCCGGTCCGTTTTTCAAGTGCCTCCAGTATTTCCAACAGGTTAGGGGGCAGCGGCCCTGGCAGCCTTTTTGCTTTTCTTCCGGGCACGGCGGACTCCCCCCGGAATGGGGGCCGAACTTGCCGCCCGGAGGCACGTATGGCCACATCGATAAGCACTGATAGCGTCGTCAACTGGGCCTACCAGTACAGCCTGGCCTGCGCCAAATTGACGTCCGCGGAAAACGCGGCCAGCTCCTCGGCCACGCGTAGCGCCGACATCGCCACGGCCAAGGCGGACTTCAACGCCACCATGAAGAGCCTCGTGCCTACCGACGTCCAATCCAGCGTGCAGTTCCAATACATGGACGCGCTGACCCAGTACAACACCGACATGGCCTCCGCCACGACCGAGAAGGAACGGCAAGCGGCCATGACCACGCTGTACACGACGCTGGAAGGCATCACCATGCCGACCGCCACCTCCGCCACGCTCGACGATCTGGTCGCCGCCAACCAGGCCGCCGTCTCCAACGCCGCGGCCAACATCAAGTCCATGGTCTCCAACGCCGGCAGTTCCTGGCTCAGCACCGTGGCCAGCGGCGCGAGCACCCTCAACTCCCAGGCCTCAAGCCTCACGGATTCCATCAAGACCGCCCTGGCCAAGGTCGGCGTGGACACCTCCAACATCACCACGCCCACCATCAACACCGCCTCAGCCTCGGCCTTCGCCGCCGCCTCGGCCTCGGCCATCACCGGCGGCTCGTCGGGAAGCCTCATGAACGCCGCCCTCATCGGCTACCTCGTGGCCGAACAGGCCGACAGCGGATGATGCGGATGGGGGGAGAGAAGGAAGGGGAGAGGAGAGGAAGAGGAAGAATGCCTCCGGCGGCCAGGAGGGGATGATCCCCTCCTGGACCTCCCCGTCGGGGAGGATGGGAGGAAGGTCGGGAACGGCAAGCGGCGAAGCGCCGCATTTCAAGAGAAGTTTCTTTGATGCCTTCAAGAGGCTTTCAACGTAAAATTCCTTTAAATCTCGCCCCGAAGGGGCGACGGCCTGGGGGCGGAATTTCA
>JARKQJ010000182.1 GCA_029973955.1 Paludibaculum sp. | reverse complement strand
AATCCGCTCTTAAGATGCGGCGCTTCGCCGCTGGCGCCCGCCCCATTTCCGGGACCACACCGACCGTCGCCTCGCCGCTTGCCGGTCCCGACCTTCCTCCCATCCGCCCCGACGGGGAGGTCCAGGAGGGGATCATCCCCTCTTGGACGCCGGAGGCATTCTTCCTCTTCCTCTCCTCTCCCCTTCCTCCTCTCCCCCCATCCGCATCATCCGCTGTCGGCCTGTTCGGCCACGAGGTAGCCGATGAGGGCGGCGTTCATGAGGCTTCCCGACGAGCCGCCGCTGGCGGCCGAGGCCGAGGCGGCGGCGAAGGCCGAGGCTGAGGCGGTGCTGATGGTGGGCGTGGTGATGTTGGAGGTGTCCACGCCGACCTTGGCCAGGGCGGTCTTGATGGAGTCCGTGAGGGTGGCCGCCTGGGAGTTGAGGGTGTTCGCGCCGCTGGCCACGGTGCTAAGCCAGGAGCTGCCGGCGTTGGAGGCCATGGACTTGATGTTGGCCGCGGCGTTGGAGACGGTGGCTTGGTTGGCGGCGGCCAGATCGGAGAGGGTGGTGGAGGTGGCGCTCGGCATGGTGATGCCTTCCAGCGTCGTGTACAGCGTGGTCATGGCCGCCTGCCGTTCCTTTTCGGTATTCGCCGCGGCCATGTTGGTGTTGTACTGGGTCAGCGCGTCCATGTATTGGAACTGCACGCTGGATTGGACGTCGGTCGGCACGAGGCTCTTCATGGTGGAGTTGAAGTCCGCCTTGGCCAAGGCGATGTCCTTGCTGCGCGTGGCCGAGGAGCTCGCCGCGTTTTCCGCGGACGTGAGCTTGGCGCAGGCCAGGCTGTACTTGTAGGCCCAATTCACGACATCGTTGGTATTGGGTGAAGTGATGGTCGTGGCCATGCGTGCCTCCGGGCGGCAAGTTCGGCCCCCTTTCCGGGGGGAGTCCGCCGTGCCCGGAAGAAAAGCAAAAAGGCTGCCAGTGTCGCGGAGGGCTAAGGTGTTGGAAATCCTGGAAGCCTCTGAAAAGCGGGCCGGAAGAATTTGCCGAGGCGGGTAACCGGCCGGCGGAAAGCGCCGTCACCTACTCTCCACACTGCCGTCACCGTCGTTCCAAATCCCTGAGGCAAACGGGTAACGCTCGGTTCCCGGGAGGAGTCCCGGTTCCGGGTTTGGGACAACCCTTCGCCAAGTGGAGACACGCCATGGGACATCTTGATGTGGATCGCTTCCGGCAGGTGCTCAGCGACATGCT
>JARKQJ010000172.1 GCA_029973955.1 Paludibaculum sp. | reverse complement strand
TTTGGCGTCGTTGAAGCGGTCGACGGTGCTGAGGTAGCCGGTGATGCGGCGGACGCGGCGGATGGAGGTGGTGCCGCAGACGGGGCAGGCGTCGCCGTCGATGACGCCGAGGTGGCCGCAGGAGTCGCAGAAGTCGATGGGGAAGTTGATGGCGGCCATGCCCATGTCGCAGTTTTTCATGTGGCGGATGATGTCTTCGATGGCGCCGAGGTTGTTGACGGGGGGGGCGTCGAATTCGACGTAGCTGATGTGGCCGGCGGTGGTGTATTTGTGGTAGACGCCTTCGAGGCGCATTTTGTCGTAGACGCCGATGGGGAAGCTGACGGGGATGTGGAAGGAGTTGGTGTAGTAGTCTTTGTCGGTGATGCCGGGGATGACGCCGTATTCTTTGCGGTCGATGCCGATGAAGCGGCCGGAGAGGCCTTCGGCGGGGGTGGCGAGGAGGGTGTAGTTGAGGTCGTAGCGCTCGCTGGCTTTGTCGATCTGGTTGCGCATGAAGGCGACGATTTCTTCGCCGAGGGCCTGGGCTTCTTCGCTCTGGCCGTGGTGCTGGCCGGTGAGGGCGACGAGGGTTTCGGCAAGGCCGATGAAGCCGATGGAGAGGGTGCCGTGTTTGATGACGTCTTCTATCTGGTCGCCGGGACGGAGTTTTTCGGAGTCGAGGTAGAGGCCCTGGCCCATGAGGAAGGGCATGTCGCGGACTTTGAGGGCGGCCTGGACGCGGTAGCGGTGGTGGAGCTGCTCGGCGACGAGTTCGGTCATTTCGGCGAGGGACTGGTAGAATTTCATGAGGTTGCGCTCGGCTTTGATGGCGAGGCGCGGAAGGTTGATGGAGGTGAAGCTGAGGTTGCCGCGGCCTTCGGTGACGGCGGGGCCGCGCCGGTTGGCGATGACGCGGGTGCGGCAGCCCATGTAGGCGACCTGGTCGCCGAAGGGGGTGTTGAAGGTGGAGTCCATGAAGCTGAAGGTGGGGTTGAGGCGTTTGGCGGCGACACGGACGGCGAGGCGGAAGAGGTCGTAGTTGGGGTCGCCGGGGTTGTAGTTGACGCCTGCTTTGAGGCGGAAGATGATGTTGGAGAAGATGGGGTTTTCGCCGCGGCCGAGGCCTTTTTCGAAGGCGAGGAGGAGGTTTTTGGAGACGGCGCGGCCGGCGGGGCTGGTGTCGGTGCCGAAGTTGATGCTGGAGAAGGGGACCTGGGCGCCGGCGCGGCTGTGGATGGAGTTGAGGTTGTAGATGAGGGCTTCCATGGCCTGGAAGACTTCTTCGTCGTCGGCTTTTTCGACGAAGGGGGCCATGTCGCGGTCGAAGAAGCCGAAGGACTGGCCGCCGTGCATGTCGTTCTGGGAGGTTTGGAGGATGATGGCGGCTAAAGCGGTGGCGGAGGAGGGGCGCCGGGGGGGACGGATGAAGCCGTGGCCGTTGTTGAAGCCGGTGGTGAGGAGGCGGCCGAGGGGTATCTGGATGCAGGTGAGGGTTTTGCCGTAGAAGTCGAGGTCGTGGATGTGGATGTCGCCGCGCTTGTGGGCGACGGACATGTTTTCGGGGATGAGGCGGTCGAGGTAGTAGGCTTTGCTGGCGGCGCTGGCGATCTGGAGCATTTTGGCGGAAGGGGAGTTGGAGACGTTGGCGTTTTCGCGGCTGGTTTCGACGAGGATTTCGGCGACGGCGTCCCTGAGGTCGGATTTGGCGTCGCGGATGCGGGTGCGCTGGTTGCGGTAGATTATGTAGGCTTTGGCGGTGCGGGCGTGGCCTTTTTCGATGAGTACTTTTTCGACGGCGTCCTGGACGTCTTCGACGCCGAAGAGGCCGCCGTTGTATTTTTGTTTGAGGTGCCTGAGGACGTCGAGGGTGAGCTCGATGGCCATTTCTTTGTCGGCGCCGCCGACGGCTTTGGCGGCCTTGAAGATGGCGTCGGTGATTTTGGCTTCGTCGAATTGGACTTCGCGGCCGTCACGTTTAAGGATCTTTGCGAACATTGTTTCTTTCACCTCTTTTAGTTGTGGCTTTTCACCGACTGCGTTTTCATGAGTGTTTCGAGTTCCTGCATAAAGTTGT
>JARKQJ010000149.1 GCA_029973955.1 Paludibaculum sp. | reverse complement strand
GGCGGCGCTGAGCGGCCCGATCCAGACCGGCTCCGGCTCGTGGTGGGCCATCATGAAGTCGACGAGGCTGGAGGGGCGGGCGGAGAGGATGTCCGGGCCACTGTAGGCGGCCCGCGGGAAGCCGCGCGTCTCCGCGAAGGCGGCCACGGTCCGGGCGGTGGTCCGGTCTATCTCGATCTGCTGCCGGATCGAGCCATCCGCGTTCGCCAGCACCAACCCCTGGCTGTAAGCGCCCGGCGAGGTCAGGCCCAACTGGCGCACCGGGCCGGTGGAGCCACGCGGGGTCTTGCCGGTGGCGACGATCACCTGCACGCCCAGGCGCATGGCGGCCTTCAGAGCGCGCTCGGTGCGCGGGGTGAGCTGGTGGGCGTCGTTGAGCAGGGTACCGTCCAGGTCGGTGGCAATGACTTTGAAGTGGGTCATGAGTCGTTTCGTTCCATTGAAGGCGAGATCGGGGGAATTGTAACCCGCCGCGCGCGGGCCGCAACCAACGGCCACCTGACGGGAAACGAACGAGAGGCAAGAGGCAGGAGGCAAGAGACAAGAAGAGCGTCGAGGCGGCAAGCGTCGAAGATGGAGGGAGTTTCGTAGCGGCGTCGCCCGCGACGACGCCGTGACCCGGACGGCCGATTCTGACGAACTGCGCCATGCGTCACGAGCCTCGACCAGAGGGACTCCGGCGCGGCGGGCCGCGCCGCTACGACGGATCGGATTCACCGCGCCCGGCCGGTTTTGGCTGATGGCTGAACGCTATCCGCTATCCGCCGTGTTCCCGCTGCGCAGGACTTCCCCCCTGGTGTACAATACGGACATATGGAATTCACCGTATGAGGGGCCAGGGGATAACAGCTATGGCTTTGCAAATCTTCAACGTGTTGGGCCGCGAGAAACAGGTGTTTGTCCCGGTGGAGCCGGGGCGTGTCAACATGTATGTGTGCGGCCCGACCGTGCAGGACTTCGCCCATGTTGGGCACGCCAAGACCTACGTCAACTTCGACATGGTGGTGCGCTGGCTGCGTTACAGCGGCTGGGACGTGCTGTACGTCCAGAACATCACCGACGTCGGCCATTTGCTCGATTCCGGCGAGGATCGCATCCTCAAGAAGGCCCGCCAGCTCACGGCCAAACCGATGCAGATCGTGGAGATGTACGCCCGCGAGTACTTCGCGGACATGGACGCGCTGGGCGTCACCCGCCCGGACATCAGCCCGCGCGCCAGCGCCCACATCCCGGAACAGATCGAGATGATCGAGGGGCTGATCGCCAAGGGCCACGCCTACGAGGTTGAGGGCAATGTCTACTTCG
>JARKQJ010000127.1 GCA_029973955.1 Paludibaculum sp. | reverse complement strand
CGGTCGGAGGAGAAGTAGCCCATGCGTGCGGTGTTGAGGATGGCCTTGCGCGCCCAGACGTCGGTCCGGGCGTAGTCCATGCCCAGGCGCTCGTGGGTTTCGACGTAGGACATGAAGTCGGCCAGGTGCAGGTAGCGTTCGTTGCGGGCCAGCAGTTTCTCGAAGATCCAGTGGAAGCTGGAGGCGGCTTCCGGGCTGAAGCGGCCGGCGGAGATGGCGTCGAGGACGCGTCGGATTTCCGGGTGTTTGCTGTAGTATTCCCAGGGGTCGTAGGAGCCTTCGCCGAGCATGCGTTCCACTTCGGGGGTGGAGAGGCCGAAGAGGTAGAAATTTTCATCGCCCACGCATTCGCGGATTTCGATGTTCGCGCCGTCGAGGGTGCCGATGGTGAGCGCGCCGTTTAAGGAGAACTTCATGTTGCCGGTGCCCGAGGCCTCGGTGCCGGCGGTGGATATCTGTTCGCTGACGTCGCAGGCGGGGATGAGCTTTTCGGCCAGGGACACGCGGTAGTCCGGCACGAAGACGACCTTGATGTGGTCGCCCACGCGCGGGTCGGCGTTGACGACCTTGCCCAGGCAGCAGACGAGGTGGATGATTTCCTTGGCCTCGAAGTAGCCGGGCGCGGCCTTGCCGGCGAAGAGGTAGACGCGCGGCACGGCCGGCACGAAGCCGTCCTCGGTGAGTCGCAGGTAGTCGTGGATGACGTGCATGACGTTGAGGAGCTGGCGCTTGTATTCGTGGATGCGCTTGGCCTGGATGTCGAAGACCGCGTCCGGGGAGAGCACCACGCCCGAGGTCTTGGCGATGGAGGTGGCCAGGCGTTCCTTGTTGGCGCGTTTGACGGCCATGAATTTCTGGCGGAAGGCCGCGTCCTCGGCCAGGGGGACGAGGTCCTCGAGGCGGTCGAGGTCCGTGACCCAGCCCTGGCCGATGGCCTCGTCGATGAGGGCCGACAGGCCTGGGTTGGCCAGGTGCAGCCAGCGGCGCGGGGTGATGCCGTTGGTCTTGTTGTTGAACTTGCCGGGCCACAGGGCGGCGTAGTCCGGGAAGAGCACCTTCTTGACCAGTTCGGAGTGGAGCCGCGACACGCCGTTGACGGAATGCGAACCCACCACGGCGAGGTTGGCCATGCGCACCTGCTTGCCGCCGGACTCCTCGATGAGCGACAGCCGGCGCAGGGTGGCTTCGTCGGGCTTGGAGGTCAGGCGGATCTGGTCGAGGAAGCGCCGGTTAATCTCGTAGATGATCTGGAGGTGGCGCGGCAGCACCTTGCCCATGAGGTCCACGGGCCACATCTCAAGGGATTCCGGCATGAGGGTGTGGTTGGTGAAGGCCAGGGTGCGGGTGGTGATGTTCCAGGCCCGGTCCCAGGGCACGCGGCGTTCGTCCACGAGGATGCGCATGAGTTCGGCCACGGCCAGGGCCGGGTGGGTGTCGTTGAGCTGGATGGCCGTGTACTCGGGCAGTTCTTCTATATTGCGGTTCTGCTTGAGGAAGCGGCGGGTGATGTCGCGAAGGGAGCAGAAGACCAGGAAGTATTCCTGGACCAGGCGCAGCTCGCGGCCGAAGGAGATGGACTCGCTGGGGTAGAGGACCTTGGAGATGAGTTCCGAGTAGACCTTCTGTGGATGGCCTTGATGTAGTCGCCCTGGTCGAAGATCTTCATGTCGAAGTTGTCGGTGGAGCGGGCGGCGAAAAGCCGCAGGTAATTGACGGTCTTGT
>JARKQJ010000107.1 GCA_029973955.1 Paludibaculum sp. | reverse complement strand
GATTCCGCCTCTTTCTCCGGCTTCTCGACCGCCAACCCTCCCGGCAAGAAGCCACAGAATCTCCGCCCCTCGATCGTAGATGCCCTACTTTACTGCAATCCCTGAGCCCGCCTGCGGCCCAAAATAGCCAAACTCCAGGCCCCGAGACTTCGTCTCGGGGGAATACGGCTCCTGCGGTGGCACCTGGACTTTGTCTTTGGGGGAATACGGCCCCTACGGTGGCACCTGACTTTGTCTCGGGGGAATACGGCTTCGCACGGTGGCCCCGAGACTTTGTCTCGGGGGAATACGGCCCCTACGGTGGCACCTGGACTTTGTCTTGGGGGAATACGGCTTCGCACGGTGGCCCCGAGACTTTGTCTCGGGGGAATATGGCTTTACAGTGGCCCCGAGACTTCGTCTCGGGGGAAATGGACAGATGGGCTGGCCCGCCGGGGGGCGCTTTAGAAAGACTCGTCGGGGGCGGGTTTGGGTTTGCCTTCGAAGATGCGGTAGAGGATGGGGACCAGGACCAGGGTTAGGAATGTAGATGAGACCAGTCCTCCGATGACTACGATGGCCAGGGGTTTCTGGACTTCGCTGCCGGGGCCGGTGGCGAAGAGGAAGGGGACCAGGCCGAGGGCGGCGACGGTGGCGGTCATCATGACGGGCCGGAAGCGGAGGTTGGCTCCTTCGAAGATGGCTTCCTCCTGGGACATTCCGGATTCGCGCAGGGAGCGGATGTAGGAGACGAGCACCACGCCGTTCAGGACGGCGATGCCCCAGAGGGCGATGAAGCCTACCGAGGCGGGCACGCTCAGATACTCTCCGGTGAGGAAGAGGGCGAAGACGCCGCCCATGGAAGCGAAGGGCAGGACGAGGATGATGAGGGCGGCGAGGCGCACGGAGTTGAAGAGCAGGAAGAGCAGGAAGAAGATGGCGCAGATGGTGACAGGCACGATGATGGAGAGGTGCTTCATGGCGCGCTGCATGTTCTGGAACTGGCCGCCCCATTGGAGTGAGTAGCCAGGGGGGAGTTTGACCTGGGCGGCGACCTTCTGCTGGAGCTCTTCGACGAAACCGCCGAGGTCGCGGTCCTGGACGTTGACGCCGACGACGATGCGGCGCTTGCCGGTATCGCGGTTGATCTGGGCGGGGCCTTCGACAACTTCGATGCGGGCGATGTCCTGCATGAGGACCAGTTCGCCGCCGGGGGAGCGGAGCATGAGCTGGCGGATCTGGGGGACGGAGTTGCGGAGCTGCTCGGGGAAGCGGACGGCGGCCTGGAAGCGGCGCTCGCCCTCGTAGATATCGGTGACGACCTTGCCGCCGATGGCGGTTTCGATGAGGTCGTGGACATCGGAGACGTTGAGGCCGTAGCGGGCGATGGCGTGGCGGTTGATGGTGATGTTGAGGTATTGCTGGCCGCCGACGCGATCGACGCGGGTGTCGCGCATGCCGCGGACGTTGGCGGCGACTTTGGCGATCTGGTTGGCGAGGTCGATCAGGGTGTTGAGGTCGTCGCCGAAGACGCGGACGGCGACGTCGGCGCGGACGCCGGTGACCATTTCGTCGACGCGGTCGCTGATGGGCTGGGCCATGACGAGGTTGACGCCGGGGATGACGGAGAGGCGGCGGCGGAGTTCGTCGGCGACGTTGTCCTGGGTCCAGCCTTTGGGGAGCTGATCGATGGGTTTCAGGGAGGCGATGACGTCGCCTTCGTTCTGGCCGGCGGGGTCGGCGGCGGACTCGCCGCGGCCGAGGCGGGAGACGACGCCCTTCACACCGGGAGTGGCGCGGATCATCTTCTGGGCCTGCATTTCGAGGTCGATGGACTCTTCCAGGGAGATGTTGGGGACGCGATCGATATTGGGGGAGATGGTGCCCTCCTTCATCTCAGGGATGAAGGCGGTGCCGAGGAAGGGGAAAAGGCTGAGCGAGAGGACGAAGGCGCCGAGGGTGAGAGCGATGGTGAGGAAACGGAAGCGCGTGGCGAGCTTGAGAGTGAGGAGATAGGGGGCCTTGAGCCAGCGGACGAAGAAGGTGTCGTTTTCGGAGCCGCCTTTGAGGAGGAAGAACGAGAGGGTGGGAGAGAGGGTGAGCGAGAGGATGAGCGAGATGGCGAGAGCGATGGCGATGGTGTAGGCGAGGGGAGAGAACATCTTGCCTTCCATGCCTTCGAGGGTCATGAGGGGCAGGAAGACGAGGATGATGATGCCGACGCCAAAGATGACGGGGGTGCCAACCTCTTCAACGGCGTGAATGACGAGCTCGTGCTTATTGGCTTTCCGGTTGTGGCAAAGCTTGGCGAAGACGTTCTCGACGACGACGACGGAGCCGTCGACCATGAGGCCGATGGCGATGGCGAGACCGCCGAGGGACATGAGGTTCGCGGAGAGGCCGATGTAGTTCATCACCACGAAGGTGAGCAGGGGGGTGAGGACGAGGGTGGCGATGACGATCAAGCTGGAGCGGACATCGCCGAGGAAGAGGAAGAGGATGACGACGACGAGGGCGATGCCTTCGAGGAGGACCTTGGAGACGGTATGGAGGGCGGCGTCGACGAGTTCGGAGCGGTCGTAGAAGGGGACGATCCTGAGGCCGTCGGGGAGCATGTTCTTGGCATTGATTTCGTCGACGCGCTCCTTGACGGTGGAGACGATGGCTTTGGCGTTGCCTCCGGCGACCATCATGACGATGCCGCCGACGGATTCGGTGACGCCGTTCTTCATCATGGCGCCGGCGCGGACTTCGGCCCCGAGCTGAACGTGGGCGACATCGCGGATGTAGACGGGTGTGCCGCCGACCTGCTTGAGGACGATGTTCTGGATATCGCCGACGTCGTGGATGAGGCCGACGCCGCGGATGAGGTACTGTTCGTCGGCCTGCGGCAGAATGCCGCCGCCGGAGTTGGCGTTGTTGCGGGCGAGTGCGTCGTTGACCTCGAGGAGGGTGACGTGGAAGGAGCGGAGCTTGATGGGATCGACGAGGACCTGGTACTGCTTGACGTAGCCGCCGGTGGAGTTGATTTCGGCGACGCCGGGGATGGAGCGGAGGAGGGGGCGGACGACCCAGTCCTGCACGGTGCGGCGGGAGGCGAGTTCTTCTCGGGTGAGGGCGCGCTCGCCGTCATCGGGGCGTTCGAGGGTGTATTGATAGACTTCGCCGAGGGCGGTGGAGACGGGGCCGAGGGTGGGGGTGATGCCGACGGGGAAGCGGTCGCGGGCTTCCATGAGGCGTTCCATGACGAGCTGGCGGGCGAAGTAGACCTGGGTTTCGTCGGTGAAGACGAGGGTGACGATGGAGAGGCCCGGCTTGTTGAGGGAGCGCATCTCGGTGAGGCCGGGCAGACCGGTCATGGCGATTTCGACGGGAACGGTGATGAAGCGTTCCACCTCTTCGGGGGAGCGGCCGGGGGCTTCGGTGGCGACCTGAACCTGGATGGTGGTGACGTCGGGGAAGGCATCGACGGAGAGGCGCAGGGCGGCGTTGTAACCGGCGGCGAGGAGGGCGACGGCGATGACGGCGACGACGATGCGCTGCTTGAGGACGGCGTTGATGAGGGCTCGAAGCATGGTGGGTGCTAGCTCCCGGAGGTGGCGAGGCGCTTGCGTTCGTTGTTGAGGTGGAAGGCGCCGTCGAGGACGATGGTTTCGCCGGGGCGGACGCCAGCTTCGAGGACGCGATCGGTGCCGAACTCTTCACCGATGAGGACGCGGCGGAGCTGGAAGGCGTTGGCGGAGGTCTGGACGAAGACGAAGTCCTGGTTGTCTTCTCGAACGATGGCGGAGATGGGGACGACTTTTTCGCGTTCGGCGGTGTCCTGGATGGACATGGTGGAGAGCATGGCGGGCTTGTATTGGAGCTTGGGGTTGGGCAGGACCATGCGGACGCGGACGGTGCGGGTTTCGGGGTTGACGACGTTGCTGACGAAGGAGAGCTTGCCGTTGATAGTGTGGCCAGGCAGGGCGGCGATCCTGGCTTCGACGGCCTTGCCGGGCTGGCAGATGGCGGCGGACTGTTCGGGGACGTCGGCGACGAGCCAGACGGAGGAGAGATCGGCGAGGACGAAGATGGTTTCGGCGCTCTGGGCCATCTGGCCGATGGTGAGGAGGCGTTCCATGACGATGCCGTCGATGGAAGCGAAGACGGAGATGGTGGAGTTGACCTTGCGGGTCTTCTCGATCCGATCGACGTCGTCTTCGGTCATGCCGAGGACGCGGAGCTGATCGTGGAGGGCGTTGACTTCAGAGTTGGCCTGGACGAGTTCGGCTTCGCGGCGCTGGACTTCGGCGGGGGCGATGACGCCTTCATCGAGGAGGCGTTTGGCGCGGGCGCTGCTGCGCTCGGCGAGCTGTTGCTGGCTGATGGCGCGGAGGTAGGTGGACTGGGTGTCGGAGAGTTCGGTGGAGCGGAGGACGGCGAGGACCTGGCCTTTGCGGACGACCTGGCCGACGACGGCGGAGAGGTCTGTGATGCGGCCGCCGAGGGGGGCGGAGACGCGGGCGATGCGGGTCTCATCGGCCTCTACGCGGCCGGCGACCTGGAGGGTGACCTGGACGGTTTTGGTGGAAGGCTGGCCGAGGGTGAGCATCTTCATGAGGTCGGGCCCGGCCTCGATGGCGAGGGGGTCCTTGGGGGGCTTGGCGGCGGCCGCTTCAGGCTTGACCGGCTCGGCTTTCCTGCAGCCGGCGAGGAGGCTGAGGGCGATGGAGAGGGTGAGGAGATAGGATTTCAAGGGCGGCCTCCTGGGATGGAGAGATCGAGGGCGCGGAGTTGTTCGAGTTCGATGAGGGCGGACTGCCGATCGTATTGGGCGCTGAGATATTCGGTGCGGACGCTGCGGAGGACGCGCTGGGCGTCGAGGACTTCCATGATGCCGCGTTCGCCGAACTTGAAGGCGGACTCGGCGGCGCGGAGGGCGGCCTCGGCCTCCTGGAGGGCGCCGGTTTCAAAGCCGGTGACCTGCTGAGAGGCGACCTCGTACATGCGGTAGGCGCGTTCGAGGGCGCCGGAGATTTCCAGGCGGCGGATGTCGGCGGCGGAGTGGGCCTGGGAGAGGACGCCTTCCGCTTCGGCGATGGGGCCCTGGCGGCGATTCCAGACGGGCACGGGGATGGAGACGCCGAAGCGGTAGAAGCCGAGGTCGGGCTGGTTTTCGTACTCTGCCTTGAGGGTGGGCTGGGGGGCGCGCTGAGCGCGCTCGTAGCGGACCCGGGATTCGGCGCGCTTGACTTCGGCCTGGGCGGCGGCGATGGCGGGATGGCGGGCCATCACCTCTTCCTGGAGCTTGTCGAGCGCAGGGAGGGTGGCGGGCGGATCTAGGGCGCCCTGGGGATCGAGCGGGAAGCCGGGAGGAGCGTTGATGGCGGCGCGGAGGGTGGCGATGGCGTTGAGGTATTTCAATTGCGAGCTGCGGGCCAGGGAGCGGGCGGTGGCGACTTCGGCTTCGGCGCGGGTGAGTTCGAGTTTGGCGGCCTCGCCGACTTCGACCTGGACTTTGACGCGGCGGTGGAGGTCTTCGATGAGGCGCAGGTTTTCGGCGGTCATCTGAACTTCGCTGCGGCGGCGGAGGACTTCGTAGAAGGCCTGCTTGACGGCACCACGGACGAGGCGGCGCATTTCCACGGCGAGGACCTCGGCGGTGGATTGGCCGAGCTGGGCGACCTCGACGCGGGACTGGCGGAGGCCGGGGAGCTCGAGCTGCTGGGAGAGGGAGTAGTGCTGGAGGAGACCGGTTGGTCCGGGCGGATCGAAGGAAGTTTTGCCGTACTGGCGGCCGTAGAGGAGCTGGAAATCGGGGTTGGGGTAGGCTTTGGCGGTGGTGATACCGGCGCGGGCGGTATTGGTAAAGGCGAGGGCGGCCTTGAGCTGGGGATTGAGGGTTTCCGCGAGTTCGAGGGCCTTTTCGAGGGTAAGGGGGGCGTTGGAGGGGGTCTGTGCCGCGGCGCCGCCGGAGAGAAGGAGCACTGGCAGCAGCGCGCTGAGGACCCGGGACGCCTTTCGGCAGAGACGGAGTGTATGGGGCACGGGGTAGGGTATCACGTTGGGTTGGGTGGGGATACGGGGGCGGCGAGCACTATCCGAAAGATAGGGTACCAGGGACGGGGAGATGGGGACAAGCATGGGGGTATTGCGTACGGCGGATGGCCCTAAAGATTAGGATGCGAGGGGTAGGGGGGCAGGCTGGATTAATTGTTGTTTATGAACGGACCGGGCGTGCCGCCATCGCTGACGCTTCGGCGCCCGAGGGCGGAGCGGAGGAGGTTGGGCGGACCCCACTCACGGCTAGTGAAGACGAAGTCGCGCTGGATGGCGAAGTTGGCGAGGAAGAGGGTGGCTTCGACGGCGAGTTTGGCGGTGATGACTTTGAAATTGAAGTAGGTGTGAAGGAAGACGATGGTGGAGTAGGAGAGGGTGATGTGGACGGCGGCGAGGAGGAGGAAGCGGGGGAGGGTGCCGCGGTGGGGCTGGCGGGATTGGAAGACGGCGTGGCGGGCGGCGGAGTAATTGAAGAGGAGAGCTACGGCGCGGGCGGCGAGTTGGGGGCCGGCGATGTTGCCCCAGGCGCCGTGGAGGGCGATGAAGACGGCGTTGTCGATGGCGGCGGTGAGGAGGGAGGCGAGGGCGAAGCGGATGAAGACGAAGTAGATGCGCATGGAGTCCCACAGGGGGTTGAAGTGGGACGAGCGGTTGGAGTCGATGTAGACGGTTTGGATGGGGATTTCGAGAGTGGGGACGGAGAGGTGTTTGGCGGCGATGAGGACGTCGAGTTCGAACTCGTAGCCGTTGGGGAGGAGGCGGAGGAGGTGGGGGATGAGGGAAGCGGGGAGGGCGCGGAGGCCGGTTTGGGTATCGTGGAGGCGCTGTCCGACCAGGGCGCGCATGACGGCGGCGGAGAAGCGGTTGCCGAAGAGGCTGCGGAGGGGGACGTCGTGGTCGAATTGGCGGGCGCCGAGGATGAGGGTGGGTTGGCGGGAGTGGCAGAGGGCTTGAGCGACGCGGAGGATGTCGGGGGGGAGGTGCTGGCCGTCGGCGTCGGCGGTGACGGCGCCGGGGGCGTTGGGGAAACGCAGGAGGGCGTAGTTGAGGCCGGTTTTGAGGGCGGCGCCTTTGCCGAGGTTGACGGCGTGGCGGAGGAGGTGGACGCGAGGGTGGGCGGATTGGATCTGGTCGAAGAGGGCTTTCGTGGAGAGACAGCCGTCGTCGATGACGATGAGGTTTTGGAAGCCGAGTTGGGTGAGACCGGAGAGGAGCGCAAGGAGGGCGGGCGGAGGCTCGAAGGCCGGGATGACGACGGGCACCAGGAAGGGATCGCCGGTCATTGGATTTCTGCAAGATATCACGGTGGGATGGGTACAATAGCAAGAGTTGTCGAGCGAATCCGAGAAAGTATTCAAGAGTGCCGGGGTTGCGTCGTCCGCAGTGCTGCTGAGCCGCGTGAGCGGGTTGGTGCGGGAAGGCGTGATGAGCCGCATGTTTGGGGCGGGCTCGGCGTATGACGCCTTCGTGATCGGCTTCCGGATTCCGAACCTGACGCGGGACCTGTTTGCGGAGGGGGCGCTGTCGGCGGCGTTCGTGCCGACTTTTGTCGAATACCTGCAGAACAAGGACAAGAAAGAAGCGGCGCACCTGGCGAACCTGGTGGCGACGGCGATCATTCTGCTGGTGGGTGGAGTGTGCGTACTGGGGATGGTGTTGTCGCCGTGGTTTGTGCCTTTGTTGACGAAGGCCTGGGCGGCGAGCGCGCCGGAGAAGGTGCATGCGGCGGTACGGATGACGCAGATCATGTTCCCGTTCCTGCTGCTGGTGGCGCTGGCGGCGCAGGCGATGGGGATTCTGAACTCGTGCAATCAATTCGCGGTGCCGGCGTTTTCGTCGACGTGGTTCAACGTGGGGAGCGTGGCGAGCGGGCTGGCGATCGGTTTCTGGCTGGGTCCGCATATTGGCATCACGCCGATTGAAGGGATGGCGTTCGGGGTGGTGATTGGCGGGGCGATGCAGCTTCTATGGCAGGCGCCGTCGCTGTACCGGGAGGGGTTCCGGTTCCACTTCGCCTTCGACTTTTCGCATCCCGGACTGCGGCACATCTTCCAACTGATGGGGCCGGCGATCATCGGGAACGCGAGCGTGCAGGTGAACGTGCTGGTGAACACGTTTTTCGCGGCGTCGATTATCGATCCGATCCGCGGCCTGGACGGGGCGACGGGGTGGCTGCAGTATGCGTTCCGGTTCATGCAGCTGCCGCTGGGATTGTTCGGGGTGGCGATTGCGACGGCGACGCTGCCGGCGATCGGGCGGAGCGCGGCATCAGGAGACGTGGACGAGTTCAGGGAGACGCTGGCGCGGTCGCTGGGGCTGGTGTTTCTCTTGACGGTGCCGGCTTCAGCGGGGCTGGTGGTGCTGGGGCCGACGATTATCGGGGCGATCTACGAAGGGCGGAGGTTCCAGGCGTACGACACGCAGCAGACGGCGGTAGCGCTGGCGTTTTACTCGATCGGGCTGGCGGGGTATGCGGCGGTGAAGGTATTGACGCCGGCGTTCTATGCGCTGAAGGACTCGCGGACGCCGATGGTGGTGAGTCTGGGGTCGATCGCGATCAACGCCGGGGCGGCGTATCTGCTGGTGCGGCAGACGCGGATGGGACATGCGGGGCTGGCGCTGTCGACATCGTGCGTGGCGCTGTTTTCGTTCCTGGTGCTGTTTCTGTCGATCAGGAAGAAGCTGGGGGGCATTCACGGGCGGCGGCTGCGGAGCGTGGTGGTGAAGGTGAGCGTGGCGTCGCTGTTCATGACGAGCGTGGTGTGGGTGTCGAGCACGGTGATCGGGAAGCTGCTGGGGCATGGGTTTGTGGGGCGGATTACGGATCTGGCGGTGTCGATTCCGCTGGGTCTGGTGGTGCTGTATACGTCGGCGAAGGGGATGAGGATCGAGGAGCTGGAGATGGCGACGCGGGCGTTGGGCGGACCGCTGCTGAGGAGGCTGGAGCGGGCCAAGTGATAAAATCCTAACTGATGCACAAGGACATTTCGACGGCTCTGAAGCTGCAGGCGCTGGATGCGCGGGCGCTGGAGCTGAAGCGGGAGATTGCGACGCTGCCGAAGCAGATTGCGCAGATCGAGAAGCAGTTAGAAGGGCATTTGAAGCGGCTGGAGCTGGACAAGTCGGCACTGGCGGCGAACCAGCGGGAACGGAAGCAGCTCGATACGGATGTGCAGGGGCAGCATGGGAAGATCTCGAAGCTGCGAGACCAGATGCTGCAGGCCAAGACGAACGATCAGTACCGGGCATTCCAGCACGAGATCGAGTTCTGCGAGCAGGCGATCCGGAAGGCGGAAGACAAGACCCTGGACCTGATGAGCGAGGCGGAGGCTCTGGAGAAGAACGTGAAGGCGGCCGAGGCGGCGCTGGCGGAAGAGAAGAAGGCGGTGGACGCAGAGAAGGCCAAGGCGAAGCAGCGGACGGAAGAGGATCAGGCGGAACTGAAGACGGTGGAAGCGGAGCGGGCGGCGACGGCGGCGGAGCTGCCGAAGCCGCTACTGGCGGCGTACGACCGGCTGCGGACGAGGTATTACAAAGACGGGGACGTGATCGCCGAAGCCAAGGACAGCATGTGCCAGACGTGCATGATGGCGATGCGGCCGCAGTACTTTCAGGACGTGAAGGCGAGCGAGCAGGTGATGTTCTGCGAGAACTGCCGGCGGATTCTGTATTATGTGGAACCGGCGGTGGATGTGGAAGCGCAGATGAACGAGTAGGCGCCGATACGTACGGGTGGGCGTACGCGTGGTAGGGTGAAAGTGGAGGTGCGGCGATGGCGATCTCCGCAACGAAACTGCGGGCGAACATCTACAAGGTGCTGGACGAGGCCCTGGAGACCGGGGAACCGATCGAGGTGGAGCGGAACGGGAAGGTGCTGCAGATTGTCCCGCCGCGGAAGCGGCTGGATTTGAGCAAGCTGCCTCCGCCGCGGCAGATCATCGTGGGCGATCCGGAAGAGATCGTGCACATGGACTGGTCTGAGTACTGGAAGCCGGGCGCGTGATCTACCTGGATACTCATTGCGCGATCTGGGCGGCGAATTACACTCCGGAGTTCTTCACGGTTCAGGGATGGGAGCGGCTGTGCAGAGAAGAGGTACGGCTGAGCCCAATGGTGCTGGCCGAGTTGTCGCTGCTGGAGGAGATTGGGCGGATTGCCTTAGGGCCGCGGGAGATTCTGACGGATCTGACGACGCACTACGGAGTGCGGTTGTGCGAAAGGCCGTTTGAGGAAGTGGTGCTGGCGTTTGCCTGGCTGAAATACACGCGCGATCCGTTTGACCGGATGATCTGCGCGCAGGCGTTGGCGGGGGGTGGGGATCTGCTGACGAAGGACGCGACGCTGCTGAAGTACTTTCCGCGGGCTGTGTGGTAAGTTGATGCGATGAGATGGATGATGGTGGCGGCGGCGGCCGCGATGCTGGCGGGGTGCGGCGGCGAGGCTCCACAAAAACAGGCGGAGGCGCCGAAGAAAAAAGTGCCGGAGGCGATGCCGGACGTTTGGAAGGCGCGGGTGGAGACGACGGCCGGCGCGTTTGTGGTGGAGGTGCGGAAGGAGTGGGCGCCGAAAGGGGCGGCGCGGTTCTGGAAGCTGGTGGGGATGGGCTTCTATGACGACTCGCGGTTCTTCCGGGTGAGGCCGGGGTTCATCGTGCAGTTTGGGATTGCCGGGGATCCGACGGTGAACGCGATGATGGCGAGTTCGGTGATCGACGACGATCCGGTGAAGGAGAAGAACGCGAAGGGGACGATTGCGTTCGCGCAGATGGGGAAGAACAGCCGGCGGACTCAGGTGTACGTGAATCTGAAGGACAACAAGGAGCTGGATGCGGCAGGATTCGTGCCGTTTGGGAAGGTGGTGGAGGGGATGGACGTGGTGGAGAAGCTGTATGGGGAGTATGGGGAGTGGTCGCCGCCGGGCAGGGGTCCGGAGGCGGCTCGGATTCAGCGGCAGGGGAATTCGTACCTGGATGCAGCGTTCCCGAAGCTGGACAAGTTGAAGAAAGTGACGGTGGTGGTGGATTAGTAGAGGGACGGCTGGCCGGGCGGGCGGGTTTTCCAGCGGCGATGGATCCACATCCATTGGTGGGGAGTGCGGCGGATGGCGGCTTCGAGGCGGGCGTGGATGGCTTGGGTGTCGGCCTGAATGTCGCCGGTGATCTCGACTTCGGGCTCGAAGGTGAGGACGTACCTGGATTCCTGTTCGGACCAGAGGGCGTAGCCGGGGATGACGGCGGCGCCGGTGCGGGCGGCGAGGCGGGCGAAGCCGGAGTCGACACAGGCAGGGTGGCCGAAGAAATCGACGAAGATGCCGCGGTCGGCGGTGACGTTCTGATCGATCAGGATGCCGACGGCCTGATTGTGGTGAAGGGCGGAGAGGAGAGGGCGGAGGAAGTCCTTGCCGCGTCCGATGACGGAGTTGCCGGAGAGGGTGCGGTAGACGGTGCTGAGGTCGTCGAGGATGGGGTTATCGAGGGGCCGGACGACGACGGCCATGGGCTCAGCCATGAGAGCGTGGGCGAAGGCGGAGAACTCCCAGTTGCCGAGGTGGGCGGTGGCGAAGAGGACGCCGCGGCCGCGGCGTTTGGCGGCTTCGAAGTGTTCGAAGCCGTCGTAGCGGATGAACTGGTGGATGTTGTGTTTGTGGATGTCGGGGAAGCGGGCGAGGTCGGCGATGACGCGGGCGAGGTTCTGCCAGCAGCCTTCGAGGATTGCGGCGCGCTGCTGGGGAGAGGATTCGGGCAGCGCGAGTTCGAAGTTGCGCTGGGCAGCCTGGCGGAGGCGGGGCGCGGCGGCATCGAAGAGCCGGAAGGCGGCGCGGCTGAGGGCGAGGCGGAACGGGGCGCGGCGGAGGGTGGCCATGAGGGTACGGAGGAGGAGGGCTTCCGAGTGGTTTCGAAATGAAGAGCGGCGCGCCAAAGGGGTATTTTAGCGTGAGGCGGGATTGACTGCCGCAGGCGGGAGGAATAGGGTATGGCGGAGGGATTGATTATGAGAGCACTCTTCTTGATTTTGGCGATGATGTGGAGCGCGGATGATTGGCAAGGGGGCTTCGCTGTGGACAAGAAGACGCTCACGTCAACGGGCGGTGGGCAGTATTTGAAACTGGAGCCGGGACTGCGGATGGAGTATGCGGAAGGGCAAACGGCGGTGGTGATCGAGGTGACGAAGGACACACGGGTGGTGGATGGGGTGGAGACACGGGTGGTGCTGGAGACGGAGACGAAGGGCGGGCACCTGGTGGAGTCCACGCGGGACTACTTCGCGGCGGACGCAAAGACGGGGGATGTGTATTACTTCGGGGAAGACGTGGACGAATATAAGAACGGGAAGCTGACCGGGCACGGGGGGAGTTGGCTGTCGGGGGTGAAGGGGGCGCGGTTCGGGCTGATGATGCCGGGCGCGCCAAAGGCTGGGCAGAAGTACTACCAGGAGCAGGCGCCGGGCGTGGGGATGGACCGGGCGGAGATCGTATCGCTCGCGGAGAGGGTAGTGACGCCGGCGGGCACCTATGAGAAGTGTCTGCACGTGAAGGAGACGAACGCGTTGGAGCCGGGCGCGGTGGAGCACAAGTGGTATGCGCCGGGGGTGGGACTGGTGAAAGACGGCGGAGCGGTGCTGGTGAAAGTGGCGCGGAAGTAGATCAGGCGCGCTTGAAGAGGCGGGCGAGCAGGAGGGCGGCCCCGAAGGCGGCGTAGGTGAGGGGACGGCGGTGGTCTGATTTGACGAGCCAGTAGAAGTGGATGACGCCGGCGGCGAGGGCGAAGTAGGCGAGGCGGTGGAGGCGCTGCCAGTTGCGGCCGAGGCGGCGGATCCAGCCCTTGGTGGAGGTGACGGCGAGCGGGAGGAGCAGGAGGAAGCCAGCCATGCCGAGGGTGATGAAGGGGCGGCGGGCGATGTCGCGAAGGATCTCGGAGAGGTCGAAGAACTTGTCGAACCAGAGGTAGGTGAGGAGGTGGAGGGAGGCGTAGAAGAAGGCGTAGAGTCCGAGGGGGCGGCGGAAGCGGATGAGGTTGGGCCGATTGGCGAGACGGCGGAGGGGGGTGATGGCGAGCGAGAGGAGGAGGAACTGGATGGTCCAGGAGCCGGTGAAGTGGGTGATGAACTCGAGGGGATTGGCGCCGAGGTTATGGGTGAAGGCTCCGTAGACGAGCCAGGCGAGAGGGACCAGGCAGAGGATGTGGAGGAGCATCAGTAGTTCTTGCGGAGGTCCATGTTGGCGTAGAGAGAGGCGACGTGATCGCCGTAGCCGTTGAACATGAGGGTTTCGCGCTTGAAGAACTCTCCGATGCGGCGCTCCTTGGCCTGGCTCCAGCGGGGGTGATCGACCTTGGGATTGACGTTCGAGTAGAAGCCGTATTCGGCGGCGTTGGAGATGTTCCAAGTGGTGGGGGGCATCTTGGAGACGAAGCGGATTCTGGTGATGGACTTGATGCTCTTGA
>JARKQJ010000105.1 GCA_029973955.1 Paludibaculum sp. | reverse complement strand
AAGCGCCGCCGGCCCATCGGACCGGCGGCTCTTCTCCTCTTCTTATGAATCCGTGCCGTTCTACTCAGCGGCCTTCTTCGGCGGGCGCCCTCTTCTCTTCTTCGGCGGCGCCTCCACACTATCTTTCGCCTTTAACGCACTCATCCAGGCCGGCGGACGTCCTCGGCGCTTGCCTTGACCGCGCGCCAACCGTTCCAACGTCAGAATCGCTTCTTCAATTGCGGCTCTTTCCTGCCGCAATTCGGCCAACATTCTCGCAATGTCCATCTTGTGCTCCCTACAGGCCTGGCGGTTTCAACTCGTCAGAAGGCGCCCTGTTCCGAAAACGGAACGGAAGCGAACCTTCTGCGCCCTGCCTCATGCAAGTAATACCCCAGTTTCACTGTGATTACAAGTGGTCTGTTTCGTTTTCGGAACAGATCAGTACTTTTCCACAGGCTGCTCCCCCGCCGCCCGCCCCCGCCAATGCCTGTAAAATGGCACCCCCGCCACAATCAATCCTAACCCCAATAGTGATTCCCGCGGCGAATTCCGCAACGTAAAATAGAGTAAAAGGATCGCCACCATCACAAAGGCCATCGGAATCCACGGGTACCCCACCGTCCTGTACGGCCTCTCCGCATCCGGCATCTTCTTCCTCAATACGATCACCGACGCCGTCGCCATCCCATACAGAATCCAGCTCGGGAAGATCACCAGCGTCAGCAACTGGTCGTACCGCCCGCTCAACACCAGCACGGAGGCCCATCCGCACAGCGCCAGAATCGAAAACCCCGGCGTCCCCCGCCTCTCATTCACCACCCCAAACCGCTTGAAGAAGTACCCATCCCGCGCCAGCGCATACGGCACCCTCGACCCGCTCAAAATCGACCCGTTCAGCGCCGCGAAGATCGAAATCATCGCCGCCACCGAAACCGCGTCCGCGCCCCAATCCCCCACTACCTTCTTCATCATCACCGCCGCCACCCGGTCCGCGCCCGCCACCTCCCCTGCGCTCAATACGTGGAAGTAGCCCAGGTTCGTAATCACGTAAATCAGCACCACGCCCGCCGTCCCATACACCAGTGCCCGCGGCAGATTCTTCTGCGGATTCTGAATCTCGCTCGAGACCATGCTCACGTTGTTCCAGCCGTCATAGGCCCACAGCGCCGCTACCAGCGCCGCAAAGAAACCCGCCACGCCACGCCCGGCCGGCGCGTCGGCGCTCGTGGCGATCGCCCTCGCCCCGTGCGCCAGGCCCTCGTACATGATCCATCCGAACAGGCTCACCTTCAGCACCGTCACCGCGATCTGCACCTGCCCCCCGGCCTTCACCCCAAACCAGTTCAACAAACCCAGCCCCAGAATCACCGCGATCGCCAGCAATTGCCCCGTGCTCACCTCCAACGGCATGCCGCCTTCTCCCAGCGGCAGCGGAATCGTAAACGCCCGCAGCTCCAATTCCGGCCGGAAGTTCGCCAGATAATAGAAGAACCCCGTCGCCAGCGTCGCAATCGAGCCGCTCTTGGCCACCCACATCTGCGTCCAGCCGTACAGAAATCCCCAAAACGGCCCGTACGCCGCCCGCAGATAGTTGTATTCGCCGCCCGCCTCCGGCATCATCGCCGACAGTTCGGCGTACGTCAGCGCGCCGGCCAGGGACAGCAGTCCGCCCACCACCCAGACGGCGAACAGCAGCCCTACATCGCCCGTCTCCGTGATCATCTTCTTCGGCACCAGGAAAATCCCGCTGCCGATCACCGTGCCCACCACAATCGACGCCGCCCCCCAAACGCCCAGCTCTCTCCGCAGTCCGCTCAAGCTTTCGCCCCTTTCCCGCCGTCCAGCATCGCCGATGCCGCCAGCCCAACCCCCGCCGTCACCGCCGTCCCAATCAGCACATACCAGGTCCACGCCACCGGCGTGCCGAACTTGATATATAAGTTCACCCCGATCCCAGCCACCATCCCCACCATCGCCGCCCGCTCGCTCACCCGCTTCGTCAGCACACCCAGCAGGAACACACCCAACAACGCGCCATAGAGGATCGACGCGATCCCCAGCCCCGCTTCCAGCACGCTATTCACCTGCCGGGACAACACCCCAATTCCGAACAGCACCAGCCCCCAAACCACCGTCGCCCATTTCGCCAGCCGCAGATAGTGGCTCTCCTCGCGATCCGGGTATTTCAGCTTGTAGAAATCCATCACCGTCGTCGAGGCCAACGCGTTCAACGCCGCGCTCAGGTTCGACATCGCCGCCGCCAGAATCGCCGCCACCACCAGCCCGCTCACGCCCACCGGCAGCGCGTTCCAGATGAACTGCGGATAGATCCGGTCCGCCGGCTTCGGCGCCTCCAGCCCCGTATTGGCGTAATACTTCCAGAGAATCAGCCCAATCACCAGGAACAGCGTGAACTGGAAGAAAATCACGCCCCAGCTCGCAAACATCGCCTTCCGCGCCTCGCCCTCGTTCTTGGCCGACAACAGCCGCTGCACCATCAACTGCTCCGTGCCATGGCTCGCCGTCGTCAGGAAACAGCCCCCCAGCACACCCGCCCAAAACGAATACTGACGGGAGAAGAACTCCCAACTCCAGTCCATCCGGAAGTCGAACACCTGCAGCTTGCCCGCCGCCGCCGCCGCCGCCGACACCTCGGCCCAGCCGCCCGGTATCTGATGCAGAATCACGAACAGGCTCACAATCGCCCCGCCCACATACAGGAACATCTGCACCACGTCGGTCCAGATCACCGCCGTCATCCCGCCTTCAAACGTGTAAAACAGCGTCAGACAGACAATCACGACAATGGAGGCGATCTCGCCGGTCCCCAGGATGATGGAGATCACAATCGAGATCGCAAACACCCGCACACCCTCCGCCAGCGCCCGCAGCAACAGGAACGTGCCCGCCGTCAGACGCCTCAGACGCATCCCGAATCGCCGCTGCATCAGCTCGTACGCCGTGAATAGCTCGCCCCGGAAATAGTGCGGCAGGAACAGAGATGAAATCACGATTCGCGCCAGCAGGTATCCCATCACCACCTGCAGAAAGCCGAAGTTCCCGCCAAAGCTCAACGCCGGCGTCCCGATCACCGTCAGCGTCGACGTCTCCGCCGAAACGATCGAGAACCCGATTGCCCACCAGGGCGTGTTGCGTCCGCCCAGAAAGTAGTCCTTCAGGCTCTTCTGCGATTCTTTGAAACGAGCGCCGAACCACGTGATCCCGATCAGGTAGAGCACGATGATGCCAAGGTCGAAGTACCGCATGCGATTTCTCGGATTCTAACACCCCCGCCCACGCTGGAGCCTGCTATCCCCCCCACCCGGGCTCGCCCGCCGAAGCGGCCGAATTTCGGTTCGGCCGCGAAGCCGGGAACAAATTCACTCCCGTCAGCATCTATAGCCCAGTCGGTACTATGATGTTCTTTCCGGGCGTTTCCAAAACGGCTTGCAGCCTCCGGCGCACTTCGGCTATACTCCGCAAGTGCCAAGGCATAAAGCCGTAGTGGAACCGCCGCTCGGGAACTGTTTGTTGAGCATGAGATCCGGCCAGTAGGAGGCATGTGGTGTTCTTTTCTTTGAAACGCGCAATCGTCGGAATCGCCGTAACGTCATTGTTCGGCCTCACGGTGTGGGGGCAAGCGGCCCAGCCACAGTGGAAAGACCGCGCTGAGTATGACCTCGTCGAGTCCATCAAGAAGGAGCAAAACGCTCAGACCCGACTCGGACTCCTCCAACAGTGGCAGGAGAAGTACCCCAGCTCAGATTTCAAGGACGGCCGCTATGAGTTGATGGTCGCCGCCTACCAGCAGCTCGGCAAAGGCAAGGAGATGCTCGATGCCGCCAAAGCCTGGGTCGCCTCCAATCCGAAGGCCGTCAACGGCTGGGTCTGGATCAACCTGCTCACCATCAGTCTCAACGACACTTCCGCTCCCGCTCTGGAACAGGGTCGCAACGCCGCCAAGAGCCTGCTGGGCGCACTCGACGATACCTTCAGCCCGGCACGCAAGCCGGCCAATGTCACCGACGACCAGTGGAAGACCCAGCGCGGCAACACCGAATACATCGCCTATCGCACCCTCGGCTGGGTCGATCTCCAGGACAAGCAATACGAGGAAGCCGACAAGAACCTCATGGAAGCCCTGAAGCGCAACCCCGCCGATGCCCAGGCCTCCATCTGGGCCGGCACCGCCAACCTCCGCACCAAGAAACTGGAACTCCAGGGCATCGCCCTCTTCCACTTCTGCCGCGGCGCCGTCTTCTCCGGCCAGGGCGCGCTGCCCCAGCAGACCCGCGACCAGCTCCGCGCTTCCTTCGAAAAGAACTACGTCAACTTCCACGGCGACAAGGCCGGCATGGATGAGGTCATCAAGCTCGCCGAAGCCGGCCCCATCCCGCCCGCCGGCTTCAAGATCGAATCCAAGGACGAGATCCTCCTCAAGCAGGAAGAGGAACTCAAGAAGACCAACCCCATGCTCGCCCTCTGGGTCAGCATCAAGCGCGAACTCAACGGCGCCAACGGCGCGGCTTACTTCGACGCCTCGCTGAAGCACGCCTCCATCCCCGGCGGCGTCGAAGTCGGCGGCACCAAGGTGGATAAGTTCAAGGGCAAGGTCGTCTCTTGCGACGTGCCCGCTCCCAAGAAGCCGAAGAAGGTCGTCGTCGGAATCTCTTCCCCCGACATGAGCGAAGCCACTCTCGTTTTCGAGAACCCGCTCGCCGCCTGCCCGCCCGTCGGTACCGAACTCGAGTTCTCCGGCTCGCCCATCGGCTACTCCGCCGAGCCCTTCAACGTCGACTTCGACGTCGAGCCCAAGGATGTCGCCGGCATGCCCGCCCCGCCGAAGGCCGCCCCCAAGGCCCCCGCGAAGAAGGCGCCCGCCAAGAAGTAATATCCATCACGGAAAAGCGAAGGGGGCCTGGCCAACG
>JARKQJ010000094.1 GCA_029973955.1 Paludibaculum sp. | reverse complement strand
AGGACGCCGGCCGCAATCAGGGCGGCGGCCGCGATGGCCACCCAGACCAGCAATGCTAATCGGCGCGGTCGCTGGGGCAGGGCGAGGAAGGCCGCCGCGCCATACGCGGCAGCCATGCTCAATCCGACGGCAACCAGGTAGGCCGCGCGCTCTTGCCCCCGGAACATGCTCCACCCGGGCGCCCACCGGTAGAGGAACGGATAGAGAAACCCGTTGTCGCCATAGCTGGCGAGCAGCGCGGCCACCGCGACGACCACGAAGAAGAGCAGCGGTGCCAGTGCGGCGCGCACTTTGGGAAGGGTGACCTCCCCTTCGCCCTCCGCCGCCTTGGGCTGGTTGCCGAAGAGCGATGCGCTAGCCGATGCCGCAGCCAGCACAGCGAGCCCCAGCCCGAGGATGCCGACGAAGAGCGGCGAGAACTGGCTCCTCACGCCCGGCGCGAACAACTGCCAGGTATCCTTGAGCGGGAAGCCACCGCTGGCAGCCGCGTAGTCCATGCCGGATCGCACGCTGAGGGATGTGAACTCCAGGCTCGGCCACAACTGCGCTGCGCTCAGCCCCAGGAAGATCCCATAGAACGCCGCGACCTTCGGTAGTTGCCGGCCGATTGAGGTGCGAGAGGGCGCAGATGCAGGTGCGCGGTGCCCTCCCGCGCCAGCCACCAGGAGCATCACGATCCAGCCCGCCACGCAGTAGCTCAGGAAGAGGAAGGTCTGCGGGTGGCCGCCGAAGAAGGCGACCGTGTAAGCGATCGCGGCCGCAACCCACCACCGCCAGGCCGCGGCATGGGCGAACGCACGCCGCAAGCACCACAGGACCAGGGGCAGCCAGATAGCGGTGCGGAGGACGGCCGTCTGCAGCGCGGGATAGCCGGTCAGGTAGCCCGAGAACGCGAACAAGCAGCCCGCCAGAAAGGCCGCGGCCCCCTTGCGCACGAGGTCCTTCGCAAGCAGGTAGGTGAAGAAGCCGGCCAGCGCGATCTGAAGGAGCGCCTCGACCTGCAGCCAGTACAGCCGGGACATCACATCGCCCCAGGGCAATGTCAGCCCGATCACCAGGTTGCTGATGGGATAGAAGACCGCGGCCTGGATGTCTGCCAGGAAAGGGTGCCCCGAGAAGGTGTACGGGTTCCAAACCGGCAGCCGGCCTGCCAGAATCTCGGCGCGCTGAAACAGACTGAACGGCAGGAAGTGATCCGTGAAGTCGCCGGTCGGAAACCAGCGCAGGCCGAGCAGGATGGGAGCATAAAAGGCCGCGGTGAGGGCCAGATAACCAAGCAGAGCGATCAGATCGTGGCGCCGGTTGGAGGTGATCGCCCGTAGCCGCCGAGATATCATTCAAATATCATACCACGGAATGCTGGAAGCGGATGCGTCAAGGGCATACGTCAGCCGTATGCTTTGACAGATGCATCGAAATCGGCTACAAGATGAGCACTTCGACGCACGGATCAAAGATGGCGCAAACCAACCAGGCCACAAGGAACATAGAAAGCGCAAAGCTGGGGAGCGCCGCGGCGCGAATCCTGCGCCAGCCCGAGCAGTGGGGCAATGCCGCGCTCGCTGCCACAGGCGGGTATGCCGCGGCCCTGGCGGCCTGGGAGATCACCCACCTGCCGGTGCTCGCAGGCTTCGTCTTCAGCAACGATCTGTCCCTCTCCGCGCGCCGCGGCCTGGCCCTGCTGCTGCTGGCCGGCATCGCGCTCGGCCTGGTCCTCTGGCTGGTTCTTGGTTTTGCCCTTGCGCGCGGGGGTCGCGCGTCCCAAACTCCCGGGTCCTCCCAAACCTCCGAGGTCTCAGGCCAACCGAAGGTTGGCACGACCTCGGAGGTTTCGCTCTCGCGCGCGGCCCGGATCGTGTTCCTCGCCGTCCCGCTGGCCTTCCTCCCAGTGCTGGCGATCCCAAATGTGGAGGAAACCGCGCCGTTCTTCGCACTTGCCTGCCTCGGCGGCGCAATCGCCACGCTCGCCTTAGCCGTGAGGCTGCTGTCAAATGATCCGCCTCCTCCAACTGCGCCCCAGGGCGACCGCCAGGGTCGCCCCTACGACCAGGATGCTTCGACGCGGTCCGCCGAGGATGCTCCCCAGCCTCCCCCCCTTCGCGCCTTCGCGCCTTCGCGTGAGCCGTCTCCTTCGCCTGCCTCCCGCCGGGGATGGGTGCTGGCGCTGGTGCTCGCCGTGGCCTACGCGCTCTTCATGAGCTGGCTCACGGTCGCCCGGCACAACAGCTTTCTGACCAACGCCTTCGACCTGGGCATCCACGACCAGGCAATGTACAACATCCTGCACAGCGGCTACATGCGCTCCACGCTGTACGGCACGTATGCGATCGACTACATCGGCGACCACTTTTCGCCCATCCTGTTTCTGCTCGCTCCGCTCTACGCGCTACGCCAGGATGCGCGGACGCTCCTGATCCTCCAGAGCCTCTTCCTGGCCGCGGGCGCCGTGCCCCTTTACCTTCTCGCGCGCCTGAAGACGCGGAGCGTATGGCTTGCCCTTGCGCTCGTGGCCGCCTACCTCCTCCATCCCGCACTGCACGGGGTCAACCTGGACGATTTCCACCAGATCGCGCTCGTGGTCGTCTTCCTGTTGGCGGCCCTGTACTTCCTCGAGACCGGTCGGGATGCCCCATTCCTCATCAGCCTGGCGTTGGCGCTGATCGTCAAGGAGGAAGTTGCACTGACGGTTGCCGCGGTGGGCGCGTATGCGTTTCTGGGCAAGGGGCGGCACCGGCTGGGCGCGGCAGTCCTCCTGGCCGGCCTGATCTATTTCGTCGTCGTCATCGGCTGGGTGATGCCCCACCTCGGCGGCACGCCGCAGATCGACACGCGCTTCGGCGACTACATCGCGCAGGAGACCAGTGGTGCGACCGGCGTGGCGTGGACGCTGTTCACCAATCCCTGGTTCACCGTCGTGCATGTCTTCGGCAACCAGGCCAAGCTCCTCTACCTCCTGCAGATCTTTCTCCCGGTCCTGTTCCTCCCCCTGCTGGCCCCCGGCGCAGCATGGCTGGTGGCGCTGCCCGCGCTCGCGGTGCTCCTGCTCACCAATGCGCACACCCAGTACGACATCACCTATCACTACTCCGCGCACCTGCTGCCGTCGGTGTTCTTTCTCGCGGTCCTGGCGTTGGGTCGCATCGTGCGAAACAGGCCTTCGGCAGGCCGCGCGCTTGCCTCAGCCCTGCTCATCTCGGGCCTCGGCATGAGCTACCTCTACGGGGCGATCCTGCCCAAGGGCGGCCTGCAGTTCCCTCAGCCGACTTCGCACGACCGGGTGGTCGCGGGGTTCTTCGACGAGATTCCCCGTGACGCGGTCGTAAGCACCATGAGCGCCTACGCACCTCACCTGACGACCCGCAAGGACATCTACCTGTTCCCGGATGTCGCGGATTCGGAGTATCTGCTCCTGGACACCGGCATGCACGCCAACTACTGGCCGCACGAGGGCCTCAAGGCACGCGATCGATCCCTCGCTGACATGCTGCCCCATCTCAAGAGCGGCGAGTTCGGCGTGGTGCGGGAGGAAGATGGGGTGATTCTCTTGCGGCGGGGCCACGAAACTGGGGGCAACGCCGATGCCGTCCGCGTGATGTTTTCGCCCGTCCTGGAGGCCGAGGAGCTGCGCTCGGACTTCGACGGGTCCGTCTTTTCGGATGGCGCGGCCAGCGGCGGACAGGCCCGCGCCGTCACACCGGCACAGCGCCGCGAGGATGGCCGGAACGGCCTGGTTTACGGCCCGTACCTGGACCTTCAGCCCGGCTTCTACCGGGCGACCTTCGTCATGAAGGCAGGCAGCAGGCCGGAGGATCGCGTCGTCAAGATCGACGTCTTCACGCACAAGGACGGCTATCCGCGCGTGGAGCGGGAGATCCGGGGGGTCGACTTCGCCCAGGCCGGCGTTTACCAGGCATTTGCCGTGGAATTCAACACCAGCGGCCAGGCTCTGGAGGATGTCGAGGTGCGCGCGTTCTACGATTTCACCGCCGATCTCGCCGTCGACCGCGTGGAGCTGGAGTACCTCGGGCAGTGATGGGCGAACAGATCGGGTGAAGACCTCCGAAGACCTCCGAAGACCTCCGAGGTCTCTAGCCAACCGCAGGTTGGCCGACCTCGGAGGTCTGGGCGACGCGAGGTGACGATGCGGGTTCTGATCGTGGGCTGCGGGGCCGTGGGGCAGGTGTACGGGCTCGCGCTACAGCAAGCCGGCGTGACTTTGGGCTTTCTGTGCCGGCCGGCCGCCGCGGAGAGGTTGGAGCGGGCGCGCAAGCAGGGCGGGCTGCCGCTCTTCCAGGTCTCCCACGGGCGCCCCAAAGCCCCCATCGTTCACCGGCTCAAGGATTACGAGGTGATCGCAGACGCGGCAGAGAGCCGGCGCTTCGAGCCGGACCAGATCTGGTTCACGACCCCCTCGGAGGTGTACTACTCGGACTGGTTCCGTGATTTCCTGCGACAGGTGCCCGCAAGACGGGTGGTGTGTTTCGCTCCCGAAGGGCGCCGGACCGAGTTTCACACCGAGGCGATGGGCGACCGGGTCGTTTTCGGGGGCACCACGTTCATGGCATGGCAGGGCGACCTGGGCGGCGGTGCCTGGCCCACAGGCGGCGGCGCGTGGTCCTCAGGCGGCGGAGGAAGGGCAGAGTGAGTCAGCTTGTGGCGGCCCCCGCTGGGCATCCCACTGGCAGGGAGCCGGGAAGCGTGCCGTGTGGTGGCGCAGCTTCTGAAGCCGGCGGGCTTCCGGGTCATTATTGTGAATCCGGGTTCGCATTAGCAGGCCGTCGGGAGCGCTGAGATGTCCGCCTTCGTGGCAGGCCTCGAGTTGTCCGGTTGGTCGCTGAGAGGCTACCGGAGAAGCCCGTGGCTCGGCCGCGCTGCCGGCGCCTGCCGGGAGGCGATCACCGGCCAGCTTCCCAGG
>JARKQJ010000091.1 GCA_029973955.1 Paludibaculum sp. | reverse complement strand
GCGGGTGAACCTCATGCAGCAAAACGAGCCATCCCCGCTGAATTGACCCATTAGGACTGTGTCCACAAATCGCATTCGTGGACACGGTTCTTTCGTTTGCTCCCTGAGCAGATGGGACGGCCAACTCCGGACGCTTACGATCGTGGAGCGTCTTCGGCGGATGGAAGTGAGCGAACAGATTTCCGTCACAGATTTCACTGCTTTCGGACACACCAAGCCTTATGGTAAGTCGTTTCCTCCTCACCGGCCTCTCCTCGTTGAACACCCTTTGTAGTTAGCTACTTGCGCTGGCGATTGGAGCCTGTCGATTCCGATGTCCGTCGGTCGGGCAGCTGACCTGTGGCCAATGGGCTCAGTGCCTCCGTTGATTAGTGACTGCGGGCGGTACTTGAAGCATTGGCAAACCCGTTGCAGGGCCGGTGGACGTCGTCGATCTCCTGGCGGAGATCAGGGAGGCCGGTGATGGTGGGCCGGGGAGTGGAGTCGTGCGGGCCGAGGATCCAGATGAGGAAATGGGGTTGGACGAAGGAGAGGTGGTTGTAGAGGGAGGGGTAGCCGCAGACGAAGAGGGTCGCCGTGGCGGTGGTAGTGGTGTGAGGAAGGTGGATGGTGGGAGTGGAGCGCGGGTCAGCGGCATGGCTCAGAGGCATGGTAACGCCGACGGCGGTGCGGTGGCCAGATGCGGCATCAACTGCTCCAGCTGTCAGCTTCCCTCCAGTGGCTGCTCCAGTTGGCAAAGGAAACTCATGCTTAAGAACAAAATGCGCCTTCGATGTTGAGAGTCGGTAAACTGGATGCGGCCATCTCAAACTAGGTCGATCACCCACAATGCCCGGGACTTTCGCTCACATCACCCTCGTCAGTTCGATCAACTCTTCAGAGCGCTTGGCCCCCATTAATGAGATTCCAAAGTTCGTCAAGATGGCGCTTGGCGCACAGTCGAACTTCTGTGAACTAGGGGCAGTCAGCCCCGACTACCCCTACCTTGTGCTTCGCGATAAGAACGCAGCAGGATGGGCGAACGTCATGCACTACTGGGAAACCGCAGACTTCCTCCGGCGCGGTGTCAGGATTCTCTGTGATGAGAAGGACATGGGCTCCCCAGACGCGCAGAAGCGGATAGCGTGGCTCTTCGGGTATGCCTCCCATGTGGTCGCCGACCTGACCATTCATCCGGTGATCGAGCAGATCGTTGGGCCCTATGCCGCGAACAAGAGAGAGCATCGCGTCTGCGAACTGCATCAGGACGCCTACATCTTCCACAAGATCCTTGAGTTGGACATCACCACGGATGAGTACCTCCGTGATTCTGGGATCCGCGACTGCGGGGAGAATCTCGGCGATACTCACCATCTCGATTCATCGGTTAGGCAACTCTGGGTGGATATCTTGTGCCAGGTTCGCCGGGATGAGGTCTCTATGCCGGATAACGTGCAGAAGCCGATGGCGGCACCAAATCCAGACAAGTGGCACCACTCCTACGTGACCGCCATTGATGACATCGCCGAAGAAGGCCGCAATTTCCTCCTGGTGCGTGGCCTCTTGGAGAGACAAGGCTGCCTATTTCCATCCTGCGATGAGGTTCTGCCGCGCTACACGACAGAGCTGAAGCTGCCAGGTGGTGGTAAGGCCAATTATGATGCCGTCTTTGAGAGAGCTGCCCAAAACATCTTGGATGTGTGGCGCCAACTTGGCGTGTCGATTACCCAACGTGCGCCAGACCAATTCACCCTTGCGAATGCCAACTTGGACACGGGCAAGGCCGACGGTGCTCTGCCCGACGATCCTCCGCTGTTCTGGCGCGTTTGAGTAGGTGATCTTATGAGGCAAACTTTCTGTGTTCTCCTCCTGTCGGCCATGGCCACCGTAGGTTGTGCGCCACATTATAGAGCCGCGCCCCCCGCAGCAGCCCTCAGGCTCACCAAGGTGGTGGACAGCGAAATCGCCTACGTGGATAATACTCAGCCTGATTCGGAACTGTTACAGAAGATCTACGGTGCGCATCCTGACTTGCGCCGTGATCTGGGCCCCTTCAAAATTCAAACGCTCCGCTCCGGGGTGCGTTCAGTGACGTTGGTTTGTTCACCCGATGGGAAGCGCGGTCTGCTTGAAGACGCATCTTGGACGCCGAAGCTGGATCGGCAGTGGCAGAAAACGGATAAAGCGCATCGATGTGAGTTCGACCCTGCGCTCGACCCGAGGAGTTCTCCGCCGCAGGTTGCCAAGTAGAAGGTGTAGTGGCGGCCAGCGTCACCCACTCGCCGAATCCCGGTTGATGGAGGCGGTTGTGACGACCCTGACAGGTACCGTGGAGAAGATCGTGTCCGTTTAACGGTTAAACGGCTTCACCCATTCGGGTGATTCCCGGCCACCTGCCATGATCCTCTTGGCGGCATTCACTCCACGCTGGAGGACGAGGCGGCCAAAGCGGGAGCACCCCATCTGCCCCCAGCGCCGTTCGAGTTCCTACAGGCCAAACCCAAAGCCCGCAGGAGGCATCCTGGTACCGAGGGTAAACCTTCGCGAGGATGGCTAACTCTCAACAAGTCCTTGCTTCACCTCTTCGACCAGTTCCTGAATCTGGTCTCTATTCAGAAGTCCGGACCACTTCCCGATTCCCTCGATCAGCGATGATCCTTCAGGCAGGGCGATGGAACTGACGAAGAAGTCCTGGCTGCACCGGGCAATTGCCTTGTTGAGGACCCGAGGATCCACACGGGGACATGAGGTGTACGGTGTTCCCACCAAAACTCGTTCAGCAGAAAGCGGCAGGTAGATCCGTTGTACGTCGTCGCCGTCCACGTCGAGTGGCTTGAATCGGCGATCCCCTCGAGTTTCAAAGATACAGACTGCATCTCCGAGAATCACTGGAGTGGCTACCCGCAACAGGAACCAGTTGAGCGTTTCGTATCGGGCTACACGCTCTTGAGCGTCTAGGTTCCTGGACATGGAATCGATGAATCCAGACCGCAGAGCCGCTGGCACAACAGACCGCGAAACGTTCAACTCAACATCTAAACGCTCAGAGAACTCGGGCAATGAATGCGCCAGCAACTCCTCTGCAACTTCGCGCCAGTGAGGCTGAAGATTCTCCATTGCCGCCTCAATGTGACCTGGTGGGACGCCATTGTCGACCAGAAATTGCTCGAAGTGCCTCCGGACATCGCCTTGTCTTCCAAGTTCCCGAGCCATCATGGCCGTCAGGACTTCCCGCTGATTGAGATGTTCTTTCAATCCGCTGAGTGTGGAATCCATTATGGACTGAATCGACTGGCGAACTTGACGGGTCCTCAGGCTCAGATGGGCAATCAAGTACGGCAGTCCCGGATGCTGGACTCTGCTCTCAAGAGTTGAGTGTGATCTGAGGTCATCAGTCACCTTCGCGAGATCTGACTCCAGGGACGTGATTCGCTCATCGAGGTTTGATTCTTCGGGCTTCCCGTAGAAGTGCTTCTCTACCCCCACATTCTCAATATTGAGCTCGATACCACGTTGATCCTTGCGGTACATCCAGACATTGAGAACGCCAGACCGTCGACTGCTGACGAAGCCCTTCAGCAAGAACTGAGGAATGAAGTGGTGTCGCTTTCCTGCCATCGAAATGTCCCTCTACAATTTCTCATGATATTGCCCAAACCCGACGGAGAGACGAGCCTCGATGGCCCCTAGCGGCAAAGGAGTGAGTTTCAATAGGCGGAGCGCATTCGGTTCATCGTTGATCAGTGTAGGAATGATCCCGGAATGCTGAGCAGCGTGGTTGGAGCAACCACTCGTGCCCACTCACCCACACCTCGGAGCGTGTTTTCTTTCCCCCACGCTCTTTCTGGTGATACTTCGGGCTGGTGTGTAGGGTGGCCGCCTCGCAAGCCCGTCCTCGATCTGAAGGTGGAGTCATCCAGAAGGCACCAGTGCTCCCGAATCTTCCCGATGAGGTGATCAGTTTCGCCGAGGCGGAACCCCAGGCGACTCGAAGGAAGCGGAGCTATCTGATCCAATAGCTAAGTGGGCCGTCGTGAGATGGTTACAGCTTGGCTGGACATGTCGGCCCCTCAGAGAGTATCGTCGTGTCTTCAACGGAGAGCAGCATGGACAACTTGGGCAATAGTCTTTACCGGATCACTTACGGCGGGCGAGCCTCTCTGTTCGAGCAAGGGGAAATTGCAGAGCTTACCTACGGGGCGTTCAATATTGCTGTGACGTCGTTGCAGGAGTACCAAGAGGAAGAGGTCAACGTCTCCTATCCTGTAGGGTGGCGACCTGACAACAAGCCGATTTCGTCGACCCGCTCCTATAGGAAGAGTGAGTTGATCGAACGCTACCAATCTCTTGCCTTTCACCACCTCGCCGTGAATGGCCTCATTCAGATCGTCAGGATTACTGAAGCCATGCTGGTAGATGTCGTGCGAGCGGTGGTGATGAAGTACCCGAAGAAGCTTGGCACCAAACGCACCCTACCCATGAAAGTCATTCTTGAAGCGACATCCATTGAAGACGTTCATTTGCGAGCCATGGATGCCCTACTCAACGAGTTGTCCTACAAGTCTTCAACGGAGTTTGCTGAGACTGTGGAATCACTCCTTTCCTTGAACTTGCTAGAATGCCCTGCGTTTCATCGTTACCTGGAAATCAAGGCGACCCGCGACATTCTAATCCACAATGCGGGCGTGGCGAACGAGACGTACGTGCGCAAGGCTGCTACCCACGCTCGCGTCCGGTCTGGGGCCACCTTGCCTGTCGATCTGCAGTACTTCCTACACTCCTATGAGGCCTGTATCCAATTAACGGAGTGGCTCGAGAAGGAACTTCATGAACGCTGGCACAGCTCAGAGCTTGAGGCGGCTCAGAACCGCCAATTGGAGCTGCAGCTTGAGCCACTACCGGCGCTGCCACCTACTGTTCCGGTGCTAGAACCCGGGACGCATCCCGCACGAAACGTGCCCGCAATAGAGCCACTAGTCGAATTCCAAAGTTCCCCAAAGGTGGAAGCGCAGTAGCGTCTGCCACAAGGCTCCCTGACGACAAGCCATAGAAGTGACTGTCAAACTGGCAAGCTCCAGGTTGCCCGAGTGACGCTGATGACGCAATGACACTGATTTACTATTGTTGCCTATGAGAGCCGCTACCTCCTTCAATAGGTGGAGACAACATAGAAATCGCTGTCATTGTGTCATTGCGTCATTGTCCAGACCCCGGACGGCTTGGCATGGCCCATCCCGTCGCCCGCCCAAATCGGGCTACAACCGCATGGCCGGTAGATTGACGATGACAAACTGTGAGCAGGTGACAGGTTCCCTCAGGCCCGCCTTCGAGGCGCACTCGTCGGCACCTACCAGCGACGTTTAGCGGCTAAACGCTGCGTGATACGCTATTGCTGAATCCTGGCCGTAGCCCAGGCTTGTACTCACCCAGCACTTGAACGCGCTGAACCCTCCGAAAGCCATGTACGGATTGGACAAACACCGGGTTGATGTATGAAGGGGACCCCAAGGCACCACACGAAGGGAGAAATACCCGACGTCGATTTGTTCGTCGGCAGGGCGTTGTGGGAAGCGCGTCCGAAATTGGCCAATGAGGTGATCCCTGGCGCGTTGGACCATCTCCAGGCTCTTTACCTCAGGTACGAGAAGGTCCTGGACTTCGAGCCGAGGGGGGATTGCTCGTTTCTCACAGAGGCCCGTCAAGAGTTACGAAACCTGATTGGACGCCACATCGAGGAGATCCTCAGGTTCGGGCGACTGGTGTGCCCGGGTGGCCGTGGGAGTGGTGAACCGCTAACCTCACTCACCAAGGAGCCTTCGCTGGCCATGAAGACCAAGCCCCCGTCGAACGGCGAACTGAAAGAACTGGGGGCTGCCGTCAGGGCAGCGTACGTGACCGCTAAGCAATCATGTAGCAACCTCGATCATATTGAGTCTGATTACCTCGGCGTCATTTACCCAGAAGCCCTGTACTGCTACGAGGAGATAGTGGACGCGCTACGCGCACACGCCATCCTACGGGAATGTCGGCGTGGGGAATGTGGGCGCCCCTTCCACCCTCGCAAGAGCAATCAAAGATACTGTACCGAGGACCTTGAGGGCAGGGCTTGTGGAGCACTACGCAGGTCCGCCAGGAGCTACAGGAAGCGGACTGAACGCAAGCGGGCCGCCAACTTCCCGGCGGACCTCGAAGAGTAGCCCGTTTCACTGCCAACTCCCTCCCTAATCGTCCCGCCTGACCCCGTGTGAATTCTAAGCACGCCCGCGAATTGTCACACTATTACAAAATTTCCAGCCAGTCTATCGTGTGTATATGGCTAGCTCAAAATGCACATATCTGAACTGCCGGGAGGTGGCAGCCATCACCGGCATGAGTCTCAGCTGGGTCTATCTGCACGTCCAGTCGGGGGCCACTCCACGGCTACCCCATGTTCGACTGGGACGGGCGGTTAAATTCCGGCGCGGTGACATCGAGGCGCTCCTGCGCCATGTCGAGGTCCTGGGCTCCATCGCTGAGTCGCAGGGTGTAACCGACTCTGGCAGCGTAAGCTGACCGAGTCGTCGAAAGGAATGCCCCGGCGGCCAGTCAGCGGACAACTGTCTGCCACCGGGGGTGAAGAGAATCTAGTGGTCCTGCTGGGACAGAAACACGAAAAGGGGTTGCTTATGTGTAAACATAACCGGGAATTCGATTCGATTCAAGTGGGCGGTCAACGCGAACGAGTTCGGGATTACCTGGACAACTGCCCGATGGTACAGCTTCCCAATGCGGACGGCTGGGGGGACTGCGATGAGCAGGACGGACCGAAGGGATGCGACTTGAGACTGGAGGAGTTCGAGGCGCGGCCACATGACGCCCAACACAGGCAAGCCGGTGAACTCTTCGCGCCCTTCGGAGTGAAGCTCCTCGAAGGGATTCTGGGTCAGGAGGCGAATCCCTGTGCCAAATGAAAATGCAACAACCCCAGTGCAAACACCCTGGCGGCCAGTCGCCGCCCACTGCTCCGACGAGGAGTTTGTTCGCAAATTCGCCTGGACTGAGCTCGGACACGCCAAGCGGTTCATTCGCCTTTATGGAAAGCAGTTCCGCTATTGTGCGGAGTTCAAAAGCTGGATCTGCTGGACCGGCACTCACTGGCAGTTCGACACCGAGGGCGCAGCGATTCGTGCCGCAAAGACGCTGGGCTCCAGATGGCGAAGCGCAATTCTAGAGCTCAATCCCAATGCGGAAGGGAAGGAGCTGGCAGAGCTGCTTGCTCCGGCGAAGTGGCTTGAGTCACGGCGGGGCCTGGAAAGCCTCCTGGCACTCGCCTCCACAGAGCAGGGGGTTTCAGTATCCGCATCGAGTCTCGACAGCAACCCGCACCTGCTGAACTTGAAGAATGGCACCTTAGACCTCCAAGAGTTTGATCTGGTGCCCCACAGACAAGAGGACCTGATCACCAAGATCCTCGATGTTGACCTGGACTTCTCAGCGGCTTGTCCCTGCTGGGATTCGACTTTGAATCGGATCTTCAGGTCGAATCCCGATGCCATCCCCTTTCTTCGGCGAATTGCGGGGTATTCACTAACAGGCTCCACGAAAGAACAGGTCTTCTTCCTCTTCCAGGGCTCGGGAGCCAACGGCAAAACCACGGTAGCTACCACCCTGCTCAACCTTCTGGGACCATATGCCCAGGCCACGCCCATGGAGACCTTGATGAAGGGCCAGAACTCCTCCATCCCCAACGATGTTGCGAGGCTGCGGGGCGCTCGACTGGCCGTGGCCTCCGAGTGCGAAGGGAGCCAGACGCTTTCTGAGGCGAAGCTCAAACAGCTGACTGGTCAGGACCGGCTAATCGCTCGATTCTTGTACAAGGATTTCTTCGAGTTCGACCCTACTCACAAGCTCGTCATGCTGGTCAACCAGCTTCCTGAAATCGCCCAAGGTGGACACGCACTATGGCGTCGGGCTCTTGTAGTCCCCTTTATGGAGACCATCCTTCCCGAGGAGCAGGACAAGGACCTAATGGAGAGGTTGCGGGGAGAACGGGCGGGGATCCTCCGGTGGTGCCTCGAGGGCTACGCGGAGTGGGCCGCCCAGGGGTTGCAGCCGCCCCCGTCCGTGCTGACCGCCTCGACAACGTACCGCGAGGAAATGGACAACGTCTCTGGGTTCCTTGAGGCCGAGTGCGAGGTTGGCAGCGGCCTCGAGGTGAGCAAGGCCAGCTTGTTTGAGTCCTACGTAGCGTGGTGCGAGAGGAACGCGGAGATCTCCGTGGACACTCGGATCTTCAGTCGCCGCATCCAGGAGCGAGGCTTCAAAGAACATCGCACTGCCAGACAGCGGCGGTGGCAGGGGCTGAGGCTGAATGGTCAAGCTCGTGTGCTTAGTCTCCATCCCGACAGCTTCCAAGCCCCCCCGCTGCGGCTGAGAGGCACGAGATCGCGTTGACGGGCATCAGACTGCAATCAAGGAGTTAGGAACTTGTCGAAATCAACAACGAAAGACCCAGCAGGTGGCGATTCGTTTTCTTGCCAATCCGCGATTTGCCGCTGCACATATCGATTCCGCCCGTTGGGGCGTACGCGGGCTCAGTGCCCCGCCCTAACGCCTCGGAGCCCGCGTTTAACCGCTCAACAGCCCACATACGCTTGGAGAAGTAACACCTTGGCGATCTTTTGGCTGGCAGGAGACCAGGGTAGCCGGAGGCCACTCCCATGAACGCCCACAGCCTCACCGCCGATCACCTCCTCCCTGAAGCCGTCCAGGGGCAGGTAACCGCATTCCTCACCCCTCCACCTCCACTCTGGGGCGAGGGGGTGTTCTCGGCCTCCTCCAGCAAGTACGACGTCGGCGGATCGATGCGGCTGGGCTGGGGCTGGCCGAGCCTATCGTGGCACCCAAAGCTCTTCGATCTGTGGGGCCGCCACCTTCCGATGGCGGTCCTGGCCGCCGTCCTGGGCCTCACCCTAGCAGCGCCCCAGGCGGAGGCTGCGGAGCCGCCGGAGAAGGCCCGCCCGCCGGTATCGATCCAAGAAGCCGTAACGGTGCCCCTGGAGCGTGTTGTGGAGGTGAGGCTCGATCCCGGGCTGGCCGCGATGCGGGGGAGTCGGAAGAAGGGCGTGGAGGCGGTCCAAGGCTCACCGGAGGCTGCCGTCGGGGGCATAGTACTCCCGGCCCAGTCGGCCTATGCTACGCTTCCGGACGAATCGGCCCCCAGCCGGAAGTCCCGGAAAGAGCAGAACAGACCCGGCCCGGGGCTGGAACTCGCCGATGACGTGTTCGGAGACGTTCATCTGAAAGGGCTGATCTGTGATTGGCTGGTGCCCCGCATGGTGGACAAGCTGGTCCAGGAGTTGATGGCAGGGAGCCAGGAGGGATAGCAGATATGCGTTGTGCAATCTACACACGGTACAGCTCAGACCTACAACGGGCATCGTCCATCGAGGACCAGGAACGGCGGTGCCGCCTGTATGCCGAGCGGCAGGGGTGGGAGGTTGTAGACCAGTTTGTCCTCGCCGACAAGGCAGTGTCCGGTGCGAGTCTCGTTGGGCGGGAACAGATGGATGCGCTCATTCAGGCAGCTAAGCGGAAACCACGCCCCTTCGACAGGCTTCTGGTGGACGACACCTCCCGCCTTGCTCGTGATTACGCCGACTCGTCTAGGTTGGTAAAGACCCTCCAGTTCTACGGCGTTGAGGTCAGCGTTGCAGCCAACGGGATCGACACCAGCCAGAAGTCGTCGAAGATGGCCTTGGCGGTCATGGGGATTTTCGATGAACAGTACCTGGATGGGCTGGCTGATAAGGTCCACCGGGGCCAGGAGGGAAGAGTTCTGGAGGGATTCAACCCCGGCGGCAGGATCTACGGCTACCGCAATGTACCTATCGAGGACCCCACGAGAACAGCCAAGTACGGACGTCCGGCGGTACTCGGCGTTCGGCTCGAAATCATCGAGGCGGAGGCAGCCGTCGTCCGGCGTATGTTCGACCTCAGCGCCTCAGGTCTGGGCCTCGCTGCCATCGCCAAACTCCTCAACGCCGAGGGGGTGAGATCGCCCCAGCCACCACGGAATAGGGAATACAGAGGGTGGTGCCCGACAGCCATAAGGGAGATGTTGAAGAACGAGCGGTACCGGGGTGTGTTCGAGTGGAATCGCACCAAAAAGATACGCAATCCGGAAACGGGCAAGAAAACCAGCAGGAAGAGGGAAGCCTATGATCTGGTGCGGCACGAGGTCCCGGCCTGGCGCATCGTTACTGACGAGCAATGGGATGCTGTGCGGCAGCGGAACGACAGGGTGAACGCTTCCGGAATCCACCGCCTGGGAGGACAGAGCCGAACGGAGAGCAGCAAGCACTACTTGTTCAGCGGCATCCTGAAGTGTTCCTTTTGCGGCTCGAACATGGTGATCGTCAGCGGCGGCGGCAAGCGGGGCTACGTGAAATACGGCTGCCCCTGCCACCGCTACCGGGGCAGCTGCGAGAACAAGCTATACATTCGCCAGGATCGCCTGGAGGAGCAACTCTTTGCCGCCCTCGAACAACGACTCTTCCAGCCCGAAATGCTGGATGAAGTGATCACCCGGGTACGCGATGGGGTGGCACGGCGGATCGCGGAGATGGAGCAGAAGGGAGCCGTAACAACGCTGGACAGTTTGAAGCGCCACCGGGACGATCTCCAGATCCAGATAGATCGCCTGACCACCGCCATCGCCACCACCGACGGCATGGAGGCCCTCTTGACCAAGCTCAAAGCCGTGGACGCCGAACGTCAGGCCGTCGAGGCCCAGATCGCGGCTTACCGCCCGATGGACTTGAAGATCACCGACCAGCAGGTCCGGCAGCACGTCACAAAGACGCTGTTGACGCTGAAGGCCCAACTGGTCGGCGACAACGTGCTGGTCGCACGTGCGGCCCTACAGAAGCACATCCCGCAGCTCGTGCTCACGCCCGTGGAGCGCGAGGGCAAACCTGTTTACAGGGTGTCGGGAGAGATGGAATTGGGCGGGGAAGAAAAGTGCGTAATGCGGCTGGTGGCCAGGGACGGACTTGAACCGCCGACGCCGGCCTTTTCAGGGCCGCGCTCTACCAACTGAGCTACCTGGCCATCGGCTGAAAACCAGTTTAGCAAATCGAGGCGCGCATGCGCCACGCGCGCCTCAAGTTTGCTCACTCGAACGTTTCTCAGTTACGGCTTCAGTGTCTCCAGCACGTCGCCGGTGGCCTTCTCGACATCGGCGTGCAGCGAGTTGCCGTGCGCGTCCATGGTGACGATGGCCATGAAGTCCTGCACTTTCAGGTGCCACATGGCTTCCGGGATGCCGAACTCCATCAGGTGGACGCCCAGCACCTTCTTCACCGAGCGCGCGTAGAACTGCGCCGCGCCGCCCACGCCGTGCAAGTAGACGGCGCCGCACTCCTGCAGTCCGGCCAGCGTCTTCTTACCCATGCCGCCTTTGCCCACCACGGCCTTCACGCCGTAGCGGCGCAGCACTTCGGCCTGATAAGGCTCCTCGCGCGACGACGTCGTCGGCCCGGCGGCTTTGACAAACCACTCATCGCCTTCCTTCAGCATCACCGGCCCGCAGTGATAAAGCACCGCGCCGTTCAGGTCCACCGGCGGCTCGTTGTTCATCAGGTAGGCGTGCAGCGCGTCGCGGCCCGTGTACATCTCGCCGCGGATCAGCACGACGTCCCCCACCTTCAGCGCGCGCATCTGCTCGGCCGACAGCGGCGGCTCCAGCACAATCTCGCGGCCGCTCAGCGGGAAGCCGCTCTCCTTGGCCAGCTTCTCCACCGGCCTCGACGGATCCCGGTACAACCAGCCCGTGATGGCGCCGCTGGTGGCATCCAGCTTCACGCCCAGCCGCCGGAAGGCCCAGCAATCGTAGGCCACCGAGACGAAGAACGACGCCGGCAGCCGGTTGGCCGCGGTGATCTTGCAGCCGATCAGCGCCACGCCGCCGCCCAGGCCCATGGCGCCGATGCCGAGCGTGTTGGCCTCGGCCAGGATCTCGGCTTCCAGTTTCGCCAGTTCGGGAATCGGATTCGTGTCGTCCAGCGTACGGAAGAGCTGGCTCTTGGCCAGCGAGTAGCCGTGCGCGCGGTCCGATCCAATACAGACGCCCAGCGCGCCCGGCGCGCAGCCCTGGCCCTGCGCCTGCCACACGGCGTGCAGCAGGCACTTCTTCACGCCGGCCAGGTCGCGGCCGGCCTTGCCCAGGTGCTCCAGTTCGCATGGCAGCGAGTACTGAATGTTCTTGTTCTCGCAGCCCCCGCCTTTCAGCACCAGTTTCACTTCGATCTCGTCGCTCTCGTGCTGTTCGAAGTGAATGACGGGCGTCTCCACGCCGAGATTGTTGCCGGTGTTGGCGCCGGTGAGCGAATCCACCGAGTTCGGCCGCAGCTTGCCGCGCTTCGTCGCCTCGGCCACCGCTTCGCGAATCGTCTTTGCGATCGCCATCTGGTTCACGCCCACGGGCGTATGCACGAAGAACGTCGGCATGCCGGTGTCCTGGCAGATGGGACCTTCGTCCTCGTAGGCCATGTCCGTGTTGCTGGCCATGATGGAGAGCGCCTGGTGGGACTGCGTCCCCGGCTTCTCCCGTTCCAATGCGCCGGCCATGGCGGCGCGCACGTCGGGGGGCAGGTTGGTAGAAGTTTGCGTGATGAGTTCGATCAGGCTCTGCAGGAGGAATTCCATGATGTCGGGCTCCTAATTGAGATCCAATCCTATGGTACCGCCCGGCGGGCGAAGCGCAGGCGCATGGATTGTTACCTTTGCGGCATGAACGAAACGCCGCCGGGAACGTCTTTACCTGACAGAGGGACATCCGGCCGGGTGAAGACAGCCCGAACGGAACCGGACACCTGGAGACTCTGATGAAGCCATTCGTATGGATCACCGTAGGATTCGTGTGGCTGGCCGCCATGATGCCGGCCCCCAAAGACGTCTGCGCCGCGGAGTTGTTGAAGCAGGAGACCTCCGCCGGCCCGGCGTTCGCTACACCCGCCAAGAAGGAAACCCGGCCCGCCGCGCGCGAACGGCGCCGGGCACAGCAGGTTCGCCAACCGCAGGATGAACTGATTCTCTTCACGGTCCGCTAGGCGCGGCCGCGCACATTGATCTCAACCCGCCCACCGCTACGGCCGGTGTGCGTCCTCGAAAGGAAAACACAATGTTGCACAATACGATCCGCTGGGCGGCGCCGCTGGGTGCACTGGCACTCGCCCTGGTGCTCGCGCCATCCGTGCCCGCCCAAGGCCCTGCTTATGAGCTGAAGGCAGACATCCCGTTCGCCTTCCAGGTAGGCTCAGCCGAACTCCCTGCCGGGAAGTACAACATCCGCCCCTTCAATCTCGGCGCGATCGTCGTCAGTTCGCAGGAGCCCCGCGGCGCGCACGCCACCGCCACCGTCTTCGTCGCCGGCGGCGGCCAGCCGGCGGAGGAGAGCCGCCTGATCTTCCAGCGCTACGGCGACCGCTACTTCCTCAAGCAGGTGTGGCGCGCGGGCATGAACCTCGGCGCCGAACTTCCCAAGTCCAAGGATGAAAACGCCGCCCTCTACCGCGCCGCCCGAGCGCCGGAGCGCGTCGTCATCGAAGCCCGCGCCGGCCGTTAGTCCAGCTTCACCCGGATGGCCGCTGACATGCCGGGCTTCACCAACGGCGTGGGGCTGGAGAAATCCACCACGAATCGCTCCGGCTCCACGCTGGTAATCTCGGCCTGCAATCCGCTGCCCGGCAGCTCGGCCATGACGATCGAAACCACTTTGCCCTGCACCAGACGTTTTGTGTAGGCCGGCGGCGCATCCACCACGATCTGCAGATGGCTCAGATCCGTCGCGAGGTCGATCAACGGCCCCTGCGATCGCTGCACTTCCTCCCCCTCCGCTTTCCTGATGGCGACGATCAAGCCGTCGGCCGGCGCGAGGATCGAGGCCGCCGCCAGTTCTGACTTCGCAGCCTCGTGCGCCGCTTCCTTCTCGGCCAGCGCCTTCTTGCCGAGCTCGATCTCTTTCAGGATGCGTTGAATGCGATCCTGCGCTGCGCCGGCCGAGGATTGCGCATGTTCCAGTTCGTCTTTGGCGGTGCCGTAGTCCTTCTGCGCCTTCTCATAACTCAACCGCGGCGTGGCGCCCTCGCGGTTCAGCATCTCCTGCCGCTGATATACCCGCTCAGTGCGGGTACTTTCGGCGCGCGCGCGCGACAGCTCCGCCGAAAGACGCGAATCTTCCAGCCGCGCCGCCGTCAACTCCGCCTCCAGCGACGAGATTTTCGACTGGGCCCGCTCGGTCTCCAGCAGCGTTTCCTTCTCGTTTTCCTGCAGCACCGCGTTGGCGATGCGCGCCAGAATCTGCCCTTCGTACACTTCGTCGCCGTTCTTCACCGGCAACTCTTCCAATACGCCGTCCAGCGGAGCGTCCAGGTGAATCACGTCGGCCGCCTGAATTCTGCCGGTGAGCGTCACTTCGGCGCCCTTCGGCAGTTCCACCGCCTGCTTCTGGACCGGCTTCGGCGGAGGCGCCTGCCGCCGGATCCACAGGATGGAGCCGGCTCCGGCCACCGCGATCAGAAGAACGCCGCAGATCAGGATCCACTTGCCGCGCAGCATGCACTCCTATGGTAACCGCCTGGGCGGCCGTCAATGAAAAGGCCATTGAGTGCGGCACCCCATCAATGTTAGTCTCGGGCTGGGAGATCTCCATGTTCCAACTGCGCCTAGGCGATGATGTGGACGACTACTGCATCAAGTGCAAGCGCCTGACCAACCACTCCATTCTGTCGCTGGTGGAGGGTGAGCCGGCGAAGGTACGATGCCGCACCTGTTACAACGAGGGGCCGTACCGCAAGGGCGAAGCTCCTCCCTCCAAGCGCGACCTCAAGAAAGCGGAGCTCTTCAATACCGTCTTGAGTGGGATTCCCGGCGCAGCCGAAGAAGAGCAGAAGGGCAGCGCGAAGAAGAAGTAGCCTCGTCAGCTCTTCGGTGTCTGCTTGCGAATCTCGTCCAGCACCTGTGCGCGGCGCGGCGATTCCAGGTCGCGCTCCAGCGCGCGCAGTGCCGCTCCGACCACGTCCCTGTGGTGCAGATTCGACCCGAATCCTTCCGACGCGGTCAGCCGCAGCCAGATATCGTGCAGCCGGTCTACGTCTTCAGGCCACAGCCGCGGCGGGTGCGGCCCCAGATTCACGTAGGACGGCGGCCGGTCCGGCGCGATGATCTCCAGTGAAAACGCCTGCCGCGGTTCCGGCAGTTTCTCCCAGGCCAGGCCGATACGCCGCGCCAGTTCGTCGCTGCTCATCGCCCGCGACACGCCCGTCACCAGCTTTGAGGCCTTCAGGTTCTGAGCGGTCTGCACCAGGGCGATGAAAGCGTCGTTGGAAGGCACCACCAGCAGTTCCACCGGCTTGCCCTCTTTTTCCGCCAGCGCCACCACGCGCGTAAATAGCTCCTGCTCGTAATCGGAAAAGAGCTGGGAGTCACTCAAATCGTACTCGCCCGCCGAGCCCGTCACCGGCCGCACCGTCATCACCACGATGTCGTGGCGGCGCAGGTTGGTCTTCTCCAGCACGCGCTTCAGGTGGTCCATATTGTTGAAGTCGCGGATGGCCACCAGCACGCACCCCGGACGCGCGTGCACGTTCGCATCGTCCACCTCCGGCTGATGCTCGAGATTGAACTCTTCCAGCACGTGGCCTTTCTCGGCGGACTTCCGTGCGCGCGCATTCCATCGCTCAGAAAGCGTAAACACCAGAAACAGCACTATGGTCAGACTGACGCCGTAAACCGTCGCCACCTTCTTCGTCAGCAGGTTGGCGATGGCCACCATCAGCAGCATCAGCGTGGTCACGGCCAGCCCCACCGGGATCTCCAGCTTGCCCAGCCGTATATTGACCGGGAACTTGTACTCCTGATCGTGCCGCTGGAAGCGCAGCGCCAGCACGCCCAGCCCTTTCAGCGCGAAGCTCCACACGACGCCGAACGCATAGGCTTCGCCCAGCAGATAGACGTCGCCGCGCGAGGCGATGATCGTGAGCAACTGCGCGATGGCGATCAGCGAAATCAGCCTCGAAGTGGTGCCGAAACGCTTCTGCGGCTTGCGGAACCACGGCGTCAGCACGCCGTCCTCCGCCACCCGGTTCAGAATGCCGTTGGCGCCGATGATCGACGTGTTCACCGCGCCGGAAAGGATCATCGCGCCCACGATCACCACAAAGATGTGGAAGCCCAGCTTGAGAATCTCCGGCCCCGCCAGGCTCATCGACAGACCGCCGATCAGGTTGTCGTAGTATTTCGAGCGCTCCGAATCCGGGATGATCATCACGGCGTAGAACGAGACCAGGCCCGTCGCCAGCAGCGCGTAGGTGCACACGATGTTGGCCGTGATCTTCAGGTTCTTCATCTTCGGGTAGGCGATCTCGCGGTACACCTGCGCCAGCGTCTCAAACCCGCTCATGGCCAGCAGCGTGTGTCCGAAGCCGATCACCAGCGCCGCCGGCCAGATGGTGGGCCAGAAGGTCCCTTCCAGCCAGCCCAGCGAGGTGGAATCGAACTTCAGAACCGGCAGCGTCGGCAGCGGTGGCAGCGCGAACTTCTTCTGCACCAGCAGCGTCACCGGGCACCAGATCAGAAGCAGGAACACCATCACCGTGGTCACCTGCATGATCCGCAGCGCCTTCGACGACGACTCATGAATACCTTTGATGTTCTGCCTCCAGAAGTAGCAGGTCACCGAAACGCCGAAAAACATCGCGAAGAGGTTCGGATCCAGGTGGTATTCCAGATGGATGAATTCAAACAATTCGTTGATCAGGCGCCCCAGATACTGCCCCGCGGAAACCGATGAGATCGGCCCAGTGAGGATGTAGTCCACTACCAGCGCGGAGACGCTGAGCTTGGCCATGCGCGGCCCCATCGAATCGCGCACCACCACGTACACGCCGCCGCGCACGAACATGCCGCAGCTTTCCAGGTAGATGGAGCGGATGGCAAAACCGAACAGCAGCACCGCCAGCACAAACCACGGCGCGGACTTGCCGATGGCCTGCTCCGCAATGCCGCCGACATAGAACATCGTCGATGCCAGATCGCTCAGGACAATGGAAGCCCCGCGCCAGAAAGAGATGAACGAGAGGGCAACGGTGGTGGCGACGACGACCTTGGCGTTGGATGGCGACCGGCCCTGCAGGTTTGGTGAGGCTGTACTGGAGTCTTCCATTTCGCAGCTATCCTACGATGATTGCATGGAGGTTGTGAGCCATCAAGGGCAGTCCGGCGGCGCGTTGGCCCGCCATGCGGCCGAAATCCTGCGCCGGGCGGGCTACCAGGTCCACCTGGTGGGCGGCTGCGTGCGCGACAGGCTTCTCGGCCTCGATGTGCACGACCGCGACCTCACCACCGACGCAACGCCTCCCGAACTCCTGCGGCTCTTTCCCGGCGCACTCGAAGTCGGCGCGCATTTCGGAGTCATCCTTCTCCGCCGCGATGGCGAAGAGATCCAGATCGCCACCTACCGCTCCGAACGCGCCTACGACGACGGCCGCCACCCTACTGAAGTCAGCTTCGAGAAGGACGTCCAGCTCGACCTCAGCCGCCGCGACTTCACCATTAACGCTCTCCTCGAGGACCCCTTCACCGGAGAGATCACAGACCTCGTCGGCGGCCAAGCCGACCTGGACCGCCGCCTCATCCGCGCCATCGGCGATCCCGCGCAGCGATTCGCCGAAGACTACCTCCGCCTGCTCCGCGCCGTGCGTTTCGCCGCCCGCCTCGGCTTTGCAATTGAAAGCGAGACGTTCGCCGCCATCCAGCGCTGCGCATCAGGGATCACCCGGATCTCGCCCGAACGCATCCGCGACGAGCTTTCGCGCATCCTCACCGAGGGCGGCGCCCGCCGCGGCTTCGAACTGCTCGACCAAACCGGCCTGCTCTCCCGGATCCTGCCCGAAGTGGACCGCATGAAGGGAGTCCAGCAGCCGCCCGAATTCCACCCCGAAGGCGACGTGTGGCTGCACACGCTCGGACTATTGGAGCAACTCGGGCATTCATCGCTCGAACTGGCCCTGGGCGCGCTACTGCACGACGTCGGCAAACCGCTTACTCAAACGCACGAAGACCGCATCCGCTTCAGCGGCCACGAACGCGTCGGCGCCGAGCTCGCCCGCCAGATCCTCACCCGCCTTCGCTACCCCTCGGAAATCGTCGACACCGTCTCCTGGATGACCGCGCAACACATGCGCTTCAAAGACGCGCCTCAGATGACGGATGCCACTTTCAAACGCTTTTCCCGCCAGCCCAGGTTCGACGAACTGCTCGAACTCCACCGCCTCGACCTGCTGGGCGGCCTGCGCCCGCTCACCAACTACCACGCCGTCCGCGAACGCCTGCGTGCCATCCCGCCCGAGGCCCTGCGTCCGCGCCCGCTCATCACCGGCCGGGATCTCATTCAGATGGGCTTCCGCCCCGGCCCGCGTTTCGCCACCGTCCTGCACGCCGTCGAAACCGAGCAACTCGAAGGCCGCCTCGCCGATCGCGATGCCGCCCTCCACTTCGCCAGGCAGGAGATGCTCAGGCCAGCTTCGGAGCCAGCATCCACCTGAGAATGCCGCGTGGGTGGACCGCCGCGTTCTCCACGTCCACCCGCAACAACGCACCCTTCTTGAAGTCGATCTCCAGGTTCGGACTGCGCAGCAGATACCCGGCCAGGAAAGAACAAAGCGGCTCGTGGCTGGAGCACAGTACCTGCGCCTGGTCGCGGTGCAACCGGATCTCCTCCCAGGCGTCTTCCGGACGCGCCGAAGGCACCAACTGTTGGCATCGCAGGATATGGGCGTGCGGCGCGAGCACGGAACGCACGATCTCAGACGTCTCCATTGCCCTCAAATAGGGACTGGAAAGGATGACACTCGGAGAGACGCCCGCTTCCTTGGCCCGGCGCAGCACTCCCCTCAGTTTCTTCTTTCCGTCCAGCGTGAGAGCCCGTTCGGCGTCTCGCTTCCCGAGCAGGGCGTCTTCCGCAATCCCATGACGAAGCAGGTAGATCTGCAACGGGCCACTCTCCTGTCCGGTATTGTGTCACACTGGACCACTGGGGATGAAACCGGCCCTTTCAGACGGCAGAGAGCGCTTCCAGCAGGCCGCCTTCTGGTGCGCCCTCGGCGCCGGAGCAGCCGCTGCCGTTTCCATCGCCGCCTCTCAGATCCTGCTCGGCGCCGCACTCGCCGCCATGCTCCTCGCCAGGGTCGAGTGGCGGGCTCCCAAACATTGGCCGTGGCTCGCCGTCTTCGCCTCTCTTTCTCTCCTCGCTTTGGCGTTCAGTGACCAGCCAGCCGCCGGTCTGCCGCAGATCCGCAAGTTCTACGTCTGGCTGATGCTGGTGGCGATCTGCTCCACTTTTCGCTCGCCCGACCATCCGCGCTGGCTCACCGCCGCCTGGCTGGCCGGGGGCACTGCCTCCGCCCTCCGCGGCATCTGGCAGTTTGGCGCGAAATACCAACGCGCGGCCGAGCAGGGCAAGAACTTCTACTTGTCCTACGTGGGCGACCGCATCACCGGCTTCAACAGCCACTGGATGACCTTTAGCGGCCAGATGATGATCGTCCTGCTCGCCGGCCTCGCCCTCTTGCTCTACGGCAAGCCCGAACGCCGTATGCGCTTCGCTCTGCTGCTCTGCCTGCCCATCGTCGGCCTGGCGCTGTTGCTCGCCTGGACGCGCGGCGTCTGGATCGCCACCGGAGTCGCCGTGCTGTACCTGCTTTGGGGCTGGAAGCGCTGGACCGTCGCGCTGGTGCCCGTTGTCGCCTTGACCGCCGTGGCCGTGGGCCCGGCGTCCCTCCGCGAGCGCGTCACGTCCTTCGTCAAACCGCACGGCGAGCACGATTCCAACATGCACCGCGTCTACACCTTCCGCACCGGTGTCGAGATGATCAAGGCCCATCCGCTCCTCGGCCTCGGCCTGGAGCGCGTCGGCCCGCACGTCAAGGACTACATCCCCGCCGACCTGCCCCAGCAGTTGCCCGAAGGCTACTACGGCCACCTCCACAACATCTATATCCACTACGCCGCCGAGCGCGGCATCCCCGCCGCCATCGCCGTCATCTTCTTCTTCCTGCTCACCGCAAAGGACTGGCTCGCCCGCCTGCTCCACGCCCCGCACGACCCCGCCGCGTGGTTCCTCCGCGCCGGCGTGGCGGTGGTCATCGGAGTCCTGGTCACCGGCCTCTTCGAGTACAACCTGGGTGACAGCGAAGTCCTCGGCATGACCCTCGCTGCCGTCGCCGCCGCCGCCGCGCTTTGAGTCATCGCGCCCCGGCTTCCGCCGTGCCTCACTCAGACCGCAAAGCGATTACCGGATCCACCGAGGCGGCCCGCACCGCCGGCAGCAGCGCCGCCGCCACCGAACAGAGCAGCACCGTCCCAATCGCCGCGATCAAAGCCCCATGCGGAAATGGCCCCGCCCCCACCAGTTCCTCGCGAATCGCCACCTTCATCGCCCAAACCGCCGGTGGCACGCCCAGCGCCAATCCCCCCAGCGCCAGCCCCAAGCCCCCCTTCAACGTCGTCCACAGAATCCCCTCCCGCGACGGCCCCAACGCGATCCTTACCCCAATCTCCTTCGTCCGGCGCGCCGTCGCATGGGCCAGCAGGCCATACAATCCCACCACGCACAGCATCAGCGCCAGCACCCCAAACCCACCGCACAACCACGCAAACAGCCGCTCCCGCTCGAGCGTTCGCGAGATCTGTTCTTCCATCGTGTAGACCTCCACCAGCGGCAGATCCCGGTTCACCTCCCGCACCGCCGCCCGCACCCCCGGCAACACGCTCACCGGCGCTGCCGCGGTCCCCAGCACCACCGTCGCCGTCCCTTGCTCGTAGTCGAACGGCCGGTACATCACCGCCACCGAACGCTTCATGTCCGCGTATTGCGCATTGCGCGCCACCCCGACAATCTCGTAACGATCCGTTCCGTTGCGCCCCACGGCGAATCGCACGCCCAAGGGCTCCGCCAGTCCCAACTTCGCCGCGAACTCCTCACTCACCACCGCCACCTTCGCCCCGCTCTCCACCTCCCCCCGCGACATCATGCGGCCCGCCACTACAGGGATCCGCAGCGAGTCCAGGAATCCCGGTGTCACATGATGCACCGCCGACTGCATCGCCTTCCCTTCCCCTACCCTCGCCCGATCCCACCATCCCCCGCGCGACATCGGCCTCGTCACCGAAAGGCCCACATGCTGCACGCCCGGGGTCTCCGCCAACCGCCGCTCCAGCTTCTGATAGAACGCCCGCAACTCCGCGTCCCGGTACCCGAGTTCGCCCGGCCGCACGCCGAACATCACCACGTTGCCCCGCTCCAGCCCCGCTTCGCGATGCACGATCTCCCACAGGTTCCCCGCAAACAACACCGCTGACGTCATCAGCACCACGCCCACCGAAACCTGTGCCAGCACCAGCAGGCGCGCCGGCGCCCACGTCTTCCGATGCCCTCCGGACCCGGGGCCCTGCCCCTTCAGCGCCGGCGCCGCATCCACGCCCACCGCGCGCCACGCCGGATAGATCCCGAACAGCAGCAGCGTCACCAGCGTCAACACAGCCGCCCCCGCCAGGGTCCGCGCATCCGGGGCCGCCGAAATCACCATCGTCGATCCGTGGTCCGTCACCAGGTGCGCCAGCGCTGAGATGATCCCCATCGACACCGGCACGCTGATCAGCCCGCCCAACACAGCCAGCATCACGCTCTCCGTGAAGAACTGCCGCACCAGCCGCGCCCGCCCGCCACCCAGCGAAACCCGCAGCGCCACCTCCTTCTCCCGGCTCACGCTGCGCGCCAGCAACAGATTCGCCAGATTCGCGCACGCCGCCAGCAGCACCATCGCCACCAGCCCCAGCAGCACGCTCAACGGCTTCCCAAACTCCCTCCGGATCTCCCCCAATCCGCGGCTCGCCTCCGTCAGGCGGATGTGTGGCGTCGCCGAATCCGTCCCTGGCCGCTTGCCCCAACTCCCCGCGAACGCCCCATCGAGTGCCGCCTTCAGCCGCTCCTCAGGCACCCCCGGAGCCTTCCGCAACAGCGGATGCATCCACCAGCACATCGCATCCTGCGCGCACTCCCGCAGGCCGGAGTCCCGGTCCAGATAGCCCGGACTCTGCCGCACCGTCGTGTACAGCTCCACCGTGTCCCCGGCCGTGATCCCGCCAAACTCTCGCGGCAGCACACCCGCCACTTCATAGTTGTGGTTGTTGATCTTGAGCGTCCGGCCCACTACGTCCGGCGCCCGCCCCATCCGCTCGCTCCAGAAGCGGTGACTCAACACCACCACGCGCGGCGCCGCCTCATCGTCGTCCTCCCTGCCCAGCACCCGGCCCAGCGCCGGCCGCAACCGCAGTACTTCGAAGAAGTCGCCCGCCACCCCACGCAGTTCCACCATCGCCAGCCGCCCATCGAAACTCACGCTCGTCAACGCACTGCCGCTCTGCGCCGTCACTGCCGCATCCTGCCCCGCCGCCGCGCGCAAAGCCTCCACGGACTGCGCGCTGAAGAAGTCCGCCACGTGCAACGCGCCGTCCCGGAAATTGCCGCCCATCGACCGGTTGCTCAAATCCGTGAATCCCGCCGCCTCCCACATCACCTCCGACAACTGTTCCGGCTGCGGCACCCCCACCGTCCGCCACAACAGCACGTCGGCCAGCGTCACAATCGCCGACGTCGCCCCAATGCCCAGCGCCAGCGATAGCAGCGCCGTCGCCGTCACCGCCGGCGTCCGCTTCAGCATCCTCCAGCCGAACCGCACGTCCCGCAGGATCTCTTCCACCGGCCGCCACCGCCGCTCGTCCCGGCACTCTTCCTTGTAGGTGTCCATCGGCCCGAACTCCTTCCGCGCCGCCGCCAGCGCCTCTGCCCGCTGCATCCCTTGCCGCTCATAGGCGTCCGCCAGCGTCTCGATGTGGTGGCGCACCTCCATCTCCAGCTCGTCTTCCGCGCGGTTCCAGGGCCACTTCATCGCATCAGCCCTCGATCACCCACCCGATCGCCGCCGAGTACCGGTTCCATTGCTCGATCTCCTCCGCCAGCCGCTCCCTGCCCGCTTTCGTCAACGAGTACACCCGCGCCATCCGCCCCGCCTCCGACGGCTTCCACTCGCTCTTCACCAGACCCTTCTTCTCCAGCCGGTGCAGCGCCGGGTACAACGACCCCTGCTGCACCTCGATCGTCTGCCTCGACGAAACCAGAATCTTCTGCGCAATCCCATACCCGTGTTGCGCCCCCTGCCCCAGCGTCTTCAGCACCAGCAGGTCCAGCGTGCCCTGCATCAGGTCCGGCTTCGTGTTGCCCATTACCTAACTCCTTACGATATGTAGCCTATCACAATACCTCAAACTTCTATGTAACAAAACTGCCTTGAAAGACGCGAAAAGGCCGCCCCCGCAACTGCGGGAGACGGCCTCTTGCTCGATCGTCGCTGACTTAACCCTGCTTTGCCGGTTCCGGCGCCGACTCAGGCACGAGGCCCGGCACCGCCACCAGGAACACCTCATCGATCCGCTCGGCGAAGTGGAACTCCATCTCCTCCTGGACGTTCTTCGGCAGGTCCCGCAGGTCCTTCGCGTTGGCCTTCGGCAGGATCACCCGCTTCATGCCCGCGCGCCGGGCCGCCAGCACTTTCTCCTTCACGCCGCCGATCGGCAGCACCCGGCCGGTCAGCGTGATCTCGCCCGTCATGGCCGTATCCGGCCGCGCCACCTTCTTCGAGTAGAGCGAGGCCAGCGCCACCGCCAGCGTGATGCCGGCCGAAGGCCCATCCTTCGGAATCGCTCCGGAAGGCACGTGGATGTGTACGCCGAAGTCGGCGAACATCTCCGTGTTCAGCCCATAATCGCCGGCGTGCGCCCACAGATAGCTCTGCGCCGCCTTGGCCGACTCCTGCATCACGTCGCCCAACTGTCCGGTGAGCGTCAACCCCTTCCCTTTCGGCAGCAGCGTGGCTTCGATGTAGAGCACATCTCCGCCCGAAGGCGTCCACGCCAGTCCCGTCGATACGCCTGGTGGCAGGTTCTCCCGCGCGCTCTCCGGCAGGAAGATCTCCGGCCCCAGCATCTCCACAATCATCTCGGGCGCCAGATCGATCGGCTCCGTCCGCCCTTCGGCAAACTTCAGCGCCGACTTCCGGCACAGGCTCGCGATGTTCCTTTCCAGGTTGCGCAGCCCGGCCTCGCGCGTGTACGACCCGATCAGCTTGCGCAGCCCTTCGTCCGAGAACCGCACCAGTTCCACACTCAACCCCGTCTCGCTGAGCTGCCGCGGAATCAGATAGCGGTTCGCGATGGCGACCTTCTCTTCCTCGCTGTAGCCCGACAGCCGGATCACTTCCATGCGGTCCAGCAGCGGCTGCGGCAGCGTGTCCAGGCTGTTCGCCGTCGTGATGAACATCACCTTCGACAGGTCGAAAGGCAGGTCCAGGTAGTTATCGCGGAACGTCGAGTTCTGCGCCGGGTCCAGCACTTCCAGCAGCGCCGAGGCCGGATCGCCGCGGAAATCGCGCCCCAGCTTGTCCACTTCATCGAGCATCATCACCGGGTTCTGCGCCCCGGCCCGCCGCATCGATTGAATCAGCCTGCCCGCCATGGCGCCGATGTAGGTCCGCCGGTGCCCGCGCAGTTCGCTCTCGTCATGCAGCCCGCCCAGGCTCATCCGTTCGAACTTGCGCCCCAGCGCACGCGCAATCGACTGCCCCAGCGACGTCTTGCCCACGCCCGGAGGCCCTACAAAGCACAAGATCGGCGCTTTTGCCCCTGGATTCCGCTGCAGAACGCCGAGATGCTCGAGGATCCGCTCCTTCACGTCCTCCAGCCCGTAGTGGTCTTCGTTCAACACCTGCCGCGCCCGCGCGATGTCCAGGTTGTCCTCTGTCGTCTTCTTCCACGGCAACTCCAGCACCAGGTCCAGCCAGGTCCGGATCACGTGCCGTTCCGGCGACTGGTCCGGCAGCCGCTCGAACCGTTTGAACTCGCGTTCGGCCTCCTTGCGCGCCTCGTCCGGCAGCACCGTTTCCGCTAAGCGCTTTCTCAGATCGTCGGTCTCGGCCTTGGCCGGATCGTCCTCGCCCAGTTCCTGCTGGATGGCCTTCATCTGCCGCCGCAGCACATACTCGCGCTGCTCCTTCGTCATCTCCTCCTGCGCGTCGCTGACGATCTTCTGCCGCACTTCCAGGACGCGCGCTTCCTCGGAGAGGTAGTTCACCGCCAACTGGAAGGCCTCTTTCAGCGAGGCGGCCCCCAGCAGGTTCTGCATCTGCGCCATATCCAGGTTGAAAGCCGTGGCCAGCAGCCACATCACCTGCTGCGGATCGTCGGCCGAATTGAGCAGCGCCGAGATCTGTTCGGCCGCCTGCGGATTCACCTTTTCGATTGCCTTGCTCGCCAGCTCAAACAGCGCCGCCTGCAGCGCCTTCTCTTCGGTCGAGTGATCGTGGACCAGCGGCATCGCCTGCGCCTCAGCCTGCAGGTACTCGCCCTCCTGATGAACCGTGAGAATGCCCACGCGCTCCAGGCCAGATACCACGATCTCGATCAGATTCGCCGAGGTCCGCAACACCTTCCGCACCCTGGCGTGCGTGCCGAAGTTATACAGATCGTCCGCCCCCGGCACGTCCACCTCCGGGCTGCGCTGCGACACCAGGATCAGTTCGCCGTCGTGCTGCTTGATGGCCGCCTCCACCGCCGCCCGCGAGGCGTCGCGCCCCACCGACAACGGCAGCACCAGCTTCGGAAACAGCACCACGTTTTTCAGCGGCAGCACCGGCAGTTTCAAGGTTTTCTGTTGTTCTTCCATGTGTTGTTCGTTTCCCTGTTCCTTCTTCGCGTTCGTGGTGCTCCGCCGGCGGCTCTCACTGCGAGCTGCCGGCCTGGGCCTCTTCCACCACCAGGGCCCCGCGCGACGCTGACACCCGCAGGTGCTGCCCATCGCGGACCTTACCCTCCAAAATCATCCGCGCGATCAAAGTCTCCAGTTCGCGCTGGATGGCCCGCTTCAGCGGACGCGCCCCATAGTCCGGCTCGTAGCCGGCAAGAATCAGGTGGTCGCGCGCTTCGTCGGTCACTTCCATCGTGATGTGGCGCTCTTCCAGCCGCTTCCGCAGCCGGTCGAGCTGGATGTCCACAATCCGCCGCAGATGCTCGTGCGCCAGCGCGTGGAACACCACCGTCTCATCGATGCGGTTCAGAAACTCCGGCCGGAACATGCTGCGCAACTGCGCCGGCGGGAGGTTCGACGTCATGATCAGGATCGTATTGCGGAAGTCCACCGTGCGGCCCTGGCCGTCGGTGAGCCGCCCGTCATCCAGCACCTGCAGCAGTACGTTGAACACATCGGCGTGGGCTTTTTCAACCTCATCGAACAGCACCACCGAGTAGGGCCGCCGCCGCACGGCTTCCGTCAACTGGCCGCCCTCTTCGAAGCCCACATAGCCCGGAGGCGCGCCGAACAGCCGCGCCACCGTGTGCTTCTCCTGATACTCGCTCATGTCCACGCGGATCAGAGCCTTTTCGTCGTCGAACAGAGTCTCGGCCAGCGCCCGCGCCAGCTCCGTCTTGCCCACGCCAGTCGGGCCAAGGAACAGGAAGCTGCCGATGGGCCGGTTCGGATCGTTGAGCCCGGCGCGCGCCCGCTGCACGGCCTCGCTCACCACCTTCACGGCTTCGTCCTGCCCCACCACGCGGCGGTGCAGTTGCGAGGCCAGATGGAGCAGCTTATGCAGCTCTCCCTCCAGCAGTTTCGTCACCGGAATCGACGTCCAGCGCGCCACCACCTCGGCGATGTCCTCCTCGTCCACCTCTTCCTTCAACAGGCGGTCTTTCGATTCTTCGCCCTTGAGCCGCTTCTCTTCCTCGAAAATCTCCCTTTCCAGCGAGATCAGCCGGCCGAACTTCAGCTCCGCCACCCGGTTCAGATCGTAGGCCCGCTCAGCCTGCTCGATCTCAAGCTTGGTGGACTCCACCTTCTCGCGCAGCGACCGCAGCTTCTGCACGGAGTCCTTCTCCGCCTGCCAGCGGCTCTGCAGCCCTGCCGTCTCTTTGATCAGCGAATCGAGCTCTTCCTCGAGCTTCGAAAGCCGCTCCCGCGATGCTTCGTCGGTCTCCTTCTTCAGCGCCTCGCGTTCGATCTCGAGCTGCAGCTTGCGCCGCAGTTTCTCGTCCAGCTCAGCCGGCAGCGAATCGATTTCGGTACGCAGCCGCGCCGCCGCTTCGTCCACCAGGTCGATGGCTTTGTCGGGCAGGAAGCGGTCCGTGATGTAGCGGTTGGAAAGCACGGCCGCGGCCACCAGCGCGCCGTCCTTGATGCGCACGCCGTGGTGCACTTCGTAGCGTTCCCGCAGCCCGCGCAGGATCGAGATGGTGTCTTCCACCGTCGGCTGATCGACAACCACGGGCTGAAACCGCCGCTCCAGCGCGGCGTCTTTCTCGATGTACTTGCGATATTCGTCCAGCGTCGTGGCGCCGACGCAGTGCAGCTCGCCGCGCGCCAGCATCGGCTTCAGCAGGTTCCCCGCGTCCATGGCGCCTTCGGCCTTGCCCGCGCCCACCACCGTGTGCAGCTCATCGATGAACAGAATGATCTGCCCCTCGCTGGACGACACTTCCTTGAGCACCGCCTTCAGCCGCTCTTCGAACTCGCCGCGGAACTTCGCGCCCGCGATCAGCGCCCCCATGTCGAGCGCCACCACCTTCTTCGACTTCAACCCCTCCGGCACGTCGCCGCGCACAATGCGCTGCGCCAGCCCTTCGGCGATCGCCGTCTTGCCCACGCCCGGCTCGCCGATCAGCACCGGATTGTTCTTCGTTCGGCGCGACAGCACCTGGATAATGCGCCGGATCTCCTCGTCCCGTCCGATCACCGGATCCAGCTTGCCGGCGGCCGCCATCACCGTCAAATCCCGGCCATAGTTTTCCAGCGCCTGGTAGGTGGCCTCCGGATTCTGCGTCGTCACCCGCTGGCTGCCGCGCACATCCTTGGTGGCCTGCTCCAGCCGCTCTCTGGTGAGGCCGCACTCCTTCAACAACTGCCCGGCCACGCCGTTGCCCGCCCGCAACGCCTCCAGCAGATGCTCTACGGAAACGAAATCGTCCTTCCACTTTTTCGCCGCCTGCTCGGCATTGCCCAACACCGCCGCCAGCCTCTGCGTCAGATACATCCCCGAAGAGCCGCCGGAGACGGTCACCTTCGGCAGCTTTTCCAGTTCGCCCATTAAACGCCGGTGCAGCCGCTCGGCGTCCACATCGGCCTTCAACAGAATGGTCGGCGCCACGCCCTCCTGCTGCTCCAGCAGCGTCAAAAGCAGGTGCTCGTTGTCCACCTGCTGATGCGACAGACGGGCGGCGAGAAGCTGCGCGTCTTTGAGTGCTTCCTGTGCCTTCTCGGTATATCGATTCAGATCCATAACGTATTCCCCCCACGCAAGGTGGTTCGCAAGACCACTATACCACAAGTGAGCAAATGTGTATGCGATTATCTGAGTTCACCATTATCAGACTTTTATTTCTCCCACCTTTTCTTTCACTTGCCGCCACCCCCAGACTCGCTCGCCCCCGCTATCTGCTCCATCAGCCACAAATAGAAGTTCAACACCGGACCCTGCACCCCCGTCTTTGCCCCTAACCCAAAGTCTGTCAACATCATCCGCAGCTCATCGGACTCCGCCGACACCACCCCGATCGGCGCGCACTCCTCACTCACTACCGCCCGGATCACCTTCCCTTGCCTGTCCTCCGCCTCCACCAGAATCGCCGCCACTTGCCGCCCCGCCACCTGCACGCTGCGCTGCTCCACCTCCTTTCGCACAAACGCCTCCGCCGCCGGAGCCACTGCCGCATCCTTCTGATTCTTATAGAACTTCTTCGGCACCCGGAATGCTGTCATGCCCTGCACCTGCACAATCACATCGGCCATCGCCCCCGGCCCTTCGGCCGTCTCTTCCACCAGCAACCGGGTCACCACGCGCGGCTGTTTCTCCAGCCGCGCGTCGATCTCCATCCACCGGTACGGCTTGCCCCCCTGTTTCTTGGTGTCCAGAATGGCGAAGGTGAGTTCATAGCGCTCCTGCTTTACCTTGTCCAACACGCTGTAACGGGCCCAGGAACCGGGCACGAAGCGGAACTTGCCGTCGATCAGAATCGCCGTCCGCTGCCCCGGCACCGGCTCCTTCTTCGCGTCGGCCGCCGCGCCGGAGGCCGCCAGGCCTGCCAGCGCAAAGATTGCAAACGTATGGCACATAAAGCCTTCCCTCACCGGACCTGAATCTCCTATACTCCAATCTAGGAGCGGGAGCAAGCCACAAGTCAGGTTGCCCCTCTCTGGAGGAATGCAATGAAAGAGGCTGCCGGCGCCATAGTCTTGGGCGCTCCGTTCTTCTTCTGGGGACTGTCGCTATACCGCAGATCCAAAGCCGCGGCTAACTGGCCCTGTGTCCAAGGTTGGGTGTTTCACTCAGCCGTCCGGAGCGACTACAGCCGCGGAGACAACGACAGCCCCGATTCCTGGACCTTCACCCCCGAAGTCCGCTACCAGTACCAGGCCGGCGGGCAGGTATACCAGGGCACTCGCATCACCGTGGCCAACCACGGCTATCAGAACCAGCAGAAAGCCCAGGCCGTGATCGCCGGTTTCCCGGCGGATACGCCCTGTTTCGTGTACTACAACCCCGCGAAACCGCACGAGTCCGTGCTCATCCCGGGCAAGACCGAGGGCATCCTACCCCTCATCCTCGGTGGCGTCCTTCTGATTCTGGGTCTGGCCGCTCTGGTCGCCAAATAGCCGGCGCGCTCAGTTGCTTTGCACTCGCAGCGTCACGCCCGGCTGCGACGCGCGCCTGTCGCAGATCAGGAACACTGGCGCGGTGCCGGCAGGCACTCCATCCGGGACGCGGAAGGTCACGCGCCACACGCCCGGCCGGCCTTCCACACGATTCACGCCCTCAGCGTTCAGTTCCGCTTCACCCAGGCTCACCAGAGTGTTGAGGCCCTCGCTGAGGCCCGTAGCGGTCAGTTCCACCAGCTCGCCCGCCCGCACGGCGCCTTCCAGGGCCAAGCCGTGTCCGCTGCCATCCACTGTGTAGATGCCGGGGCTCCTCGACAGCACACCCAGGTCAACCGAAGTGGTTCCCAGCCGCCCATTCACCACCTGGACGGAGACCTTCTGCTCGCCTCGAATCGTCTCCGGCACGACACACACCACTTCCTCCTTGCTCACCGAGAGCAGGCCGCATTTCTCCCTGTTGTTGAAACGCACCTCCACGCCGCCCAGGCTCGTGGGCAACGGCTCGCTCTCCGGAGCGGCCACCGGAGCCTCCGGATTCATGCCCTGCCAGTGAATGCGCACCCGCTCGCCCGGCACCAGCACGTCCGGCTGCCGGGTGGCATCGTTCACGATCGCCCCCGGGTTCAGATAGCCAAACGAGAGGAAGTTGCCGATCACGACCTTCGGCTCGTCCATCCGTAGGCTGAGCGTGGAATCCTTCCCGGCGCCGTCGCCATACCAGTTGGCCAGCTTCCACATCGAGTTCGAGGGCGCCGTCACCTGCACTTCGGACCCAGCCAGGAAATAGCCGAAATCCTCATCGGGCGAGAACTTGAAGTCATACGCGCTGGGCCGAGTGCCGCCGGAGATGTAATAATCCACCGCCGCATCGAGATAGAACCAGGTGTCCGTCGCCACTCGCAGCTGTGCGGGTTGATCTCCGGCCAGCCATGGCAGACTGCTTTGATCCGAAGTGCCGTTCGGGGTTTGCCAGAGCCTGAATTCGTAGTCGCGCGCACCCGTGTAGTCAGAGCCCCACAACGCCGCCACCATGTGGGTGCTGCCCGGTTTCCAGACGAAGCGCGCGGGCGTCGCCGAGTACTTGCCATCCACACTCAGATACATGCTCGGCGAATCCGCCACAATCTCCGTCACCGGCCCCTCCGTAAAGCGGCCCGTCAGTTCCACCGGATCCTCGCCCACGATCAAAGCCAGCGGATTCGGCGAGGCGCCGTACAGGTCCCAGGAGAAGACGTCTACCCCCTGCTCCATCTGCTTCCAGTCCAGAAACTGCGTTCCTTCTTCGGCCAGGGCCTGAATGCGCACCCGCGTCCCTGGCACATAGAACCCGTCTTCCGACTGGGGCTCGAACACAAACCGCCCCTGCCGCACGCCGGCTCCTGAGAGATTCACCGCCGACACCTTCACGCGCTGCCGGAAGCGCGCGTCCAGCACGCGCTGCTCCGCGCTGACGGTGAAGGTGTGCTCCCGCTCTCCGCCGTCCGACCAGTTCGCGAACTCAAACTTCCGGCCGTTGGCGCCGTCTCCCTGTTGCTGGACGGCGCCAACCGTATGGCTCTCGCCGTCACTGCAAGGAAACTCCGCGGGCGTCACCGCCTCGCTGCCGTCAATCACGATCTTCAGCCCCGCCGGAGTCGAGCTGATGACGCATTTTTCGAATGCCTTGCCGTATAGGACATGCACGGCGCGAATATCCAGCGCACTGAGCGCGTCCGCCTCACCCACGGGAATGCCGGCTGGAACGGTCTGCATGGTCGGCGCCCCATTCGAACTGAATCCCCAGGTGGGATAGTGCATGATGGAACCGTAATCGTAGGGACCTAAGTCCCTGCCATCGGTGATGTGCTGCGAATACTGCGCCCAGTACAGGCGGTCCACATTGTCGTATCTCACGCGGACATAACGATCCCGGTCGATTCTGGATTGTGTGTGGAACAACCCCACCACGTGCCCGATTTCATGCACTGTTTCCTTCGTCCCGCAGCCCAGAGCCAGACTCACCACCGAACCCGGCCCACGATTTCCAATGGTGGAATAGCAGCCGTCAAACCCCCATTCGAACGTCACGTAATTCACCTCATTCGTTCGTTCCACAAAACGAATGGGGGTCTTCTCCTCCCAGTGCCGGATGGCATCGTGAACGCGCGCCGGCAAGGGGAATCCAGATTCGATCACGTAGGGAATCACGCCCCCGTCCCACAGAAGCAGTTGCGAAGCGACGGCCGATGCGGTGCGGCCGCCGCCATCTTTCGCCTCCGGATTCAGCGCCACTTCGTGTACTGGCGCCAGCAGGATATCGCCTTCCACAACCGCCCATCCATTGCGGACTTTATACTGAATCGCCTGGCCGTTCCAGGTGCCGGCCTGCAGCCCACCCGGCCTTTCACGACCCCAGGAGAGAAAAACGAACGCGCAAGCGAGGATGACAACTCGACAGCTAGACATCGGATCTCCGTACCAGTAACTCTACAATAATCGTACGGACTTTGCCCTGCCTGCCGCGTGAAATCTACAGCGGCCGGAATTCGCAGGAGAAGTGCCTCAGGAACTCCGGTTGTCGCGTGATTTCGTAGCCTTTCAGCTCATTCTTGCGCTCGTTCACCTCGAGAATCGCCTCCACCACATAGTCGATGTGGCTCTGCGTGTAGACGCGTCTCGGGATGGCCAGGCGCAGCAGTTCGTTGCGCGCGTGTTCGCCGAACATCACCGATCCGATCTCCACGCTGCGGATGCCGGCGTGACGGTAAAGCTCCACGGCCAGGGACTGCGCCGGAAACTGGTGCTTGGGGATGTGCGGGAGCATGCGCCCGGCGTCAATGTAAATCGCGTGGCCGCCGGGGGGCTCCACGATGGGCACGCCGCGGTCTGCAATGTGGCGGCCGAGGTAGCCGGTGCTGGCGATGCGGTACTCGAGATAGTCCGGCTGCAGCACCTCCTCCAGCCCCACGGCGATGGCGTCGAGGTCCCGTCCGGCCAGTCCGCCGTAAGTGGGGAAGCCCTCGGTGAGAATCAGCAGGTCTTTCTCCTGGCGGGCCAGCACGTCGTCGTTGGTGCAGAGCAGTCCGCCGATGTTGGCGAAGGCGTCTTTCTTGGCGGAGAACGTGCAGCCGTCGGCCAGCGAGAACATCTTGCTCGCGATCTCCCTCGGCGACCAGTTCTGGTAGCCCTCTTCGCGCTGCTTGATGAACCAGGCGTTCTCGGCGAACCGGCATGCGTCGAGATAGAAAGGAATCCCGTGGCGCCGAGCCACGCCGCTGACGGCCTCGATGTTGGCCATGGAGACGGGCTGCCCGCCGCCGGAGTTGTTGGTGACGGTGAGCATGATGAGCGGAATCCGGCCGGCTCCGCGCTCGGCCACCAGCCGCTCCAGCGCCTCCACGTCCATGCCGCCCTTGAACGGCAACCGGCTCTGCGTGTCGGCGGCCTCCGGCATGGGCAGGTCCAGCGCCGTGGCCCGGGTGAATTCGATGTTGGCGCGCGTCGTATCGAAGTGCGTGTTGTTGGGCACCACCTCGCCCTCGCGGCAGAGGCAGGCGAACAGGATGCGCTCCGCCGCCCGGCCCTGGTGCGTGGGGATCACATGGCGGAATCCGGTGAGATCCTCCACGGCGCGCTTCAACCGGAAGTAGGACTCGCTGCCGGCATAGGATTCGTCGCCACGCATCATCGCCGCCCATTGCTCTGTCGACATGGCGGACGTGCCGGAATCGGTGAGCAGGTCGATCAGAATATCCACGGCCTCGATCAGAAACAGGTTGTAGCCGGCCCGGGCCAGCACCTCCTCGCGCTGCGCGGGCGTGGTGCGGCGGAGCGGTTCGACGGATTTGATGCGGAAGGGCTCGATGATTGTGCGCATGGCTGGACGGCTTTGAGTTTACCGCCGACGGCGGCAGTCCGGCTGGACACAAAAAAGGGCGGGCACCGGAGGAGATTGTGCCCGCCCACCAACAAAAGAGATCAGGTGGCGGCGAGGCCGCCGCCTGTATCGTTCGCTCAACGACTCTCTTCACCCAGTAAGACGGCAACCGCGGAAAAATGTTTCCGGCAGTTTCAACGCCCGCGGCGAGCCTACTTCACGCCCGCGGCTTCGGCGGCCTTCTTAATCGACCGCCCCGTGCTGCGCAGCGCCCGCGAGAGCGCGCTGCCCGTGCTGCTGGCCGCCTTGTCCACGGCGCTGGTGGCGTGCCGGTCCGCCTTGTGCAGCGCCTGGTCCGTCTGCTGCCCCGCCGTCTGAACGCCGCCCGCCGCCTCGCCTCCGGCCATCATCACGGCCTTGACGGGTTTGAGAGACGCATTCACGCTGCCGGCGCCCTGCGGGCCGAGGACGTCGAACATCGCCATCAATTCGGGCGTGAAATCGGACTGGAACTTGGGCCTCATATTCCAGGCTCCGCCGCGCACCCAGGTAGCGCCGTTGCGCGGATGGTCCCACTCGCCGAGATTGATCAGCGGCCCCTCCGGCGCCAGCACCATGTCGCGGCACAGATCGCCTCCGCAGCCGCGCACCTTGCAGAGATCCAGCGTCAGATAGGAGGCGTGCTTGCCGTGCGAGATCCACACGTGCGGCCCTTTCCGCTCGGCGTCCAGAGCTTCGGCGCGCGCGCCGTTGCCGGCGTCGCACAACGTACCCTCGTGCGCGGCGGCGTACCAGTAGACGGCCTTCCAGTCGTGCACCGGCGCATCGAGCGCGGGAGCGGTGAGCAGCGCCGAGACATGCTCGGCGTCCAGCGCGTGGCCGGCGCGGCCGCAGTCCTGCTTCCAGAGATGGAGGAAATGGACCTCGAGAAACGCCCCCGGGCGGCCGCTGAATGTCACAGGGAACACCTGCCCATAGATGGCTCCGTTGCGGGCGACTGACTTGGGGGCCCTGGTCCCGGGCTCGAATTCGGAGGGGAGCACGTCGCAGTCCGTCCGGCTGACGTGAAATTTGGGACGGAACACCTGCAGGATGCGGTCTTCGAACTCGTCCGGCAAGCGGTCCCGGTCGGCGTCGGCCGGCGGCGCGTCCGGAGCGAGCAGCCACAGCAGGGTGAAGACGGCGAGCAAGCTTCTTTCAATGTACCGGATTGAAGATTCACTCACACGGCGCGGCGCGGCGGCCGATGAGGGTGGCAGCGCGGCGCCCCGGCGCCGGAAGCGCCGCGTGAGCCAATCGAGGAGTCAAGCCGCCATGCCACAGGTTCTGGAGCCGAAACCGGCCACGCCGCCGGACCATCCCGACACACCGCCGTGGGCGCTGGAGAATCTGCCGCCGTTTTCCCCCGTCGCCATCAAGCTGCTCAACATGTTGAGCGACGAGCGGATCCACGTGGACCAGGTGAGCCGCTTCATCGCCGCCGAGCCGGTCTTCTCGGCGCGCGTGCTGCAGATCGCCAACTCGCCCCTGTTCGCCCTCCAGCGGCAGGTCACCTCCATCCCGCACGCCGTCATCGTGGTGGGCCTGGAGAAGGTGAAAGCCATCGCACTGACGCGCGCCATGGGCGACTACATCGCGCCCGTGCTGCGCCGCAAGGCGCTGCTGGTGTGCTGGCGTAACACCCTGGCCGGAGCGCTGCTGGCCGAAACGCTGGCCGCTGCCTGCGGCCTGGACCCCGGGGAAGCGTACACCGCGGGGCTCCTGCGCGACATCGGCCGTCTGGCCCTGCTGGTGAAGTACCCGGAAGCTTACACCAACGTCATCACGCTCTCCGGCGGACACAGCCGCGACCTGATGACCACCGAACGCACACTCTTCGACATCGACCACTGCCAGGCGGGACGCTGGATTGTGGGAGGCATGGGCATGCCGGCGGGCGTCGAAGAGGCCGTCGCCCACCATCACGACGAGAAACTGGAAGAGCCTTTCCGCCTCGTGCACCTGGTGCGCGCCGCGGATCGCCTCGCTGACCTTCTGGGCTACGCCGTGCTGCCCGCCGCCCTACCCGTCAACGGGGCGCCCAGCAAAGCCCAATCCAGCCTGGAAGCCTGGCGGCAGGAGTTGCCCGCGAGCTTCGGCGCCCGGCTCAACCCGGACCCCGAAGCCCTGCGCGCGGAGATCGAGCGAAAGCTGCAGGCGTGGAGCTAGCCGCGGCCTAGATCAGCTTTTCGAGTTCGCGCATCACCTCGAAGGCGTCGGCAACATACAGCACGTCTGCCTTGCCGCGCGCCCAGCCGCAGGCGGCATCCAGATTCACCGCCCGGCGCTCATTGATGAACCGCCAGCCCACCACGTGCGGCTCTTCGCCGTGGCAGCAGGTGGCCAGTCCTCTCTTGTGCCGCGGCGTGGAACCGGTCTGCCCCACCTGATGCAGGTGCGTCAGGAACGGCAGCACGGCCTGGCCTTCCCCGGAAAGATCCACCAGGGACTTCGACGAGCCCAGCGAAGACTGCGTCCGCTGCACGAAGTTCAGAATCAGGCTGCCGGCCTCGTCGGTATGAGTGGCGCCGTCCTTCTGCTTCTTCGTCCAACCGGCGCCAGCCACCAGCAGCAGCGCGGCATCGGGACGAATGGTCTGCTGATCTGCGGGCGGCGAAACCACGCCGGTGACCTCAGTCCGCGTCTCCACCTTGACATCCACCGCCTGCGCGGCGGCGCCGGCCTGCGGAGCGGCGACGGCGTTCGAGCCCGGTTCCACCAAGATGATCCACGGCCGCGTCGTGCGGGTCAGCGTTGCTTCCATGCGCTGGCGGTAGTACCAGCGGCGCACGTTCAGGGAACTGTCCAACCCCACCACATGCGCCTCCACCGCGCCGTTCAGCCGCGCGGCCACGCCGGGCAGCGCCCGCGCGAAGCGCATGGTGCCGGGGGCGAGAACCACCTCCACGCCGGAAGCCTGAATCAGAGCCTGAGCCGCCGCGGCGTCGGTGGCATAACGGGACTGCGCAAACGCATCGCCCTCTACCGCGAACACCTGCGCCGCTCCGCCGGACACCGACTGCGCCGCGGCCGCGGCGCCCGCGCCCACTACCGCTACGTCATACGCGGCGCCGAGCGACTGCGCCAACCCCAGCGTCTCCAGAGCCGCGGCCGGCAGCGCGCCTTCCATCGTGTGCAGCAAGACAAGAACTTTTTCCATATCGCGACTCCCTACTGCTTGATCCATTCGGCGATCTCGCGCGCGATCTCCGCCGCGGGAACGTCCTTCACGATGCGCGTTTCGCGCGTCACGGCCGGCAGCGCCACTTCCGCATACGAAATCGCGGTGGTCAAAGCGGCGGGTTTGGCCTTCTGCAGCGCCGGCATCATGGCGCGCATGTTGGCCATGCCGGTCTGGGGATGATTGGCCGGCTCGGGCAGACTGCCGGTGGCCCAGGCCAGCACGGCTGGCGGAGCCGAGCAGCGCGACACCTGATGCCGGCCGCCTTCGATGCGCTCCTTGATCACCAGCGCGCCACCGTCGATCTGCAGCTCGTCCACGGCCAGGAATTGTTCCGTGATGCCCAGCTTCTCGCCCACCATCTGCATCACCGCGCCGGCGCCGCGCGTGGCGGATTCCCACCCGCCGAACACCAGCAACTGGGATTGGTCGAGACCCGGAATGGCGGCGATCGCCTCCGCCAGGGTGGAGGCCACGCTGGCTGAATCCGTGAAGCCGCCGATGGGTCCGTCCAGGGGAACCAGCTCAAACGGCACCTTCTGCGCCACGGTCATCATCACCTGCTGCAGCTTGGCCTTGGGCGCCAGGCTCACCACTTTGATGGTCGAGCCGGCGTGCTGTTTGGCCAGGTTCGCAGCTTCATAGAGCGCATGCGCGGCCCAGGGGTCGAAGACAGCCGGAAGCATCATCTCATTCTTCAGCGCCGGCCCAGTGGGTGTGGTGACCGGCTCGAGGGTTTGCAGCGGATCGGGCGCCAGCCCGCCGCAGACGACAATCTGGTACGGCATAGGAAGCTCTTTCTAATTCTCCGCGGAGTGGAGGCCGCCCGGTGCGGCGGCAAATTCAATGTTGGCTGCGGGACAGTTCCAGAGGCACGCCCCGCAGTGGACGCACTTCTCCCGGTCGAAGCCGGGCACGCCGGCGGGATCTTCGGCCGCGACGTGAATCGCTTCGCCCGAACAGATCTCCACGCACAGATGGGTTTCGCAGGTGCGGCACACCTGCCCCTGCCTGAATACGACGTGGTTGGGGAAATCTCCACTGGCCTGCACCTTGCCGCCCATCAGCAGGGCATCCTGGTGCGAAACCAGCAGTTGGCCGTCAAACTCGATCGCCGGCCAGCCGCACAGGTCCATCAACTGGTCGTGCAGCGGCTCTCCTTCGCGCTCGGCGCGGGCCTTGGCGCGTTCAATCTCTGAGCGCGACAGCCGGCCGACATAAAACTCTTCAGGCTTGCGCGGCTCTTTATCGTGCTTCGGCCGCGGCATGAAGAACGATCCGCCGGTGAGCCCGGCCAACCCCATGCCCAGGAACCCCTGCAGCACGCCGCGCTGGAAGCCGTTGCGCGCATTCTCGGCCACCTTCGACTCCTGCTCCAGCCAGGACGCCCGCCGCCGCGCCACGTACTTCGCTTCCAGATTCTCCTTCGTGAACGGCAGCCCTTCGCGGTAGATCTCGAGCACCGCCTCGGCCAGCTGCGTGCCCGTGAGCCACGCCTCGTCAACGCCGGAGCCGGTGAGCACGTTGGTGGAACCCGAGTTCTCACCGATCCGCGCAAAGCCGTCGCCCACCAGGTGCGGCTCGCCGCGGCGGCCGGATTCGAGCAGAGATTTCGCACCCCAGCTCCGCATCCGCCCGCCCTTCAGATAGCGCCATAGGTACGGGTGCTGGACGAAATGCTGCAGGTAACGGTAGGCCGTGCGCACCGGGCTCTCCAGCCACGACGGCACGAAGATGCCGACGCTGGCCACGCGCCCCGGATGCACGTAGAAGAAGCCGAAGATCTCTGGCTCGGGGTAGCCGATGGTGTGGAACACCAGCCCTTCGGGCAGCTCGCACTGCTCGGGCAGTTCCACCACCATCTTCATGCCCACGGCCCACTCGTCGCGGCGGTGGCCCTCCGGCATTCCGAGCTGCTCATCCAGCTTCCGGCTCACCTGGCCCACCGGGCCATCGCCCACCACGGTGAGCGAGGCGCGCACCTCGGTGCCGTCGGCGGCCAGCACCACGCCCGCCACCTTGCCGTCTTCCATCAGCGGCGCGGAAACGGGCGTCGAGGGCCAGATCTGGGCCATGCCCGACATCATCACCTGCTGGCCCACCCATTGATTGAACTGGCCCAGCGAGAAGATGAACCCGTCTTTCTTATGCAGAAAATCGGGGCAATAGGGCAGCTCGAAACCGTCGTGTTCCAGCCGCAGCAGGCCGCTGACGGCGCGGAACACCTGGTCGCCCAGTTTCATCAGCGCCGGCCGGCGCGACGCCCCGTGCGGATCGAGCAGATAGACGAGCTTCTCCTCCGTCACCCGCGTCGACATGGGGATCTCTTCCGGATTCAGCTCCGGGAAAGAGGCTTTGATGGCGCGCGCCCGGGTGACTACGCCGGAGACGCCGAAGGCGATGTCGTCGGCGCGTTCGTAGCAGATCACCTGCGGGGGCAGGCCGGGTATGGCGCGGCTCTCGATGGGCGTTTCACTGATCTGCTGCAGCCCGCTCGTGAGCGTGGTGAGGAATCCGCCCATGGCGGGCCCGAAGCCGGCACAGACGATGTCGGCGTCGAGCGGCCTGGCGTCGATTGGAGGGGTCGTTTCCGGGTTCATGAGGGCGTTTTATTGCGGATAGTCGAGCGCGGCCGGGATCATCACCTTCTGCATCGATTCGGCCGCGCGGTCCTTGGCCAGCAGTGCGCCCGACAGGCAGCCGTCGAGCTTGGAGCGGAGCTTGGCGAAATCCGCCAAACCCGGAGCGCGAACGCACGGGCCGGCCTTGGTGGCGTGCGCGCCGTTTTCCAGAATGTAATCCGAAGTGTAGCCCGAGGCGCCGGGGATCAGGCTCTCGATCTGCTGCAGCTCCTCTTCCTGGAAGCAGGAGTCGCACTCCTTGGCGTTGTCCCAGGAAGGATGCCGCATGTAGCCGAATACCAGCTCCGAGCAGATGCGGGCGACTTCACCGGCGGCGCGCGAGGCCTGAATGTGGCAGAGGTCGGTGAGGAAGTCCACCGTACCCTGGAAGCCTTCCTGCACGACACCCTCGCCATCGCGGCGCAGCGCCTCCACATCCAGGATCTGGGCGCGGGAGGCCAGCAGCCAGCACAGCGCGTCGGCCATCGGGAACGTCACGCCCTGGCGGTTCGATTGGTAGAGCTTCTGCCCGTTGGCGTCCTTGGCCTGCTGCAGGTGTTCCAGCGTCCACACCCAGAGGTGCATGGCGGAGGCCAGCGTGCAGGCGCCCGTGCCCGGCTCCGCCGCCGCCACTCGGCGCATGTCGTGAATCCAGGTGCGGAACTGGGCCAGGAAGACCTCGCTGGTCATCGTGAGCGAAAGCTGCCGGCGCTGCACTGCCTCCGGCCCTTCGTAGGTGGCTTCGAGCTGCGTGTCGATCCACTTGTGGCCGAGGAAGCCGGGGCAGTCCTCGGTAATGCCGTAGCCGCCCATCAGGCTCACGGCCTCACGCATATAGCGGGAACCCACGCCCGTGTTCCACAGCTTCGTGGCCGGGCAGAGCACGTTAGCCTGGGCGTCCAGCACCAGGTACTGCACCACCGGATCGGCTTCCAGGGCGGCAAAGCGCGCCTTGTTGCGCAACGCCTCGCTGCGGGACTGCTGCTCGAGAAACTCGATCGCCTCCACGCTGCGCTTCCGCAGCGCCTTCACCATCGACATGCCGCCGGTGATGCCCTGCTCGGCCATCACGCGGTCTTTCGCTTTCTCGATCGGGTCGAGTTCGTCGAAGATGCGCGCGGCGCTGAAGCCCAGGCTGGCGCACGCCTCACCCACTGACCAGACGTCCAGCAGGCGGTGCGTCACGTCTTCCTTCTGCTGCAGGCCCAATTCGTAACGGGGCGAACCCGGCGCGCCGGCGCCGGAGCCGCGGAAGCGGTCGCGGTGATAGCGGATCAGCGGCTCTACGGCGCTCAACAGCTTGGCCGCCGTGATCAGGCCCACCGTCACTCGGGTGCGGCGGAATACGGCTTCAATGATGGCGCCATGATCGTAGTTCGGAACGATCCTGCCATCCACCACCTTGTAGCCGCCGATGATGCGCGAGGCCGGCACCTTCAACTGAAACACCGGATCGTTGGTGGACGAGAGCTGGTGCACCAGCTTCTTGGTGGGCGTGCCGCGATCGAACACGCCGGGGTCGCCCTCTTCCAGAATCACCATCATGGTGCCGTGCAGCCGCGGATCGTCAGACTCCACCGCGGCCGAGACGATGTTGGCGAAGCCCATGCCCGTGATGAACCGCCCGCGCTTGTTCACTTCCAGCATCGGCTCTTCGCCGTCGTTCCATTCGGCGATCCGCACCTTGCCCGAAAGCAGGCCGGTCTCCACGCCGACATAAGGAATCGGCTCAGTCAGCGCAAAGGCCGCGCGCTTCGGCTCCACGCCCGGCGCGGGTACGCACAGGCTCATGTAGTGCGCCCGCTGCTCCGGTGTGCCGCGCTCGTGGATCGGCGCCAGGCCCAGATGGGTGGCCATGGAACCAGTAGCGGCGCCGGCGTCCACCCAGGCGATCTCAAACGCGATCAGCGACAGGGCCAGATTCTTCGGCCCCTCCAGGTACCCGCCCTCTTCGGGCTCCATGAAAGACGACGTGATGCCCGCGGCGTCGTATTCGGCCAGCAGGGCGTTCTTTTCGGGGGTCCAGTCGTGCGTCAGCCGTCCGCCCTGCGCCACCAGCCGGGCCACCGGCCCGCGGGCCACGGCGCGGGCGCTCTGCACCACCATCTGCAGGTCGTAACGGTCCGCGAAGCGCCACAAGAGCTGTCGGATGTCGTCACCCGGGAGGGTTCTCAGGTGTTCTCGCTGGCTGGTGGTCGTGGGAGCCGGCATCGGCTGTCTCCTTCCTGAACTACGGACTTCGGCCTGAACTTCGGTCTTCGGCCGCAACTTCGGCCTTCGGTTCGGCCTTCGCTTTCACGGTTCGCTCCTGGGATGCTCGCAATTCTGGTTCCAACGTACAGATTGGAAGAAGTGCCCCAGCTTCAGCGTTTCAGACCGAAGAGTCCATTTTTGCATGGGGGATATGGCCCAGTCCAGCCGGACGGCCAATCCATACCAAGGGGTCAAATCACCCGACCTCGTCTTTGCCCAGGTATAGAATGGCGGACATCATGAGCACTGATCCTCTTGGCCGCCGCAGTTTTCTGAAATCGACCTCCGCGTTGGGCGCCGCGCTGGGCTCAGCCCCGGCCTTGCTGGCCCAAAGAAACCCCAATGACAAGCTTCGCCTGGCGATGGTGGGGGTGGGCACGCGAGGCATCTACCTCCTCGAGCAGATGCAGGAGTGCCCGAACACCGAGATCGGCATCATCTGCGACCTGTACGATTCCAACATCGCGCGAGCCCAGAAGGCGGCTTTCAACAAGAAGGCCGAGGTGACCAAGGATTGGGAGAAGGCCGTGGCGTCGAAAGACGTGGACGCGGTGGTCATCGCCACGCCGGACTTCTGGCACGCCACCATGGCTGTCCGCGCGGCGCAGATGAAGAAGCACGTCTATGTGGAAAAGGGCATCTGCCGCACGCTGGAGGAGGCCAAGGCCATCCGCAAGGCCGTCACCGAGAACGGCGTCACGCTGCAGCTCGGCCACCATCAGAACTCGGTGCCCGCCTTCCTCAAGGCCCGCGAACTGTTCCGTAGCGGCGTCTGCGGCCAGACGGCCCTGGTCCGCACCTACATCGACCGCACCAGCGCCTGGCCCGAGTGGCAGTTCTACACCCGCTACGACAACCAGGTACTGCCCACCGACGCCACGCCGCAGTCCGTCGACTGGGAGCGCTTCCAGAACAACTCCAACGTCAAGGTGAACTTCGATCCCGAGCGCTTCTTCCGCTGGCGCTGCTGGTGGGAGTACGGCACCGGCATCGCGGGCGACCTCATGAGCCACCAGTGGGACGGCGTCAACATGATCTGCGGCATGGGCATTCCGGCTGCCGTCCAGACGATGGGCGGACTCTACTACTGGAAGAAGGACCGCGAAGTGCCGGACCAGTGGCACGTGCTCTTCGAATACCCCAAGCAGCAGATGAACGTCACCTTCGCCTGCACCTTCCACAACCGCCACCACGGCACCAACACTTACATCCTGGGCCGCGAGGCGTCCATCGAAGTGGCTGAGCGCTCTTGCCGGCTCTATACCGCCGAATGGAAGCCCGAGGCCCAGGCCAAGCTGGCCGCCGCGCGCAGGAAGGCGGAGGCCGCCGGCTTCGATCCGGAGATGGCCAATTTCCTGGCCGAGCCCGAATATCAATGGAAGAAAGGCGACAACGAAACCACCAGTCACATGCGGAACTGGATCGACTCCATCCGGGGCGAGGACAAACCGCGCTGCGGCATGCAGCGGGCGTGGGAAGAGGCGGTGGCGATCGTCATGAGCGTGGAGTCTTTCTTCAAGGAGAGGAAGGTGAAGTGGGATCCGGTGAACGAAGTGATCATCTAGAAAGGGCTCCGCAAACGCACAAAAGCCGCCCCTCGCCAGGGGCGGCTTTTTTCGTGCCCTGCTTTTGGAAGTAGGGTTACGCTTTCTTGCGGCGCGAGAGGAAAGCCAGGCCGACGAGGCCGGCGCCCATCATCGCGTAGGTGGAGGGTTCGGGGACCTGGCCGCCACCGTTGCTGATCTGAACCAGGAAGGTCTGCACGTTGGGGTCGCAGTACAGGCTTCCGGAGCCGGAGGCGATGCCGCTGACCACGGCCCACTTGTTGTAGTCGTAGGTGGAGTTGGCGGCGTTGGTGACGAAGTTGGCTGCGAGCTGGCGCAGGCTGTAGGCGTCGGTGGAAGAAGCGGTGTCGATCAGGTTGAGGTTGGGATTCGTTCCGCTGATGTCGAGCAGGGACCAGATGGCGCCCTGATACTCGGTGGTCAGCCCGCCGCCGGCCAGAGCGGTGTCCAGCAGGTAAGCGGCCGCCTGGTAGCGCTGAAGGCCGGACAGGGTGAGCCCGCCCCACGTCCAACCGGCGCCGGTGACGTTGGCCTTCTCCACATAGTTCTTGGTGGTGCTGCTCCAGTTGTTCAGTGCGATCACGTTGCCGGTGTAGGTGGTGGGCACGCTGATGGAGTTCTCCATGTCCACGCACCAGAAATCGACACCCAGATAGGTAGTGCCATTGGAGAGGATGGATCCGGTGAATCTGCCGCCTGTGCCGCTCACTCCTGTATAGCCGACCGCGTCAGGATGCGCGCTGATGGTGATGGTCTTCGCGGTACCTGTGGCACTCAGCGGGATGGGGGCTGCGGTTGCGACACTAACCACCGTCAGGATGGCGATGGCGGCGAGAACGAGAATCTTGATGCGAGGCACGATATTTGCTCCTAAGTATTGGTTCCTCCCCGCCTGGCAGTGGCCCTTGGAGGTGGCCTTCTACCGGCGGCGTGTTCTCAAGTTAGGAGTCCAATCTGAACGCGCCGAGACGACCAAAGTTATGTGACTTGCCGCGCCCCGCCGGCTGGCAAACCCGATTCCGCCCTGGAAATTGCCTGGAATTGGTACCAACTTGGTACCCGGCGCGCGGCCTGGTACCAGATCCCCGGCCTAAGCACATAGGACTCTCCGGCGCGAAGCGGCGTTCTGGTAATGGAACAAAGTGCGAGGAACTTTTGTTGCCAGCTACTATGGCACGATTTCACCGGCCCGGCCGGCACACCTGGAGCGTGCCCAGGCTCAAGCCGGTTGGCGGTAGCGGTGGATGGGAATCAGAAAACGCGGCCCAGGCGGAAGAAGAAGCGCATGTCTCCCTGGTCGCCGATGCCGCCGCCGAAGTAGACCACGCCCAGCATCGTCTCGCCCATCAGGCCCATGGAGCCGCTGTAGCGCGGCTTCGCGCTGCGGCCCGGATACCAGGCATTGCCGGATTCGCCGGCGGCGAACAGGTAAAAGCGGCCGAACGTCGAAAGCGAGTCCGAAGCCAGCGCGCGCAGCACGTGCATGCCGCCGTAGTAATACTTGTCGCCATACAGACGGCCGCGGCCCAGCGCATCCAAGCGCCCTACCCCGCCCATGCTGAACCGCACGTGTAGGGACTCCTCCGCCGCCGTGGCGCCGCCCGCCAGATCCGCGATCATCGAATACTTCTTGTTGAACGGCCGCGCGTAGCTGAACGTCGCCTCTCCCAGCGGAACACCCTTGTTTACGCCGGGGTAGTCCATCAGCCAGGACCCCGCCGTCGTCACTCGCACACCGTGCCGCGGCACCAGTGGACTGTCCTGCCCCTCATAGGCCCACTGCAGGTGCACGTCGCTCGATCGCCCCGAGATCTGACCGAACGCCGCCTGCCCCGACGTCACCGCCACCTTCTCGTGATTCAGCGAGTAGCCCAGGCGCAACTCCTGGAAGCGGCCGAACGCATAGCCCAGATCAACGGCTCCGCCTGCCTTGCTGGTCTTGTAGTCGCTCACCTGTTCGTCGCCGACATAATAGGGATGGCTATCTTCCCAGTAATACATCCGCGGCGCCACAAACCACTTGCCGCCCTTGATGCGGTAGTAATACTCGCTGCCGATACGGTTGATCTGTCCGATCGACATCTCCGTCCGCCACTCTGAAGCCGGGCCGCCGAGATCCAGGAAGGTGAAGCGTGCGCCGATGCCGAAGCGGAACCCCTCCTGCCGCGAAGCGTCCAGCAGTATGCCCAGCTTCATGAACGGCGGACCATGCTCCTTCTCGTGCGGGATCACCTGGATCCCCTCCTTTCCATCGCGCTGAATGTAGGAGTAGAGCGCCGAGTCATAACGCCCCATGCCGGTCACCTTGGTCAACTCGTTTTCGATCGCCTCCTTCGGCAGCGGGTCTTTCGGATCCGCGCCCAGTGAGGCGATCAGTGCGGCCTTGCGGTTGGGCGCCATGTCGCCCTTCACTTCGATCACCTCCGGCTTCACCGTCTCCGGCCGCCGCTTGGCCTTGCGTGCCCGCAGAATCTCTCCATACTCCTGCTCGGACACGGCAAACCGCTCCAGCATCGCGGACTTGGCCTGCGCCCCGCCGATACCCCGCTCGACAAACTCCTGCCACCTCAGGTAGTCCGCTCCGCCCAGACCTTTCAGATCCGGCATGATGATCAGATCCGCCTTGCCCAGGCTGATTCGCTCGTTGGCCGTGATCATCACCGAAATCGAACGCCCCGCCACGCCCAGCATCGACGTGTACTTGCTCTCCTCCGGCGGCTTCTCCAGCGCCACCGCGATCACCACGTCCGCGCCCATGGCGCGCACGACATCCACCGGAATGTTGTTGAGCACGCCGCCGTCCACCAGCAACATCCCGTCCTTCTTCACCGGTGCGAAGAACGCAGGCAGCGACATCGAGGAGCGCATCGCCTCCACCAGAGGGCCGTTCGAAAAGACCACCTCCTGGCCCTTGTTCAGATCCGTCGCCACACAGCGGAACGGCGTCGGCAGGTCGTCAAATCCCTTCAACTCGTTGTACTGCGCCGCAAAACGGCTGATCACCAGCCCCACCTGGTGCCCCGCCGATAGTCCCGTCGGCAGTTTCAGGCCATTCTTCAACCCAAACTCGATGGTCGACGGAAACTCGCGCGCATCCTCCTTCCGCCGGTAGGCCATCTGGCGGAAAGCCACGCCTGGCGTCAGCACGCCTTTCCAGTCGATGGTGCTGACGAACTCCTCGATCTCCTTGGACTCGTGCCCCGTGGCGTACAGCCCGCCCACCAGGCTGCCCATGCTCGTGCCCGCAATGTAGTCGATCGGAATCCGGTGCTCTTCGAACCACTTCAGCACCCCGATGTGCGCCAGCCCAAGCGCGCTGCCTCCCGAGAGCGCCACCCCGATCTTCAGCCGCTTCCTCGGTGAGTTCTGCTCCTGGGCCGGAACTGAGAAACTACCCGTTATAGCCAGCGCAAGAGCATAGACCAGGGCTTTCGGCATAGCAGGATTATCGCATCATGTTACCCTGTTATTCCATGGCTATCGAATGGACTCCCGGCTCCTGGCAGCAGTGCACCGCGCTGCAGCAGCCGTCGTATCCGGACGCAGCCGCCCTCGAATCCGCCCGCGCCGAACTCGCCGAACTCCCCCCGCTCGTCACCAGTTGGGAGGTCGCCTCCCTTCGCCAGCAGTTTGCCCGCGCCGAGGCCGGCCAGTGCTTCGTCCTGCAGGCCGGCGACTGCGCTGAACGCTTCGCCGAATGCACTTCCCCGCACATCGCAAACCAGCTCAAGATCCTCATCCAGATGAGCCTCGTGCTCGTCCAGGGCTCCAAGCAACCCGTCGTGCGCGTCGGCCGTTTCGCCGGCCAGTACGCCAAGCCCCGCTCTTCTGACTTCGAACTCGTCAACGGCCTCCGCCTCCCCGCCTACCGCGGCGACCTCATCAACTCCACCGAGCCCGCCCTCGAAGCCCGCATCCCCGATCCCCAGCGCATGCTCCGCGGCTACCAACGCGCCGCCCTCACCCTCAACTTCATCCGCGCCCTCGTCAAAGGCGGCTTCGCCGACCTCCACCACCCCGAGTACTTCGACCTCGACTGGACCCTCCAATCCCCCAAGGCCGAAGAGTACCGCCGCCTCGTCCACTCCATCACCGACAGCCTCCGCTTCATGGAGAACATCCTCGGCACCTCCGCCGGCGGCAGTGACCGCATCGACTTCTTCACCTCCCACGAAGCCCTCCTCCTGCCGTACGAACAGGCGCAAACCCGCCGCGTCCCCCACCGCCCCGGCTTCTTCAATCTCTCCACCCACTTCCCCTGGATCGGCATCCGCACCGCTGCGCCCGATGGCGCCCATGTCGAGTACATGCGCGGCATCGCCAACCCCATCGGCGTCAAGACCGGCGCCGCCCACTCGCCCGGCCAACTCCTGCGCCTCTGCGAGATCCTCAACCCCGCCAACGAACCCGGCCGCCTCGTCCTCATCCACCGCTTCGGCGCCGAAAAGATCGAATCCCAGCTTCCGCCCCTCCTCCGCGCCATCCGCGAGCACGGCCGCAACGTCCTGTGGATCTGCGATCCCATGCACGGCAACACCCGCACCACCTCCAGCGGCATCAAGACCCGCGGCTTCGACGACATCGAATCCGAACTCAGCCGCGCCTTCGACGTTCATGCCGCCTGCGGTTCCATCCTCGGCGGCATCCATATCGAACTCACCGGCGAGAACGTCACCGAATGCACCGGCGGCGCTCGCGGCCTCAGCGACGACGACCTCCACATCGCCTACAAGTCCGAGGTCGATCCGCGCCTCAATTACGAGCAATCCCTCGAACTCGCCCTGCTCACCGCGCGCAAGCTCTCCCGCTCCTCAAGCGCCACCCCCCGCTCCGGTATGATGAAGCCGTGACGGCTTCGTGGGTGCTCGCTTCATTCCTCTGGCTGGCCCAAGGCGCATCCGCCCAAAGCACAGCCGCCCGAAGCACAGCCATTGACACGTGCGCCCTCACCCAGTGGGCCGTCGGCTCCGGCCCCAAGCCCGGCACCCTCGACGTCGAGGTTACCGCCCTCCAGGAACGCTCCACCCAGCCCGGCCGCCGCGTCTACAAGGACGTTCACTCCGAACTCTGGCTCCGCCCGCTCAAAGGCGGCGAATACACCGTCGCCGTCATGAACCTCGCCGATCACCCCGTCGCCCCCGACATCGTCTGGAACGAACTGGGCATCCTCAAGCAACGCGGCGAATCACCCCGCGTGCGCGACGTCCTGCGCCGCGAAAACCTGGGCAAAATCCACGGCGGCTTCGCCCACCGCCTCGAACCCGGCCAATGCGCACTCTTCCACGTCAAACCCTGATCGCCGCCGCCCTCCTCCTCTGCTTCTCCTTCCTGGCCCGCGCCCAGCAGCCCTTCTTCCCAGTCTCCGTCTGGTATGGAGGCGGCCAGGCCCGCGCGCCCATGCTGGAGTCCGATCCGCTCACCAAGAAGGAACTCTGGCGCCAGGACGTCCGCAAGATCAAGTCCCTCGGCTTCAATACCCTCCGCTGCTGGATCGACTGGGCCACGGGCGAGCCTCGCCCCGGCCAGTACAATTTCGACACTCTCGACGTCCTCCTCGCCCTCGCCGAAGAGGAAGGCCTCCGCGTCTTCGTCCAGGTCTACATGGACTCCGCCCCGCCCTGGGTCGGCCGCCAGTACCCCGACTCGCTCTTCGTCTCCTCGGGCGGCCAGGCCATCCAGCCCGAATCCTCCCCCGGCTACTGCCGCGACCACGCCCGCGTCCGCGCCGCCGACAACGCCTTCTACCGCGCCCTCGCCGCTCACCTCGCCCGCAGCAAGGCCTTCCTCGGCTTCGACCTTTGGAGCGAGCCCCACGTCATCAACTGGGCTAATCCCACGTTCATTCAGAACCCCGAGTTCTGCTTCTGCGCCAACACCAAGGCCCGCTTCCGCGCCTGGCTCAAGAACAAATACGGCACCCTCGACGCCCTCAACCGCGCCTGGTACCGCCGCTTCGAATCCTGGAACGAAGTCGAGCCCAACCGCCTCTCCACCATCCTCTCTTACACCGACTACATCGACTGGAAGGCCTTCATCGTCACCAAACTCGGCGAGGACCTCCGCGAGCGCCATGAAGCCGTCAAGGCCGGCGCGCCTCAGGCCCTCTCCACCTCCCACGCCGCCGGCGTCGGCCTCTTCGCCTCGCCGCACTATTGGGAAGGCCAGTCCGACGACTGGACCATGGCCCGCCAGGTCGACTACTACGGAACTTCCTTCTACCCCAAACACTCCGCCTTCGTCGACCGCGATCCCCTCTGGCGCGGCGCCCTGCTCGACTTCACCCGCAGCTTCGGCTTCGCCGATGGCCGCAACGGCTTCGTGATCGGAGAACTCCAATCCGGCTTCGGCACCATCGCCGTCAACGTCAGCCCCACCGTCACTCCGCAGGACCTCAGCATCTGGGCCTGGTCCGCTCTCGCCCGCGGCGCCAAGGGTGTTCACTTTTACGCGTTCTACCCCATGAGCACCGGCTACGAGTCCGGCGGCTTCGGCATGATCCAGCTCGACGGCACGCTTACCGCGCGCTCCCGCACCGCCGGCGCCGTCGCCCACACCGTGGACACCCATCAGAAACTCTTCCTCGACGCACGCCCCCCGCGCGCCGAAGTCGCCGTCATCTACAACCCCCTCGCCCACTTCGTCGGCGGCCGCCAGCGCCAGGCCGCCTACGGTGGCCCGCAAGGCGAAGTCGCCGGCATCGAGCGCGACTCGCTCCTCGGCATCTACAAAGCCCTCTGGCCCCTCAACGTCCCCCTCGACTTCGTCCACATCGACACCATCACCGCCGAATCTCTCAAGCAGTACAAGCTCCTCTACTTCCCTTACCCGCTCATGATGCCCTCCGCCGCCGCGCCCGTCCTCCGCGCCTACGTTCAAAACGGCGGCCATCTCGTCTCCGAAGCCCGCCCCGGCTGGAACGACGAGCACGGCCGCGCCGCCGGCATCATCCCCGGACTCGGCCTCCACGAGGTCTTCGGCGCCCGCGAAGCCGCCATCGAAACCGCGCCCCAGGGCCGCACCCGCATCGCCTTCTCTTCTGGCGCCACCGTCCCGGCGCGCTGGTTCCAGGAGTCGTTCGAAGTCTCCCGCGGCGCCGTGGCCGGCCGCTTTGAAGACAACTCACCCGCCGCCGTCGAATCCACCTTCGGCCAGGGCAAGACCCTCCTCGTCGGCTCCTACCCCAGCGCCGCCTATCACTCCACGCCCACGCCCGACGCAGCCCGCTGGTTCACCTCGCTCCTCGCTTGGGCCGGCATCACGCCGCCTCTCGATGCCCAGGGCGGCGCCGAAGTCCGCTGGCTCGAATCCGGCCGAGAAAGGCTCGTCTTCGCCTTCAACCACGACACCGCCGCCAAGGAAGTCACTCTCAATTGGCGCGACGGCACAACGTGGCGCGCCACCGATCTGGAAACGGGAGCCACCTCCGGCACCCACTTCACTCTGGCCCCGCGCTCCGTGCGCGTCCTGCGCTTATCGCCGTTGAACTAGCGCGCTACTCCACCCAGGCCAGCCCCCTCAGCGTCTCCGCCGGCTCCTTCGAGTCGAAGAACGCGAACGGCTTCACCAGCCTTCCGTTCTCAATCGCCACGCCGTACGGCGGATCGGTGAACTGGAACACGTCCCGCAGCGTCTTCTGGTCAAACGACACGCCGGCCTTCAGCCCCGTGTCTCTCAGGAATCCAATGGTCCACTGAGGCTGCCGCGTCGGCACCACCACCACCTTCACGTCCTTCCACTTGTACTCCGACATGTTCTTCGCACCCTCGAAGCAGTGCATGCACTCGGGATCGAAGAAGTAGATGAAAGTCCGCCCCTGCTGGAGCGAATACACCTTGCCGTCCACCGAAATCTGCGCCGGCGCCTTCACCACGTTCTGCCGCGTCAGCGAAACTCCATACAGCGCGCCCGCCGAAACCACAATCGCACCCAGCGCCACCAACGCCTGCTTCCAGCTCTCCGGCTGTTTCGACCAGATCCACGCCAGTACCGCCAGAACCAGCATCGCCGCATCGCCGATAAAGAACCCAGGCCCCACCACGCGCTTCAGCCACGGGAAGCAACTGCAATCCGCCCCCGCCAACCGCTGGTAAAACACTGCGAAGTAGACCATGAACACCAGCAGCATCACGCCGCAGAACCACGCCCCCCACTTCCGCCACCGTGGCACCATCAACAGCACCCCGGACCACGTCTCCACGATCCCGGCAGTTAATGCCACCGCCAACGCCAGCGCCGGCGGCACCAGCGCCTGCACCATCCGAGCCTCCGTCGACACCGGATCGCTCAGCTTCCAGATCCCGGCCACCACGAAGAGCACTCCAAGTACCACCGCGCTCGCCGTCCCGACCCACATTCGCCAGCCCTCGATTTCCTTCGGGGCGGCCACGGCGGGGCCGTGTGCCATACTGTCTTCCATGCTGCCTATTGTAGCCTTGCTTGGACTTGCCCTGGCTTGGCCCCTTTCCGCGCAACTCTCCGCCCAACCGGCAGATCTCATCCTCAGGAACGCCAGAATTTACACTGTCAACAAAGGCGCTCCCTCCGCCACTTCCCTCGCCGTGCGCTCCGGTCGAATCCTCGCCCTCGGCGGCGATCTCTCTTCTTACGCCGGTCCCTCCACGCAGCAGATCGATGTCCACGGCGCCACCATCATCCCCGGCCTCATCGACTCTCACGCGCACATGCGCGGCCTTGGCGCTCTTCTCGAATCCCGCGATCTCCGCCACGTCGCCACCGTCGCCGCCATCGCCGCCTACGTCAAAGAGCAGGCCGCCAACACTCCCAAAGGCCAGTGGATCACCGCCCGCAACTGGGATCAGACCAACTGGGGCGGCCAGTTCCCCACCGCCGCCGACCTCGACCGCGCCGCCCCAGACCACCCCGTCTTCCTCTCCCGCGTCGACGGCCACGCCGGCTGGGTCAACTCCCGCGCCCTCTCGCTCGCCGGCGTCAACGACTCCACCCCCGATCCGCACGGCGGCAAGATCCTGCGCGATTCCACCGGCAAGGCCACCGGCATCCTCATCGACACCGCCCAGGGCCTCGTCCGCTCCAAAGTCCCCCCGCCCACCTTCGCCCAGATCAAACGTCAGCTCGAACTCGCCGCCCGCGAATGCGCCCGTCTCGGCCTCACCGGCGTCCACGACGCCGGCGTCTCCGCCGAAGACCTCCGCGCCTATCGCGAGCTGATCGCCGAAGACAAACTCCCCATCCGCATCTGGGCCATGATCGGCGGCGACGGGCCACTCTGGCGCGAATATCTCAGGAAGGGCCCCGAAACCGGCGACAAGCTCACCGTCCGCGCCATCAAGCTCTTCGCCGACGGCGCCCTCGGCTCCCGCGGCGCCGCCCTTTGGCAGCCCTACTCCGACGACAAAACCAATACCGGCCTCCTCATCACTCCCATGGAGCGCATCGAAAAGGTGGCCGTCGAAGCCGTCCAGGCCGGTTTCCAGGTCTGCACCCACGCCATCGGCGACCGCGCCAATCGCACCGTCCTCGACGCTTACAAGAGCGCTTTGAAAGGCACGAACGACAAGCGCTTCCGCATCGAACACGCCCAGATCATCTCGCTCCCTGACTTCCAGCTCTTCAAGGACTACTCCGTCCTCCCCGCCATGCAGGCCACCCACGCCACCTCCGACATGCGCTGGATCGACCAGCGCATCGGACCCGACCGCATCGCCGGCGCCTACGCCTGGCGCCGCTTCCTCAACCTCGGCATCCCCGTCGCCAACGGCAGTGACTTCCCCGTCGAAGAGCCCAACCCCATGCTCGGCCTCTACGCCTCCTTCACCCGCCAGGACACCCAGGGCCGGCCCCCCGAGGGCTGGACGCCCGATCAGCGCATGACCCGCGCCGAAGCCCTCGAATCCTGGACCCTCTCCGGCGCCTACGCCGCCTTCGAAGAGAAGATCAAAGGCTCCCTCGAACCCGGCAAGCTCGCCGACTTCCTCGTCCTCGACCGCGATATCATGACGGTTGCCCCGCGCGACGTCCTCGCCGCCAAGGTCCGCATGACGTTCCTCGGCGGGAAGCTCGTCTACCAGTTCCAATGATCGCCGCTCTCCTCGCCTTCCTGGTCGCTTCCGCCACTCCCGCCGGGGAGGCTCCGCGCATCACCACCTACTACGACGACACCGTCATCGTCGGCGCCGGCCGTTTCCGCACCCTCGATCTTTCTCTCCCCGAAGAGCCCGCCCGCATCGTCTGTTCCTTCGAAATCGTCGAGGGCGGCTCCAGTGTCCGCGCCGTGCTCGTCAAGGCCGAAGACGCCGAACGCTGGCTGCGCGGAGAGGCCCACGACGTCGAAGCCTCCACCCCCTTCGGCCGCCGCGGCGCGTTCTCTCACAAACCCAAGGACCCCGACCACTACCTCATCGTCCTCGACAACCGCATGGAAGGCCGCGGCTCCACCGAAGTCCACCTCATCGTCCGCACCGTCCTCGGCAACGGCGCCGTCGGCCCGGCCGCCACCGCCGACCCCCTCCGCGGCCAGCTCCTCGTCTGGTCCACCATGGCCCTCTTCCTAGCCCTCTCCCTCTACTCCGGCCGCGAAATCCACCGCCGCATCGCCGCCCGTCAGCTCGGCGATTGACTCAAATTTCAACCGGCTTGCCGGAACTGCACCTCAATGGCGCACCTGATAGATCGAAGATATGCCTCACGCAAAGATCACCCCAAAACCCGCACGCCGTGCCAAGCGGCTCAGTGTGCGACAAAGCGTGACCATGCCGCATTCGTTGGCCAAGGAAGTCCGGCGCATCGCCAAGGAACGGGACGTCACCGTCAGCAAGGCCTTGGTGAGCCTGGCCGAGAAGGGTCTGCAAGCCGAGGCGGCCGCCCGGCTGGAACTCCAATCCGCATATCAGGGCTTTTTGAAAGAAACCGACCCCGCCAGGCGAAGCGCTGCCGGCATCTCGCTGATCCGTACGATTTTCGGAGCTGATTCAATTGCCGAAGATTCGGTTCGCTGATCTTCCGCCCGCCGCACAATCAACCGCCCCCGAGAAGCAGGATCAACCCGCGAAAGAAGCGATCGCCGCCTCCGTCGCCCCCACTGCCGCCTCATCGTGCGCCGCCCCTACGAACGCCGCCTCAAACTGCGACGGCGGCAGGTACACGCCCTGCTCCAGCATGTGGTGGAAGAACGCCTTGAACCTCGCCGTGTCCGCCACCTTCGCCGTATCCCAATCCTTCACTGCGCCTGTCCCGAAGAAGAACGTGAACATCGACCCCACCCGGTTCACCGTCACGCCCTCCGGTGCCGCCGCACAGATCCGCGCCGCCGCCGCGTCGATCTGGGTGTACACCTCAGGATGCGCCTTCAAATGCCGCAGCATCGCCAGCCCGGCCGCCACGGCCAACGGATTGCCCGATAGCGTCCCCGCCTGATACACGTTCCCCACCGGAGCCACTTTCCGCATCACGTCCGACCGCCCGCCATAGGCCGCAATCGGCAGACCGCCGCCAATCACTTTCCCGAACGTCGAAAGATCCGGCTGGATCCCGTACAGCGCCTGCGCCCCGCCGAAGCTCACCCGGAAGCCCGTCATGACTTCGTCGAAGATCAGCAGCGCCCCGTGCTTCGTGCACAGCGCCCGCAGCGCCTCGTGATAACCCGGCAGCGGCGGCACGCAACCCATGTTGCCCACCACCGGCTCGATGATCACCGCCGCAATCTCGTCTCCATGCGCCCCGAACGCTGCCTCCAGCGCCTCCACCGAGTTGTACGGCAGCGCCATCGTCGTCCGCGCAAACTCTTCCGGCACCCCGGCCGTATCGGCGATCCCCAGCGTGGCCATCCCGCTGCCCGCCTTCACCAGCAGCGAATCCACGTGCCCGTGATAACAGCCCTCGAACTTCACCGTCAGCGTCCGGCCCGTGAATCCGCGCGCCACCCTCAGCGCGCTCATCGTCGCCTCGGTCCCCGAGTTCACCAGCCGCACCATCTCCATCGACGGCACCGCCGCCCGGATCTCCTCCGCCAGCTCGATCTCCTGCTCCGTCGGCGCCCCAAAACTCGTGCCAACTTCCAGCACCCCCCGGATCGCCTCCATCACCGCCGGAAACCGGTGCCCCAGAATCAGCGGCCCCCACGAGCCCACGTAATCGATATACGCGTTCCCGTCCGCGTCGAACATCCTGCACCCTTCGCCCCGCTCGATGAACCGCGGCACGCCCCCCACTCCGCGAAACGCCCGCACCGGCGAATTCACGCCGCCCGGAATAATCCCTTGTGCGCGCTCCAGCAGCGCCGCGCTCTTCTCGGTCTTCATGAACTCCGGCCCTCTTTCACTACCTTGTGTCCCAACATGCCGCCCATCACAATCTCCCGCATCGTCCCGTTCAGGTTGTTCAAAATCCGGTCCTTCAAATCCAGGTACCCTTGCGTCCCGGCGAACAGGTCCTGCACGATCTCCCGCATCCGCGGACTGTGCCGCATCAGCTCGATCATCCGCGCCGGCACGCTCGAAAACATCAACTGCTGCACGAAGAACCGCTTGGCCAGCCCCGCCCCAAAGCTCAAATCGGCCGTGAACTCCCGGTCGATCGCCGCCCTGTACTCGTTGTGCCGGTCACTCAATCCATGCCGCTCGCTCAGCACCGCCTCCGCCGCCAGGTCTCCTGACCGGATCGCGTAGTACAACCCCTCGCCCGTCACCGGATCCACCAGACCCGCCGCATCGCCTGCCGCCACCCAACCCGGCCCGCACACCCGGTTCCTCTGCCACGACATCCGCTCCAGCGCCGGAATCAGGTGCCCGTAGAACGTCGCCCCTTCCAGCGGAATCCCGTGTTCTTGCATGTAGCGGTGCAGCCGCTCTTTGACCTTCTGCGACGATTCGCCCTTCCCGCAGATGCCCACCGACAGATGCCCGCACCGCGGGAACACCCAGATATAGCCCTCGAAGTTCGGGAAGAACTGGATGTCGATCCGCTCCCGCTCTCCCGGCACAAAGTAGCCCATTGCGCACATCGTGTCGCTGGCGGACCACTCCGTGCCCACGTTGCGCAGCGTATTCCGCGCCCCCATCGCCACCACCACGTAGTCGGCGTCGATCACCCCGCTCCGCGTCTGCACCCGCCACTTCTCGTCCGCGCGCTCCAGTCCGGTCACGCGCTCCTTCTCCAGCCGCACGCCCGCGTGCTCGGCGCGCTCCAGCAGCATCCGGTTCAGATCCAGCCGCGAGTACACCAGCAGCGGATGCCTCAATGGCATCGTCACGGAGCCGCCCTTCGGCTCGGAAAGCGTCGCCTCCCGCACGGCCCGCTTCGGCGTGGAGTTCTCCACCAGGAACGGATACTGCTTGTACGCCTTGTAGGTGATGCCCCCGCCGCAGGGCTTCTCCCACGCCAGCTTCTCGTCCAACAGGACAGTCTCCACCCCGGCTGAGGCAAGCCTCGCGGCGGCCATGGACCCGGCCGGTCCTCCCCCCAGGACCGCCACCCGCTGCAAGCTCACTTCTTCGGCTCCGCGGCCTTTCCTGCGCCCATCCCACCCTTCATGGCGCCCATCGGCGGATGGTCCGCCGGCATCTCGGTCGCCGGCGCCGCCGGAGCGGCCGCCCCACCAGGCATCCCGCCGGGCATCCCGCCGGGCATCGCCATTCCATGGCCCATCCCGCTGTCGGCCTTCTTCTTCCCCACCCACTGGCCGTCTTTCTTCTCCAGCGTGTACTTCATCGACATGCCCGAAGGCGCGCCGCCGTTCTTCGGCTTGAAGCCGACCGTGGCCTCCGCTTCGTTGTCCTTGAAGGTGACGGACGTGATTTCAATGTCCATGGCGGACATATTCAGCCCGGCCTTTTCGGTCAGGTGTTTCACCACCCCTGCCTTCACGGCGTCGTTATTCTGAATATTCTTCGAGCAGCCCGCCAGCAGGACGAGCGCCAAGGGAAGTACAAGTCTGGGAAAGGTCACAGAATCAGTATAACCGCCTCATTTCAAGGCGATGGTCACCCCTCGCGTGCTCTCCACGCCGCCGATCTTCACCACTACCGCCACGTCCGGCCCCGCCGGCGCGTCCTCCGGCACTTTCAAGTTCAACTCCAGGTAGCCCGCCGGACTGCCCGGCTGCGCCCCGGCGTAATAGACGTCGCACGGAATACCGCCAATCAGCACCTCCACCTGCGCCAGCGGCGCCGGCAGCACGTCCAGCGCCAGCACTCCATCGAGGCTCGCCGGATCCGTCGCCCCGCCCCCCGTCGCCGTCAGCACCACCGGACGGCCCCGCTCGGCCGGATTCTCCGCCGAGTTCACCGTCCCGTCTTCGTTCTTCGCCAGCGCCTGGCCGCCGCCGCTGCCATCGGCCGTGAACAGCCCCGGCGCGGTCGGCGCCACAGCCACACTCACAGGCGCGCTCGCCAGCCCGCCGCGCTCCACCACCACCTCGGCGGCCGACGCGCCTTGCAGCCCGAACGGCGCAATCGCCGAGATCTCTTTCTCCGACACCCACTCGATCGCCGCCGGCAGGCCGTTGATCAGTACCTTCGTCCCACCCAGCGTCAGCGGCAGGTTCGCCCCCGCCTCAGCCGTCCTCCTCTCGCCGAACGCCAGCCCCTCGCCGCGCAACCGGATCACCAAACCCGGCGCAATCGGACCCGTGATCAGTTGCGCGCCGTGCAGCACCCCGTCCGCGGCCAATACCGGCGGCGTGCTCGCCTTCACCACCAGCGTCACCGTCACCTGCATCGCCGCCACTCCAGCCGCCGGCGACGACACTTCAAACCCGCCCTTGTACTCCCCAACCGGCAGCCCGGCCGCATTGCCGGTCACCACCAGATCCTCGCCCACCGCCTCCACCTTCAACCACGCCGCCCCTTCCGTCACCTTCACCTGCAGCGGCAGTTGCCCCGCCGGACTCGTGGCCTTCACCTTCTTCACCGCCACCGGCTCGCTGCCGTCCAACAACACTTCCAGGTTCACGCTGCCGCTCTCCAGTCGCAGCGACGCCGACAACCCGCCCACCTTCAGCAGGAAGCCGTCCGAAGTGCCTCCGCCGTAACTCGACGACAGGCCCGCCATTCCGCCGGCCAGATCCCTCGACGATGTCGATCCGGCCACCCACACTCCGTCCGTGGCGGCCAGCGCGCTGTACGACGATTCGTAACCCGTCCCGCCCACCACCGTGCTCAGGAAGTACCGCGGCCCCGCCGTGCCCACCCGCGCTGCAAACAGGTCTCCCATGCCGCCAGCCACCACCGCCGGCGCGCCTCCCGTCATCGGGAAATCCGTGCTGTCGGTATCCCCCGCCAGCCACACGCCGCCGTCCGCGCCGATCGATAGGCCGAACGGCGCGTCATACTGCCGCCCCCCTGCCAGCGTCGAGTACTTCGCCGTTTTGCCTTGCCGGTCCAGGTGTACCAGGTACGCGTCGTAGCTGCCCGCCACCTGCTGCTGCATCGCCTCCGGCGTCACCGGAAAATCTTCTGATTCGGTCGAACCCGCCACATAAATATCCCCAGCGGCATCCACCGCCAGGGCCTTCACTCCTTCGTCGCGTCCGCCGCCCAGATATGTCGCCAGCTTTACCGTCATGAAGTCCTTGTCTAACACCATCACGTAGCCGTCCCGCAGTAGCCCGCTGCCGGCGTACACCACCCCCGTCGTCATGGGATCGGGACACACCACGCGCGTCCCCAGTCCGTACAAGTCCTGGCCCGGCTGCGTCCAGCTCGCCCCGCCGTTCGTCGAACGATACAACCCGTAGTCGGTCGCCGCGAACACCAGGTCCGCCTGCTGGGGATGCGCCTTCACGTCATAGACCGTGGCCATCCCATTGATGCCGCTCTTCACAATCCTCCAGGTCGCTCCTCCATCCGTGGTCTTGTACGCCATGTCGTAGTAGGAGGCCGCCCACATCACCTTGGAGTCCTTCGGATCGATGCTCAGGCTGAGGAAGATATCGTCCGCCGGCAGCCCAGGCATCTTGATCCAGTTCATCCCCCCATCCTCGCTCCGAAAGAACCCGCCAATTCCCACCGCGAACAGAAGATTGGGCGTCGTCGGATGGATCGCCATGCCGACCATCAGCGCATCGGACAGCCCCGCGTTCGCCTCCTTCCAGGTCACCCCGCTGTCCACGCTCTTGTAGATGCCGCTGCCCAGCGTCAGCACGTACACAGTCTTGGAATCCCTCGGATCCACTCCCAGCCAGTACGGGTTGCGCCCCGGTCCCCCGCCCGTGGGCTGCCAGCTCGCCGCCCCATCCGCGCTCCGGAACACCGGCCCCGCGTAGGACGCCACATACAACTGCGACGGATTCGTGGGATCGATCGCCAGTTTCGTCACGTCCGTCGACGCCAGCCCCGCGTTCGCTTCCTTCCAGGTCGCCCCGCCATCCACCGTCTTAAATACCCCGCGGCCCGTCGCCGCGTACAGCACCAATGGCTGCTTGGGATCGATCACGATGTCCCGCGCTTCCAACCCCCTCATCCCGTTCGCGTTCGGCTTCCAGTCCAGCCCCAGGTTCGCGCTCTTCCACAGCCCCGCGCTGCCGTGCGTCTTCTGCCAGCCGTTGGTCACCGGCAGGTCCGTCGCCAATGCGTCCGCCGCCACCACCACTGAACCGTCCGCCAGTGCCACCACCTTCATGCCTTCCACATCGTTATTGCCCGAGACCACCGTGCCCTGTTTCAAGACCTTGCCCGCCGCGTCCAGCCGCAGCAGCACCATCCCCGGCCCCGACGTAAACGCGCTCTTGCTCAAATTGGATGGAACCGGGAAACTCTTCGATCCGGTCCAACCCGTCACTACCGCCTGCCCCTGCCCGTCCACCGAGATCGCGTTCAGCCAGTCCGATTCCGCCGTCCCCACGTAAGTCAGATACTCCAGCGTCTTGCCGTCCGCGCTCAGCTTACCCGCGAATCCATCCATGCCACCCCGAGGCAGCTTCTGGAACGCCTCCGCCGTCGTCGGCAGATCTGGCGAGGTCGTGTAGCCCGCTACATATACCGCCCCCGCGCTGTCCACCGCCACTCCATCGATTCGATCCTCTTTTGAGCCGCCCAGCAGCGCCCGCCACAACAGCGTCGAGCCGCTCGGATTCAGCTTCTGCACAAAGGCGTTTCCCCCCACCTGCGAAACCGCCCCGCCGGCCGCCGTCATCTCCGGCGAACTCGTGTAACCCGCCAGTATCAGGTTCCCCGCCGCATCCCGGGCCATCGACGTCACCACGTCTTTCGACGATCCGCCCAGGTAACCGCCCAACTGGGTAATCGCGCTCCGCGTACCACCGCCCGACCGCCCCAGCGCCGCCGCCGCCGCCGAGCGCGACTCGGCCCGCCTCGCCGCCTCTCGTCCGTTTTCTCGCTTACCCGGCTCTTCCACCCGTTTAGGGACTCTCACGCCACGATCCGGCGCCACTGAAGTCGCAATTACACTCAAAATGGTGAATGCAAATAGGGTAAACATGAACAATCCTTTAATTGCGGACACTGGCCTCTTTTTGAGACACGTCGATTATTCCAGGATTGTCTCCGCCTGTCTACCGTAAAATCGATGGTGATTTTTGTTTGTTTCGAAACGACTGAATCGCGGCCGCCAGCTTCCCCGCCACTACCGCCGCATCCCGCCCCGCCGGACTGCCCGGCTGCGCCCCAGCGGAATCAACGACGCGCGGAATGCCCCACTCAGCACCTCCACCCGCGCCAGCGGTGTCCACGGCACGTCCAGCGTCAGCACTCCGTCGATACTCCCCGCATCCGTCGCCCCTCGCCTGGCAAATACAATTGATGGCATGCGGTTGCCTTATCTTCGATTGAGTAATCCCGGCGAAGCCCGGCTTGTGCCGCTATTTCATGCATGGGGAGATCTGCTCTTGTCGCGGCACATGGCACTCGAAAGCCGCGACCGTTGGATGGAGGGCCTTTCCGCGCGATGGACCATTCAGACCGCTTGGGCCTGCTTCGAATTGGCGTGTCATCTGGCCCTCGGCTTGGACGCATCGAAGCCCGCCGAGAAGTTGTCGCCGAACTTTTGGAGCAACTTAAACCGAAGGCTCGGACAACGCACACCAGCGCTGAGCCCCATCGATCATAAGCGCGCGCCCTGGGACGACTTGCATCTCATCCAGGAGGAGCGGCACCCCTTTGCACACCTTGGTGCGGGCGGCGGACGCTTTCCCCCCAAGGCCGATGCTCAGCTCGCCGCCGAAGAGGCGGAGAAAGCGATCCGGCGTTTCCTAGGCATGCTCGGCCAGAGCGTACCGGCTTGGCTTACCATCACCGGCGTTTCTTGGCCTCAAGACGGCGATCCCCTCCGGAAGAGCTTCGGGGGAGGCTCCAGTTTGGGAGTCGGCGGCTCCTTGATCGTTCAATATGCCTCGGAGAGCGATCCGGCCACTCTCCGCATAGCGATAGTACAGCTCGACGGCAGCGAACTATGCGACTTCTACCCGGCCGGATTCGATTGGAAACCTCGTGTAGAGGAGTTGTTGGAAAATCTCGTTACTCCGATTCAGGGCATCCGCGTCTATGACGGCACGCAAGTCCACCTGGAGGAGCCACTCTTGATGTGGGGCCAGGACTAGCACCCGCGAATCTTACTCGCCAGGCTGGACGCAAAATGAGATCTCCGGCCCAAGTCGCGGGTGTGCATACGCCGACGGCACGAGCCCGATGAACGCGAAACGCCAAACGCGAAACGGCCATCTGCGCGCACAACCACAACCATGCAGCCTCAATTCAGCCGGCCCTCGCGGTTGTTCCCTCGACTGGCGTTCTTCTCGCTCGACTGGTTCGCAGCTACTGAATCTCCGCCGCCAGCTTCCCCGCCACATCCGCCGGATCCTGCCCCGCCGGAACGTTGGTCCAGCCGCCGATCCGCGCGCCTTTCCGGAAAAAGCAGACCCGCCCCAGATAGCGGTCCTCCGCCGTGAACGCTTCGTCCCCAATCGTGGCCGCCGCATTCGGCGAAAACCGCTCTTTCAGTTTTCCAAAGAGCGCCTGCGCCGCCGCCGGGTTCTCTTCCTGCACCACCACCGCCTTGCCCTGCGTGTACTGCGCCAGGTAGCCGCGCTTCAGCATCCGCATGCCCAGCACGCTTTGCGGCACCAGCCGCGGCGAGCCCGGCTGCAGATCTTCCTTCGGAAACCAGCTCAACTGCGCCGGCGGCTCCGTCGAGCCCGTCAGCTTCGCGGCCCACGCCTGCGCCGCCGCCCGCAATTCCGTCCCGTGCTTACCCTCCGGCTCCGCCGCAATCTCCGCAAACCACTGGCCCTTCACGAAAATCACCTTGCGGTCCACCACCTGGCCGCCCGCCCCGATCTTCTCCACCGGCACCCTCGGATCCAGATTCCCCGTGAACATCCCATACGCCAGTTCCGGGGACTTGAACTCGCTCAGGTCCACGATGTAGGTGACATCGCCGGCCTTGCACGTGATGCCGTGCATTTTCGAGAACCCGTAAAGGAAGTACCCCTCCGAATTCCCGTCCATGTACTCGTACAACGTCTCCGCATCGAAGTCGCGCAGCTTGCCGTCCTGCTTCGAACCCTTCAGAATCGAGCAGTCCGGCGTCTGCGCCAGCAGCGCAGACGCCGTCATCAGAAACAGCCAGGGCTTCACGCGAACAACTCCTGCGCCCGGCCCACCCGGTCCGCAATCCGCACGCCGTTCGGACACCGCACCGCGCACTGCGAGCAATCGCCGCACCGCACTTCCTGCAGCGCTTCCGGCAGCAGCTTGAAGTGGTCGCGCCCCAGGGCGAATTCGCCGTAGCCTTCCGCATAGCTGACGTAGCGGATGATGTCGCTCACCGGCAGCCCCTTCGGGCACTGCCCCGTGCACGCCCCGCACATCCGGCAGTACAGCGGCTTGATCCGCTCCAGTTGCGCGGCCAGCAACTTGCCGTCCAGTTCGGCTTTGTAACCGGCGCACACGGCCTTGAAGTTCTCGTCCAGCTGGTCGCTGTCCATGATGCCCGGAATCGACGTGTGAATGAACGGCTTCTTCACCGCCCACTTCAGCGCCGCCGCCATCGTGCCTTCCTTCGACAGCTTCTCGTGCATCGGCGAGCCCGGCTTGTTCTGCCGGAAGCCGCCCGCCATCACCTTCATCGCCACCGTCCCGATGCCCGCCGCGCTCGCCTTCTCGATCAGCGGATCCAGCGTCTCCGCCATCGTGAAGTTGTAGCTCAGCAGAATCACGTCCGTCCGCTTCTTCTCGATCAGGAACTCCAGCATCTCCTTGTGGCCACTATGGAAGCTCACGCCCTTGAAGCGCGCCTTCCCCGCCTTCACCGCCTCGTCCTGCGCGTCGAACAACTCATCCGGGCACGCCGACGGATTCGACCGCGAATGCAGATACCACACGTCGATATGGTCCGTCTGCAGTTCCTTCAGGGTCGTGTCCAGGTGCGCCATCACGTCCGCCTTCGTCCGCCCCGGCGTCTTCGACGTGATGTGCAACTTGTCCCGGCGGCTCTTCAACGCCGCGCCCACCATTCGCTCGTTGTTCCCGTTCTGGTAACCCCGGGCCGTGTCAAACCAGTTGATGCCTGCATCGGCCGCCTGCTCGATCACCGAGGGGTCCGATGTTGTCATGCAGCCGAAGCCCAGTACCGTCGGCTTCAGCCCCGTCTTGCCCAGCGTCCGCTTGGGCATCTCCATTGCCGGGGCCGCGCTCATGTTCCGCGCGCCCATCAGGGCCATCGATCCGGCCAGGAATCCTCGCCTCGTGCCTGCCATTTAACACCGACCTCCTTTACAGAGTTACCGCTCTTTAAATACTATATCGACTGAGGCGTATCGAATGACATCTTCCGTTACCCGACGCAGTTTCTTTGGCGCTTCCGCCGGCCTCCTGCTGGCTTCGCGCACCCTCCCCGCCGCCACCCAGATGCCGGCCGCGGTCACCACCGGCGAGAGCCGCCGCGGCAATATCTCCTCCGCTCTCAAGCTGATAGACAGGGAGATCGCCGCCAAGCTGAAGGGCAAGAAGAGCGTCATCATCAAGCCCAACATCGTCAACACCGGCCGCCAGCTCGCCTCCACTCACGTCGATGCCCTCAACGGCATCCTCGACTACCTCGCCAACCGCTGGAAGGGCCCCGTCTTCATCGCCGAATCCTCCGCCGGCTACACCACCGAGGGCTACGCCAACTTCAAATACCAGCAGGCCATCGACGACCATAAGAAACAGAACGTGAAACTCATCGACCTCAACGAAGAGGCCGAATTCGAAATCCTCCACGTTCTCAACGGCGACCTCCACCCCACCCCCACCCGCCTCGCCAAGCGCCTCCTCGACCCCAGCGCCTTCGTCATCTCCAGCGCCATCCTCAAAACCCACAACACCGTCATCGCCACCATGAACATCAAGAACATGGCCCTCGGCGCACCCCTCCACTACAAACGCGGCGAAGCCAAGCGCTGGAACGACAAGCGCAACTACCACGGCGGCATCCGCCAAACCCACTACGACATCATGCTCACCGCCCAGAAGCTCTGCCCCAATTGGGGCATCGGCGTCATCGACGGCTGGGAAGGCATGGAGGGCAACGGCCCCAACTCCGGCACCCCCGTCAATCAGAAGGTTGCCATCGCCTCCACTGACATGGTCGCCGCCGACCGCATCGGCGCCGAACTCATGGGCATCGATCCCGCGAATCTCGGCTACCTCGACTGGTGCGGCAAGGTCGGCGTCGGCACCTGGGAGCGCGAAAACATCGCCGTCCGCGGCGAAGATCCCGCCAGGCTCCAGTACAAATACCGCCAGCACACCGACATCGACATCGAACTCCAGTGGCGCGGCCCCCTCACCGAACTGCCGCCCAAACTCGGTTAACTCTCTTTCCTGACGGCCCCGCCACCGCGCGGGGCCTTTTGCTTTCGGAGGTCCACATGTCCGTTTCCCGCCGTTCGTTCTTCGCTTCCGCCGCCATTGCGCCCCACCTGCTCGCCGCCCCGTCCGCGGCCCCACCCGTCGCCTATCGAACCCTCGGCCGCACCGGCCTCAAGGTCTCTACCGTCGCCTTCGGCTGCATGGTCACCTCCGACGCCTCCGTCATCGAGCGCGCCGTCGATGCCGGCATCAATCACTTCGACACCGCCCGCGTCTACTCCGGCGGCAACAACGAGCGCATGGTCGGCAACGCCCTCAAGCCCAACCGCAAAAAGCTCATCATCTCCTCCAAGTCCATCTCCAATACCAAAGCCGGCATGCTGCGGGACCTCGACACCTCGCTGGCCGAACTCCAGACCGACTACCTCGACATCTGGTACATGCACGCCAAGGATCACCCCGGCCAGATCCTCCCCGAACTCCTCGAAGCCCAGCAGTCCGCCAAAAAGCAGGGTAAGATCCGCTTCGCCGGCCTCAGCACCCACAACGGCCACGCCGAAGTGATCCCCGCCGCCATCAAAACCGGCTCCATCGACGTCATTCTCACCACCTGGAACTTCGCCATGGGCCCGCAGATGGAGCCCATCATCAAACAGATCCACGCCGCCAACCTCGGCTGCGTCGCCATGAAGGTGATGGCCGGCTCCATGAAGCTCGACCGCAGCTACGACTTCGACCGCGCCAAAGCCGCCCTCCGCAAACCCGGCGCCGCTCTCGCCGCCCTCAAGTGGAGCCTCCGCCCGGACTTCATCCACGCCACCATCCCCTCCATCCGCGACAACGAGCAGCTCGAAGAGAATCTCCGAGCCATGCGCGAGCCCTACAAAGCCGACGATGCAAAGGTCCTCGCCGCCTGGCTCGAAAGAATCTCCCCCCTCTACTGCCGCATGTGCGGCGCCTGCTCCGGCCAGTGCCCCCAAGGTCTCCCCGTCAGCGACGTCCTCCGCATCCTGACATATGCCGACGGCTACGGCGAGTTCGCCCTCGCCCGCGCCAACTATCAGGCTCTTCCCGAAGCAGCCCGACAAACCCGCTGCGGTGACTGCCACCACTGCGCCATCCAATGCCCCAATGGAGTCCAGGTCCAGGACCGCCTAATCCGAGCCCAGGACCTTCTAGCCTAATCCCTCCCCCGAGACAAAGTCTCGGCGCCACCGCGGCGCACGTCCCCCGGCCCTTTTCCCCCGGCCCGTTTCCCCCGAGACAAAGTCTCGGGGCCACACGTCCCAGCCCATTTCCCCCGGCCCGTTTCCCCCGAGACAAAGTCTCGGGGCCACACGTCCCAGCCCATTTCCCCCGGCCCATTTCCCCCGAGACAAACTCTCGGGGCCACACGTCCCAGCCCGTTTCCCCCGGCCCGTTTCCCCCGAGACAAAGTCTCGGGACCACGCGACCCAGCCCATTTCCCCCGGCCCGTTTCCCCCGAGACAAAGTCTCGGCGCCACCGCGGCGCACGTCCCCCGGCCCGTTTCCCCCGGCCCGTTTCCCCCGAGACAAAGTCTCGGGGCCACGCGTCCCAGCCCGTTTCCCCCGATCCGCCCTCTCGGCGCCACCCCGGCGCGATCGCCGTGGAAGAACTCACCCGATTACAATCGACTCATGCGCCCCTGGCAGACCTGGCTGCTCGCCGCACGTCTCTGCCTCCTCGCCTTCCTCGTCTGGGTCGTCCTCGACGGCCTGCCCTACATCGTCGCCTGGCGCGAGCGCACATACGGCGCTCCCCCGAAAGCGGCGGTCAACCCCTACGATTGGGTGGACCCCGCCAAAGGCCTCGGCATCATCAACTTCTACGTCTCGCCCGCCGCCATCCAGCGCGGCGAATCTGCCTCCATCTGCTACGCCGTCATGAACGCCGCGTCGGTCACCATCGATCCGCCGTTCGAACAACTCACCCCCTCCCTCAACCGCTGCTTTCAGGTGAATCCCACCGAAACCACCCGCTATACGCTCACCATCGCGGACAAGCGCGGGGCGAAACTCTCAAAGTCCATCACTTTGACCGTATCCTCGCCGGCCTTTGGGAGATAATGCCAGCAGCATGATCCGCCGAGAGTTTCTCGCCCTGCTCCCCGCCACCGCCGCCGCCCAGCGCGGCAAAAAAAAGAACGAGCCGCCGCCCCCGCCTCCGCCCGGCAAGCTAGTGGAGAACTTCTTTCTCGACATCCTCCACGGCTACCTTGCGAACGCGCAGAAGACGTCGCCCTCGATGGCAGTTGTCGAATATCCTAACGCCACAATTACAAAGAACTTCCTCGCCAAGTCCGGTCTGAGCGCCACCGGCGTCACGCGCATGATGCCGGCGCTGGCAGCCTGGGTCGCCGGCAAGCGCCAACCCGACTCCGGCGCGCACGACGCACTGGTGAAGGCATTCAAAAACGGGACCGATCCCGACTCGCCCGACTACTGGCTCCCGAACCCAGAACAGCAGAACCAGCGCCAGGTCGAGTCCTCCATCGTCGCCTGGAGCCTGTGGACGGCCCGCGATCAGATCCTGCCCGTTTTGACGCAAAAAGAGCGTCAAAACGTGTCGAAATGGCTCGATTCGTGCACGAAAGTGCCCGTTCGCGGCAACAACTGGGCCTGGTTCACCGCCGTCAACATCGCCGTCCGCACCCGCCTCTCTGAAACGTACCCCGAGTTCCAGGGCGACGAGCCGTTCATGCTCGCCGACCTTAAAGTGCTCGATTCCATGGCCACCGGCGACTCCGGCTGGTACAACGACGGCTTCAAGGGCCAGGCCTACGATTACTACAACTCCTGGGTCTTCGCGTCTCACTTCCTCTATTGGAACGCCCTGCTCGGATCACGCTATCCCGAATGGCGCCAACGGTTTACAGACCGGCTTACGCGCTACCTCGAGACCACTCCCTACTTCTTTGCCGGACACGGCGGCCACGTTCTGTACGGCCGCTCGCTGATCTATCGCTGGGGCGTGCTCACCCCGCTGGTGCTGGCGTATCAGCAGAAGTTGTGGCCCCATTCGCCGGGGCTGCTGCGGCGCATCGTGCAGCGCAATCTCCTCTTTCACGCCGACCTCGGCGCGCTCGACCCACAGGCCGGAAAGCTCCGCGAATCATATACTTCGCAGGGGTCGACTTTCATCCGCGAGAGCTACATCGACGGCGGCCACCCCTACTGGGGCATGCAGGCCTTCGCGTTCTGGGCCATCCCCGACGACGACCCGTTCTGGACCGCTCCCGAAGAGCCGCTTCCCATTGAAAAATCAGACTTTGCCATCGCACTGCCGGAACCGGGGCTGCTGGTGGCCGGGACGAAGGGTTCGGGTCAGGTGCGGGTTTACAACGCCCGCTCGACGCGCAGCGACGCGCACTACCGGGACAAGTACAACAAGCTGGTCTACTCGTCTCACTTCCCCTTCGCCGTAAACCACACGAAAGACAAGCCGACGCTCGACAACACGCTGATCCTGCGCAACACCGCGACAGGCGAGATCGCCGGGCGCGGCGAGATCACGAACACGAATGTGGAAGCGGAGAAGGTGGAGCTCGACTACACGATCACGCTGGGCGCGGTGACGGCGGCAGTGCACACGGAGATCCGGTGGCATCGCGAGTTCGAATCGCGGCAGCATCTGGTGACGGTGACGGGCGGTCCGTTGGAGAACCTGGAGCTAGTGGAAGGCGGCTCGCCGTATTCGACGACTCCGGTCGCCATCAATCCGCAGGCGATGCAGCCGCACTGGCCGGAGATCCACTTGAAGGTCTACAACGTGCGCGGTTGGAAGGCGTCGAAGACCGAAGACGGGACGGGCAGCGTCTACTACGACGCGCACAAGGTGCAGGTGGTGACGGCGCCGCTGGAACGCAGCATGAACCTGGGTGCGATCCGGTATCAGAGCCCGAAGGCTCTGCCGAAAGACAAGGTGGACGATGAAGCGCGGATGCTGATCTCACGGCTTCGTTGACAGGTGGGAGGATGCCGGGGAGGATGACGGGCAGGGGCCCGGGGCGGGATAGCGGCCGGTGGCACGTTCGCCGGTTTGACGGTGAGTGACCTCGATTTCGAGCGGGGTCTCGCCTTCGCCGCCGTAGGTGCGGAGTTCGATCTCGTCACTGATCGCGTGGGGGACGGGGGTCCACTCCACGGCCCACTGGCAGCCGTCGCGGCGCAGCCGGACGGAGAGAGGCGGCAAGGAAGAGTCGGGGCCGTAGACGACGACGCCGAGGGTGGTCTTCAGCAGATTTTGACCGGCGTCTGTGACGGCGACGGGGATTTCATAGCGTCCAGCGATGGCGGCCTCTCCGGAGAGGACGCCGTCGAAGAGTGTGAGCCCCAAGGGGAGGAAGGCCTCGTCTCCGGCACTCACTGAGAAGGGCGCCGCGCCATCCAGCACTTCGAGTTTCCAGTTGGCGGGCTGGCCGGCTTCCGCCGTGGCCACGGCCTCCTTGAGGCTGAGCAGCGAGACTTCGAGATTCAGCCAAGCGGCTGCTTCGCGGCCGTCCGCGTCCACGGCTACGAGTTGGACGGGGTAGGCGCCAGGCTCGGCGGGAGCGCCGTAGAGGGCGGCGCCGGGCTGGGCGCCGAGCATCACCATGGAGGCGTCAATGAGGTGGATGCCGGGGGGCAGGGCGCCTTGCTCGATCCGCCAGGCTAACTGCCCGGTGGCGCCATTGGCTTCCAAGCGCAGCATCCAGGGCCGGCCGACGGATGCCTGGCGCCACTCGGAGGTGGTCGTCACGGTGAGATCCTCTCCGCGGAGCGGGGCGAGGAGAAGCGGCAAGAGAAAGAAGATGCGCATGGCGATCTGGCCTCAAAGACCAGATCGGCGAACAGATCAGGGATTTGAGTAATTCCGCGGGTCCACGATGATGCGGGAGCCGCGCTGCTCGGTGAAGTAAGACCAGACCCATTGCCAGAAAACTGTGAGGCGCATATTGGGGAGGGCGAGGAAGAGGATGTGGATCATCGACCAGACGAGCCAGGCGGCGCGTCCGCTGAACTTGAAGCGGCGGTTTTCGAAGACCGCGAAATCGCGGCCGACGACGGCCATGTTGCCCTTGTCGGTGTAGTGGAAGGGGGGTGGCGGCGCGTTATTCAGCAGACGGGCCTGGATGACGCGGGCGACGTGGCGGCCCATCTGCATGGCCACCTGGGCGACGCCGGGAAGGGGCCGGCCGTCCTGCTCATAGTAGGCGACGTCACCGATGACGAAGATTTCCGGGCGGCCGGGGGCGCTGAGATCGAAACGGACGCGCACCTTGCCTTTGGACAGGCCGAGCCACTCGGCGGCGGGGGAGGCGGCGACTCCGGCGGTCCAGATGACGTTGCGGCTGGCGATCCATTCGTCGCCCACGCGGCAGCCGTTTTCGTCGATCGAGGAGACGAGTTTGCCGGTCATCACTTCGACGCCCATGCCGCGGAGGTGGCGGGCGGTGCTCTCAGAGAGCGAGGGATGGAAGGGGGGCAGGAGGCGTGGGCCGGCTTCGACGAGGACGATGCGGGTTTCCTGGGGGTTGATGCGACGGAAGTCCTCGCGCATGGAGAGGCGCGAGAGTTCGGCGATGGCGCCGGCCATTTCGACGCCGGTGGGTCCGCCGCCGACCAGCACGAAGGTGAGCCCGGCGCGGCGGCGGGCTTCGTCGGTCTCGCCTTCGGCCTCTTCAAAGGCCGAAAGGATGCGGTTGCGCACCATGGTGGCGTCGGCCATGGTCTTCATGCCGGGCGCGTGGCGGGCGTATTCGTCCTTGCCGAAGTAGGAGTGCTGGACTCCGGTAGCCAACACCAGAAAATCATAGGAGACGCGTTCTTCCCTGCCCTCGCCGGTGCGGATTTCCACGGCATGGTTCCGCGTGTCCACGCCGGTGACCTCACCGAGGAGGACGGTGGTGCGGCGGTGGTGGCGCAGGACCTGGCGGATGGGAGCGGCGATCTGGCCCGGCATCAGCATGGCGGTGGCCACCTGGTAGAGGAGAGGCTGGAAGAGGTGGTGGTTCGTTTTGTCGATCAGGGTGATGCGGACGGGGAGCGACCTGAGTGCCCGCGCCGCCGCCAAACCACCAAACCCACCGCCCACAATGACTACATGTGGCATCCCAGAAGTACTTAAGCCCATTGATTCTATTGTCGCTTAGGGGAGGGGGGCGGTGCAGGCGGGTGGGGGGGACGGTTGATTTGCGGAAGGTAGCGGCAGGAGAGGACGCCTCAGCGGGGCAGCCAGGCTGAGAGGGGTGGTTGGGGGATTAGTACTGTTTTTCGAGATCGACGACGTTCAGGAGGGGGAGGCCGGCGGCGAAGCGGCGGATGTTTTCGCGGAACAGATCCATGGAGCGGGCTCCTACCTGGTCTGATTGGCCGGCGATATGGGGGGTGATGACGGCGTTCTGGAATTGCCAGAGGGGGTGGCCGGGGGGCAGGGGCTCAGGGTCCGTGACGTCGAGGCCGGCGCCGGCAAGGTGGTTGCTGTCGAGGGCTTTGACGAGGGCGCCCGTGTCGTAGAGGCGGCCGCGGGAGACGGCGATGAAGTAGGCGCCCTTCTTCATGAGTTCGAACTGGCGGGCAGCGATCATGCGCTCGCTCTGGCGAGTGAGCGGCGCGGAGACGAAGATGACGTCGGCGCGGGGGAGGACCTCGTCGAGGCGGTCCGGGGTGACGGCCTGGTCGATGAGAGGAGTCATGGAGAGTTCCTTGGGATCGACGGCGATGACTTTCATGCCGAAGCCCTTGGCGCGCTGGGCGATCTGCATGCCGATGCCGCCGGCGCCGATGATGAGGGCGGTCTTGCCGTGGAGTTCGACGGGCTCATAGCCGCCGCGGGCCCAACTGCGGCTGGCTTGCCCGGAGAGGGCGCGATTGATCTGGCGGGTAAGGGAGAGCAGAAGGGCGAAGGCGTGGTCGGCGATCTCGGGCCCCATGATGATTTTGGAGTTCGTGAGAGTGACCCCCTTGGCGCGCAGTTCCGCCAAAGGCAGGTTGTCGACTCCGGCGCTGATGGTCTGGAGCCACTTGAGGCGGGGCGCGGAGGCGAGGAGATCGGCGTTCAAGGCGCCGATGAGGGCGTCGGCGTTGGCCAATTCGGCCTTGAGATTCGATTGGGAGACGGAGACGATGGTGACGCCGGCCGGGGCGCTCGACTGCAGGCGGGCCACTTCGGCGGCGGGGTAACCCTGGACCAGGATGCGGCGGGTTTGGGCGGCGCAGGGGAGGAGGGTGAGGGCAAGGGCGAGGAGGTAGCGGCGCATGGGGAGCCTATGGGAGAGGATTGTAGCGCGTTTGGGGCGGGGGGGCCGCCGGAGCACAGCCCCCGCCTGACGGCCGGGGTCAGCGGCCGAGCTTTTGCAGGACGGCGCGGGTGACGGCCTCGATGATGGCTTCGGCCTCGGGGGAGAACTTCTCGCTGACATCCACGGCGCACTGCGACGGGGGGAGGCTGATGGAACCGGGGCGATCCTGGACTTCGCAGACCGCGCAGGAGGGATCGTCGAGGCGGGAATCGGGCAGGCCGAGCTTCTTCTTGATGGCAAGGAGGTCCGTCGCCTTGTCGGAGGGGATGTGAGAGAGCGGAACGCCGAGCTGGTTGGCGTTCATGAGAGTCCAGCAGTAGGTATCGAGAACCTCGGCGTACCATTCGGCGTGGGTGACGGTGTCGGCCCAGCAGACGATGCCGTGATTGGCGAGGAGGACGGAGTTGTGACTCTTGACGAAGGGGATGACGGTCTCGGCGAACTTCTGGGTGCCGGGAGTTTCGTAGGGGGACAGAGCGGTGCGTCCGATGAAGACCTCGTACTCGGGGATGACGCAGGTGGGTGGGACGCGGGCCGTAATGGCGTAAGCGGTGGCGTGCGGGGGATGGCAGTGGACGACGGCCTTGGCCTCGGGCACGGCCTTGTAGATTTCGAGGTGCATAAGGATCTCGCTGGTGCGGGCGCGCAGGCCGGCGAGCTGATTGCCCTGGAGGTCGACGAGGCAGAGGTCAGCGGGCGTGAGATCGTACTTGCTGCAGAGAGTGGGGGTACAGATGACGGCTTCGGGGGTGAGGCGGTAGCTGATGTTGCCACCGTTGCCGTCGACGTAGGAGCGCATCCAGAGTTTCTTGCCGATGGCGCAGATTTCGGCCTTGACGGCTTCGGCTTCGGGGGTGCGGAAGAGGGCATCCCACTTGCCGTCGCCGGAGGGGGCGGAGGCGGCGGTGGAGGAAGCGGTGCGGCCGCCGAGGGCCATGCCGTAGCGGGCGGCGGCGTCGGCGGCGTCCTGGGTGAGGACGGCGTCGGCGCGGAGAAGGAGTTCCTTGGCTCCGGCGCGGGCGGCCTGTTCTACGTCGGCCAGGGTGATGATTTTGTGCTGGCGGAGGTCGATGCTGCTCATGTTGCTTGCCTCGGTCTTGTTAGGGTTGCCGCTGTCGTACATTAGATGATCCTGAGAGAGCCGCCGCCGATGGCGAGCTGGCGCTGGCGGGTGAAAGTCATGGGGGTGGTGACTCCTTCTCCGGTGGGGGTGGCGATGGAGAAGGAGAGATAGCCGGGGCTGCCGGCGCCGAGGGCAGCGGAGCAGGCGGCGTTGTGCACGAACAGGGTGGTGTTCATGGCGCGGGCCATTTTGGTGACGTTGGCCACGTTGCGGGAGTGGATGAGGGCGGTGTGGCGGTAGCCGTGTTCGGCCTTGACGGAGGCGGCGATGCCGGCATCGACGTTGGGGACGCGCACGATGGGGATGAAGGGCATCATCTGCTCTTCCTGCACGAAGGCGTGGTCCTCGTGGGTCTCGCCGAACAGGAGCGGCGTGCCGGCGGGGACCTGGACGCCGGCGGCGGCGGCGAGGACGGCGGCGTCCTTGCCGATGAGATCGCGTTTGAGGTGCGCCTGGCCGCAGCCCTTGCCATCGGAGTCGAAGGTGAAGGCGGCCTGGGTGAGGCGTTCGATGGCGTCGGGCTTGAGTTCGACAGCGCCGGCGCGGCGCATGGCGGCCATGAAGGCGTCGAAGACGCTGGCGACGACGAAGACTTCCTTTTCGCCGATGCAGAGGAGGTTGTTATCGAAGGAACCGCCGGCGACGATGGAGACGGCGGCGTTATCGAGGTCGGCGGTTTCGTCGACGACGACGGGCGGGTTACCGGGTCCGGCGGCGATGACACGCTTGCCGTGCTTCATGGCGACGCGCACGACGGCGGGGCCGCCGGTGACGCAGAGCAGAGAGATGCCGGGGTGCTTGAAGACCTCTTCGGCGGACTTGATGCTGGGCTCGGCGATGGTGGTGATGGCGTTGGGTACGCCGGTGGCGCGCTCGATCTCAGAGTTGATGACTTTGAGGGCCTGGCAGGCGATTTTGGCGCCGGCGGGGTGAGGGCTGAAGACGGCGGTGTTGCCGGAGGCGATGACGTTGATGGCGTTGGAGGCCATGGTAGGCACGGAGTGCGTGGCGGGCAGGACCATGCCGATGACGCCCCAGGGGGCGTGCTCGATGATGCAGAGGCCGGTGGAGTCGCTGCGGGCTTCGGTCTGCATGGCTTCGACGCCGAGAACGTTTTTGACGAGTTTGAGTTTTTCGATCTTATGATCGAGGCGTCCGAGCTTGGTTTCCTCGAGTTCGAGGCGGGCCCATTCGGAGGCGTTTTCCTCGCAGAGGCGGCGGATGATGGAGACGATCCGGCCGCGCTCTTCCAGAGTCATGGCGGCCACTTTGACCTGGGCTTCCGCGGCGGCTTTTACCGCCTGATCGACCGTAGCGAAGACGCCGTGGCCCGTGCCGGCGGGCGCCGGAGCGGGCGCCGTCTGGGCCTGCAGGCGGGCCAGGACCTCGCGCGCAATCTCGGCTACGAGTTGATCCGCATTCAATGCCATGGTTCTTCTAAGATATCGTTTTTGCGGGGCCCGTTGCCGGGTGGATTGCGGCGGCGGGAAAGAGGGCGTCAGCGGAGGCGGGCGCTGGTTTTGGACATCATCTTCTCGAACTGGGCGCGTTGTTCGGGAGTGAGGATGCGGAGAATGCGCTGCTTGCCTTCCGAGCGGAAGTCGTCCATCTGCCCCTGGAGGTTCTGATAGTAGAGAACGAACTCATCGAGAATGGTTTCGATCTGGGCGGCCTGATCGGGGGAGAGCTTGAGTTCGGAGCGCATCATGTCGAGGGTCATGGCGCGGCCGCCGGCGTTCCAGGCGGCTCCTCCGGAGGCGGCGGGCGGAGCGGCCAGGCGCACGATGAGCGCCCCGGCGGCGGCGCCGCTGAGAAAAATGGCCAGCAAAAGGAGCAGGATGCGGGGGTTATGCCAGGAGGGGCGGTTGTCCGTCAATGCGCTTCTTACACTCAAAGGTGGGTTGGCTCCAGCATACTAGTCGGAGGAGACGGGGAGGCTCTGAACGCCGCCGTCTTCGCTATGGCTGACGAGGTTGGTGAGGACGACGGCGCGGTCGCGGCCGGGGTCTTCGCCGGTGGCGGCGGGCAGGTCTGCACTGGCCATAATATGCACGGGGTTCGTGGCGTCCATCGAGGGACCACTGGGGGTATTCCACACCGCGGTGCCGAGGACCATGAGGAGCACGAGGGAGGCGTAGAGGAGGCGGCGGCCGAAGGAAGGCTCGAGGAAGATGGACCAGAACGATGAAGCAGCCGCCTGGGCTTCGATGCGTTCCAGCACCCGGGCATAGAAACCGGGGGCAGGGTCGAGGGATTCAGGCGCGCTGAGTTCCCGCAGCATGGACTGGTGGAGACGCATGGCTTCGACCTGATCCCGGCACTCGGGGCAGGACGCGAGGTGACGCTGAAAATTCTCCTGATCCGCAGGAGCCGGCGCCGGCGCGTGGCGGCCGGCGAGGAACTCTTCCAATCCTTGCCTAATTGGCTCGTGCATTGGGCCCTTCCTTGCCTATCATACCGTTCCTGCCAGTGATGGCAAGTCCTTTCATTTCTCCCCTTTGTCAAAGAAGGGGGTGGCGCCGCCCTTCATCAGGCGCTGGGCGGCCTTCAAGAGTTTCTGGCGTGCGCGGAACAGCTTCACCTTCACCGTGTTTTCGTTCATGCCCGTCATCTGGGCGAGCTCTTCGACGGAGTGGCCTTCCACTTCCTTGAGCATCATCAGATTGCGGTCTTCTTCGGAGACCTTGGAGAGGAGTTTGATGACGAGGTCGCGGCGCGCGAGGGCGGTGTCGATGGGGGCGGCGCGGTCCGGCTCACTGCGTTCCATGCCGACGGAGTCTTCTTCGGTGAAATCGCTCTCGTAGACGAGTTTGCGCACTTTCTTTTTCCGCAGATAGTCGTAGCACTCGTTGACGGTGATCTTGTAGACCCAGGTGAGCAGGGAGCTGCGGAAGTCAAAGTTACCGATGGAGAAGTAGATCTTGGTGAAGACCTGCTGGGCGATATCCTCGGCGTCGTTGCGGTTGCGGAGGATGCCGAAGATGATGGAAAAGACCTTGGACTGGTAGCGGTCCACGATTTCGCGGAACGCCAGTTCGTCGCGGGCCTGGACCCTTCGGACCAGTTCCGCTTCTTCAGTCTTGCGGTAATCCACTCTGCTTCTGCCCTGCCGGAACGCCAGCGTGTCTGTACCGCCGGCCGGAACTGGGAGTACGCCGGTGTAGCCATTCATACGCCCTACCGACGCGCCCCGTCAGCGGACGGTTTCAGCGGCGACAGCTTATTGAGGGGAAAGAGGATGTCTCCTCCCATCGTCCTCAGTCTGATTCACGATACCAGATCCAGGCAACTTTCCGGGATGTGAGAGCATCCAAAGGGGTGAGCCGGCTGGGACCGGCGTGGTATAATTCAATCAGGACTTTTCAGTAGGAGGCTCCTAAGCTCATGGTTACGCTCACCAATACGGCGATCGGCAAGGTAAAAGAGATTCTGGACTCCCAGGAGCCCAAGCCCGAAGGGCTGCGGATTTCCGTGGTTGGCGGCGGCTGCTCGGGCTTCAGCTACTCGATGGCATTCGAGAATGCGCCCGGGATGCTGGACAAGACCTACAGTTTCGAAGGACTGAAGGTGTTCATCGACCAGGCCAGCCTGCTGTATCTGGACGGCGCCGAGGTGGACTATGTTGAGAGCTTGGAAGGCTCCGGATTCAAGTTTAGCAACCCGAACGTGAAGTCGACGTGCGGATGTGGTTCCAGCTTTAGCGCGTAGCTATCGCTCCATCTTTCTCCTTACAAACTTCTCAGAAGGCCGCGCGGCGAACCGCGCGGCCTTTTTTCTTTGGAAAGAGGGCGATGATAGAAGGGAGCGAACGAGGAGAGACACGAACCGATGGAACCGAACGAACTGGATCTGAGCCGGCTGACGACGGAGGAGATCAACCCGGCATCGAAGGATCTGGATGCCTTGCCGACGCTGGAGATGCTCACCGTATTCCAGCGAGAAGACCGCAAAGTAGCGGAAGCGGTGGAGGCGGAACTGCCCCGGATTGCAGCGGTGGTTGACGCGGCGGCGGCGTGCCTGCAGGGGGGAGGGCGGTTGTTCTACGCGGGCGCGGGCACGAGCGGACGGCTGGGGGTGCTGGACGCCTCCGAGTGTCCGCCGACGTTCAACGTGCCGCCGGGGCTGGTGGTAGGGCTGGTGGCGGGCGGCGACTATGCGCTGCGCAACGCCGTAGAGGGCGTGGAGGACCAACCGGCGGCCGGCGCGGCAGACCTGCGGGAACACGGCTTCACGGGCGCGGACATGCTGGTGGGGATCGCCGCGAGCGGCCGGACGCCGTATGTGCTGGGCGCGGTGGAGGAAGCGGAGCGGATGGGCGCGGCGACGGCCGGCATCGCCTGTGCGCGGGGTTCGGTGCTGAGCTCGAAGGTACGGTATCCGATTGAGGTGGTACCGGGTCCTGAGGTGGTGACGGGCTCGACGAGATTGAAGGCGGGCACGGCCACGAAGCTGGTGCTGAACATGATTTCGACGGGCGTGATGGTGCGGCTGGGCTATGTGTACTCGAACCTGATGGTGAACGTGCAGCCGAAGAACGAAAAGCTGATCGACCGCGCGCAGAGGATCATCATGGCGATTGCGGGGGTGGACCGGGCGGCGGCGGCGCGGGCGCTGGAGAAGTCCGGAATGGATGTGCGGACGGCGGCGGTGATGGCGAAGCTGGGCGTGGAGAAGGCCGAAGCGGTGAGCCGGCTGGCGGCGTGCGGAGGCCGGATTCGAGGGGCGATAGGGTAGACTCTAGGGATGATGCACGCACCTGGGTTTCTGGCCATCGTGAATGACGCCAAGACGCGAATCCGGCAGATGAACATCGAGGAGTACGCCGCATTCCAGGCGGCGGGCACGCCGCATATCCTGATCGACACGCGGGAAGAGAGCGAGTTCGCGGCCGGACATGCTGCCGGGGCGGTGCACCTTTCGAAGGGGATCATCGAGCGGGACATCGAGGCGAAGGTGCCGGACCACCATGCGGCTCTGGTGCTGTACTGCGGCGGCGGTTTTCGAAGCGCGCTGGTAGCGGACAATCTGCAGAAGATGGGCTACACGAACTGCATTTCGCTGGACGGCGGATGGCGCGCATGGACCGAAAAGGGCCTGGCGGTAGAAAAGTAGCGGGAGCCTAGCTGACTTCTTTCAAGACCGCTTTGGCGAGGCGCCAGGCGATGTGGATGAGCCCCAACTGCTCCAGCGTTCGAACGAGCAGCACGACGCGTGCGTTCAGGAACTCGAACCGCAACAGGAGTGCGCAGACAACCGCCACATAGACGACGTAGGGGTTCAGGACGAGTTCGAGGCTGTTCAGATAGACGACGATGCAGAGATAGAGAAGCAGCGGCCAGTTATTGTCCAGGCGCATACTGGGACGCATGACAGCCAGCCAAACGGTGGCGACAGCGAGGACGAAGGTCGCAAGCAGTGGAATATTACCCATTCGAACACCCGGGCGGGAGCCCCTAGAAAGTCCATAATACGCTGGTGTAGCCCGTGTGTGCGCGGTAATTTTGGGTGGGCAGGAGATCTTCGCGGTAGCGGTAGAACTGGTATCCGGCGTTCCACCTCAGCCGGGTGTGGAGTTTGACTGAGATTCGCGCCAGTGGGGCGTCGTAATCCATGGGAAAGCCCTGAACGGGGGCGAGGGCGGGGAGGACGGTGGGGCGGGCGCCGCCGCCGGCGCCGGTGTCGCGCGAGGTGATGAAGCCGGCGTAGAGGTCCACGCGTTCGCGCAGGGTGACGCGCCAGCCGAGGTGGGCGGTGTGGAGATTGGAGACAAAGACGGACTGATCTCCCTGGACGAAGGCGGGCATGAAGTAAGCGATGCCGGTGGCGGAGGCGGAGTGGAGCATGGCGTAGCCGGCGTCGAGCGAGGTCCAGGAGCGGGGATTCCAACTGCCGTCGGTGGTGACCTGGCGGATGCGGGCGCTGTGGGTGAAGAGACTGGCGGTATTGAAATTGGCCGAGGTGCGGGTCATGGCAGAGAGCTGCCAGGGTCCGGACTTCCAGCGGGCGCGGGCGGAGAAGCCCTGGTAGTCCTTGCTGGAGGTGGGATAGAAGGGGCGGTCCTGGCGGCCGACTTCGCCGTCGGCGGCGAGGGTGAGAGTCTTGACGGGCTGCAGGCGGAAGCCGAGGACGCCGGTGTGGAGGCGATTTTCCTGGCTGCTGCGCTGGCCGGCGGGGTAACCGTCGATCTCAGTCTGCTGCACGCTTTGGACCTCGCGCTGGGAGAACTGGTAGCCGCCGCGGAGGAGGAGCCAGGGGGTCCACTGGAAGGCTCCGTCGGTGGAGTTGGTGATGAGGCGGATGCCGAGGTACTGGAAATGGATGACGGCGGAATCGAGGCTGCCGTTGATGAGCTGCTGATAGAGGGAGTCGCCTTCCATCCGCGTGGAGTGGAAGGCGGTGTGATTGGTGAGGGTGAAGCGAGGGTGGGGGAAGAGGCTGAGCGTTGCGGCGCCGGTGGTGACGGGGCGGCGGGCGTTGCCGGAGACGAGAGTCTGGAGGTTGCGGGCGCCACCGAAGCGGTCGACGCCGACGGCGGACTCGTCGAAGGCGTAGTCGCGGCGGCCGGCGGAATAGGTGAAGCGGCCGTTGAAGGCCCAGTGCTCGCCGCGTTCGCGGAAGAGGTTGAGGCGGAAAGAGGGGGTGAGGCCCTGGATGGGGTCCTTGGCGGAGTAGGAGGCGAGGGTGGTGCGGTCAGACGGGTTAGCGCCAGCGGAAGGGGCGGCGAGGGCGAGCGGGGAGTCTTCGCGGTAGAACTCCCAGGCCTGCATCCAGTTGATCTTCATGCCGAGAAGGACGAGTTCGTTGCCGACGCGGAGCTCGTTCTGCCAGCGATGGACGTTGGCGAAGAGGGGGAACTCGTCGCCGCGGGCGCCATCGAAGAGGTTGACGGTGGCGAGAGCGGGACCATCCTGAGAGGCGCGGCTGAAGCCGGCGAAGAACTTGATTTTGGATTGGGGGAAGAGGGTGAAGTCGTGGTCCTGAAGACGGCGAGTGGTATCGAGGGCGTGCTGGCCGCCGGAGATGGCGAGAGCGGGGTTGTAGTATTGGCTGGAGCGCCAGGCGGCGTCGTAGCGGTAGAGCCGGTTCCTGGAGAGGCGGAGGGTGGCGGACTCATAGGGATCGTTGCCGAGGCCCTGTGTAAAGAGGCTGAACTCGTCGAACCAATGGCCCTTACCGTCGCGGGAACGGAGGAGGAGACGGCTGGAGAGGAGGCGGACGCCGTTGCCGAAGTTGACGTCGCTGCGGTATTTGCCGAGGTTGCCGTCGACGGAGCGGAAGCGGTAGCCGAGTTCCCAGTCCTGGACGATGTTGTAGTCACCGGAATTGGCGCCGCGAGGTTCGCCGGTGCGTTCGGGAGTGGGCGCGACCACCTCCTGGGCGGGCAGGAGCGCGGAGGAGAGGAGGAGAGCGAAGCAGGCGGTTCTCATCGCGTCAGGCTCCTGATGGCGTTCGAGCCGTGGATTCGGAGATGGCAGGTGGTGCAGTTGCGGAAGCGGGGGTCGGCCAGGTTGTGCGTGGAGGGGGTGAGGGCGACGCCATCGGCCTGGCGCCCGAATTCGCCGGCGCCGTTGTGACATTCGAGGCAGAGGGTGAAGACGACGGGGCGCTTGAGGAGGCGGGCGTTGGCGGTGCCGTGAGGGAGGTGGCAGGCGCCGCAGCCGTCGACGCGGATGGCGGCGTGCTCAAAGGCGAAGGGGCCGCGCTTGTCGATGTGGCACTTGAGGCAGGGCTCTTCGTCGTTGAGGGCGGTCTGCATCATGCGCGGGCGGGCGCCCATGCCGCGAACGTAGGCAGGAGCGCCATGGGGGTTGTGGCAGTCCGAGCAGGTCATGAAGCCCTCGTTGACGCGGTGTTTGACGGGCAGCATGAACTGGGCGCGGATGTCCTCATGGCAGCCGTAGCAGACGTCGCGCTGCTCTTTGGCGAGTAGCGCCTTCTGAGTTTTGGCTTTGTGAATGGAGTGGCACTTGTTGCAGGCGATGCCGGCGAGAGTGTGCTGGGAGCGGCGGATATTGGCGCGGCCGAGGCTTTCGGAGTGGCAGCGGAGGCAATTGTCGAGCACCTGCCTGGGGGCCATTTGAGAGAAGGCCTGAATCTTGGATTTGTCGCCTTTGGCGGCGACGTGGTCGCTGGCGGGACCGTGGCAGCCCTCGCAACCGGAGCGCTCGGGAGGAGCGGCGGCGTCGAGCGTGGTTTTGTGGTGGGGGTTGCGGTAGAAGTCGGCGACGATGGCGGGGTGGCAGGTGCGGCAGGCCGTGGGACCTACGAACTGCGGCGCCGCCTCGACGCGCAGAGCGGGGAGCCCAGCAACCAGGCAGAACAGCAGAACCCGGTTTCGCCCCTGGCGTTGCATCATAGGCTCACTATAAAGTGAGGCGCCCCGGCAAGTCATTGCCGGGGCGTACGCAGGGTGTGAATTGTTTGTGAATTCGAACGGCGGCTTGGGCCGGCGCTTAGCGGGCGAGCTTCTCGTAGCGCTCGGAGACGAGGTCCCAGTTGATCACCTGGAGGACGGCGGCGAGGTAGTCCGCGCGGCGGTTCTGATATTTGAGGTAGTAGGCGTGTTCCCAGACGTCGAGGCCCAGAAGCGGCGTGCGGCCGGCCATCCAAGGGCTGTCCTGATTGGGAGAAGTCTCGATCTGGAGACCGTCGGGGCCTTGCGGAGAGAGCCAGACCCAGCCGCTGCCGAAGACGGAGAGACCGGAGGCGCGGAGTTTCTCTTCCATGGCGGTCTGGCTGCCGAAGGACTTCGCGATGGCCTTGGCGAGCTGGCCCTTGGGGCCGCCCTTGGGCTTGCCGAGGATCTCCCAGAAGAGCGAGTGATTGGCGTGGCCTCCGCCGTGGTTGCGGACCGCGGTGCGGATGGAATCGGGCACCTGTGGGAGGTTCTTCAGGAGCTGGTCGAGAGGCTGCCTGGCGAGGTCGGGTTGGGTAGCCAGGGCCTTGTTGAGGTTATCGACGTAAGCCTGGTGATGCTTGGTGTGATGGATCTCCATCGTGCGGGCATCAATGAACGGCTCGAGAGCGTCCAGGGCGTAGGGCAGCTTGGGGAGCGTGAAAGGCGTGGCGGGGGACTGCGCTTTCAGGGTGAGCGACGCAGCGCTCAGAACGATAGCTTCTCTGCGAGTCATGTGGGGTTCCAGGTATCCTGCACCCTTGGATGATGGCGGAGAAGAGATGGATTCAAGCCAGTTCCTGGGGGCTCAGGGGGCGCGGGGTCCGCGCAGAAGAAACACGGGCCGCGGCAGGGCGCGGCCCGTGGAAGGTGTGGCAGGGTGGATCTTCGGCTACCAGACGTAGCTGAGATTGACCATGGGGACGAAGTTGTAATACCAGCCGCTGAGCGAGCCGGAGACCGGCGTGATGACGTTGGTGGGGGTCTGGGTGAAGTACATGCGGAATTCGGCGCGGAGGCTGGCCTTTTCACCGACAGCGATACGGACGCCGCCGCCGCCGGAGATGAGAGGTTTCCATTCACTGGTATCGGTGAGCACGACGATGTTGCCGAGAGGCTGGACGGCCGTTGCGGGTCCCTTGCCGGAGTATTGCTTCATGCCGCCGCCGGCGAACAGGTAGGGCCGTGTTTTCGACTTGCGGGAGTTGAAGTAGAAATTGACGTCGTAATGGATGGCCTGGGTGTGGCCGCCCATGGTGAAGTTCTTTCCAGCGCCGGAGAGTTCCATCTCATTGGAGAGCCAGGTATAGCGGACTTCACCACCCAAGCGGTCACCGACCTGGCCGACGAAGGCGCTGAAGCCGTAGCCGGGCTTAAACTTCGCCTCCACGGAGGTGGAACCGGAGGTGATGGTCTGGGCGTTGTAGAGGGAAGCGCCGGCACCGGCTCCGACTTCCCACTTCTGCCCGAGGGCGGCCGGCGCGGTGGAGATCAGGATGCCGACTCCCACGATCAACGTGAATTGTTTGAAACAGGGCATGGCTTTCATGTTCTACCTGACTTTCAGGATGGCATGGAGGCAGGGCCTCCGTCATGGTGGTGGCTGGAGGGCCGGGCCGGCTGCACCGGGTCCGGCCCGGGAATGTCTAGTCGATGACGCGCACAGAGACGCTGCTCGAGTAGCTGCCCTGCTTGACCTGCAGGGTTTGGTTCATGCCCTTGGGCACGGACCAGGGGACGGCGACTTTGATCTCGTACACGCCGACCTGGCCGGAGACGAGAGCGGCCGAGGAGACGGGCAGTTTGAAGCCGTTGATGGAGACCTCGGGCTGGGTGAGGACGGCAGGCGCTTCCGAGGGCGCCGGGACGCCGGCGGGAATCTCGGGATCGGTCTTGCCCATACCGGTGAGGTAGATGAAGAGTTCGTCGTTGCTGCGGACGGGGTTGGACGGGGTGACCACCTGACCGTTGGAAGCGCGCACGACGGTGGGCACTTCATAGTCGGCGGCAAGGGGCGTGCGGAAGACGCTGGGCGCGGTGGGCAGGATGGTGAGGTTGTAGTTGTCGCTCACGCCTCCGGGCGTGCGCAGGATCATGGTGACGTTTCCTTCCGCCTGGAAGGGAAGCTGTGCATTGATCCGGCTGGAGGACGACATCAGCATGGGCACGGCCATGCCGTTGACGGTGAGACAGCTTTCGCCGAGGGCCGTGGGCAGCGGGAGCTCCGAGGTAGCGACATTGACGGGGCTGAGGTCGGTCCCTTCGACGACGATCAAACCGCCGGGAGCGACGGCGCGGCTGCGGTCGGCCGCGTTGGTCACTTTGGTGATGCGGGGGATGGCGGTGGCCGCGTCGTAGTTCCAGCTCATGACGGTGAAGCCGGAGGTGGTGAGGTTGACGAAGGCGCTGCGGTTCGGCAGGGCGGCGATGGTTCTGGTGAAGACGTTGGCGGTGGTGCCGAGCACGGGCGCTTCCACGATGCGGGTGGGGGCGGTAGTGGTGTTGCCGGTCAGCGGGACCTTTTGAATCGTGCCGGGGCTGGAGGCGGTGGTTGCACCGGTGCGGTAGCCGGCATCGTCGACGAAAGCGAACCCGGAGCTGAGCCCGATGGAGTCGTCGAAGCGTTTCACGGCGACCAATGAGGCGTTATAGAGGGTGTTGCCGATGACGTACTGGTCGAAGCTGGAGGCGGCGAAGGCTCCGGCCAGGGCCGTGGATTCCTTCCGCGCAATGGTGAAGCTATCGACGTTCGCGTTGTACAGCAGCATGTTGCCGTCGGCCTCCGCGGCGAGGATGGTTCCGCCGTTGGAGGAAGCGGCCAGCGCGGTATTGAGACTGATGGTGTTCTCGTAGATCCCCAAGGTGGGCAATACCACGGCGGTGCGGCTGAGGAAGTCTACGCGGTCGATCTTGTGCGTGGAGCCGAGCACGCGGCTGGCGGCGAGGATCGCCTTGGCCGACGCGGCCAGGTAGCGCGGATAGTGGCCGAAGGGGAAGCGGATGGGCGCCAACTGTTCGAGCGTATCGAGGTCGAAGACACTGGCGAACTGCGAATTGTCATGACCGACCATGAGGTACTTGCGGTCGAAGGTCAGGGCCATGGAGTAGGGGGTGTTGCCGGTACGCAGAGTGGCGATCTGGCGGTAGTTGGAGCCGTCGAAGACCAGGACCTCGTTGGTGTCCTGCCGCAGGAGGAAGAAGCGGTTCCGGAAGGGGTCAGAGAGAACGTCGACCAGTTTTCCGGGCACGTTCACAATGGTCCCGCGCTGGTCGGGATCCTGGAGGTTGATCAGCACCTGCACCGGCTTGGGGTAGTTGACGGCGGTGGCGGAACTGAGAGTGATGGCGGCGGTGCTGGTCCCTCTTTGATTGAGGAAGGAGCTGGGATCGATCGAGACCTTGACGGTCATGGGAGTGACGCCGCGGGTCGGGGAGACGCGGACGCCCGCGGTCGCCACGGAGAGAGTGAACTCAGTGGCGGCGCCGCTGGGATCGACAATAGTCAGCTCCTGGGTCACCAGGCCGGGGTTGCAGAACGAACTCCGGAACATGAGGCTCTCCTGGAGGGAGACCACCCTGGGGCTGGAATTGAGGGAGCCGACGGGGAGAATGGTCACGCCGCTCTCCGAGAGCGAGTACATGACGGTGCCATCGGCAGAGAGAACGCTCTTCCCGGACAGATGCTCAGAGAGCTTCAGGCGCTCGCGGACCGTAAGGTTGTCGGCGTCCGCCACCATCAGGACAGGCGGCGGCAGCGCGGAGGAACCGCTCCCGGTGGAGCCGGAACCGCTGCCGGATGAACTGCCGGAGGTGGTGGATCCTTCGGGGACTTCGGCGTAGATGATGCCGCGGTCCGAGTCTATGGCGTGCGAGCCGACCTCGACTTTGCCGAGCGGATTGGGGAACTGGTTCAACGCGCCGTAGCGGTCAAACTGGACCCATCCGGCGAGGTAGTTGGAGCCGTCCCTGGCAACGCTCATGGCCCGGGGCCCGAGGGGGGGATCGGCGACATAGGCGGCGGCCTTCACGGAGCGGCCGGCGACCCCGTAGCTGAATAGAATACTGTCAGTGACGCCGTAGATCCAGAGGCCATCGGCGGAGGCCTGCACCGAGGCGCCGATGATCTGAGCCGGAAGCTGGGCCGGAGGCTGGGGCAACGCTTTGGCGCTGACGCCGGCGATGGTATCCAGCACTTCCATGGTTCCGAATTCAGGGTCGAACAGGATGAATTGTTTCGCGGTGACAACCAGCGCCCGGCCGTCGATGCCGAAAGCGACGCCGAAGGGGGGATCGGCGAGCGAGAACGTACGGCGCGACGAGCCGTCCAGTTCGATGACGCTCAGCGCATTGGACGGCGTATTGGGGGACTGGAAGTTCCCGTAGTGGCCGATCACGAGGTACCGTCCGTCCGGAGACAGCGCGAGGGCGCTGGGCTGCGACGACACATTGATCGAACGGTCCAGCGTCCCATCGGGGATCGAGACCACGTCCACCCGGTTCGCAGTGAAGTTCGCGACGTACAGGGCGTGGCGTGGCTCATCCAGGGCGAGGTCCGCGGCATGGCCGCCCAAAGCGACCACACGTCCGAAGGTCTGTCCCCAAGCGCCGGCCGACAGCGCCAGCCAAATTGCTGCGATCCACAAACGAGACGTTGGCATCGTAGTCTCCCTTACTTCACAAGTAGTGAACTCTTACAAAATCTCTTAGGCTGGACGGCGGACCGGCGCGGGCACCGGCCGGGCCGCCGCCAAACCCGAATCTGATTGCGGCGCGTGGCCGCGGTTGCGACTATTCCTCAGCGTTGCGGCTCTTCCGGCGCAGGATGATGGCGCCCAGCAGGACGACAGCCAGCACCGAGCAGACGATTCGAACGATCGTAGTGGATTCCATTTCTATTTCTCCTCTTTCCTATTCCCGCGAATATTCAATTTCGTGAGGCGTTCCGATGACGGAACCACTCACACGCCAGTCATCATCGGGATAAGTTCCCGGACGATCTTGACAGCCACAGGACCAACCGTCACCACGAAGAGTGACGGCAAAATACAAAAGAAAATCGGAAACACGAGCTTGACGCCCAGTTTGGCGGCCTTCTCCTCGGCCACCTGGCGGGCCTGCACGCGCATAAAGTCGGCGTGGGCGCGGAGACTCTGCGCGACACCGGTACCGAAACGGTCTGCCTGGATGAGGACGGCGACCAGTTTCTTGAGGTCGTCCACGGCGCTGCGCTCGGCGAGGTTCCTCAGCGCTTCGGCGCGGCGTTTCCCGGCCTTCAGCTCGAGGTTCACCATGGCGAACTCCTCGCTGATCTCCGGGTGCGCGTGCTCCAGTTCCTTGGCCACCTGCAGGATCGCCTGGTCGAGCCCGAGTCCGGACTCCACGCAAACCACCATCAGGTCCAGGGAGTTTGGCAACCCGCGCCGAATCTCCTTCTGGCGCTTCTTGCTCGCCAGGGAGACATATTCGTTCGGCCCGAAGAAGCCCAGCCCGGCGGCCGCCAGGACGGCGGTCATCTTGTTGAAGAACTCGGTGGCCGAGCCCCAGACGGCGATCAGCATGACCAAGGGAAGGAGGACGGCGAGCACGACCTTGGCGCCATAGAGGACCTTCAGTGCATTGGGTCCGCGGATGCCGGCGCGCATCAGGCGCTTCTGCATCACGGTCATGTCTTTCGGGGAGGCGGGGACCATCGTCCCCAGCCGGTTCAACATGTCCCGGAAGACCAGGCTCGGATGGGCTGGAGTTTCTTCCTGTTCCAGATTGACGCCGGTGACGCGCTCCATCGCCTCTTTGGGGCGAACCCAGAGCTTGAGCCCCAGCATTGCGCCGCCCAATGCGATGCCCAGGAAGATCAGAACACTGAAAAGAAGTGTCATTGTGGGTTCCTGTGCGCCTATACCTCGATCGTCACGATCTTTTTGATAATTCCGTAGCCGATGAGCTGGAGGGCAATCCCGGCCAGAGCCATGTAATTGCCGACCTCCTCACGGACGAAGAAAGTCACATAGTCCGGGTTGACGACAAACATGATGGCGGCCACGGCGACGGGGATGGAAGAGAGCGCGATGCCGGACATACGGCCGTGGGCGCTGATGGCCCGGATCTTGCCGCGCAGCTTGAACCGTTCGCGGATGACGTAGGCGAGTTTGTCGAGAATCTCGGCCAGGTTGCCGCCAGTCCGCTTCTGAAGCAGGACGGCGGAGACAAAGAAGTGGACATCCAGAGAAGGCACCCTTTGCGCCAGCTTCTGCAGGGCAGTATCGAGCGGCAGGCCCAGGTTATGCTCTTCAAAGGCGCGGCGGAATTCGCCGGCAAGAGGCTCCTGAAACTCGCGGCTGAGCATTTCAAGAGAGACCGAGAAGGCGTGGCCGGCGCGCATGGAGCGGGCGACGAACTCGAGGCTTTCGGGGAACTGTTCCTCGAACTTGTGCAGGCGGGAGCCGCGTTTCCGCACGACGAAGAGCAGCGGGAGGCTCCCGGTGAAGAGCCCGGGCAGGATGGCGAGCGCCTGATAGCGCGCCGGCATCATGAGCCAGCCGAGGGCGAAGCCGCACAGAAACAGCGCGAGACACATATGGATGAGCCGCGCCGGTTTCCACTTCAGGCCGGCCTGTTCGAGCAGAGTGGCCAGCCTGTCCTGCAACTGAAAGCGGTGCATCAGTTGAAGAACCAACCGGCCGGTGGTCTTGTCTTCTTCGGCGAGCAAGGCCGCGGGCCGCTTCGCGCCCTTCTTGGGGCGCGAGGGGCGGCTGGTACCCATCAGCCGGTCACGCAGTTTACCCGAGTCCGCGGTCTTGAACACATTCGTCAGCACCCACCAGGCGCCGAGGATGCAGACCCAGATTCCGATTGCTACCAGTAGAAAGTTCATCGCCTCAGACCTCCATCACTTCGTCGAACAGGTCCGGGCGCAGGCGGATGCCGGCGGCAAGGAGTTTTTCGTAGAACTTGGGGCGGATGCCGGTGGCGGCGAAGCGTCCGAGGACGCGGCCTTCCGGCGAAAGCCCCCGCTTTTCGAAGACGAAGATGTCCTGGAGGGTGATCATCTCGCCTTCCATGCCCGTCACTTCGGTGATGTTGGTGACGCGGCGGGAGCCATCGCTCAATCGGGCGGCCTGGACCAGGACATGGACGGCGCTGGCGATCTGCTGGCGGATGGAGATGAGCTGCATGCTGGCGTTGGCCAGGGAGACCATGACTTCGAGGCGGCTGACGCCGTCACGGGGGGTGTTGGCGTGGATGGTGGTCAACGAGCCGTCGTGGCCGGTATTCATCGCCTGAAGCATGTCGAGGGCCTCGGGGCCGCGGACTTCGCCGACCACGATGCGGTCAGGACGCATACGCAGGCTATTGATCAGGAGTTCGCGCTGGCGGATGGCGCCATGCCCCTCCAGGTTGGGGGGGCGGGTTTCGAGACGCGCCACGTGCGGCTGCTTCAATTGCAATTCGGCGGCGTCCTCGATGGTGATGATGCGTTCTTTGGGGTTAATGAAGAAGGACAGGCCGTTCAACAGCGTGGTTTTACCGGCGCCGGTGCCGCCGATGATGATGATGTTCAAGTGGGCCTTGACGGCCGCCTCGAGCAGCTCCATCATGCCGCGGGTCATCGCCTTGCGTTCCACCAGATCGGCCGGCATCAGCTTGTCCTGAGAGAAACGGCGGATCGACATCAGCGGCCCATCGAGGGCGAGCGGCGGGATGATGGCGTTGACGCGGCTGCCGTCGAGCAGGCGGGCGTCGACCATGGGGTTCGACTCGTCGACGCGGCGTCCCACCTGGCTCACGATCTTGTCGATGATGCGCAGCAGGTGGGCGTCATCCCGGAACGTGACGCTGGTCAACTCCAGCAGGCCCTTGCGTTCGACGTAGACCTGTTTGCTGCCGTTGACGAGGATATCGGAGATGGTGGGGTCCTGCAGGAGCGGCTCCAGCGGGCCGAGACCGAAGACTTCGTCGAGGACCTCGTCGCAGATCTGCTGTTTTTCCAGCGCGCTGAGCAGCGTCGGCTCGCTGTCGATGAGCGAGATCAGGGCCTGTCGGACTTCGCCGCGCACGCGCTGGTTGTCGATTGTGGCCAGCGCTTCCAGGTTGATCTTGTCGAGCAGTTTCCGGTGGAGCGTGAATTTCAGCTCCTGGTACTCAGGCTTCAGGGAAGACTTGGGCCGCCCCGCATTTTTCAGCAGCCTTTGCTCCCAACTGAGCTGTTGCACCGGTTTCTGATCCATCGTCGGAATCATTGCGCTTCTCGTCCTGACCTCAAATTCATGCGGTGCCTGTTGCCCGCTGCATATTCATCGGCGTCCTCAGTGAAAAACTTGAGACCCCATCAGCCCTCAGAGAGCACCGCGTTGGTTTCCAGCACCCTAGGGTTTCCGTTCTTCTCGGTGTGCACGACCCCCCCCAGCTTGCTCGCGATCTGGCCGATGGCGCGTCCCAGTTCGCCTTCCGGCGAAAGGGCTTCCGCGCTGGTCACCACTTTGTGCAGCGACTGATAGTCGTTTGGCAAAGTGGCATAGACCGGGCAGGCGAAGATGCGCTGCATGTCGGCCATGGTAATTTCCGTCCGCTTGTTGAGCCGGTTGACGATCATCTGGAACCGGTCCTTGTCGTAGCCGAGCTGCCGCAGCATGGCCACGGCCCGGCGAGCCAGGTGGAGGCTGGGCAGTTCCGCCGTCGAGACCAGGTAAGCCTGGTCTGATTCGGAGAGGGCAAACAGGCTCAGGCGATGGAAGACGGTCGGCAGATCGATCACGATCCAGTCGTACCGGGTGCGGGCATACTCCACGACCTCGCGGACCCGGCTGAACTCGACGTCGTCGCCACCGGCATGATCCGGGGCTGGGAGGACGTCGATGCCATACGCGCTCGCAACCAACGACGACCAGGTGGTGGCATCCATCTGGTCGGACTGGGCCAGCGCGTCCAGCACATTACTGGTCGGGCTGAGCTTCAACGAGAAGGCGATGGAACCGCTGAACAGGTCGAGATCGATGAGCAGGACGCGCTGTCCGGTAAGCCGCTTCAAGGCGAAGGCACACTGGGTGGCGAGCGTGGTGGAGCCGGATCCGGGTTTTGTGCTGGCCCACACGACCAGCCGTCCCAGATCCTGCGGATCCTTGGAATCGGGTTCGCGCAGGCGCCTGATCCTCAAAGCGGCCTCGCTCTGGGCCATCGGCTCGAACGGCGCGCATAGAAACTCACTGGCGCCCGATCTCAGGATGCGGATGAGCGCCTCCGGATCGCTCTCGCGGTGCAGGCCGATGACGCGCGCCTTGGGGTATAGCGTGGTCACCAGCCTGGTGAGGCTCTCGGCCGCCTGCAGATTGCTCACGAAGTCAACCAGAACAACATCTGGCTGGATCTGCCGGAGGCGGATCTCGAGAGTCTGTTCGGAAGGATAAGTCCGGAGATCGGAGAGGATCTCGAACTCCCGGGTGGCGGCCATGGCCTGGGTTACCTGTTGAGCCAACTCCCGGTCTTCCGCCACGAGCAGAGCAATCAGAGCGGGTTCACGTTTTGGGCTCTTCGAATTCATCCTGGGAGAAGCACCTCGCTGGGGAGTGCCAAACTACGGCTCTCTCTGCCTTACTTGACTGCCGGTATGCGCTGGAAAGCATCCTTCTTGGAGGTCGCGGCCTGTCCTTTGGTGCGCGGAGTACCAGCACCCACGTTGGATGAGCCCGGCACGCCCTCCGGCAGCATCATCGGCCGGAGGAACTCACCTGGAAGGTGCGGATTGAGCTTGGGATCGCCCGCGGCCAGCGGTTCGACGATTTCGGGAGTCACCATGACGATCAGCTCCGTCTTGGCCCGGGTTTCGTTGCGGCTCTTGAAGAGCTGGCCCAACAGCGGGATGCTCGAGAGCCCAGGGATCTTGGCAAAGGTCTCGTTGGTGCGGTCATCGATCAGGCCGCCGATGAGGAAGCTCTGCCCTGCTCCGAGTTCGATGTTGGATTCGACACGGCGCGTCGCCAAGGCGGGAATGGTAAAGCCGCTGATGGAGACGGCGTTGGCGAGATCGATGGTGGAGACCTCGGGCTTAACGTACATTTTGAGGGTGTTGTTCTCGGTGAGAGCCGGCAGGAACGTGAGCCGGATACCGAACTCGCGGAACTGGACCGTCACCGAGCCGGCGTTACCGCCGCCCTGCAGAACTGGGACGGGGAACTCACCGCCCACCAGGAAGCTGGCTTCCTTGCCGTTGCTGGTGACGAGGTTGGGCTCCGCCAGGATCTGGAGGAAGCCCTCCTGCTGCATCAACTTGACGACAGCGGCCAGGTTCAGGTCGGGACGGAACGCAAAAATGTTGAGGGCATCAGTGAGGTTGAAATTGGAGGTGGTTCCGGCGGCGCCACCGGGAATCGTGCCACTCACGTTGGAGGGCCTGGCGGCTCCGAACTGCTGGGTGGAAACAAGGCCTGGCGTGTTCAAAGCGCCGGTGGAGATCAGGTTGACACCGAACTGGTTGGAGAAATTGCGGTTCAACTCGGCGAACTTCACACGCAGCAGGATCTGTTTGTCGGCCGGCGGCGCCTTGACCTTCAGATTGGAGACGATGCTCTTGCTGACGGGTTGCAGCAGAGTCATGACCCGGTCTGCCACCACCTGGCTGGACACCACGCCCGTCAGAGACAGAGAGTCCCTGGCCGCCAGCAACTGGATCTGCTCGCTGGGAAAGGTTTCTCTCAGCATCTTGCGGACGGGCTCGAGGTTCAGCTCGACGTTGACCGTGTAGAAATTCCGCTGGCCGGACTTGGCCCACACGACAAGTGTCGCTGAGCCTACGCCTTTGGCATGCAGCAGGATCTCGCGGGTAGAGACGGGCACGTAATCGACGATTTCAGGATTTGATGTCGAGATGCGGCTGACATCTTCCGGATAGTCGATCACCACACTCTTTCCCAGCGTGACTTTGATCTCATCCGTGGCTCCGGTTTGGGCTTGCACCAGGGGAGCCAGGATCAGAATCGCGCAAGCTAGCAGTGATGATTTGCTTAAGTTCACGGGTTCCTCCCGGTGTCCTCAGAGTTCTTTTTGGAGGCGACGGTCTCCACTTTCTTGTCGATCCCGCGGATCGTGATGATCTGATCGGGCACGGGAGCGGGCGGCGGTGTGGGGGCCGCCAACGCCACGGGCGCCACGGCCACCGGCTCGCGGCGGCGAACGGGACGGGGCTCGGCGTTTGAGCCGGGGTTGACGTCCCGCTTGGAGTGCGAACCGTACAGGGCGGCCAGGCTCAAGCCTTCCGTCTTCTCGATGCCCTGATCTCCGCCATTTCTCAGCACCAACTGAATGCGGCCCTCGTTGCCGGCCAAAGTAAGCAGTTCCGCCTGCTGCGGAGTGACCAGCACGGTCACATTGGGAGCGTTCACCGGCTTGCCGGCGCCGTCGGTCTGCAGCGTCTGTCCGGCGGAGAGAACGAGGATATTCTGGAGCACGGTCTTGGTGACCATGGTGGGGTTGCCGGGAGGATTGCCCGTGATAAGGACGTCGACTCGCATCCCGGGCAGGACGAAGCCGGCGACGCCGACTACGTCATTGACGCGCACCGTAACGGCGCGCATCCCGACAGGAATGACGGGAGCCAGACCGACGCCGCTGCCGCGCTGCGCCAGGCGGCCGTCCGTCATAGGCTCCTCAGCCAGAATCGTCGAGATCACCGGCCGGTCCAGGACGTCTTCCGGCTTGCTGAAGGCGCCCTTGGGGAACGCCTGGCCCGGGACCTTCACAACCTTCACATCCGCCGCCTTGACGGTCAGGCCCACGGGCAGCGGCCGCACGGCTATGACCAGATCCTTGAGATCGGTGGACTCGGCCTGTTTGGGCGTCGAGCCGGCCTTCGAGGACATCTGGTAGAACACGGCGCTGACGACCAGCGCAAACACCAGGCTTACCCCGAGAACTGTCAAAAACCTGCGGTCCATTCATCGCCTCCTGACGAACTCTCCCGCCCTGGGCGGGAGGCCAATCCGTTACTCATGACCTCACCCACATCGCCATCCAGGCGCCTGCGGCAATGGCCGGAGCATAGGGAATGGCGTCACTCTTGAACACTTCAGCGGTCTGTTCCGCGGGGAGCCGCTTCAGCCGCCGCCAGTAAACCAGCATCGCGGCCGCCAGCCCTCCCATCAGGCACGTCCAGAGGACGGCCTGCCACAAGCCGGGCAGTCCCAGCAGCGCTCCGAAACCAGCCGTCAATTTCACGTCTCCTGCACCGATGCCCCCCAGCAGATAGAACGGAAGAAACACAGCGAAACCACAGGCCGCGGCGCTGGCCGAAAAGACCATTCCGCGCCATCCGGCGGTGGCGAGGTGATAACCCACTCCGGCCACCAGAGCTAGCCCGGAGATCCAGTTGGGGACAGTCCGGTTGCGGAGGTCGGTGACACAGGCCGCGATGCCGACCAGAAGTGCGGCAGAGATCAGAAAGGCGCTCATCCTCGCCTCCTGCGCGCAGTTGGGGCGCCGGCCGGGATCGATTCCTGTCCGGAAGGCCAGGAGACGGCCGCCGGCAGCAGAGGACTCACAGCCACGCCCGCGGCCAGGGCAAAACTGATCAGATCCTCGCCCGACGGCAGGCGCCACTCGCTTTCCTGCGTGGCAGGACGCGGATGCCCGTGCGCCAACGAGACTGGCACTTCGACCGCCGCATTTGCGCCTTTCGCCGTCATCTTGGTCTCCACTGGATCTTTCGGCCGCATTCCGCTTTTCCATTAGCCCCTTAGTCGGATTTCCTGCCGGCCGCCGGCGTGGAAACGCGCGCCAGCAGAATGGCTTTGCCGTCGTCGTCGACCACACGCCAGCCTCGCGACTCCTTCAGGACAGCGGCCAGCGCCCAGCCCGGCCGGGCCAGGATTACATCAAAGCGGTACTTGTCGAGGAGTTGGCGGTAGTCGTGGTCCGCCGTAATCAGCCGCTGATACTCCTTGGTCAGGGTTTCGCCGTAGAAGTCGGTGCGGCCGTCGAAGAAGACGCGCGTCTTCGGGTAGAACCGGTAGATGAGGTAGTCTCCCCACTGATCCTCGGTGAGCACGCGCGATCCGGCCAGCAGGGCGTTGTGGCGGTTCACCATCTCCACGGGAAACCGCGTGGACGGAAAGTCAGAGCGCCAAGGCATCGGGATCACCTGCATCGCCACCAGGACCAGCACGGCGAGGGGCCACAGGGAGGTCCGTTGCAGGCTTGGGGCGGCTTCGCGGCCCAGGCCGTCCAGAATAGCGGCGACTGAGGTCTTCTTGGCGCCCTCGGTCCAGCGCTTCCAGATCCACTGCACCTGATCGGCGAGCAAGGGCGCGCCGACAGCCACATAGATGGGAATATGCCGCGCGGATTCGAGCGAAGAGTGCGCCCAAAACAGGAGCACCAGGGGGCCCGCAAACTCCTTGCGAATCATGGCCAGGCCGGCCGCGGCGCAGCCAAGCAGCAGCAGGATCTCGAACTGAGCCATGTTCTCGCTGCGAAACGACGGCGACTGGAACTCGCTCACGACTTCCTTGATCCAGCCGGCGGTGAGATAGTTGGCCGTGTGCGCGTGCAGCTTCCAGCCGTAGGGATTGACCAGCGACGCGCTGAAACAGGCTGCCGCGAGCGCCAGATAGCGTTTGACGGTGCGCCACTCAGCCACGCCGAAGAGCACTTCCAAAGCCGTGCCGGCGGCGGTCAATCCAAGCATCGCGATCAGAGCAAGCCATCCGCCGTGCAGATTCGTCCACAACGCCGTGACCGGCACCAGCAACCAGATCCAGCGGCCGGGCCGCCGCAGATCAGCCTGGATCATCCAGGCCGTACCTGCCACCGCCACCATGGTGACCAGATGCGGGCGCGCCAGCAGGTGCACGGTGGCCGAACCGAAGCCCATCAGAGCCAGCGGCAGGGCGATGAAGATGTTCGCTCCGCGCCACACCATGTGCCGGAAGAGAATGCCACAGAACAGCGCCGAAAGAACGATGCCGCCGAGGGCCACGCCACGCAGGCCTGCCGCCTGGTGCGCCAGCGCCAGGATCACGTCGCTCAGCCACTCCCAGGCAAACCACTCCCCGCCGGGCCGGCTGAACGAGAACAGGTCCTGGTGCACAAACGATTGATTCTGCAGGATCCACTGCCCGGTCCGAATGTGCCATCCGGTATCCCCATCACTCAACAGCAGGCCGGTGCCGCCGTCGGCCAGCCCGAAGAACCAAAGCGGCAGTGAGACCAGGATGACATCAAACAACGAGGGCCACAGCCAACGGGCGAGCCCCTTGGGAGCCCCCACCGCGGCCAACCCGCCTGAGGCCGCGCCATCCTCCAGCCGCAAATCAGGATTTGTCGAAGTTGCCATGCAGGTTCGCCTCGGGGACTAAGGTGCTGATCGGCAACTTCAGCCGAAACATTTAGCCCCTGAGGGTCACCATGCGAGAATCGCCGCCGATCCTACTTTGCCACCAGGTAGCTGAGGTCCGGCAGATAGCGGTAGACGTTCACTTCCGAGAACTCCACCAGGGGCGTGATCCGGGCCACGAACTGGCGGTAGTTGTCGGCGCCCATGGCCAGAACCACGGGCGGCTGGCCATCCAGGCTCGCCCATCCGTCCAGTCCGACGATGGAGGAGAACTCCTGGGATGGCCGGCCAAGTCTCACGCGCGCAGTGAGATACACTTTCATGCCGGATTTCTGCACCGCCGGAAACAGTTCGCTCTTCAGAAGGCTGGTGTAGGCATCCACCTTGTCAGGTTTCACCTGCGAGCGCATCACGCGAACCATCTTGGGGATCTCGGCCGAGCGCGGCAGGCTGAGGTCGGGCAGGATCTCATCGATATACCGCTCGGAGGATTCGACGCAGGCGTTGAGACGGGCGGCGATCCCGGTGAGTTCAGCCTGGACCTCCTTGAGCTTGGGGTCCTCCATCACGTCAAATTCGGCGTACTTTCCGAAGTAGGCGGCCAGGATGTACTCGCGCGGCCCTGTCAGCGCCGCCCACATCGTGAAGCTCCGATCCGGATTCGCTTTCTTCAGAATCGCGACATACTCTTTCACCGCGGCCCGGAAGTCGCCGTCGCGGTCCGGCTTCACGCGGTAGCGGGAGATCGTCCGGATGTTGGCGTCCTGCGCCATTGCCGGCGCCGACACCCCTAACAACAGCGGCAGCGCCAGGGCGCACACAAGTCCTCTCTGACTGCTCATAATTTTCATCCTCGGCTCCTTTTCTGCTTGGGAAAGCCCCGGCCGAGTGCCCGAAGGAGATGCCCGGAGGAGATGCCCGGAATTGGCGCCTCCGTGCCCCCGCGCCGGGGTCGGTCTGATGTCCCAGGTCGAATCAGAATAAGCCATCTGGGCCGAAGTACAAGGTTACGAACGGGAAAACCACACGTCTTCGTGCATATTTGATGTACCGGCAGTACTACGGCGGAGCGAACGGCCCCCAAGCCCCGCTCGCAGAGCGGCGGCGGACAAGCGCCAGGCAGGCAACCCGCGGTTCAGCGTTTCACGCCATTCACGAGCACATCCACCTGTTCCAGCCCTTTGACGTTTTCCAGCACATCTTCGCTCTTGACCTGATTGAAGTTGCAGCGTACCAGCCGGACATTCTCCACGGGGGCCTTTTCAAAGGCGCGGATGTAGATGGCGCGAGGGCTTTTGCCGCAGGTGACGTCTTCCATGACGATATTCTTCACGCGCGGCAGGAAGTCGCCCTTGGCTCCTTCCTCGTAGTAGAAATCGGCGTGGAGCACGGCGTCCGCCACCTGCCCCACGGTCACCTTCCTCATGTAGACGTTTTCGATGAAGCCGCCGCGCACGGCATTGGTCTTGAGGCGCAGCACACGGTCGAGGTTCGGGCTGTCCATGCGGCAGTTTTCGGCGAAGACGTTGCGTACGCCGCCGGAGACTTCGCTGCCGATGGTCACGCCGCCGTGGCCGTCCTTCATTTCGCATCCGCGGATGATCACATTCTCCGTCGGCACGTTCACGCGCCGGCCGTCGCGGTTCCGCCCGCTCTTGATGGCGATGCAGTCATCGCCGGTATCGAAATTGCAGTTCTCGATCAGCACATCGACGCACGATTCAGGATCGCAACCATCGTTATTCGGCCCGTGAGAGCGCACGGTGACGCCGCGAACGGTTACGTTCCGGCACAGCGCCGGGTGGATCTCCCACATCGGAGAGTTCACGATGGTCACGCCTTCGATGAGGACGTTGTCGCATTTGTAGGTCTGGACGAACTGCGGCCGCAGGTAGGAGCCTTCCGCGAAGAGGCGCTCCGCCACCGGCACATCTCTCTCGCTCAAGTCGCTCAGTTTGTTGCGAGCGGCGGCCTGGTGCGGATCGCCCTTTTTCCAGCCATACTCCGTGCGGCCCTTCCAGGGCCACCAGTGAGAGGCGTCGGCCTGCCCGTCGAGAGTGCCCTGCCCCGTCACGGCGATGTTCTTCTGGCCGAAGGCGTACACCAGCGGCGAGTAGCCCATCATCTCCATCCCTTCCCAGCGCGTGTAAACGGCCGGCAGATAGGCATTCGGATCCGTCTTGAAGAGCAGCACGCTGCCCGGAGAGAGGTGCAAGTTCACGCCGCTTTCCAAGTGCACTGGACCGGTGAGGAACCGGCCTTCCGGCACCACGACGCGTCCGCCGCCGGCCGCACTGCAGGCGGCGACCGCCTGCTTCAAGGCATCGCTCGCATCCACGGCGGCGCCGGCCTTGGCCCCGAACCGGGTGATGACGAAGTCGCGGGCGGGGAATTTGGGCGCCACAATCCGCTTCAGAATCGCGTCCGCCTGTTTCCACGGATCGCCCAGTTCAGGAGCGGCGAAGGCCGCTAGAGAGCACAACCAGTGACGGCGCGTAAGCATGACCACACTGGTATATCAGACTTATGACTCCGATGCGAGGAGAAACCTGCGGAGAAGAGCCGGAGAGGTGCTGCATTGGCCGGCTGGGGGCAGCCCAAGGATGGCTGCAGTCTTTACAAAGACAGGGGATCCGCCTGAAAACGCATCGCCGGGCACCAATCTTTTGATAGTTAGATAAACGGAGCCGTACTTCTAAGGCCCATAAACCGCGAGGATTACAGTTTGATGAATCCGGCCGCCGCCGGATTTGTGACGAATGGAATTTGACAGACCAGTAGAGCATCACCAATAATTCCTTCGTACACGCGGCTGCAGGGGATGCAGGTTTCTGGAAAAGAATCACCCCCGGTCATGAAAACGTGTGCAACGGTCTGTTTCGCTGAGTAACTGTTAAGAATCTCTGCTGATTCCGCTTCCGATGGAAGGAGCCGAACAAACTATGACCAAGTTCTCTGCCAGGCTCGCGTTCGCCGCGATTGTCCTGTTCACCTTTATAGCTAGCGCTCAGTTTGACAGCGCTACCGTCCTTGGCACCATCAAAGATCCCTCCGGCGCGGTGGTCAGCGGCGCCAAAATCTCACTCACCAACGTCAGAACCGGCATCGTGATGAAGGCCCAGACGGACGAATCGGGGAACTACCAGTTCCTGAACGTCCCGATCGGCAATTACACGGTGAAGGCGGAGCAGTCCGGCTTCAAGACGGCGGTGGCCGAGCAGTTCGAGGTAATGGTGAGCGCCAGACAGCGCGTGGACCTGGCGCTGCAGGTCGGCTCGGTGACGGAGAGCGTGATAGTCACCGATGCGGCCGCGGCGCTGGAGACCGAAACGAGCGACCGCGGCCAGGTGGTGAAGAACGTCACCATCGTCAACCTGCCATTGAACGGCCGCTCCTATGCCGACCTGGCCCTGCTGGCGCCCGGCGTGCGCAAGTCGTTCCTCGCCATGGACCAGAGCAGCAGCAACTACCGCGATTCCTCCTTCAATGTGAACGGCCTCCGCAGCGCCCTGAACAACTTCCAGGTGGACGGCGTGGACAACAACACTTACGCCACCTCGAACCAGGGTTACTCGAACCAGGCCATCCAGCTCAGCCCGGACGCTGTCTCCGAGTTCAAAGTCCAGACCAACAACTTCAGCGCCGAGTACGGCCGCGCCGGCGGAGCCATCGTCAACGTTTCGGTGAAGAGCGGCGCCAATGACTTTCACGGCGCCGCGTGGGATTACCTGCGCAACACCTCGTTGAACGCGGTGGGCTTCTTCAAGCCCGCGCTGGGGAAGCCCGTCTTTCAGCAGAACCAGTTCGGCGGCGCCTTTGGCGGCCGGATCATCCGCAACAAGACGTTCTTCTTCGCCGACTATGAGGGCCTGCGCAGGACCACGAAGACCCTCTCCTACCAGACCATCCCGACGATGGATCAGCGGAATGGGATCTTCAAGACGGCCAGCGGCGCGCCCCTGCCCATCGAGAACCCCTACACGGGGCAGCTCTATCCCGATGGGGTGATCCCCAAGGCGCTGATCACGAGCTTCGCGTCCAAGGTATTTGCCGATCTGCCCGCCCCCACCACTTCGGGCTTTTCGAACAACTACCAGGCACTGCCGCGCATCCCGACGGTGGACGACAAAGGGGACGTCCGCGTGGATCACTACTTCAGCAGCAAGCTCACGACTTTTGCCCGATACAGCCACCGCGAATTCAACCAGACCGACACGCCGGTGATCCCGCTGCCGCTGGGCAACGACGGCAGCAACGGGAATGTCCACATTGTGAACAAGCAGGTGGCGGGCGCGGCAACCTACACGATCAGCCCCTCCTCGCTCATCGAGGTCCGCGTCGGCTGGACGAAGAGCGTCGGCGGCAAGTGGCCGCTGCAGATCGGCATGCCGAACATGCAGGAGGCATACGGCATCCCGGGACTGCCCACCGATCCCGCTCTGGCCGGCGGCCTGAACACGCAGAGCATCAACGGCTATGCCGGACTGGGCCGCCGCAACAGCACGCCGCAGTTCCAGAACCCCACGGTCTTCAACCCGAAGGTGAACTACTCGAAGATCTTCGCGCGGCACACTCTCAAGCTGGGCTGGGAGCTCCAGACCATCCACACGGAGGTGCTCGATTTCAGCCCGCAGTATGGCCAGGATAGCTACAGCGGCCAGTTCAGCGCGCCCAACGGCGCTTCCAGCAACACCGCCTACAACATCGCTGATTTCCTGTTCGGCGCCCGCAGCAGCTATTCGCTCACCAACACCTTCGTGGCCCAGTACCGCCAGCGCATGAACTTCTTCTATGTGCAGGACGACTGGAAGGTGAACAATGCCCTGACGCTGAACTTAGGGGTGCGCTACGAATACTCCACCCCGCAATGGGAGGCGAACAATCACCTGGCCAACTACGACCTCTCCACACAGAAGCCCCTGTACGCCAGCGACGGCGACATTTACAACCGCGCGCTGGTCCATCCCGACCGGAACAACTGGGCGCCGCGCATCGGCCTCGCCTACAAGCTATCGCCCAAGACGGTGCTGCGCAGCGGCTACGGCGTGAGCTTCATCCACTTCAACCGCCTGGGTGGAGAAAACCTGCTGGCCTACAATCCGCCGTCGGTGATCAACACGGGCATCACGAACCCCGACCCGCTGAACGCCCCCACCTGCGCGCCCGACGTGGCGCTCACCAACTGTTTCCGTCCCACGATGTTGGGCTACACGTCCAACATGGTGGACCCCTCGCGCGTCGTTCTCCAGAACGTCTCGCTCCGCTATACGCCGTCGGACATGCGCACTGGTTACGTGATGAGCTGGCACCTCACGCTGCAGCATGAACTCGGCAAGGGCTGGGTGCTCGATACGGCTTACGTCGGCAACCGCAGCGTGAAGCTGGTAACGCTGGGCGACGTCAACCAGGCGCGTGCGCAGAACCCGAACGAGAACAGCTCACTGAACTCGCGGCGGCCGATGCAGGCCTTCGGCGAGATGGAGATCAGCTGGGGTGGCGGATTCGCTACCTACCATGCGCTGCAGACAAAGCTGGAGCGCCGCTTTGCCGGCGGCCTGTATTTCCTGAACTCCTTCACCTGGTCGAAGGTGATCGACAATGCCGCCGGGCACCTGGAAACGGCCAACGGCGACAACTCGCGCATGAATTACCTGGACCAGAAGACCGAGAAGGGTCTTGGCAGTTACAACCAGCCCATTGCCAACACGACCACGCTGGTCTACGACTTGCCGTACGGCAAGGGCCGCAAGTTCGGCTCCAACGCCCACGCCGTGGTGCAGGCCATTGCCGGCGGCTGGCGCACCACTCTGATCAACACGATGTCCAGCGGCCTGCCTGTGAACCTCACGTATTCACCGGCGTCCCGCTACTCTGTGAGCGGTTATCCGACGTACCGCCCGAATCTCATCGGCGACTTCATGGCGCCCGAGAGCGAGCGCAGCATCGACAAGTATTTCAATCCCGACAACGTCGTGATCCCCGTCGACCCGCTGCACCCCTATCCCTTCGGCAGCGCGGGCCGCAACGTGGCCCGCAGCTACGCCCTGTATCAGGCCGACTTCGGCATGCACAAGGAGTTTCCGCTGTGGGCCGAAGGCAAGAAGATCGAGTTCCGCTCCGAGTTCTTCAACCTGTTCAACAAGACGAACTTCCAGGGCCCGAACTCCACCCGCAGCAGCACCGCGTTCGGAACCATCCGCAGCGCGTTTCCGGCGCGGATGATCCAGTTGGCCCTGCGCTTCGCCTTCTAGTTCGCAGAGGTACCCCGATAGGGCCCGGCGCCGCGGCGGCGTCCGGGCCCTATTTGTATTTCTCCAGCAGCGCGTCGATGGCCACCTGGCCGATGGCTTCATCCACCTCGGAGGGCGCGCCGCTCACGCCGATACCGCCCAGGATCTGGCCGCCCACCTTGATGGGCAGCCCGCCCTGGTTGGGGAAGCCGTCCGGGAAGGCCAGCACCTGCAGGTTGCCCTTGGCCAGGTTATCGGCGGCGTTTTTCGACGGGCTGCGGAACTTCGACGCATGGCGCGCTTTCTTCTGCGCGAACTCGATGGTGTTCATCGTGGCGCCGTCGGCCTTCTGCAGGAACAGCAGATTGCCGCTCTCGTCGACGATGCAGATGGTCACCTGCACGTTGCGCTTCTGGGCTTCGCCCTCGGCGGCCGCCACCATGGTCTTCATGGCGGACAGGCTCAGAAATTTCTTGGTTGGGAGTTCTTCGGCCATAGCAGTGAATGAGCAGACCAGCAGGAGGGATGCGAGGATGCGCATGAGCGATATCGTACGCCACCGGGGCAGGCCGCCGCTTCCCTGCCCTACCCGGCAATCTCATCGGCCTCGGCCGCCAGCCTGCTCGAACGGGATCTGGTGGATTCCGGAGAGTGTCAGCCATCCGGCGTGGAACGGTTCAAGGGGGCGGGTAGAGCCAGGTGACGGAGGCTTTCACCGGATGAGCGGGAGTTCGCCTGACGGCGATGGCTGGCGGGATGCCCCAAGGCGGGCCGCGGGAGGGGCCCAGCGCGAAAAGTGCCCAAAAACTGCTAAGATAAGAGAGGAATCATCTTCCATCCCCAGTAGGCGGTCGTACCGAAGGAGTGCGGTTTTTTGTACTGCGAGACTAGCCGAAAGATAGCCAGTTCCAGCGGCCACTCTCTAGCGCTCAACCCTGGACTCGCGGCTATAGTGTTCGGACTCCGGCACAGCCGGATGCAGTTCTCCCCCGCTCCCGGTTCCTCCCCTGTAGGCAGCTCTGCCCTCCCACCGGGCTCTTCCTTTTCCTCCCCTCCCGGCCCGGGCTCGGGAAAACGATCGCGGATGGAACCTCGACGGCAACGACACGATTGGAATTAGGTCCTACTAACCAAACGATGAAGACTCTCATAATCGGCGGAACTCAGTTTATCGGCCGTCACCTGGTGGCCAGCCTCCTGAAGGGCGGCCATGACGTGACGATCCTCCATCGCAAGAATACGCACGACCTCGGGAAGAAAGTGGTCAATCTTCAAGCGGACCGCAACGATCCCGCTGCCGTGCAAACGGCGGTCAACGGCAAGAGCTTCGATGCCGTTTTCGACCTTGCCTATGACTGGGAGCGCGGCACTCCGGCCAAGGCCGTCTCTTCGCTGGCCCATTACCTGACGGGCAATGTCGGCCGCTACATCTATATGTCATCCGTGGCCGCGTACGGCGACGGGCTGAATCACCACGAAGGCGACGCGCTGGCAGCCGACGACCATCCCGACTCCTACACCCGGAACAAGGCCCAGGCGGAGCGTGCACTCTTCCGCCTGCACCAGCGGCATGGCACACCGGTGGTGACCATCCGTCCGCCCTTCGTTTACGGCCCCGGCAATCCGATCTATCGCGAACAGTTTTTCTGGGACCGTATTCGTGACAAGCGCGCCATCATCCTGCCCGGAGACGGCCGCCGGCTGATGCAGTTCGTTTATGTGAAGGATCTGGTATCGGCCTGCCTGCGCGCGGTGGAGGCACCGAACGCGCTGGGACACGCTTTCAACATCTCGAACGCCCGCCCGCTGACGCAGGCCGAGTTGATCGACTCCTTCTTCGCCTCCAGCGGCAGGAATGCGCCGGTGGTCCGAATCCCCCGGGAGCGGATTCTGCGCTGCGGCGGACATCCGATGGGGCCGAACCTCTATTTCGGCATGTACTTCGACCTGCCGCCGATCACCATGGTGATCAGCAAGGCGCAGCGCGTGCTCACCTTCAAGCCCACGCCGTTCATCGACGGGCTGAAGGAGACCTACAAGTGGTATGTGCGCAACCACAAGCGGCCCATGGACTACGCCTTCGAGGATCACCTCCTGGCCAAGGACCGCGCGCAACTCGCCAGCTAGTTTCCAGCCTGAACTTACCTACCCGGGCGCATACTGCGGATTTCTCCGATCCGGTAGTGGCGCCCGGATTTCTTTGAACCAACGCAGGAGGTCCCGCAGCAGTTCCTCGCGTTTGGCGGTGTTTTCCCCGGCCAGGTTCGTTCTTTCGCCGCCGTCCGCGGCGATGTTGTACAACTCCACGGCATTGTTGGAGCCGATGCGCGCGTGGCCGCCGTCGAGCTGCCATTCTTCGTGATAGAGCAACAGTTTCCAATCGCCTTTGCGAATGGCGCTGACCGGGCGCGTGCGGAAATCGGCATCGCGGCCGCGGGGCACGGGCAGGTCCAGGTAGCCGGGGAAGTGCCAGTAGATCGCCTCGCGCTTCAGCTTTCCTCTGCCGGCGAACAGCGGCAGCAGGCTTTCTCCATCCAGCGCGTGTCCGGCAGGCCTCGGCCCGCCCGCGACTTCGAGGAACGTGGGGTAGAAGTCCACGTTGGCCACCGGCACGGCGCAGTTCGAGCCGGGCGCCACACGCCCGGGCCAGCGGACAATCATGGGCTCGCGGATGCCGCCTTCGTAATAGCAGCCCTTGGAACCGCGCAGCGGCTCCTGCAGGGACTGCTGAGTCCCGCCGTTGTCGGAGGTGAACACCAGCAGTGTGCGGCGTTCCAGCCCCAGGTCAGAGACCCGCCGCAGCAGGCGGCCCACGCCGTCGTCGAGGTCATAGACGCAGGCGGCATAGAGCGCGTTGTTGTGTTGCGCGCCTTTGGCCTTGGCCCGGAACTTTTCGAGCGTGGCGGGCCGCGCCTCCAGGGCGCTGTGGATGGCGTGGTGCGCGACATAGGCGAAGAACGGCCGGTCGCGGTGCTTCGCGATGAAGTCGCCGGCGGCGTTGGTGAGGGAGTAGATGCCTTTGGGGTCGGCGGGCAGGTCGCGCTTTCGGTTCGGGTCTGGGAAGCGCGGATCGAAGTACTCGTCAAAGCCCTGGGCCCTGGGTTCGCTGCCGTTGGCATCGCCCAGGTGCCATTTGCCGAAGAGTCCCGTGGCATAACCGGCAGTGCGCAGCGCCTCGGCCAGGGTCACGGCGGAAGGCTCCAGGTACTCCTTGTTGGGCACGGGCTCCAGCCGCATCTTCGGCACGGGGCCGCGTTTGGTATTGCCGACGGCGTAGACTCCGTGCCGCGGCGTGTACTGGCCGGAGAGCAGGCAGGCGCGACTGGGTGCGCAGTTGGCGCCACAGGCGTAGGCCTGCGAGAAGGTCATGCCCTCGCCGGTGAGGCGGTCGAGGTTGGGGGTCTCATAGAAATCGGAGCCGTTGAAGCCGGTGTCTTTCCAGCCGAGATCGTCGGCGAGCACAAAGAGGATGTTCGGTCTCTCGGGGCCGGCCAGCCAGCCGGCGGCCCCGGCCAGGAGATCCCGCCGGGACACCACGCGAGGAAGCATCATGGAAAGCCCTTTCCGGCACACGGCCCGGTTCACTGATGGAGAAATCTTACCCCGTCGCGCGCCAGCAGCGCCGCCATGAGCAGCAGCACGGCGCCGAGGACGCGCATGGCCGTCAGGTAACCGGCGCCGCGCAGCACGTGGCGCGACTTGCCGATGAGGGCTGCCAGCACCAGCTTGGAGCCGACCAGGCAGAGATAGAACCCGGCCAGGAAGAGCAACGCCCAAACCGGATTCCCCTTCCACGCCGCCACCACCGTGGGCGCGCCCACCGCCATCCAGAAGAGGTAAACGTGCGGATTCAGCAGGTTCGTGAGAAACGCCTTGCCGAGGGTGGCCGGCGCCACGCGGCTCTCCGCCCACTCGGGCGGACGGGTGCGGAACGACTCCCAGGCCAGCCAGACCAAATAGAGCGCCCCGACGAGGGCGACACCGCCCAACGGGCGCTCCGCGCCGGCCAGCCGCGAGAGCAGCAGGATGGAGGCCGCGACGATGGGCAGGTCTGTCAGCAGCGGCGCCAAGGCGGTCTTCATGCCTTCGCGCGTGCCATGCCGCAGCGTCTGCATGGTGACCAGCGCCAGCATGGGCCCCGGGGACAGGCCAGCGGCCAGGCCCAGGCCAAGTCCCAGCAGCAGATATCTCACTTGGGCGCCAGCCGGTGATCCGCGCCGTAGAGGGTGAGTAGTGGGTGCTTCACATAGGCACGATACTCGTAGATTCCATCGCTCTTCAGGTTCGGCGCTTTGAGCTGGAAAGGCCCGGTTTGAGTGACGGTGATGGAGCCGGCCTCCTGCCAGGGAATGGAGCGGTCACTGGCGTCGAGGCCGACGATGCTGCGGATCTGGAATCCGACTTCCAGGCTGGCGTTCCCGCCCAGGTCGGTGAGGACACCCGACAACTCCGCCGAGGATTCCGCGCGGTTCCACACGGCGCGGCCGGTTTCCACCTTGGGCGGGGTGAAGGCGGGCTTCACATGCGTGAGCTTGAGCACGATGGGGTTCGGCCAGCGGCTGTTGTCCTGCAAACGGTGCGTGAACATGGCCCGCACGTGCAGCCCGTCGGGCTTCTGCTCGAAGGTGGGTTTCGGATTCACGCCTGGCCGGTATTCGAGAACGCGCCCGTTCTGCCCCACCACGCTCACCTCCGTTTGCGGCGTGGCCTGGACGCTCTTCAGCACGAAGTCGCGCCACTCGCTGCGGACCCAGCGCGGCTGCTGCTTGACGATGGCATAGAGGGTGTCTTCGTCCTTCTTCTTCGTGAACCAGACATTGCCCTCATTGGTGATCACCCAGGGCCGTGTGGCGTAGATCGCCTCCTGGTTGACGAACATCCAGAGCGCCACCTCGCGCAGCCGCTCCTCCTGCTCGATGGGCAGCTCGCCGTCGGGCTTCGGGCCGACATTCAGAAGCAGGTTGCCGCCCTTGGCGCGTGTCTCCACCAGCAGGTCGATCACCTGCCCCCCGCTCTTGTAGTTCTCATTTTGGGGCTGATACTGCCAGGCGGTGCCCATGGTGAAGCAGGTCTCCCAGGCTCCGGGCAGCGGCACGCCCGGGACGTAGAGCTCCGGGGTTTGAATGGCGCCGCGCGTGACGACGGTATCCGGCTGCAGTTTCCAGGCGAGTTCGCGGAGTTGCTCGGCCGGCCCGTCGAAGAAGACGACGTCGATGGGGCCGTAGTTCGTCATCAGTTCGCGCACCTGCGCGAGGTCCAGCTTCATGAGGCCGGGGTTGTTGGCGGGCGCCACTTCGGGCACGTTGCGCTGCACGTCCTTGCCGTTGTTCACCAGCCACCAGAAATCGTCGGGCGAGAAGTAAATGCCGGGCCGGATGCCCTGCGCGCGAAAGGCATCCAGCACTTCGCGCGTGATGTCGCGCCGGAGGGGCGTGTTCATGACGCCGAATTGCGTGGTTTTCGAGTCCCACATGGTGAAGCCCGAATGGTGCTTGGTGGTGAAGACGACGTACTTGATGCCAGCGAGTTTGGCGAGCGCCGCCCAGTCCCGCGGGTCGAACTTGCGCGGATTGAAGGTCTTCGGCAGTTCCTCGATGAAGCGGCGGTTGTAGTCGTCCGAGGCGCCGGCCATGGAATGCGAGATCACCACGCCGAGCTGCGAATCCACGGACCAATGGATAAACAGGCCGAAGCCGAGATCGCGAAACCACTCGAGCCGCTCCGGCTTGTTCAGCGACCCGATCTCCGGATTCTCCGACTTCTGCGCCTGGAGCAGGGAGGCGGCCAAAACCATCAAGAACAGTGCCCGTTTCATGTCCCAGCCATTATATTTATCGTTAACTCCAAACACCAAACAGGCGCTTCGGACAGTGGCTGGCTACAATGGGCTGAGCAGAGGAAGACGCCCATTGGAGGAAGACCGCACACTCGCCTGGTACGCAGTCAGCGTGAAGCCACGCGCCGAGAAGGCGGTGGCGGAGACGCTGCTGCGCAAGGGCTATGATTCGTTCCTGCCGCTCTACGCGTCGCGGCGGGAATGGTCAGACCGGGTGAAGACGATCCAGGCTCCGCTCTTCGCCGGCTATGTCTTTCTGCGCCTCGACATCACGCGCCGCCTGCCTGTGCTGAAGACGCCCGGCGTGGTGTCGTTCGTGAGCCTCGGCCCGGAGCCCACGCCCATTGAAACGCCGGAGATCGAGGGCATCCGCCGGCTGCTGCAGGCCGGCCTGCCGGTAGGCCCGTGGCCCTATCTGCGAGAGGGGCAGCAAGTGGAGGTAGCGCGCGGCGTGCTGAAGGGAGTGCGCGGCATCCTGCTCAAGATGAAGACGCAGTTCCGGCTGGTGCTGAGCGTGAACCTGCTGCAGCGCTCAGTGGTGGTGGAGGTGGATCGGGATGACGTGCAGCCGATTCTACGGCCTTAGGCGCCTTCGAATGACGGCCTGGGCGGCCTGGGCTAAGGCGGCGGCGCGCCTTTGAACTTCGGCCCGGAGTAGGGCGCCTTGTCCCAGAGTTCGGTGGGTCCGTTGGCGCGTGGATCGGCCGTGGCCTTCATCCAATTACTGACTCGCGCGGACAACGCGGCGCGAGTCTTCGCATAGGCAGCATCGGCCGCCACGTTGCGCACCTGATCCGGATCCTTCTTCAGGTCATAAAGCTCTTCGGCCGGTCGCCGGCCGAGGCAGAGATCGAAATAGGGCTGCGGCTTCTCACGCATCAGCAACTGCTTCGTCATGGAATCGTCGATGTCGCCGTATGGTCCCACGGCCCAGTAGAACTCCGGATCGCCCGCCGGCCAGCGCTCGGGCGCGATGTTGCGCAGATAGAGATAATCGCGGGTGCGGATGCCGCGCACCGGATAACTGAGATCTCCGCGCCGCACGTTGGCGTGGCGTTCGCGTTCGAGCATCATCGCATCGCGGCGATGCGTGCCGAACAGGCTGTGGGCCGTCATGGCCGCGGGCCGGGCCAGTCCGGCGGCATCGAGGATGGTCGGCGCCAGGTCGCCGATCGCGACGAAATCGTCGCGCCGCGTGGCCTTCGCGCTACGCCCGGGCAGACGCAAGGCTAGCGGGATGCGCACGCCCAGGTCGTAACAGTTGGCCAGGCCGCGCGGCATCTGCCAGCCGTTGTCGCTGGTCATGATGACGAGAGTGTTGTCGAGTTCGCCGGTCTTCCTCAGCGTGTCCAGCAGGCGGCCGCATTCGGAGTCGAACTCTTCCACCTCGCAGTAATATTGGAGGATCTCGCGCCGCACCACCTCGTTGTCCGGCAGATGCGCCGGCACGCGCACCTTGGCCGGGTCCATGGCCGCCAGCCGCTGCCGGCCGCGATCCCAGGGAACGTGCGGATCGTGGCTGCCGAACCAGAAGCAGAACGGCGAACCCGCGGGGCGGGCGTGCAGGAACGCATCGAAGCTCTGATGCTGCGCGCCGGAGGGATTCGGGGTCTTGCCGGGCCGCGGCGAAGTTCCAGGACCGAAACCCTTGCCTGAAAAGCCCGTGAAGTAGCCGGCCTGCGTGAGCAGATCCGTATAGATCGGCACGCCGGAGCCCAGCGGCCCGTAGAGGCTGGCAGCCTCGCCGAGGCGGTGCGTCTCCTGTCCGGAGAGCAGGCTGGAGCGCGACGGCGAGCACGAAGGATTGGGCGCGAAGGCATGCGTGAAGACCACGCCCTCGTTGGCGAGGCGGTCGAAGACGGGCGTCTTCACAATCGGATCGCCCAACACACCCGCATGCGGGCTGGCCCAGTTGTCGGCCAGCAACAATAGAACATTCGGCCGCCGTTGTGTTTGGGCCAGCGCGGCCACCGTGCCGCTGAAAAGAGTCCTGCGCGTCAAGCCGCTCATGTCCTCCGAGGATACACATCGGCTGCCCCGGAGCGCCAACGGAAGAGGGCCGGACTCCGCGGTGGCGGAGGCCGGCCCTTGATGAGGATTGGTTGCGAACGGGCTAGAATTCCAGCCGCAGCGAAACCTGGCCGGTTCTGCCGCCGCCGAAATCGACGCCACGCGCGCTGGTGATGCGGCCGAAGTTGTTGTCGGCGATATTCATGTTCGGGTCGGCGAGGTTGGTCCAGTTGGGCAGATTGGTGAAGCTGCCCTCCATGCGGAGGCTGACTCGTTCGGCGAGCATGAAGCGCTTGCCGAGGCCCATGTTGAGGCCGAAGGTACCGGGGCCGGTGACAATGCCGACGCCGGCGTTGCCGAAGCGGCCGATGGGATTGGGGTCGCGGCCCGGGGTGACACCGACGCTGCAGGAGTACTGGAGCGAGCCGGGGGTGCGGCCGGGGCAGATGAACGCCGAGCGGTCGAGCCAGGCGTCGCGGTTGGGGCTGGCGGCGGAGCCGTTGGCGGCGCCGAGACGGTCAGGGCGCTGAGAACCGCGGCTGGGCGCGTTTGTACCGGAAGGATCACCGCCGGAGAAGGTGGGGGTGAGGAACGGGCCGGTCTGCAGCGTGAGAATGCCGGAGAGCTGCCAGCCGCCGAGGAGCAGGTCCACGGCCTTGTTGGTGTCGCTGAGGAACTGGCGGCCTTTGCCGAAGGGCAGTTCGTAGACGACGGTGTTGACCAGGCGCTGGCGGCGGGTGGCATAGACGTCGCCGCGATCGGCGCGCCGGTCGAGCGAGTTGGTGACGCGGCCGCCGCCGGTTTCACCGGCGAAGCCGGAAGGCGCGGGGCCGGCGTTGTCGGCCAGGTTCTTGGCGAAGGTGTAGGCGGCTGTGTAGCTGAGGCCCTTGGTGAAGCGGCGGTTCAGCTCGGCCTGGAGAGAGTTGTAGATCGCGTTGGCGCCGGCGTCGCGGCTGAAGATGAGGCCCCAGTTGGGGAAGGGCCGGTCGAGGCTGGTGCGCTGCGAGTAGAAGGTGGTGCTGGGGGCCATCTGGTTGACATCGGGCGCCCAGGGCAACTGGTAGCTGCGGTTGCCGATGTAGGAGAGCCGCAGGCCGGTGTTGCTGGAGAGTTCGCGATCCACCGAGAGGCCCCACTGGAGCATCTGCGGAGGCTTGAAGTCGATGGCGTTGGCGGTGCGGAACTCGAAGGTGCCGATGGAGCCGCCGCGCACGCCGCTGCCGGGGGTGCGGGTGTCGGGCAGGGCGAAGATGGGCTTGCCGTCGGAGCCGACGTTGTTGAAGTTGCGCACGTCGCTCTGCACGGTGCCGGTGAGCGAGTAGAAGACGGAGCCCATGAGGATCATGTTGTAGAGGCCGCCGCTGGCGCGCACGGTGGTCTTGTTATTGAGGCGGTAGGCCAGGCCGACGCGCGGCAGGAACTGCGTCTTATAGGTGAGGCGCAGGGATTCCGGGATGCCGGCATCCGCGGCGGTGACAATGGGCGTGCAGCCGACGCCGTTGATGGGCGCCGCCGGACAGCCGTTGAAAGAGAGGATGGCGCCCGGCGCCACCAGCTTGCGCGCCTCGGGATCGGACATGATGATCACGCGGCCGGTCCGGGCCACGTTGCGATCGAAATTGCCGATGTTGAGGCCGTTGTCGCGGTAGCCGGGGTGCAGCTCGTAGCGCAGGCCGAGGTCGACCGTCAGCTTGTTGGTGAGCCGGATGGTGTCCTGCGCATACATCTTGTAGTGCGTGGCCTGTCCGTCGTTATCGCGGGAGACGACGGCGATGGCCGAAGCGGCCGGCACGCCGAGCAGGAAGTCCGCGAAGCCGTAGCCGGAGAAGGTGGGGCCGAAGCTGAAGTCGCCGTAGTTGTTGCCCGTGGTGAAGCCGAGGTCGGAGCGCGCGCGCAGGTTGCGGATGTCGCCGCCGAACTTGAAGGTGTGCTTGCCCTTCACCCAGGTGAGGTTGTCGATGTACTGGAGGTTGTCGGAGATGCTGTAGCCGGGGCGGCCCTTGTTGAAGGCGGTGTAGAGGTCCGGCGCGAAGTTCGGCAGGCCGTTGAAGAAGATGTCCTTCGAGATGTCGTTGAGGCCGAGGCTGTTGGTAAAGGCGCGGCCGTCGAAGTTGAAGATCCCCGCCGAATCGGACTTCACATAGCCGAAGCGGAATTCGTTCAGCAGCGTGGGGGTGATGGTGTAGGTCCAGGAGGCGTTGGTCTGCCAGAACTTGGCGCTCTGCGTGTCGGAGGGCAGCAACAGATTGTTGGGGCCTTCGGCGGGGTTGTTCTTATAGGAGAAGCGGCCGTATACGTGGTGCTTCTCGCTGAAGTTCTGGTCGACGCGGGTTTCGTATTGGTCAGAGTTGATGCTGTTGGAGCGGTTCTCGCGGAAGTTGGAGGCGGAGCGCACCAGGGTGGAGCCGGTATTCGGCAGCGGGTAGTAAGGCAGGATTTTTTTGGCGATATCGGAGATCCGCGCCGATGGGATTACGTTGCCCGGGAACGGCGCAAACGAATAAGGATCTCGGATATTCACACCTTCACGACTGAAATCGCCGCTTCTCACGTAGCTGGTTGGCACCGTATTCTGGATGGTGCTCTGGCGCGGATAGCGCAGCGATTCCCACGTGAAATAGAAGAAGGTCTTGTCTTTTCCGTTGTAAACCTTGGGCAGCACGAGGGGGCCGCCGATGGTGCCGCCGAAGGTGTTACCGATCTTGGCGGGCAGCGTGTTCTGGCCGTAGGAGCGGGCGTCGAACGCCTTGTTCTGGTGGTACCAGAAGAGCGCGCCGTGGTAGTCGTTGGTGCCGCTCTTGGAGATGACGGTGACGTCGCCGGGCTGGCCGAACTCGGCCGTGTTGCCGACGCCCTGCACTTTGATTTCCGAGATGGATTCAACGGAGAGGAACATGTTGCGGTTCGGGCTGTTGCCGGTGGAGGCGGTGATGGAGATGCCGTCCACGGTGGATTCGGACTGCGACGGCAAGCCGCCCTGAATCGAGAGGCCGAGGCCGTTGTCGGCCTGTACGCCGGGCAGCGTCTGCAGCATGGCGTAAGGGCTGGTGCTGCCTGCGCCGCGCACGTTCGAAGGCAGGTTCAGGACTTTCTCCACCGAGAGGTTGGAGGAAATCGCGGGGGTATCCGTGGCGATGACGCCGGCAGAGGAGGTCACTTCGATCCTCTGGGTCACCTCGCCCACTTCCATCGAGGCGTCGACACGCAGCCTCGTTCTGGCGGCCAGGCTCAGACCCACCGCGGTGAAGGTCCGGAAGCCCGGGGCCGTGACCGTCACAGAATATGGGCCGGCTTCGGCGTTCTGGAACTCGTAGCCCCCCTCAGCATTGGTCTCGGTGTCGCGATTGGCGTTCTCCGCCGTCTGCGTGAGCCGGACCTTGGCGCCTTTGATCGCCGCGCCGCTCGCGTCCTTCACATTTCCCAGTATCGTCCCGTAGGTCGATTGCGCCGCGCTGGGCAGGCACAACCCCATCAGGGCTGCTGCCAGCGACAGCAATAACCGTCTTCGCATCACTTAGTTTGCTCCCTATATTTCCCAGAGTTGCGGTTGATCCCCTGCTGAACAGAGGCTGATCCCCGGATTTAATCTAGTATACTCACGCGGCGTTTCACTTCAATGAAAATCTCGATGCCCGGTCCGGAGAATCCCGCATCGGGCGTGCTAAGATAGCGCAAACAGCTTCGTGATCGAAGCAGACGGATCGGGATGCAATCGAATTGAGCGGGACAAATCAGGGTCTTCAAAAGACAGCCGGCTGGGTTCACTTGTGGGCCATGGGCGTCGGCGGCGTGATCTCCGGCAACTACTTCGGCTGGCAGACCGGCCTCATCGCCGGCGGTTTCGGCGGCCTCTTCCTGGCCACGCTGGTGATCGCGGCGATGTACGTCTGTCTGGTCTTCTCCATCGCGGAACTGTCCGCGGCGATGCCGCTGGCGGGAGGATTCTACAACTTCACCCGGGCGGCCTTCGGCACGGATCGCGCCTTTCTGAACGGGCTGACCGACGCGATCGAGTACGTGACCACTCCGGCCGTGATCGTGGCCGGAATCGCCGGCTACATGCGCGCGCTCGCCCCAGTTACGCCTGAATGGACATGGTGGGTGGTGTTCTACTGCATCTTCGTCTTTATCAACGTGAAGGGCGCGGCGCTCTCCTTCCGGGTCTCCATGGGCATCACGATCCTGGCGGCGGCGGTGCTCGTCTTCTTCTATGGCAGCGCGCTGGCCACGGGTGCCTTCCAGTGGACGCTCGCGCTAAACATCACGCCGGAACCCGGGGGCACGGCATTCTTACCCCGCGGCTGGCACGGCGTCTTCGCCGCTCTGCCCTACGCCGTCTGGTTCTATCTCGCGATCGAGCAACTGCCCCTCTCCGCCGAAGAGAGCTACGACGCCGAGCGCGACATGCCCAAAGCCCTCAAGTGGGGCATCGTCTCCCTGCTGGCTCTTTCGCTCTGCACACTCGTTCTGAACTCCGGCGTGGGCCCTGGCGCAGCCGGCGTGGGCGCATCGAACTCTCCGCTCGAGGTAGGCTTCCGCGCCGTCTTCCGCAGCGGCGCCACTTCCGCCGTCCTCTCGCTCATTTCACTCACCGGCCTCATCGCCAGTTTCCACTCGATCATCTACGCCTACGGCCGCCTGCTGTACGCGCTGAGCCGCTCCGGCTACCTGCCCGCCTTCCTTGGCCACGTGGGGCGCTGGCGCACGCCGGACACCTCACTGATCTTCGGCGGCGCGCTGGGCCTGGGTCTCTGTTTCCTGGCCGCGCACTATTCCGGCAGCGTCGGCGCGGCGCTGCTCAACATGGCCGTTTTCGGGGCATTGCTGAGCTACATCCTGGTACTGGCCTCATTCCTGCGGCTGCGGATTGACCGGCCCAACATGCGCCGGCCGTACCGCAGTCCCCTCGGCGTTTGGGGCGCCATCCTGGGCATCGTGCTCGGTCTCACCTGCCTGGCCGCGACTTTTGCCGTGCCCGCCTTCCGGCCGGGCGTGTTCGGCACCGCCGCTTTCATCGCCGTGATGCTCTGCTACTACTGGCTCTACCGGCGGCCGCGAATGGAGGATTATGAAAGCCAAACCAGCGCGCTTGCGCCTGAATGATCTCGCCCAACTGGTGCGCCAGGGTGCGATCGACACCGTCATCGCCGCATTCACCGATCACTACGGCCGCCTCATGGGGAAGCGCTTCGACGCGGAGTTCTTCCTCAGCCACGCCGCCCAGGAAGGCACCCACGCCTGCAACTACCTCCTTACCACAGACGCTGAGATGGAGCCCGTCCCAGGCTATTCTTTCGCCAATTGGGAACTCGGCTACGGCGACTTCCACCTCATCCCCGATCTCAACACCATCCGCCGTCTCAGCTGGCAGGACCGCACCGCCTTCGTCCACTGCGACGTCGATCATGTCCCCGTGGCTCCGCGGAGCATTCTGAAGCGCCAGCTCGCCCGCGCCGCCAGTGCAGGCTACGAGCCCATGGCCGCCTCGGAGCTCGAATACTACGTCTTCAGGACCAGCTTCCGCGACGCAGCAAAACAGGACTACCGCGACCTAGAACCGCTCGGCTGGTATCTGGAGGACTACAACATCCTCCAGGGCACGAGGGAAGAGTTCTACACCGGCGCCGTGCGCCGCCACCTGCGCGACTCCGGCATCGCCGTGGAAAACTCCAAGGGCGAGTGGGGCCTGGGCCAGCACGAAGTGAACATCATGTACGGCCCCGCCCTGTCGATGGCCGACGACCATGCACTCTACAAGCAGTGCCTCAAAGAAGTGGCCGACCAGTGCGGCGTCTCCGTCACTTTCATGGCCAAGCAGGCCAACGGCCAGGCCGGCTCCGGTTGCCACATTCACCTGAGCCTGCGCAAAGGCGGCAAGAACGCCTTCGCCGGGAACAAGCAGGTGGGGCCGGTGCAGGGCTCGGACGCCTTCCGCTGGTTCCTGGGCGGCTGGCTGGCACATGTGCCGGATTTCATGGTCTTCTACGCGCCCACGGTCAATTCATACAAACGATTTGAAGACCAATCGTGGGCGCCGACACGGCTGGCCTGGAGCCACGACAACCGCACGGCAGGCTTCCGCGTGGTGGGCTCCGGACAGAGCCTGCGGATCGAGTGCCGCATCCCTGGCGCCGACATCAATCCCTACCTGGTCTTCGCCGCCGCTCTGGCGTCGGGCCTCGACGGCATCGTCCGCAAGATCGAGCCGCCGGCCGTCTTCGAGGGCGACGTCTACGCCGCCCGCCAGCTCCCCCGAGTGCCTTATACACTGGCAGAAGCCGTGGACCGCTTCGAATCCAGCTCCTTTGCCGCCGAGGCTCTCGGCGCCGATGTCGTGGAACACTACTCACACTTCTACCGCAGCGAACAGCGCGCCTTTGAACGCGCCGTCACCGACTGGGAACGCCGACGTTACTTTGAAAGGATCTGATCATCTCATCATGCGACTCAAGGACGATGTAGCCATCATTACCGGCGCCGGCAGCGGCATCGGCAAGGAGTCCGCGCTGCTGTTCGCCGCCGAAGGCGCCAAGGTAGTAGCGGTGGACGTCAATCTCGCCGCCGCGGAAGCCGTCACCGAAGCCATCCGCGCCGCCGGTGGCGCAGCCATCGCCGTAAAGGCCGACGTTTCGAAGGCCGCCGACTGCGAAGCGATGGTGGCCGCCGCCGAGAAGGAATATGGCAAGCTGACCGTGCTGTTCAACAATGCCGGCATCTCGCACGCCGACGACGACGATTCGATCTCCACCAGCGAAGAGGTGTGGGACTTGACCTTCGCCATCAACGTGAAGGGCGTCTTCCTCGGCTGCAAGTACGGCGTGCCCGCGTTGCGCCGGGCCGGCGGCGGGTCGATCATCAACACGGCTTCGTTTGTCGCCGTGGTCGGCGCCGCCACTCCGCAGCTCGCCTACACTTCCAGCAAGGGCGCAGTGCTCTCCATGACGCGGGAACTGGCCTGTATTCACGCCCGGGAGAACATCCGCGTGAACGCGCTGTGCCCCGGACCGCTGCGCACGGAGCTGCTGATGAAGTACCTCAATACCGAGGAGAAGAAGCAGCGCCGCCTGGTGCACGTGCCCATGGGCCGCTTCGGCGAAGCTGCTGAAATCGCCAAGGCAGCGCTCTATCTCGCCTCCAGCGACTCCTCCTTTGTTACCGGTTCTGAATTCCTCGTCGACGGCGGCATCACGGCTGCCTACACCACACCCCTATGAGCATTCAACGCACTATCTCGCCCGTGGACGGCAGCGTCTACGCAGAGCGCGAACTAGCCGGCGGGCCGCAGATTGAAGCGGCCCTGCAAACCGCCGTCACAGCCCAGCGCGCCTGGCGCGCGACGCCGCTGGAAACGCGGCAGCAGATCCTGCTGCGCTTCGTCGAAGCGATGGAGCGGCGCGCCGGCGAGATCGGCGCCGAGATCGCCTGGCAGATGGGCCGTCCCATCCGCTATGCGCCGAACGAGATCCGCCGCGGCTTCGCCGAACGCGCGCGATTCATGATCTCGGCCGCGGCGCAGGCGCTGGCGGACATCGCTATCGCACCCGTGGCCAACTTCACGCGTTTCATCCGCCGCGAGCCCGTTGGGGTGGTGTTCACCATCGCGCCGTGGAACTATCCTTACCTGACGTCGGTCAACTCCATCGTGCCCGCGCTGCTGGCCGGCAACAGCGTCATCCTGAAGCACTCCGCGCAGACGCCGCTTTGCGCCGAACGCTTCGCCGAAGCTCTCGCCGAGGCCGGCCTGCCGGCGGGCGTCTTCCAGTTCCTGCATTTGAGTCACGCCGACGTTGAGAAGGTGATCGGCGATGCGCGCATCGGCTTCGTGGCTTTCACGGGATCGGTCGCGGGCGGCCACGCCGTGCAGTCCGCCGCCAGCGCGCGCTTCATCTCCGCGGGCCTCGAATTGGGCGGCAAGGATCCGGCCTACGTCCGAGCAGACGCCGATCTGGCCCACGCCGTGGAGAATCTGGTGGACGGCGCCATGTTCAATTCAGGTCAGTCCTGCTGCGGTATTGAACGCATCTACGTGCACCGGAGCCTCTACGACGAATTCGTCGAGCGTGCCGTCGCGCTCACGCGAACTTACACGCTGGCCAACCCGCTCGACGAAGCAACCACGCTCGGCCCCATGGTGCGCGCCTCCGCCGCCGAGTTCGTCCGCGCGCAGATCGCCGAGGCCATCAGCCAGGGCGCCACCGCGCATCTTTCCCCCAGTGAGTTTCCGAACGATCTTCCGGGCTCACCGTATCTGGCGCCGCAGATCCTCACCGGCGTCACGCACTCCATGCGAGTGATGACGGAAGAGACCTTCGGCCCGGTCGCGCCCATCATGGCGGTCGGCTCCGATGAAGAAGCCGTGGCCCTGATGAACGATTCGGAGTACGGCCTCACCGCCGCCATCTGGACCGCCGACGTGGAAGCTGCCATCCGGATCGGCGACCGGATCGACACCGGCACCTGGTTCATGAACCGCTGCGACTACCTGGACCCCATGCTGGCCTGGACCGGCGTGAAGGACTCCGGCCGCGGCTGTGCCCTGAGTATCCTCGGCTTCGATCAGCTGACGCGCCCGAAGTCCTTCCACCTACGAACGGTTACGGCATGAGGATCTCCGCATGACAATCGGCCTGCTCCAGTGCGATCACGTGATGGACGAGTTCCGCGGCATCGCCGGCGATCTCGACGACATGTTCCGCCGCTGGCTGCCCGCCGATTGGCGCGTCTACGACCTCACCGCCGGCCAGTTCCCCGCGCCCGGCGAGTGCCAGGCATGGGTGGCCACCGGCTCGCGCTTCTCGGTCTACGATGACGTGCCTTGGATCCACCGCTTCGCCGGCCTCGTGCGTGAAATCGACGAGGCCCGGCGGCCCTATCTCGGCGTCTGCTTCGGCCACCAGATGATGGGCCACGCCCTGGGCGGGCGCGTCGCCAGGAGCCCGCGCGGCTGGGGCGTCGGCGTGCATGAGTTTACGGTGCACTCTCCTGAACCCTGGATGCAACCGCCGCTACCGCAAGTGAACGTGTTGATGAGCTGCCAGGACCAGGTGGAAGAACTTCCAGCGGGCGCCGTGGTCCTCGCCTCTGACGAACATTGCCCGGTGGCGATCTTCCGTTGCGGCAGACTGCTCGGCATTCAAGGCCACCCCGAGTGGGAGCCGGAGTACGCGCGGACGCTACTGGGTGCCCGCCGCGAACGCATCGGCGCCGAGCGCGCTGACCAGGCACTGGCCACACTCACCACGCCGCGCCACTCCCCCGAGTTCGCCCAGTGGGTGCTGAACTGGTTCCAGCAGACCCGTTAACTCACGCGCCCCAACCCACGGCGCAGGAACTCTTCGATCCGCACCACCGCCGCGCGCACGCCCTGCTCGCTCCGCATCCTGGCTCCCACTTCCGCCGCCCGCCGCCGCATCGGCTCGCCGCTGGCCGTATCGATTCTTTGCGCCAGCGTAGCCGCGCTCAGCTCCCTATGCGACAGAGGCTCCGCCGCCACGCCCACCCGCGCCAACTGCCGTGCCCAGAAGAACTGGTCGCCTGCAAACGGAGTCACCACCGCCGGCTCGCCCGCCCGCGCCGCCGTGTGACTGGTGCCCGCCCCGCCGTGATGCACCACCACGGAGCAGAGCGGGAACAACAGGTCGTGCGGCGCCGGACCGATCGGCAATATGTTCGATGGCACAGCCTCTTTGTCCAGTTCATTCCAGCCGCCCGAAAGCAGCGCCCGCCGGCCCTGCAATGCCTCCGCCACCATCCGCACCGTGCGCGTCCTGTCAAAACCCACCATGCTGCCGAAGCCCACGTACACGGGCGCTTCGCCGGCCTCAAGGAAGGCCTGCAACTGCGCCGGCGGGGTCCACGCTCTACTTGCCAGAGGCCAGTCGCCCTGCATCGCCACGTGGGCGGGCCAATCCGCCGGGCGCGGCAAAAGCTGCTCTGAAATCCCCAGCAAAACCGGATAGCCCGACCACATCTTCGTGCGCACGGCCTGCCGGGTTACGCTCTTCCGCGCTTCGTTGATCGACCCGCGGAACGCCCGCCACAACAGGGCCATCACCAACCGGTGGGAGGCGGCGTTGCAGAACCCGGGCAGCGGTAGCGGCGGCAGGAACGGGTTGGGAAACGCCCGCGTCGGCACCACCGGTTGCAGACCCGCGCCCACCACCGGGAGCTTCAGATGCTCGGCCGCCGAGAGCGCCACATACGACGTGAGCCCGGCAAAGACCAGTGCTTCGCAGCCCTCCGCGCACTCCACCACCGTCTTCATCCAACTCGCCGTATGCCCGGTGGCCAGCTTCGCGATGCTCTTTGTGGCTGCCCCCGGATTGCGGTTGCCGCCGCCCGCCATCAACTCAGCAATCGCCTTGCGGATGTCGCCAGCCAGCACACCGTACGGGACTCCAGCCTCAACCGCGAGCGGCTGTCCGTATTGATCGCCGAGCAGCAGCGCTTCATGCCCCGCCTGCATCAATCCGCGCGCCAGCGCCACCATCGGCCGCGTGTCGCCTTCCGTTCCGTATGTTGTCAGCAGGATCTTCATCGCCAGTCCTGGCCGCAGGATACGCTGCCGCTGAACTGTGCGTCTTGTACCGAAGCGACTTTCCGCTACGCCCGCGTCATCGCTCGCAGGAGCTCCCGGTCCAGTTGAAACGCCCAGGCCCCGGGCTCGCCTCCGCCGGCCGCGCTGGCCAGTCTCCCCGGTGAATAACCCGAAAACTTCCGGAAATCGCGGTTGAAATGCGCCTGATCGAAGTAACCGGCAGCCTGCGCGAGCGATGCGAAGTTCATCGGCGCTGCTCCGCGCAGCAGCAGATCTGCCAGCCCACGCTCAAACCGCACCAGTCTGCGGTAGTCCCTCAGGGTTACTCCATAGTGCTCGCCGAACCGCCGCTGAAACTGCCGCGCGCTCACGCCCAACTCACGCGCCAACCCCGCCACTGGCTGGAACAGCAGTTCGCCCGGCACGGTCAACAGTTCCCTGCCCTCCCGATGCGCGGCCTGCCTCAGCAGAAATCGCTCCGTCATCCCGATCATCGCGCGCTCTCCACGGGCCTCCCGGAACTCCTCCAGAAACTCGCGCCCGGCCCGCCCCGCCACTTCTTCCAACGGCGCCGGATGCCGGATGATCTCGTTCACATCCACATCGAAGAATCGCCGCAGCCGTCCGGGCTGGAACAGAACGGACACCATGCAGGTGCCCGCCTGCGCCATGGACCGTTGCGCCGCCAGACTGGGGCCGGCGAGAAACGCTGGCGGCATCGGCCACTCTCCCCGCTCGTCCCGCACGCGCGTCCCGCCCGAATGAAACAGCACAAGAATCGGCGCCGCGGTGGCCGGAATCGCGCTCTCCACCCCGTCCAGCCGCATCGCCACGTAATATCGCACGGCATCGGCAAGCGATCTGGAAGGGAGTGCCGTCATCACGCTCTCTTCCCATTCTCCAACGCGCGGCGCAGACCATGCGCTGTGATGGTCCAGCCAAACCCGATCCCCCTCCCCGCTACCGCACGAACGTGTTGCAGTCCGACATCTTCCCCGCAGCCAGCCCGCGCTTAAACCATCCCACTCTCTGGGCCGACGACCCGTGCGTGAACGTCTCCGGCTGCACGCTCCGTCCCGCCATCTTCTGAATCCGATCGTCCCCGATGGCGCTGGCCGCGTTCAATCCCTCTTCCACATCCCCCGAATCCAGGGTTCCCTTCTTCCCGGCATGGAAACCCCACACGCCAGCGTAGCAATCGGCCTGTAGTTCCATGCGCACAGAAAGGTCATTCGCCTGATCCGGATGCGCCTTTTGCAGTTGCCGCACCTTCCGGTCGGTCCCCAGCAGATCCTGCACATGGTGGCCCACCTCGTGCGCCAGCACGTAGGCCTGCGCGAAGTCCCCGGGCGCCGCGAAGCGCCGCTTCAGTTCGTCATAGAAGCCGAGGTCGATGTAAACCTTCCTGTCCCCGGGGCAGTAGAATGGCCCTGTCGCAGACTCGGCGAACCCGCATGCCGACTCTGTCCCATCCCAAAACAGCACCAGCTTCGAACGCTCGTACCTGACCCCTTCTTCCGGCAGCACCTGCGTCCACGTCTCCTGCACGTCCTTGAACACCGCCGTCGCAAACTGGCTGATCGACTCCTCCCTCGCCTTCCGCGCCTCATCCGGCGCCCCGCTGGAGGCAACTCTCCCGGGCGCGCCCACTCCGCCCAGAAACGGGCTCACCAAGTCCGTCTTAAAGATCAGGCTCAGAACACCCAGCACCAGAATGCCGCCCAACCCGATCTTCAGTCCGCCGCCTCCGCCGCCCTGTCCGCGGCGATCTTCAACGTCTTCGCTTCCTCCAGGAGTCCAACGCATGGCGCACTCCCCCTCTCTCTGAGATGAATACTTCCATTGTAAGGAGTGTGCGCGGGGGCCGATGTTTCGTCAAGTCAGCCGACTCTCGGGGCGCTTTCCGACTCGTTCAGCGTGGCTGTACTCCGATATCGCCCTATCAGCTCTGATTCTCAAGAAACTCCTTGACGTCCGCTCTCTCTTCCTGAAATCATGCTCCCTGAAAGGAGTCCCCCCCTATGGCATGCAAGCCCAAGGCGCCGGCGGCGCCAGCCAAGAAAGCGACCGCGAAGAAGGCCGCTGCGAAGAAGAAATAGCTGGGTACCTTCCTGGACGCGCCGCGCAAGCGGCCTTGAATCAAAACGGGCTCCCTCCACGGGAGCCCTTCGTTTCTTAGTTCGGGCGCTTGGCGCCGGATGGGCTCAAGTTCGCTGACGCCGGCACTGCCCGATGACGGCCGGCCTTGGGCTTTCGCGCCGTGCGTGGCGTGCGGTTCGAGGCGCTACCCACGCTGGGATACGCCGGCAGGAGTCACTGGGTCTTCGTGAGATAGTCCACGTAACAAAGGCTGTTCGCGCCGAGCTCTTTCTGAATCAGGTACGACCGCGAGCCACCGGCACTCGTTGCCAGCGTCAGTGTGCCACCCGCAATAGCGCGTGCAGAAGCCTGTCGATTCCGCAACGTCGGAAGAGGTCAGCCCGAACTGGACACCATTGGGATCTTTCGGTAACTTGCCCGAGTTGATCGCATTGGACACCACATTGCCGACCTTCCGAAGCTGTCAGAAATTGACTTAAAGGAGGACTGACAGTCCTGGAGTTGAGTACCGGCCGCGGACCGCACCGCGTAAATTGCCGACGCAACCGGCCCCCTCTCCCCAGCACAGGCATCGCTCCCATGCGCCTACGGCAGTTCTGCCGGCAGCACGCACCGGAACCCGGTTTGGTTGTCCTTATCATCCGGCTTTTGCTGGCCCCTGGCGGAGACGCGCAAGGCGGCGGAGTCCGAATTGAAACTGCCGCCTTTCACCACGCGGCGCTCCCCGGCGGCCGGCCCCTGCGGGTCGTTCTTCCGCGCCGGATCGAGCGGTCCGTACCAGTCCGCAACCCACTCTTGCACGTTGCCCGCCATGTCGAAGAGGCCGAAGCCGTTGGCATCAAACGTCCGCAACGGCGCGGTTTCAGTTCCGTATACGTCCTTTGTCTTCGAGTCGGCTTTCGCGTAATTGGCGTTGTCGTGAGTAATCTGGCTGCCCCATGGGTAGGCGGCGGCCGGTTTGCCGCCCCGCGCCGCGTACTCCCATTCGGCCTCAGTGGGGAGGCGTCCCCCGGCCCACCGGCAGTAGTCCTGGGCAGCGGACCAACTGACCTTGCTGACAGGGTTCTGATGCTGCTTGCCGCCTTCGTTCGTGTCCGTCCTCTTCGCCAGGCGCGAATCCGTGGCTCGCTCGAATTCACGGAACGACTGGAATGTGGTTTCCGTCACGGCGATCCAGAATGGCTTTGTAATGGTGACCTCGGCGGCCGGCTTCTCATCGGCTTTGCAGGCCGCGTCACCATCCACACACCCCATGTGGAAAGTGCCGGGCGGCAGCAGGACGTACTCCATCTTGCGCACTTCTTTGGTATCACCAGGTTTTGGCCCCGCCGGCTTGGGAGCCTCCGGCTCGCGGATGTAGAGAGTGGACATGATCCGCGAGAATCCCTCTGATGGAGCCAGCCGGTCCTTACTGATGCGGATCGTATTTTGCTTTACCCGGTCCTGAATCTGCCCGACCTCGAGTCCCGGCTGTTGGAGCGCCGCCGCCAGCGACTCGGCGAACGGGCTGACTGACCAGGAGGGGTCCCAGGCGACAGACTGATGCCAGCGATGCGAGAACAGCACCGAAACGGACATAGGTAGCGGATCTGCCATCTGGATGGCAGTGAGCCCGGCACTGATCCCGAGCTTTGCGCTCGCCCAGGGAGCATCCAGCCACATGAGCACGAAGGCGGGCTTTCGCTCACTCAAAGATGCCAGCAGATACGACAGGCTCAAGCCATCCGTGGCGTAAACACTGCCGGCCGCATCACGGCTGACCCCGGCTGTGGTAACCGGCAGCAGGAAACTCTCCTCGTTGGAATCGACGGCTGCGTAGCCCGCGTAGTATAGGCAGACGACCGCGCCGGGGGGAAGGTCCGCCAGGAACTGCTGAAGCGGCCCCTTCGTAGGGCTATCCAGCCGGAGGCCTTCCAAATCGAGATTCGCAGCGACGCTCACCTTGAATCCGGCTGCGCGCAGTGCTTCGCCCACGACGGCCACCTCCGCCCCGATGGCTCCCAGCGGTTCGAGGTTACGGTAGGCGGACTGCCCAATTACAAGCGCATAGCGCGGGGGCTTCGAAGGGCTTTGGGCCGGTTGGCCCAAGGTCACTATGGAGAAGAGCAGCAAGGGTAACGCACAGCGGCTCATCAGACTCATCAGACCCACAATGTACCATCAGTCGCTCGATTTGCGCGATGCCGGGCACGCCCCAAGCGCCCCCTTCCGGACGGCCTTCTCCGGTCAGGCATTGCCGTAGGAGTTGTGCCACACGTTCCTGTAAAGCTGTTGAAATCGGAACGCCGGCCCGCATACGTACTCAGCCTGAACGCCGTGGCCGACCCCGCCGAACTTCGGGCTGCAGACGCCGATGTTGACCGTGCAGAACGCCGGCGCCACCGCGATCCCGACATGCGTAAATAGGCCGGGCAGCGACCGGTTTGACGCGAATTCCGTGGACGAAAACACGACGTCCTCCAAAGCGATCCAGGCCCCTCCAGGGGCTGAGGCCGGACGTCCGGGGAAGTTCCTGCCGTCGGTGTGAACTCGAACCCCCTCCACTTCTCCGATGAGTTTCACGGTGATGTACCGGCCCAGCAGCCATGCGCCGGGGTCCCGCGTGGGAGACTCAGGCAACACCCGCACCGCCGGGAGTTCGATGAGTGTGGATGCAACCAGGAATCCAGCCATTTGCGCCCCTTTCCGTGCGGCGCCGCATTGCGCATCCTATCGTGTAGATGGCCCGGCGTGGAGGGGCGGATCTCTTCCCTCCGCGGCACGCGCTACCGAGTGCGGGCGACGCCGGCCCCGTCCGACAGCCAGCCCAGGCGGCTACTTCACCTTCTTCTGCCAGAAGATGCCGAATTCGACCTTCCCGAAGCCCTGCGTGAGCCGGTCTGTTCCATTGAAAGGCCGATAGAACTTCATCTCGCCGCGGATGCCGAAATTCTCGTTGAAGTAGTAGCGAAGGCCTCCGCCCACATTGAAACACGGCAGCATCGCCGATTCCTTCGGCAGAGTAGCCTCGCTCCCGTTGTCGTAGAACTCTGTGCCGGTAAAGCTCGTGTGGACCCCGCCGAACCCGATCACCGCATAGGGGACTAGGCCGGTGCCCGGAATCGGATCGGTACGCAGGTGGACACCGCCGTGGAAGTCATGAATCGTGTTCGTGTAGTCGATGCGGCGAGTGGCACCTTCGGGCCGGAAGCTGCCGGCCACTTCCGGAAAGTAGCCGTACTCAAAGTACGGCAGCACCCACTTGTGAATGGAGTAGGTTACATTGCCGCCTCCCATCGCGCGGAAGCCGTCGAAGTTGGCGCCGTTCTGTCCGGGAGCGAAGTTCGAGCCCACGAAGGCGCCAAATTCAAAGACATCCTTGCGGACGCTGGGGGCATCCGCGGCGTACAAACAGGGGCATGTCGCACTGAGCGTGAGAGCGAGCAGAGAGAGTTGGAGGATGCGGAACATGTTGTTGATGTCACCTTGGTTCATTGGAGTCTCAGGGAAATGGGCAGGCTTCTCGCCTCGCCCGACACTACGAGCATGCGCACCGTGCCCGGCGTCAGCCCCTCGGGCACGATGGCAGTGATGCGATAGATGCCGACATAGGCGGGTCTCAGCCGCTCCAGCCACTTCTCCGCGCCTTGCAGGTCGGAAGAGGCAAGGACGGCGGATTCCACTTGCGCCGGAATCCCGTCAAAGAGAACACGCACCGGATTGACGACGCTGGGCAGGGCGTCGGGAGGCGCTGCCGATCCCGCCTCGATCAGCGGTGTGACGGCGCCCAGTCCAGCGGCATAGATGTAGACGCGTTGCCCGGCCGACAACGGGCTGTCGTCGCCCGCCAGCAGGCCGGTGGCAGCATCCACGATCACTCCCTGCCCCTGACCTGAGCCGTCCGTGGTGAAGACGCGCGGCGTGCTGGAGGCGATGGCCACCGATTCCGGCGCGCTGGCGCTCTGTCCGCGCCGGACCACGAGTTGCGAGGTCAGGCCTGAGTCGGCATCGTAGGGCAACTGCGCTAGCACCTGGGCGGAATTGACCTGCAGCAGAGGCAACTCGCGGCCGCCAAAGCTCACGGAGGTCTCGCCAAGCCGAGACGGCAGCGGATTGCCGTCCGCATTCGTCGGCGCATTCGCCAGGTTCAAACCGTTGATCGTCACCCAGGTACCCGGCGCCAGCGGAGCGCCACTCTCTCCGGGCGAGGCAAGGTTGACGACACCGTTATCCTCGATCGCCGGCGTGGCGATGTTGGGCTGCAGAATCCCGGCCACGCTAAAGCCCTCCGCCGCCTCCGGCGGCTTGTCACCGGCCCCGGCGGCCGAGGCGATCACGCGAACCACCACGCGGTCCGCGGCGTCGCGTTTCGGCACCCATGTTCCTTCCCAGGCTCCATCGCCGATGGGACGCAGCCCCAACGGACTGTCGCCATTGGAGAACGAAGCCACCACGGAGCCTTCGGTCAGCGGGCTGCCACAGCCATCCAGTGCGGTGGCCACAAGCTGGATTGGATCTCCGGCCGAGATGACGAAATCCGATGGAAGACTGGTCAGGGCGGCCACGGGGGGCGCAGTGCTACAACTCAAGGAAGTCAGGGTACCGCGGGGCACGATCATCCAGGCGACCTGGACTTCCACCGTCTGCCCGTCCGCGGAAATCCGCACGGCGTCCCGGTAGGTGCCGGGATTCGAAGTACTCCCCTTCACGTCAAACCGAACGGCGGCCTCTGCGCCACTTTTCAGCGTGAACGACTTCATCGCCGGCTCAATCCAGGCCGCCTGCGTGACGCTCACCTGCAGGTCGCGCGTCAAAGACCGGCTGTAGACTTTCACCTCCTGACTAGCCGGCGGAACGCCCCCTTCCTCGGACACAAACACGAGGCCGGTCGGAGCCACGGTAAAGGGCAGTTGATAGGCGCCCCGCTTGTCCAGAGTCACCTTCAAGTCCCGGCTACCGCCCTCCGGCGAATCCACCCGGACCGCTCCCTCATAGCGGCCGGCGCCCAACTTGTTCACCTCCGACGTATTGAACCCAACCTCAAACCGCCGGATGTTGTTCGAGTTCGCCACCGCCTCGCCCGAGGGGTTCACCAGCCGCAACCAGGGCGTGCCGGTAGAGGCGGTCCATGTCAGCGTGCCGGCCCCCGTGTTGAGCACACCCACCGGCACGGTGAGCATGTCTTTCGTGAACTCGGTCCCGGTCAGCATGGTGAGCCCCTGCTGCGAGAGGTCGAGACGCGGCTTTTCCACCGCGGCCAGGACCACCGCCACGGGAATGTCGATCGATTGAAGCGTTGTGGCGCTGGTCAGCCGGATCGAGCTTCGGTAGGCGCCGGCGGGCAGCTTGCTGACATCCACGATCATTGGGACGGTGACACGGCCCCTGGCCTGAAGGTCGCCTTGCACGCTGCCCTGATCACCGAGTTGGATCCAATCGGACAAGGGCTGCGCGGAATATGACAAGCCCTGTTCGCCGACATTCTCCAGAACCAGATTCTGGTGCTGCAGTTCGGTGCCCTCCCGGCCGCCCAGCAACACAGCCGCCGGCAGGGCCGAGAGCTTGGCCGGCTGCAGCGGATCGACATCGATCGTCAGGTCCACCTGCCGCAGCGCGGGATCGGCCCCTGGGGCCGAGACTGTCACCCGCGCCTGGTAGCGTCCCGGAGTGAGCCCCGCGGCGTCAATACTCAAGTTGATCGCTGACGGTGTCCGCGAACCCGCGGACGCCAGACTCAGCCAGCGGGGCGCGGCCGGCAGAGAGGCCGCATAGGCGATCTCGGCTTGCGCGGTGCCGCTCAGAACGCTGAGGGACAACTGCTGCTTCTCGCCCTGACGCAACTTGGTGTAGAGGCTCTGCGGAGAGACCACCAGCGGCGGCGCCACACTGGCTGCCGCCTGCTCGACGCTCACCGCCTGGCCTGCAATGCGGATCGACGCCTGCCTGGCCTGCAGCGCCATGTTCGGCTGTAGCCCGAGCTTCACCGAAGCGCTGCCGGATCCGCTGGCGGGGTCCAGATTCACCCATCCAGGCAGCCCCTCTCCCACCCAGGCGCAGTTACGCTGGGATGCAGTCAGTTGCAGGGTCGCCGTCTCCGCCAGGGAACCGGCCCGGACCTGCGCCGGCGTCAGTTCAAACGTGCACGGCACTTCGCTGATCTCAATCCCAAACGCGCGGCTGAGCGACTGCGCCGGCACGCCGCTGTCGGTCACGCGGAAGGTCACGCTGCTGATCCCCGCCAACTCCGGCGTGCCCTCCACTAACCCTGAATTGCTGCCCAGCCTCAACCCGGCCGGCAGATTCGTGGCGCTGAAGACATAGGGCGCGGTTCCGCCAGTCACCTGCAATTGTGCCGAGTAGGCCCGGCCCACCATGCCCGAAGGGAGCGAACTGGTCACCATCGACAAAGGCGCCGGCGGCGGCGCATCCTGCTCGATCGCCAATGCCCGGCCGTTGACGGACACATAAGCCACCCGCTTGCCCGGTCCGGGATTGGCGCTCGTCACGCTGTAGACAAAGCTGCCGTCCCCCTGGCCCTGGGCCGCCGCAACTGACCGGCCCGAGCGCAGCGTCAGGTGGGTCGTCCTGGATAGAGCCTGCCCCGTCGAACTCCCGGAGATCTCCAGCCACCCGGAATTTGAGGTGGCCGTCCAGGCGGTCTGGCAGCCGCCGGGCGTGCCCCGCACCGTCACGGTGCCTGTTCCGCCGGCATTCGGTACGAAGCCGGCCTGGCCGGCCGGCCCCCCCACACTCAACTGGTAATCCACGCAATCCGCCGCCTTCGGCGCATCCTGCTGGATGGCAGCCGTCCGTCCACCGGCGGTAATCACGGTGGAGCGCGCCGCGGTCGTATTGTTGGCCTGCGCCTTGTAAGTGATGGTTCCGCTCCCCACGCCCGATGCGGTTTGCAGCAGCAGCCAGGCATCGTTCGCGGAAACCGCATATGGCAGCGCGCAGCCTGTGGGCGTCACCGTCACGTTGATCGTCCCGGGTCCGCCCGCGGCCGGAAGTGATGCCGGCGACGGTCCGCCCAGCGTCAGCACGCAGGGCTGCGTACCCTGCGACAGCGACACCGAACTCGACCCCACAATCAGCAGAGTGCCGCGCTGCGATCCCGTCGCATTCGGCTGGAACTGGACGCGCACGCTGCCCGCTCCAGTCCCGCCGCCCGACACGATGGTTGCCCATGACAGGCTGGGACTCAACTGCGGGGACCACACCGTGGTGCACCCGCTGGGCTGCGGAGTCACGCCGATCGTGAGCGTCTGCCCCTCCGGAGCAGCCTGCGTCCCACCACTGAAGAGAAACTGATTGCACGTGGCCGTTGGCGTGCCCGCTTGCGTCACAACCAGCGTGGCAGTGCCCACCGTAATCGTGGAACTCCGGCTGTTGGCCCCCGGATTTGGATCTGCCGTCCAAGTAAAGGAGCCGCTGCCGTTGCCGCTGCCCGAAACCCTAAACCAGGTCTGGGCGGCGTCGCTCGCCGGCACCCAACTCAACAGGCAGCCAATGGGAGTTCCAGTCACCGTGATCAGGCCGGAACCACCTTCCTTCGCGATTGTGCCGGGATTGCTGAGGATAAAGGACGTGCACACAAAGGTGGTGGAATCCTGAGTGATCGTAATTGTTGCAGTGCCCACCGTCACGATTGCGACGCGTGATGAGGAGGTGGGATTGGCATCGGCCACCCAGGTAAAGGAGCCGCTGCCGTTGCCGTTGCCGGTGACTCGGAACCAGCCTTGGTTGCTGGACGGTGTCCAGGCCAGGGTGCATCCGGCAGGCGCGCCGCTGACCGAGATGACCCCGGATCCGCCGTCCTTTGAGATGGGGCTGGGGTTACTCAAGGCAAGGGATGTGCAGTCACGGGGCGGGGCAGGCTGCTGCGTGACGGTGATGGTCGTGCTGCCCACCGTCACGGTGGCCGTCCTCTGCGTCGTGCCCGGATTGGCGCTGGCCGCCCAGGTGAAGGAACCGCTGGCGCTCCCGCTGCCTGAAACCGCCAGCCAGCTCTGACTGCTCTCCGGCGTCCACAGCAGGACGCATGGGGAAGGCGAAGCGGTGACAGTGATGGTTCCAGATCCGCCGCCATACGCAATGGGGCTGGGGTTGCTCAGGGTGACGGAGACACAGTCGGGAGGAGGCAGAAGAGCCTGTTGCGTGACCGTGATTGTCGTGCTGCCCACGGTGATGGTGGCGGTCCGCTGGGAGGCAGAAGGATTGGCATCGGCCACCCAGCCAAATGACCCGCTTCCATTCCCGCTGCCGGAAACCCTCAACCAGCTTTGACTGCTCTGCGGCACCCAACTCAGCGTGCAGGGAGAAGGAGAGGCCGTCACGGTGATGGTTCCCGAATCGCCGCCATATGCGATGGGGCTGGGGTTGCTGAGGGTGAGCGAACTGCAACTGGGAACCGGGGCGGCCTGTTGGGTAATCGTGAGCGAGCCAGGACCTGCCGTCACCGTGGCGCTGCGCGTGGAAGCCGAGGGATTGGCGTCGGCCGACCAGGCGATGGATCCGTTCCCGCTGCCGGAACCGGCAGCGCGAAACCAGGACTGATTGCTCGACGACGTCCAAAGACAACCGGATGGGGCAACAGTGACGGTAATTGTCCCGGAACCTGCGGTGTAGGGAATACTGGACGGGCCCGACAACGTCACGCTGGTGCAAGCGGCGTTTGGAGCCTGTGTCACCGCGTAGGAAGTGGTTCCAACGATGATATTCGCAGTGCGGGTCGAAGCTGTCGGGTTGGCGGAAGCCGACCAACTCACCGTTGTCCCCGTATCGCCAAGACCCGATCCCGAAACAGTCAGCCAGGAAGGTTGACTCGATGAGGCTGTCCATTGTGTGGAACAGGGATGCGGCTGGGCGGACACGAAGATGGTTCCAGCGCCCCCTGTGGCGGGAATTGGCCCTGCGGGTGTGAAATTCGAAAAGAGGTAATTGTCAGGAATGCAGGCAGGCGCACCAACCTGCGTCCAAATACTGGAAGCCCCTCCCGCCGTGACTGTTGCCGTCCTGCTCTGCGCCGTTCGGTTCACCGCTGCGCTCCAGGAGAAGCTGGAGGGTCCAGGCCCGCTCCCGGAACCGGAAACCGTCAGCCAGGGTTGATTGCTGGCAACCGTCCAGCTCCCCGTGCAGCCGGCAGGAGTTCCTGTAATGGTGCCGACCTGCCCGGGCCCCCCATTTCCGTCGGCGCTGATCGTCCCGGGATTCGAGATGGTATAGGTACAAGCGGTGGAAGGTGGAGACTGTGTGACCGCCATCGTGCTGCTGGTGCTTGCAGATACCGTTATCGTTGCGTTCCTTGTGCCTGGACCAGGGTTAGCTGCTGCCGTCCAGTTGGCGGATCCATTCCCGCGGCCGCCGGAACCAGCCGCGAAGGTGAACCACGACTGGTTGCTCGAAGGGCTCCAGTACTCATTGCAGCCAGCGGGAACCGGGGTGACAGTCAATGTTCCGCTGCTGCCCGCTCCTGGAATCGGCCCGGGAAGACCTGCGCCGGACAAACTGTAACTGGTGCAAAGTACCAGACGAACCACAGTAAAGGTGAAGGTAGCCCCCGTATCCACGCGCGCTGTATAAGAGCCGTAATTCGTCAAGGATGAAAATGTCTCGTAAAGTGCCGAACTCCCCAAAACTGAGAGAGTCGAACCAGTGGGAGTAGTGAGGTAGAAGTTGTAGGGGGCCGACCCGGCCGACGATCGCAAAACCGTGACGGAAAAACTTCCCGGATCGCAGTATTTGACTTCCCCCGCATTGAGGGCCCATTGAACCGACTGACCGTACACTTGACACGAAAGGTTAACCGCCTGGATACTCCCGCCGGTGGCCAGAAGCGGCGATGAACCACATACGAACAGGCCGATGAGCCACAGCCAGCAGAAGATGATTGAAAAGCTGGCGGTGCGCCTTGATGCAATCGATTCGGCGCGCCGATCCGTAGACGTGACTGCCAGTTTCGGATTGGCCTCATCCGCCGGACTCCGGCCCTCACGGCCGCTTGCCGCCCTACCCGCGAACACCGCGCTCCCAAACCGCCGCTCCACTACCGCCCGCTTCAGCCCCCAACCCCAGGCACCGCGGCTCATCCCGGATGCACCCTTCTGCGCAATCATGGCAGTCTCCTTTCGAAGGCTAGACGCCACGACTCAGTGGACCGCCCTAATGCAGGTTAACTTCGAGCCTCACACACCCCAGAACAGTTCCCCGTCATTCCCATCTGTCGCGGCAACAACCAACATTCCAATCGCAGAACCGGGCACTCACGGGCCTTTCCTTTTCGACCCTCACGCCAATACAAACCAACGTTCTGTTATTAGACTGCGCGTGCGTATGAAAACAGCTTCCCAGTCTCGGGCATGTCCTCGGAAATCCAAGTAGATCTCCGCTCCGAGCGGCTTCAAGCATAACCGAAAAGCCCCTGGCCGTCAATAACTCTGACACCAACTCTGACACCAGTTCCAATACATCCTGACTTATCTTTCCGGCCCAACTATGGAGAACCTAATTCGCAGCCGGGAGAGGCGATGGAGGCAGGCAAACAGCACCGGTGAAGCCGCGAGGATTCCTACTTTCGCCGCCAGGCAAAACGCAGAGTCTCCACCGTCTCCGCCGACCGGTTCTCGACAATGAAACCCACGTACTTGTTGGAATCATCGGGCGGGCGCACCAGAGTCACTCCGGGAGGCGCTCCCTCAATGGAAAGCTCAACGGGCCAGCCCGCATAGAGGAGGGATCCGGAGAGCCTGCCTCTAGGTGTTGTCGAAGCGTGACAGACGGCCAGTACCGCGCCAGGAGGAAGAGATCCGCTCCAGTTGAACTTCCCGCTGGGAGGGATGCTGCTGACCACCACCAGGCCTACGGGCTGGCAGGATGGCAGCGGCGGTGGAGGAGGTGGCGGGAGCGGTTTCGCAGTTTCAGAGCCGACGGTTGATGGCACGGCCTCTCCCTCGGGCTTCTGGGTGGATTTCTGCAGCTTCGAACCGGACGCCAAGGTGCCAACGGCCTTTCCCTTTTCCTCTGCTTTCGGCACGCCAGTCCCGGCCCCCTGGGGCGCCTTGCCGGAAGCGATTTCGTCAGGCATGGTCCGTTCCTTCCGTGCGGCAGTCTGGACCATGAGCTGGTAGGAGGCGTCGTCTGCTTTGCCTGAAGTGTCGCTCACGCGCACGCGGAACTGGAATACCCCCGCGGTGTGAGGCGTTCCCGCCAATGTGCCCCGATCCGCATCGAACTGGATTCCATCCGGCACAGACCCGCCGATCAGGCTCCAGCGATAGGGCGGAGCGCCGGCCTGCGCGTGCAGGGCGGCCGAATAAGAAACGCCTTCCTGCGCCACCGGCAACACCGCCGCCACATGCTTGAGAGCCTCCGGCCGCCCGGACACGAACCAGACCGCCGCCGCCAGGGCCGCAATGCCAAGTCCTGCCAGAACCCAGCGGATATTCCAGCGCCAAGGCGCGGATGGCACCTCCGCCACGGCGATCTGACGATCCACCTGCTGGGCCGTCGCGGCGCGGACTTTCCTCACAAGTTCCGCGTGACGCTTGTCGGATTGGTGGCGTCCGGCGCTGTCTTCCAACAGGCGCAGAGCTTCCAGCGGCTGACGTTCCTTCAGAAGCCGCGCCACAATATCTTGCAGCGCGAGCATCTCTCTACTCACTAATGCCTCGTCTTCTCCAAGCGCGGCGTACGCGCCGCGGAACCGTGCCGCGAACAACTCCGGAGCGCAGGGCTTGCGCAGAAAGGCATCCAAACCCCGCAGCTCGGACTGCCTGGCCTCGGCTGCGCTCGCCTGCCTGAGCCGTTCCAGCAGGGCTTCGATCTCGGGCGCGTCCTTCAAGTCCCGCAGGGCGCTCCCGGCCAAGGCGATCGCCTCATCATATTTCTTCTCTTGAGCGAGCCTCTCAGCATTGCGAATCGAGGATTCGATGAGCGTGAGCCGCTGCCGGCGCGCCTCCTCCACCTGCAATTGCGCGCGCAGACTTTCCCGCAACCCCAGGATCTCCGGCTCTCCGGGATAGTCCGCAATCGCCCTTTCCACCTCGCCCAGCGCCTTGGCCAGGTCCCCCGCTGTGGCCAGGCGCGAGACCGTTTCCCGAACCCGCTGCAGCCGCTCGATCCGCTCCCGTTCCCGCGTTCGTCTGGTCACAGCCTCGCGTAGAATCTCGCACTGCCGCTTCAGTTCCTCATCGTCGCCATACCCCGCCAGCGCCGCCTCCGCCTCTGCCAGCGCGGCCGAAAAATCTCCGCGAGCCTCCAACTCCGCGGCCCGGCGCCGCGCCTTTCGAAGCCCCTCTTCCCGTTGCCGCGACGACTCCTGCTGGGCGAAGGACTGCCGCAATTGAACCAGGCGCGTCTCCATCTCTTCGGAGACCACCCCCTGGGTCACTGCACTCTGCAGTACCCCGATTGCATCCTCCAGTTTGCCGGCCCGAACCAGGTCTTCCGCCCGCTGCAAGGCCTCGCGGCCCTTCGCCATGCGCTGCGCCCGGGAGATTTCACGCCCGATCGTGATGCGCATCTCTTCGATGGCGGACTCCAGGCCAGTGCCTTCAGACGGCGCCTCTGCCAACAACCGCAGCGCCGCTTGCGGGTCGCCCTTCGCGAGAGCCAGACTCGCATTTTCCAGGGCCGCGCGCGACTGCTCCGCGCGAATCCTCTCCGCTTCCCACTGTGCCTTGGCCGGCGCAATCCTTGCTGCGATGGCGCTCAGCCGCTCATCGGGGCCGAGCTCCGCCTCCAGCGCCTCAGCGGCGGCGGCGGCATCCTTGAAGCGGAAGGCCTGCAGAAGTCTCTCGATTTCGCTGATACCCTGCTCGATCCGTCCACGCCGGTCCTGTTCCACGCGCGCATCGCGCAGAGTCAGTTCCAACTGGTGGAAGCGCGCGGCCAGCCGTTCGTCATCCCCGTGGACCTTCAGTGACTTTGCAAGAGTGTCGGCAGCTTCTTCGAGAAGCCCCTTGGCCTCCAGTTCGTCCGCCCGGGCGAGTGCCGCCTGGCGCGCCTGTTCACGCCGCTTGCTCTCGTTCCGGAGCCGGAGCTTCTCGCGGTACTCCTCCAGAACCTGCTCCAAAGTGGGATCCGGCCCTTGCTTCTGAATCGCCAGCTCCAGTAACCGCACGGCCTCATCCCAATGCTCCTGGCTGGCCTCCTGCTCCGCGGATTCCAGCGAAGACTGAAGGTAGTCGTGGCGTTTCCGCGCGTTGAATCTGCGCCGGAGCTCTTCCCGCAAAGAAATCGCATCGGGCGAATCGTGCAGAGCCTCACCCAAAGTCCCCAACGTGGTAATGGACTCATCCAGATTGCCGCCGTCCATGAGCGAACGCGCTTTCTGCACCACCGACACGGCATTCAGCTTGCGCCGGGCCTCGGCGAGAACCCGTTCCATTTCGCCGCGCACTCGCGTAAACGCACTGTGTTGCGGCATGCCCGCCAGCGCTGTTTCCGCGCAGGTCTCGCTTTCTTTCAGAAGCCCGGAGTGGAGCAGGTCTTCCGCCCGCCGCAACACCGCCTGCATCGCCTTGGATTGGGCAAGACGCTTCTCCTCTTCATCAATCTCGGCGAATAGCGCCGCCACGGCGTCATCGGCCGGATCGATGGCGGAAGCCTGCAGGAGAACGGACCGCGCACCTTCATAGTCGTAGGACTCAAACAACTCCCTCGCTCTGCCGGTCAGCCGCTTCAGTTGCTGCCTGTCCAGATCGGACTGCACTTCCTTCAGCAGCATCTGGATGGTTTTGCTCTGGGGCTCGATCTGCTGTGCGAGTTCGAGATGCGTCGCCGCCTCTTCGAACTTGCCGGACTCTCTCGCTTGTTCCGCCAGATGAACCAGTTCTTTCACACGCTTTTGCTGGGCCCGCTGAGAGCTCTCCTTCTGAAGCCGGGCCCGCCACTCGCGGGCCGCCACCGATTGCGGGTCCAGGTCCAGGGCCTCCCGCACTAGCTTCAACGCCTGATCCGGGTTGTCTGTCGAATACTCCCGCTCGACCTGCCGCAGCACAATCTGCGCCCTGGCCCGCCGCTCTTCATCCAGCAGCGGCCGGAGATCGTTCGTGACATCGTCGAGCGATTCATACCGCAGCGCCCGTTCTCTTTGCAGGCATTTGTTGACGATCTCCACGAGCGCCGGTGAAATGTCCGGAGCGAAGGTGGTCAGCTTGGGGATCTGCTTCTGCGTGATCGCCGAAACCAGCAGGCCCGTGTTGCCTCGCTCCATGGCCCGGAACGGGTGGACGCCGGAGAGGAACTCAAAGGCTGTCACGCCATAGGCCCAAATATCCGTCTGCACATCGGCGTCCATGCCGTTCAGTTGCTCCGGAGCCATCCAGAGCACGCTGCCGATCATGAGGCCGGTTGCGGTCTGTCTTTGAGTCTGAGCCTCGGTGATCCGGGCAATCCCGAAGTCCGTCACCTTGACCGAGCCGTCTTCCAGCACCATGATATTGGCCGGCTTCACGTCCCGATGAACAATGCCCTTTCCATGGGCATAGTTGAGGCCGCTCGACACTTCCAGCAGGATCCGGATCTTGTCCAGCGTGGTCAACGGTTTCTTCTCAGCCAGAATGTGCGCCAGGTCCTGCCCGGTCAGAAACTCCATGACGAGGTACGGCCGGCCCTGGTCCTCGCCGAAATCGTAGATCGTGACAACGTTCGGATGGCGCAACGAACCCGCGATCATCGCCTCGCTGCGGAAACGGGCCAGTGAATCAGGATCCTGGTCCGCGGTGAGCACCTTGATCGCAACCAGGTGTCCGACCTGGGGATGCCGCGCTTTGTAGACGCGGCCGAATCCGCCCTCACCGACAAGCGAGATGATCTCGTACTTGCTGATCTTCGAATCGATGGGGTCTGGATCGGGCAAGTCAGAGATTCCTCTCCTTGAGCGCTTTGAACATTATAGATGCGCCTGTGGAGATGCGATGGCTGGCGGCACGGCTGACCGGTCAGCGACGATCAATCCCCTGTAGCGTGCCCACCAGCGCTTTTGCGGCGGCTGCTACATTCTCATCGGGGTCATCGAACCGTGCCCTGAGATGCGCATCCCAGGACTTGGCGAAATCACCCATGCCAGACATGCCAATGATCGCGCACATTCGAACCTCGGCCTCCACGTCGGCCATTGCCTCGGCCAGTATGTGCCCAACCTGGTTCTCCTGCGTCCTGATCCGGCCCAAACTGAGACAGGCCTCCGCCCGCACACTCTTCTCCGGATCGCGTACCAGGCGCCCGACGTCCGGGATCGCGTCCTTTGCCAGTGGACCGAGTTGCGCGATCCGCCCCAGAGCGGCCTTCCTGATGGCCGGGTCCGCGGAGCCAAGCGCCGCTCTCAGCATCGGAAGGCCACTGCCCGGATCCCCCGAGATGGAGGCCAGTGCCGTGGCGCAGGCCAATTGAAGCAGCACGGGGCTGCGGCTTCCTACCGCCCGGATGTCCGGGATCGCCGCGGCCGCGGCCGTGCCCACCATCGCCAGGGAGTTCACTGCGCAGGTGACAACGGCCAGATCGCTGAACTGCAGCATTCGCCTCAATCCCTCCACCGACCCCGCGCCCACCTTGCCCAGGGCGACCGATGCCACGGATCGCAGACTCTCGTCTTCCGACGTCAAACAGCGGCAAAGTTCCGGCACCGCCTGCGATGCATCCGCGCCGATTCCGGCCACCACCGCCGCCGCCGCCATTCTCACCGGTACCGTCTGAGTCTTGCCGAGCGCCTCCAGCAGGCCCATGACCGCCGGCGGCCGCACGCGCCCGAGAACCGCCACCGCCAGGTGCCGGACCGGCTCGGATTCGTGCCGCAGGCAACTCATCACCGACGCAAGATGCGGCCCCACCTCCGCTTCCGGCGACATCAGCTGCGCCAGCCCGATCAGGCGGTCGCTCTCTGCCGGACTCTCCAGCAACTCTCCCACTTGGCGCTCTTCGGCCATCTTGCTTCGCACCTAAATCATGTTGCCCACGCCCGGCGTGTAACTCGGCGAGACCACCGAAGTCGCCGCGATCAGCGTCGTGCACTGCAGGACGCCGGCTACCTGCACCATGGCCGCATTGAGCGAAATCATTGCGGAGTTCACCGTCACCGGACCGCCGGCGCTCACCGCCACCGGCCCCCCGGAGGTGATGGTGATCCCACCGCCGGAGGTGACGGTGATCGAGGCTGCAACCGAACTGGTGACGCTGCCCCCCACAGTCTCTGACTTCGAACTGGCAATCGTAATCGTGGTGCTCTGGCCCACTGTTACGCTTTGACTCCTGGCGATGGTGATCGTCTGCGAGCCTCCCACCGTCTCATCATCGTTTGAGCTGATGGTTACGGAGCGGTTGTTGCCGATGCTGATCGTCTCGTTGTTCCCGATGGTGGCCTGGTCGTCATGGCCGATCGTCGTTTTGTTGTCGTGGTCGATCTTCGTCGTCCGGTCATGCCCCACCCACTGCGTCTCGTCGTTCTCAACTTCGATGTCCTGGTTCTTCTCGGCATGCAGGAAGACCTGCTCCGAGCCCAGCTTGTCCTCAAACCTGAACTCGTTGAAGTTGCTCGTGCCGCCGCCACGCGAACTTCTCGACTTGATCCCGCTCTGCGTCTTGTTGTCCGGCAGTTGATACGGCGGCATCATGTCGCCGTTGTAGACGCTCCCCACAATCACCGGATGGTCCGGATCCCCCTCCAAAAAGCTCACCAGCACTTCCTGGCCGATCCGCGGAATATGAATCGCGCCCCAGTTGCGCCCGGCCCACGATGTGGCCACGCGGACCCAGCACGAACTGGTGTCCTTCCACTTCCCCTCCCGATCCCAGAAAAACTGGACCTTCACCCGTCCCATTTCGTCGACATAGATCTCCTCCCCGGCTGGCCCCACGACCCTCGCGGACTCGCAGCCGACCACCTGGGGCTTCCAGGCCACAACCGGCGGCCGGAACGGGAGCGTCATCGGCTTGCATTCGAAGCGGTTGCTGTAATACTCCCCCGCCCCTTCTGTCGTTTCACCCGACGCGTCGCTCGCCGAGTGCGTCACCCGCGTGACGTAATAGGCCCCGTCCTCATGCGAGTGGTTCACGAAGGTGAACTTGAATCCAGGAGTAAGCCTGTCGACGTTGGAATCGCCTCCCACTTCGATCTCCGCCGCCTCAATCCGCTCCATCATCGGCACCACGCCCTTCTCGAGTTCCTTGTGCGTGTCGCCCGGCTTGTTCAATGCCAGCTTTGCCCTCGATGGGTAGTCGTAAGCTTCCCAACTCCCTGAACCGCCCAGTGCAAGATTGTGACTGACGCGGCCCACCTGCACGTTCGGCCGCACGTTTCGGGATGAGCTGCTCGTCGAGGCGGAACCGTAATTGTAGTCCTGCAGCATGACCTGCCCCGTGCCGAGCTTCTGCCTCTTCCACCAGTTCGAAATCCGGGACTCATACGCTCGCGCCGCGGAGACCGCCTCGAAGTTGATCCGGCTCGTCCCTGGGATCTCCTTCAAGCCGGCCACCGTATCGGTGATGACCAGTGTGTGCTGTCCCTGCAGGTGTTCGAAATAGTAGAAGATCCCCTCCTCCTCCATTAGCCTGCTGATGAAGTTGAAATCGGTCTCCCGGTACTGCACGCAATAGTCCCGCGGAGCGTAGGAACCGCGCAGTTCAAACCTCACCGGGATGGACCCGATTACCTTTTTGAGGATCTCCTCCACCGTCTTCTGCTGGAAGATGCGGGTCTGGAACTTCTTTGTCAGAGTCCACATCTGCGGCACGACTTCCGCGCTGTACCGGGCGTAGCGTTGCGTGTGCATTCCCTGCGAAAGCCCCACGACGAGTCCATGGAAGAACCGGCCCTTCTCTCCCTGCTGTGGCGTCACCCCGAAACTCACCTGCTTTCCGAGCAGCGCGGGGAATCCGACTTTCGGATCCTCGGTAACCAGTTCCAGCCTGAAGGAGAACAGCATCGAAAGCCCCTCTGCTCCCTCAAACGACTCGATGCTCAGTGATGCCGGCAGGCCTGGTGCGTCCAGGAACAGCAATCGGTTGGCACTTGCGATCGTCGATGACATGCTCTTCTCCTCAGTCTGGTCGGGCTAACAATAGGTGAAGTTACCGTCGTCTCCGACGTCAACTCGAATCGACTCCACCTTCGCCCCTTCCGCAATCTTCACCAGCAGTTGCCGCGAGATCTCCGGAAGCAGCGTATTCGTGAGGATGTTGTCCACATTTCTGGCGCCGCTCTCCACTTCGGTGCAACGCGTGGCGACCGCATCCACCAGGCTTTCGCCGAACAGCAGATCCGTCTTGTGATTCTCCTTCAGCCGGCGGACAATCTTGCCCAGCTTCAGGCGAATGATCTGCTTCAGCGCCTCGTCCCGAACCGGATAGTAGGGGATGATCACCATGCGGCCCAGAAACGCCGGCTTGAACACCTTGTTCAACTCGGGTTTGATCGCCTGCACCAGCGGCTCCGGCAGCGGCATCGTCTCCGGATCTGCGCAGAGCTTGGCCATCGTGTCGGTGGCCGCATTCGTGGTTAGAATAATCACCGTGTTCTTGAAGTCGATCTCCCGGCCTTCCCCGTCTTCCATCTGGCCTTTGTCAAAGACCTGGAAGAACAGCTCCAGCACATCGGGATGCGCCTTCTCCACTTCGTCCAGCAGGACGACCGAATAGGGCCTCCGCCGCACCGCTTCCGTCAGTACGCCGCCTTCCCCGTAACCCACATAGCCCGGAGGCGAGCCTTTCAGGGTCGACACCGTGTGCGCCTCCTGAAACTCGGACATGTTGATTGTGATGACGTTCTTCTCTCCGCCGTACATCATGTCCGCCAGGGCGAGGGCTGTCTCGGTCTTGCCCACGCCGCTGGGTCCTACCAGCATGAAAACGCCGATCGGCTTATTGGGATCCTCCAGGCTCGCTTTCGAAGTCCGAATCCGCTGGCTGATGCTCTGCAGTGCGCCGTCCTGCCCGATCACCCGCGCCCCCAGATGCCGATCCAGGTTGAGCACGGTCTCCACCTCATCCTTCATCATCTTCCCGACGGGAATGCCCGTCCAGTTGGCGATCACTTCACCCACCACATGCGTATCGACACACACACGCATCAGCGGCCTGTCGCCTTGAAGCGCGGAAAGCTCCGCCTCCAGTGCATGCAGATCCTCGCGCTGCGGCTCGCGCTCTCCGGCCCCCTCCTCCAGTTTTCCGCGCAGTTCGCGAATCCTGGCCACCAACTCCGACTCTTTCTCAAATCGCGTTTTCAGCGCATCCAGTTCAGCGCTCAGCTTTGTGCGGCGCTCGGCGATCGCGCTGAGCCGCTCTCCATGATCCGCCCCCGCGGCCTCCTCGCGCGATAGCACGCGCTCCTGCACCGCCAGGTCGTCCAGCTGCCTGGTGCAATCCTCGATGGCCGGAGGCGTCGAGTTCTGTCCCAACGCGAGCCGGGCGCAGGCCGTATCGAGCACGCTCACCGCCTTGTCCGGCAGTTGCCGGCCGGCGATGTAGCGGTGCGACAGCCTGACCGCGGCGGCCACGCCCTCGTCCAGAATCCGCACGCTGTGATGCTTCTCGAGGGCACCCACGATCCCCCGCAGCATCACCGTGCAAACTTGCTCCGTGGGCTCCTCCACCTTGACTACCTGGAACCGCCGCGCCAGCGCCGGATCTTTCTCGAAGTACTTCTTGTACTCGCTCCACGTGGTGGCCGCGATGGTCCGCAGTTCGCCGCGCGCCAGCGCGGGCTTCAGCAGATTCGCCGCATCGTTCTGGCCGGCCTGTCCTCCCGCGCCGATCATCGTGTGCGCTTCGTCGATGAATAGAATGATCGGCGTCGGTGAGCCCTTCACCTCCTCAATCAGTCCTTTGAGCCGGTTCTCAAACTCCCCCTTGATCCCGGCGCCGGCCTGCAATAGTGCCAGGTCCAGCGTTCGCACCGTCACATTTCTGAGGGCCGGAGGCACGTCACCCTGCACGATCCGCTGGGCGAATCCTTCCACCACCGCCGTCTTTCCCACTCCGGCTTCACCGGTGAGAATCGGATTGTTCTGGCGCCGCCTCATCAGGACGTCGATCACCTGGCGGATCTCCGCATCGCGGCCCAGCACAGTATCCACCTTGCCCTGCTTCGCGCGTTCGGTCAGGTTCACCGTGAACTGGTCCAGGTTCTGGGTGCTGCCCGGCCGCGCCGGCGCGGCCGCTTCCCCACCGCCCGCCCGCGGCACGTCCGCGGCCATGGCGGTAGCCGCGTCTTCATGCGAACCCGCCACAATGGCAACGAAGTCCTTCCTCAGCACTGAGGCATCGATCTTCTGCAGTTCCCGGCTCACGTCGCGCATCATCCGGGCCAGATCTTCGTCCTGCGCCAGCGCCAGGATTGTGAAGCCGCTCCGGATCTCGGCCGCCCCGTAGTCGATCGAACCGAGAGTCCACGCCTCCGTCATCATCCTCAGCACCGACGGACTGATGGCGGGCGTCCGGGCGTTGCCGGACTTCAGCTTGTCCAGGCTCCTGGTCAGTTCCGCGGTGAGTCTGGACTGGTTGATCTCGAACTTGTAGAAGATCCTGGAAGCATCCGTGTCGCTCGCCTCCATGAGCTTCATCAGATAATGCTCCACTTCGATGTCGTAGTGTGTGCGCGACAGGCACAATCCCGCTGCGGCCTCCAGCGCGCTGCGTGTCGGCCCATTCAGCTTCCCGATCAGGGACTTCAGATTCACAGCCATGCTTTCCTCCTTCTGTGCGGTTCAGATCCGCAGTATCGTTTCATCTCCATCCCTGCTCCGCAGTGCGGTGCCGGACCACGTCAACCAGCCGAGTCTGGGTGCGAATGAGCCATCCGCCCCCAGTTCGCATTGAGGCACATCCTCCCGCCTCAGCACCAGTTGCACATCCACCTCAAACTCCCCACCCGTATAGAACTCCACGAGCGCCTTCAAGGGCCCATGCGACCTCCCGTTCGGAAGGAACGCGAGATACTGCGAGATGCTCAACGGCCCCAAACTGATTCGGATCCCCGCCTGCTGATCCCAAACTTCATCCCCCACGACGACGCCGACCCCCAACTGCTGGGATTCTCCCGCCCGGCCGAGACAGCACTGGACATCTGCGTCCACGCTCCTCCACGCACCGACGAACTGTTCGATCGAAACCGGCACCTCAAAGTAGTCCATCAGCAACTGCGCCAGCGCCGTCGCCGAGCGCGGGTGCGGCCCCAGCAGCCCCGCGTAGAAGAGCAGGCCGTCATCCGGCACCGCCTGCCGGCCCTGCAGGCCTGGCGTCCCCATACCGATCAGATCGAACAACCGGCGTGTCAGATGGTCGCCCTGGCCCTTCTCGTAGGCCACCGCGAAATGGTACTTCTCCCAGGCCTGATAGAAGAGCGAGAGCATGCGATGGTCGAACATCGCAAGAAAGTCGCGCAGCGTGGGGTCCTTCGCCCTCAACCGCTCCCGCACCATCATCGAATAATAGAGCGGCAGAACTCCCGAAGGGCCCGTTAGTCCCATGAAGTTCACCGACATCACGGGCTGGCCGCCGCCTTCCGGCCACTCCAGGGAAAAGACCTGGCTGGCGGGAAATGACGTTTCGCTATTGGCCCTCAGCCGGACCACCTCACTGGCCGGCGACGAAAACCTGCCAATGGGCTCCTGGTCCGGCCACAGTTTTTCCAGCAGACGAATCGCCTGGAAGAACTGGAAGGACCACGGCTCAGTTTGCAGCAGTCTCCGGATCTGGTCCCAGCCTTCTGCCGGCCCCGGGTTCACAGGAGGATTCTCTGGCCGGCCCGCGGTGCCCATACCTTGATCACCTCCTTTCTCTGCCTGCTCCGGATGGCCAACTGGCTGAAGCTGTTCAGCGAGGCGTAGAGCCCCAGAAATCTCTCGAGAATGCTGGCGAACAGGTACACGCCCCCGCCGACGAAGTTGTCCTCATCGAACTCCAGATCCACCCTGGTGCCGCGCGCGAAAGCCATCCCGTTCTCGGATAGGATGCGTGCGAACTGCTTCCGGCTGTTGAGTGAATTGATCCCCTCAATCTGCTTCTGCGCGGATGCCGAGTCGGCGAAGGAGTAGATCTTCAGCAGCTCCTTCAGCGCATCCTTGCCGTCCTCCACCAGAGACAGATAGTTCAGCGAGAGGTGCGAAATCAGGCGCCAGGACGATCCGCGGCGCGACTGCGGCCGGATGGTCGCCGTGGGTTTCAGCAACGCAACCACGGAGTGGACCGCGCTGCCCCCTTCAATCTCGAAGTCACCGGCTTCGTTCCCAAAGGGAAGGCGCGAGGGCAGGTCCCGGTTCGAACAGGTGAGCCGCACCGTGAGGCTCTCCGCATCGGGCTGTACGGGGCGATGCGCCAGGTCCACCAGCGACAGGTACAGATCCACGCTGGAATCAGTCGAAGCGGCGGCCGGCCGGCGAGTGGCCAGCCAGAAGGTCTTCCCACCGCTCTCCACCGTGCTCTGCCGGAAGGAGTAAAGCGGCTCATAGCGAACCGGCTCGGCAACGCCGGGCCGCAGGCCCAGCACCTCATCCACCGAATAGGCTTCGATGGCGTTCGGCCGCCGGATGTCCGGCTCGATCGGATATTCGAATTTCCGGTGCGTCAACAGAATCGGCTCGGCGGTCTGCTCGAACAGATTCACCACCGGCGCGCACCCCAGCCGCACCGTCTTGGCGGAGATCCCCATCTCCAGCGACTGGCGGCGGTCGGCCGGCTCGAAGGCTGAAAACAGAAAGATGATCTCGGCGCGGTCCTTGAAGCCCAGCCGCAAAACCTCCCCCAGTCCCTTCAATTCCAAAAAGAAGAACTTCTCCGGGAAGTGAAAATACTCATGCAGCAGCCGGTACCCCTGAAACGACCTCCGCGGATAGGGCAACATCGCGTCCTGATCCTCGAATCCGCCCGGGATCAGTTGCGCCGGATCCAACTCCACCACTCTCCCGGAGGCGCCTTCCTTGGGATCCCGCACGAGGATCTGCACGCAGCGGCTGCACAGCAACTCGTACAGCACATGCATCAGTCCGCTCTGTCCGTTCAGGTAGAACTTCAGTCCGTCGAAGATCAGCTTCTGGAATGTGATCTCCGGCCAGCACCCCAATTCCACTCGCAACCCGGCCACCGCCTCCGCCCCCCGGATGGGCGGTGTGAAGCGGTCCGGGCTCTTCCACTCCGCGGCCGTCACACTGAAGGGCAGCAGGCTCGTCTCCGAACAGGTCCGAAAACGGCAAGGCACCCCGCCCACGGGCCTCGACTGAAGTTGCGTGCCCCGTGGAATCACCAGGCCCGTGCCGATCTGCGCGGCCTCCGGCTTCATTTGAAATTCCACCACGCTCATCGATGGAACAGGCCGCACCAGGTGCGGATAGACAATGCTCAGAAGCGCTTCTGTGATCTCTGGAAACTCGTCGTCCAGCTTCATGTGGACGCGGGCCGCCAGAAACGCGAATGCTTCAATCAGCCGCTCAACGTGCGGGTCTTCACACTTATCCGGCTCCAGGGCGAGTCGAGACGCGATCTTCGGAAATTTCTCGGCGAACTGCGCTCCCATCTGGTGCAGGAAGGCCAGCTCACTCTCATAGTAAAGACGCAGATCGTCTCGCACCTCATTCACCCTTCACTTGATATTCCCCGCTGCTCAGGTTCAGCACCGTATCGAAATAGATCCGCTCCGGCGCCGGATCCATCTGCAGCATCGCCTCAATCTGGAACCGCAGAACCCGCACGCTCGCGGCGGTATTCTCGATCAGCCTCACCCGCACCTCTGTGAGCCGGGGTTCGAAGATCCGCAGCGTTTCTTCGATCAGGCCCAAAAGCCGGCTGCGGTCTCGCGGCGAATCCACGCTCATCGATGAAACGTCCGGAAGACCATAGTTGTACAGCGAGTTGCTCAGCAGTTCGTAGCTCTCCGGCGCCGGGTCGGGGCTTCGCCTGGAGTTGAGCAGCCACTCCAGATCTCTTCTCAGCGAGACCTTCAACCCCCGCACGGACTGCGTCCGGTTGACGGGGGGGTCGGCCGGCACACTCCTTTCCTGGTCGATCAGGCGGTCCAGGATCGATGGTGTTACTGCGACATCCTGATCATTGCGCGCCATGGGTTAACTCGTGCAGGACAGCGCCTGGATCGGATCCAGCCGGCAGATCCGGTCGTACAATTGCTGCTTGCGCCCTTCGTCCAGCTTCAGCTTCTCCAGGCACCGGTAGAGCAGAACCAGTACCTGCACCACCAATTCGGCCGACTCCCAGCCCTCCAGCGAACGGCTGTCGATCTCTGCCGCCAACTGCTCCAGAATCGGGTGCGCGATCCGGTGATGCCCTATCGAAAGGCAGACCTGCGCCAACTGCAGCCGACGCTGGAACCTGCCCCGGCCCGACCGCTCCATCGCCGCCTCCCGCGTCAGGATCTCGATGGCCTCCTGCGGACGGCCCTCCCGCGCGGCTCTCAAGGCCGTCTCCCCCGGATCCTCCCGGTGATCCTCCTGCGCTTCCGCCGTGGATGAGGCGAGTGCTTCGACGGGAGCATACTCGTATGCCGGAGCTTCATCGCTGGCGGCTTCCGGCGGCAGAACTTCCTGAAGCCAGAGCTGCGTCTCCGCATTCGCCGCCGGTGTGTCGTCCAGCAGAGTCGCGCTCTGCAACTCAGGGAGATCCGCCAGCAACGACTTCAGCGCGGACCGGATCGCAGCCGCCGGCGCCGCATAGCCCAGCTCATAGCATGCACGGTAGGCGTGCCTTTGCAGATCGAGCCATCCGCGGCCGCACGGCAAGGCCATCGCCTCTTCCGCCGTCTCCAGCAACTGCTGCCAGTCCGACTCGTTTGATAGCCGCTTCAACGTCTGACGCAACTCGCTGGAGGGCGCCTCCAGCAGGTTGGCGTCCAGATACCCCGGTGCCCGCACTTCCCCCCACCGCAGTCCCCGCAAGAGCAAAAATGGCGCCGGGTTGTAGGCGTCCTCCCGGCGCAGGAAGGCGGCCGCCACCGCAACCCGCTGGCAGGCGTCCTCGCGGTCTACAGGTTCCGGAGCGAGGCTTCCCCCTCGCTTCGGCTTCGGCTTGCGTTCCTGCACCGGCTCGGCCGGCTCCTCGGAACTGCTCCACCCGCCGCTGTCTTCCTCCGCCGGCTCTTCCTCCACTTCCGCCGTGGGTTCGGGTTCCGCCACGCCTTTCTTCTTGAGGATGATCCGCAGTGTATTCTGGATCTCCTCCAACGTCGCGCGGATGGCCGTAAAGGACGGCGCTGAATCTCCCAACTTCTCATCCGAGATCGAGCGCAGTCTCTCAATCAGCTCCAGCGTGGCGCCCGCTTCGGATTCCAGATTCGCCAGCCAGGCCGCGGGAGTGGCGTCGACCGCGGCGTCCCACTCCTCCGCCGTCACCTTGCCGTCTTCGATCGCCGCCGCGCGCGCCGCCAGCTTGTCGTCCGACGTCGCGTCGGATTCATAGCCGACCGTTCTTGCTTCCTTGTAGTGAAACGAGTTGTAGCCCTTCTTCACTAGCGGAGCCGAACGCAGGGCGGCCTCCATCCGTCCTTCCAGCCACTCCAGCGGGACCGCCCGCAACTCCGGATCCCCGTCTTCGAGTTCGGGATACAACGAGTCCCAGAAGGTATCCAGCAGCGCCGCGATCAGCGACAGCCCTTCCCGGAAGCCCGGAATTCCCTCTTTCCGGAGCAGTGCCTCCGTCAGCCAGGCTGCAATCTGAAGGTCTTTGCTCTTCGTCGCTAGCGCTTCCGACGCGAGTTTGATTACCAGCGGCCAGTCGGCCGTTTTGCGCGCACGCTGCCACTCCCCCTGCGGAGCGTCATCGTCCTCCCGGCGGGCCTCTTTGATCTTGTCGTAAACGGGAGCGAAGCGGAGGTTCTCACCACCTGGATTGGCTTCGGAGATTGGATTCAGCAGATCATCACGGAGTGGCATTGTCTTGAGCGGAGAACTCCAACTTACGAATCTCGAGCATTGGGAACTCTTCGCCGTCGATCAACAGCATCTTCTGCCCCACCGGGGCCGTTGAGCCATCTCCCAGTTCAACCCACTCGGTCTTGAGACCAAGACGAATCTCGTCGTCCGTGCTCTTTGCCGACAACGGCGTCAGAGCGGGCAACAACACCTCCCCGAGTTCCCTGCCCCGGAACGCTGGGCCCGTCTGAACCATCGCCTGAATCCACAACAGGTCCCGCAAACGGGTTGGAGGTCCCATCTCCACCGACTGAATATGCTGATACGGAAGCCACAGGTAGGCCCCCGCGGCGAAAACTTCCAGACGCGCGCCCAACCTGGGATCGCCGTCTTCCATCGCGCCGAACTCCTGTCCGTTCACCCGCCCCCCCACAACCGGCGGGTCCTGGTCGAGCGGAAACATCCGCTTCTCAAACATCTCCTGCCGCAACCGCTCCGCATGCAGCGCCGACCGGTATACCAGCGACCCCATGCCGGCCTCCCGGTTCGTATCCGCCAGCAGATCCAGTTGCTTCTCCGCGCGGTCGTATTCGCCGGCGAAACAGAGCAGTTCAAAGAGAAAGGTGCGGCGCTTGGCGTCGCCCGGATTGCTCCGGAGTTCGCCGCCAAGCGCCTGAATCGCATCTCTCAACTTCCCTGCCTGGTAAAGTTCTTTTGCCGTCATGGAAGTTGCCTCGCGCGAACCGGGCTATCAGCCTCCCTTGTTCGACTTGAGGTCCCAATTCATCTTGATGCCGCCAGTCAGGCTTCCGTCGGGCTTCTGCTCCTTGTACTCCATCTCAATCTTGGAGAAGTTCAATGAGATCTGCTCCATCGGAATTTCAGTGCCCTGGGCACTCCCGGTCTGGTAGCTCGAGATCAGGACGTCGGTGAACTTGACGGTGTAAAACTCCTGCTGCCCGCCGCCAGCCTTGCGCACCGTCAACAAAGCGTTCGGAATGTGTTTCCCGTTCGCGCAATGCAGAAACAGCTTGGGAGCCGCCTTGTTGACCTTCATCACGAAATGAAAGTCCTGCATGCTGACTTTTCCCGCGCCGCCACCACCGCCCGCGCCCATCGTGCCCGTCTGCGTGGCGCCAAAAGAATAGCTTTCCAGATCGATTTGGTCCTTGTGCTTGTCGTCCTTGCTCTCACCCGGAATCCCATCGATCTTCAAAAACATGTCAACCATAGTCTGTTTCCTCCAGAATCAACTCTTCTGCGATACATCAGGCCATTACGGCGTCGCTACTCCTCCTACCCTCTGGATGAAGGCGGCAACTCGGCAACCAACCGCAGTGACACGGAAAGTTCATCGAGTTGGAAGTGTGGACGCAAGAAGGCAACCGCCCGGTAGGCACCTGGCTTGCCCGGGACGTCTAGAACCTCAATCCGAGCGTCGCGCAACGGCTTCTCCGCCTTCACTGACGCTGAGGCGGTGTCGTCCGGTGTGACGTAGTTTACGATCCATTGATTCAGCCAGCGTTCGCATTCCGACCTGGATGTGAAGCTGCCGATCTTGTCGCGCATCATCACCTTCAGATAGTGCGCAAAACGGGCAACCGCGAGAATATAGGGCAACTGAGTCGACAGCCGCGCATTGGCGTTGGCCGCCTCGTTGTCAAACAGCTTCGCCTTCTGGCAGGACTGCACACTGAAATAAGCTGCGTAATCCGATCCCTTGCAATGCACCAGCGGCGCGAAACCCAGGTCCGCCAGCTCCTTCTCACGCCGGTCCGTGATCGGCACTTCCGTCGGACACTTCATCGCCACGTCGCCTTCGTCGGTGTAGAAGTTGTGTACCGGAAGCCCCTCCACCAGGCCGCCGCCCTCCACACCCCGAATCGCCGCGCACCAGCCGTATTGCGCGAAAGCGGTCGTCAGCCGGGCGCCCAACGTCCAGGCTGCATTGCTCCACAGATACTTGCTGTGATCGGCTCCGTCCACCCCCTCTTCATAGGCAAATGCGTCCACCGGCTTCGTCGCCCTGCCGTAAGGCAGCCGGGTCAACACTCGCGGGCAGGTCAACGCCACGTACCGCGAGTCTTCCGAAGCCCGGAAGGACTTCCACTTCGCGTACTCCGTCGTGTCGAACACCTTCGCCAGATCCCGCGGAGCGTCCAGTTGCGTATAGCTGTCCAGGTTGAACATCTCCGGCGCCGCCGCCGAAATGAACGGCGCATGGGCCTGCGCAGCCACGTTGGAGATCTTCTCCAGCAACTCGATGTCTTCCGGGCTCTTGCCGAACTCGTAGTCCCCGATCAGGGCGCCAAACGGCGCACCGCCGAAGACGCCGAACTCCTCTTCGTAGACCTTCTTGAACATCGCGCTCTGATCGAACTCCGGCGCCCGCTGCAGATCCCGCAACAGGTCCTTCTTCGACGCGTTGATGATCTTGATCTTCAGCCCATCGCTCGTCTCGCTCTGGTCCAGCAGGTACTTCAGGCCCCGCCAGGTCCCTTCCAGCTTCTGAAACGAAGGGTGGTGCATCACTTCGTTCAATTGCAGCGAAATCAGGTGATCGATCTGCGCGATGCGCGCATTGATCATCGCTTCCGCATCCTTCGAGACTGTCATGTTCCCGTCCAGAATCTGGGCGACGAACTCCTTCACCAGATCCTTGCCCCGCTCTCTCGATGCGGGATCCCGGGCTAATCTGCCATCGTCCACAATCTGGTCGAGCAGGCTCTTCTCGACCGTCTCCGCCTGTGCCGCCGCTGGAACGGCCTGCTGCTTCGCATCGCTCACTTGGAACCTCCTTCCCCGCCCTCGCCAATCTCACTCTTCAGCTTGTCCAGGTTCTCCGTATTGCTGACAGCCGACAGCAGCAGTTCCTCCAGCTTATCGTTGCCCTGCAGCGAGCCCCGCAGATCGGAGAGCTTGGTCCGGAGATCGAGCATGTCCTTCAACGGCTTCACCTGCTTCGCGACGTTTTCCGGCTCGAAGTCATCCATGCTCTTGAATCGGAGGTCCACTTTGATCTGCCCCGCATCGGGATCTTCGCTGAGCTTGTTCTCCACCGAAAAAGCCAGGTGCGGTTTCATCCCTTCCAGCACGCTGTCGAAATTGTCCGGTGTAACTTCCACGAACTTCCGCTCCTTCAGCTTGGGCAGCGGCGCCTCGGGTTGCCCGGTAAAGTCTCCGAACACTCCCATCACGAAGGGAAGTTCCTTGATTTCAATGGCGTCTCCAACCTCCACGTCATAGGTCACGTGGACTCGCGGCGGACGCACACGATCGAGCTTGTGTTGAGCACTTTGCTTAGCCATTTCCCACTTCCTCGAAAATCAGTTGGACGTTGTAGTCGAATCGGACCAGTGGAGGAGCCGCCATCCGCTCAAAATGCAGGGGTCTGGCCGGCACCCTTCCTGCACCTCGGCCTGGCGAGTAACTGTTGCATCCCAGTTCAGACATGAACGCACCCTCCTCCGTTGAAAAACAACCGGATGCACCAAATCAGACGTTGAGTATAGCCCCCCCATATGGCAGGGTCAAGTATCCAAATCCACTAGACCGGGGAATTCTATCTCCCCAGAAAGGACTCCAGCTTCGCGGTCTCCCTTTCCGCATTGGACAGGCTCCTTTTGGCGGCCGCCTGGTCTCCCCGCTTCAGTGCTGCTTCGGTCTGATCCATGTGGTATTCCATCCGCTGCACTGAGGCCGTAATGTCTGGCCGCAACCCCAATCCCATCCGGGCCTGCTCGGCACGCAGATTGTCGATGCTGTGCTTTACCGCACCCACGCGCGTGCCCAGCAGCATCAGATGCTCCCGGACCTCCTCCAAAGCCGCCTGGCTCGCACCTTCGCTCTCCGCCTTGACAGGCGGCGCGGCCTGCTGCGTCTGCTGATTCTGGGCTGCTGCCGGAGGCTGGCCCGCCATAGGCTGCGGGCTGGACTGCGGGCTGGACTGCGGCTCCGCCGCCATGGACGTACCCCCACCCCGCGGCGCGCTGCTCACTGGAGCGCCTCCCGCTGTCCGTACCGCCGTGGAGCCTCCCGCCGGCGCATTCGGCCGGCCGGCAGCCCCGGCAACCGGCGTGGCCACATCCTGCGGTACCTCCGCGCTCGCCGCCGGCTGACTCGCTTTCGGCTCCTCCTGCGGCGGTGTGACCGGCGCCTCCTGGCCTTGCTGCTGAGCCTGCGTCTTCATCAGCTTCGGCAGTTGAATCCCCCCCACCACCAGAATCGCTACCGTCACCAGCGAGCCCAGCGCGATATACAGCCCGCGCCGGCTCGATGGCTGCCGGGCGGACTGAACCGCGGCCGGAGGCGCCGGAGCCGCCCCGTATGGCTGAGGCTGCATCGCCGGCGGCGGCGGGGGCGGCGGCGGGGGCGGAATCGCCGCCGGACTTGTCGCCGGCAACGCCATTCCATGCGCCTGACCCAAGTCCTTCGCCACTCCACGCAGCGCCGCTAACATGGCCCCCGCACTCGCCCAGCGCTTGGCCGGGTCCTTCTCGATCGCCATCAGGATGATGTCGTTGATCGGGCGAGGCAACTGCGGATCCCTTTGGATCGGCGGCATTGGAACCTGCTGCAGATGAGCCGACATGATCGAAAACTCGCTGTCGCCTTCGAACGGCCGCGTGGCCGTGTACAGCTCATACATGCAGATCCCGAAGGAATACAGGTCCGCCCGCGCATCCAGATCGCTGGCCCCCTGGATCTGCTCCGGCGACATGTAGTAAATCGACCCCACCGTCAGGCCGGTCTTCGTCAGTTGGGATTGGCTGGCCAGTTTCGCAATGCCGAAGTCCAGCAGCTTCAGCACGCCGTCCGGCGTCACCATCATGTTCGTTGGCTTCAGGTCTCTGTGTATGACACCCTTGCCGTGCGCGTACCCCAGCGCATCCAGCGCCTGCATGATGTATCCCGTCATCTCAGGCACTGGCAGCCGCCCCTTCTGGATCAGACCGCCCAGAGTGACGCCTTCCACATACTCCATCAGCATCACCAACTGGTTGTCGATCTTCAGGGCCGTGTGCAGCGCCGCGATGTTGGGATGGCTGAGCGCCGCCTGCACCTTGATCTCGCGGATGAACCGGTCCGCCAGTTCCGTGTTGCCGCTCAGATCCGGCAGCAACACCTTCATCGCCTCCACCCGGTCCGAAATCACGTTCCGGACTTTGAACACCTTGCCCATCCCGCCGGCGCCCAAAACCTGCAGAATCTCGTAGTCGCCGACATGCGCACCGATTTCGTAACTCATCTCTCGCGCTCCTTCGGCACGCTAGTTGCGAACTGTGTCGCCAGCCTTCACCCCGCCTGGGCCGGCATACTTGCCCACCGCTGAAAGCTCGTCCACTTCCGTGATGGTGACTTCCCCCAGATCCGTCTCAACCCTGCGGATCACTTTGCCCGTCGCCGGATCGCGGATCTCGCGGCCCGTCCGCTTCACCAGCAGCTTGTCTCCCACCCGGACCCCGGCCTTCGACCCGATATTCAACACCAGCACATCCCCGGTCGCATCCGCCACCAGGCCTTCCAGCTTCACCACCTTCGCCTGTATCGCTCCGGCGTTGTTCTGCAGCCCCGAAGCAATCGTGTCCACCGCCTTCATCGTCGCCTCCCCCAGAATCGTGTTACCGAAGTTCGACGAGTGCATGTCGAGGCCTCCGCCGCCCCCGGATCCCCCGCCGCCGCCAGCCCCAGACAGCGAGGCGCCGGAACGGCTCGATTCCCCGCGGCCTGTCACCGCCGCCAGGATCTCGCCCGTGTCCGTGTTCACCATGCGGGCGCTCACCGCCACCACCGCCTTGGAGTCTCTCTTCCCGATCCCACCCAGACCGTACTTGCCCAGCCCATAACCGCCGCCACCTACCCCTACCGTCTTGTCGTCCCTGCCAAACTGCGTGATCGAGCCGATGATGATCGCGTCCACGCCCAGGACCTTCCCGATCTTGGCTGCCGTCGCCGAATCCGCCCGGTCGCTGTTGCCGAGGTTTTGTTCCATCAGAACCTTGTCGAGCGCCTTGCGTTCAATCACGCTGTACACGCCGCCCTGCACCAGCTTCTCCACAAGGATGTCGGCGATCCCTTTGCCAATGTCCTCGTTTCCTCCGAACATCGATGCAACGGAGCTCTGCACAGTTCCGTACTCGAAATTCAGAATCGCCACCCTCTTCTTTGGGGTCTGCGTCTGTCCAATGGCCTGTCCTGTCAGGGCCAGCGTGAGAGCTACCAGGATTTCCCAGCGCATGGAGCCTCCTTTGTTCAAATTATAGGACCGTTGCCGCTTTGCCGCGCAATAGAACTTCTGCTACTTTGGAGGTCCATGAGGCAACTTCGGCCGGTCGTCTGGATGAAGGGGACCTTCCTTAGTCCCCAGCATTTGCAGACTCAGGATCGGTTCTTCGAGGATTCTCTTCAATTTCGTCTTGAATCGCTCGCGGCCCACCCGCGCGGATTCCTGCGTCTCCAGATCGACCAGGAGGCGCTCGACGGCGGAAACTTCGCCCTCACCGACGCCGCCGGCATCTTCCCCGACGGCCTCGTCTTCGATTGCCCGGCTTCAGAGCCGCTCCCTCCGCCGCGCCCCCTGGCCGGCTGCTTCGACGCCGACGATGCCTCCATCGAAGTCTTCCTCGCCATCCCCAGCTACCGCGTGCCCGGCCTCAACGTCTCCGCCGGTTCCGACACCGCGGACACGAGATTCCTCGGTGAGGCGGTGCTGGTCCGCGACGAAAACACCGGCCTCACCGAAAAACCCATCCAGGTGGCGCGCAAGAACTTCAGAATCCTCACCACCGCGGACTCCCGCCAGGACTGCTCCCTCCTGAGCATTGCCCGCATCCGAAAGTCCGAGTCCGGAGCACTGCAACTCGATCCGCAGTTCGTCCCCCAGACCCTCGACTTCTCCTCCAGCCCCTACCTCACTTCCATCGCCCGCCGCCTGGTGGAGATCCTCGCCGCCAAGAGCAGCGTCCTGGCCGGCACACGCCGCCAGAAGAACCTCAGCCTCGCCGACTTCGGAGCCTCCGACATCGCCAACTTCTGGCTCCTCTACACCGTCAACTCGCACTTCCCCCAGTTGCAGCAGTTGTTCGAAGGCGGTTCCGGCCATCCCGAGCGCCTCTTCCGCATCATGCTCTCTCTCGCCGGCTCGCTCACCACCTTCTCCGCGAAAATCCACCCGCGGGACCTGCCGGCCTACGATCACGACAACCTCTCCGGCTGCTTCACCCGGCTCGACGAGATCCTCCGCACGCTGCTCGAAACCGTGATCCCCACCAACGTCGTCTCCCTGCCGTTGAAGCTCGTTCAGCCGTACATCTACGCCACGGCGTTGGATCACGACAAGTACCTCCAGAACACCCGCATGTACCTCGCCATCAGCGCCCAGGTAAGCGAAGCCGATCTGATCGCCAAAGTTCCGTGGCTCACCAAAGTCTGCTCGGCCAGCCACATCGAACACCTGGTTCGACAGGCTTTGCAGGGTGTTCAACTCACCCATGTTCCCAAGCCCCCTGGCGCGATTCCGGTGAAGCTCAACTACCAGTACTTCAGCCTGAACCAAAGCGGACACTCCTGGGAAGCCATCTGCCGCGCCCGCAACTTTGCCGTCTACGTGCCGGACGACCTACCCTCTCCGCAGCTCGAACTGGTTATCCTGCTGCCCGAGGCGGTCTGAACCCCTCCACCTCGACGAAGCCGCCCGACACCAACCCGGCCATCGCCTCGGCGAACTCGGCGGCGCTCGTCTCCGCCGCCACCACCCCGGCCTGCTTCAACGTCTCCATGTGCTCGCGGCCGGTCCCCCGCCCGTCGCAGAGCGCGATCAGGTTCGCCATCCACGGGTGCGCCCTGCATTCCACCACGAACGGCTCCCGCGCAAACAGCGCATATTCGCTGGGAATCCACTCCGAATCTTCCAGTCTGTAGCGCACGTCGAACGCCTCGGTCCTGCCCTGGTGCAGGGGCGTGTCCAATAGAATGCGCTGGCTCTCCCTGGAAATCGCCGCCGCTTCCCACCGCAGCAGCCACTCCCAGCTCCCTACGCCGAATCCTGCCGGACACTCGCGCCTCACGGTAAACGGGCGCGACTTTTCCTTGTGCCGCTGGAGCAGCAGCAGACCCCGGTTGAGCCCGTCCACCTTCAGCCGCCGGAAGAGCTCCATCAGCGCCGTGAACTCCTGCTGCGAGCGAACCTCGTTCCCGCTCACGCGCGCGGCAAAGCTCTCCACGTTCACGCTGGTTTGGATCAGGAACGCCACGTCGAATTCGGCTTCGGCCTCCCCCAGCCATTCGCGGACACGCGATTCGAAGCCCTGCCCCGCCCTGTCGGATCCCATCATCTGCAGCAGACACAGCCCACCCGGCCGCAGATGCGCCGGCAGCCCCTCCACCACTCGTCCGGTAATCGACTCGCCGTCTTCGCCGCCGTTGTAGAAGACCCAACGGGGCAGAATGCTGGGCACGTATGGGGGATGGCAGACGATCCGGTCGAACGTCCGCCCGGACAACGCCGCGTACACGTCGCTTGTCACCGCGGTAATGTTCTCCAGGCCGTTCAACGCCGCGTTGAACCGGACGTAGCTCGTGCACGATGGAAGCACGTCGGACGCTACCACCTCCCGCGCTCCGCTTCTCGCCGCCAGCAGCGCGCCCACGCCCGTGCCGGCCCCGATGTCCAGAAAGGAGTCGCAGGGAGATCCCGGTAGCAGGTCGATGAAGCGTTGTGTATTCGGGTTGATCGAGGGGTAGACGATCTCGCCGTTCATCTGGATCGGCGTTCCATCCGGATTCGACCACCGGTCCGAGGCGATCAGCAGCCCGCCCGACGGATAAATGTGGAACCGCGCGCACAGCCTGCCGTCCTCTTCCTGGATCAGACCGGCCTCTCGAATCACGGCCCAATCCGGCGCCGGCAGAATCGCTTCCGCCACTCCCCGTTCCACCCACACGGCATCCAGAAAGAGCGTCGCCAGCAGCTCACAAGCCGAAGCAGGCGTGGGCCTCGCCCCACGCCGCGCGACGTTGTGATCCAGTTGGCACAGCCTGGAAACTCCATAGAGCCTTGCCAGCTCATCTTCCGCGTATCCGGCCGACTCAAAGATCCCGCGCAATCTGGATGCCAGGCCGGCGTCGAGAGGTTCGGGCAAATACTGCATTTAGCGTTTCAAGGCGAACACAAGCACAGTGATGACCAACAGCACGCCAAGAGCGGCCAGGATCGCAATGAGAACCAGGTTTTTCTGGCCTCCCGCCGGCCGCCCAACTGGAGTTGGGCTTGTCGCCGCCGCCGGTGGGGGTGAGAACGGCTGCGCCGTTCCTGTCGGCGCCGCGAACAGCCGCGTGTACTCGCCGGGCCCGGTGGGCGCCGCGGGCGCGGCCGGCGGCGCAGCCATCGGTGCGGGTGGAGCGAAATCCGGCGGCTGAAAGGGCGCCGGGTGCGGTTCAGCATGGCCTCCGGCCCCGAAAACCCTGGTAAATTCGCCCGGCGGAGCGTACGACGACGGCATCGGCGGCGCGGCCGGCGGCGGCATGTTCAATGGGTTCCGCTGCCCCTCGCCCAATGGCGATGAGAAGAAGTTGGTGAACTCCCCGCCGCCGGGAGTTGCTCCCGGCCCGGCTGCTCCCGTGGGAGAGTACCCACCCGAAGGACCGCCCAACGGAGGCACTGCCGGTGGAGGCGGCGGTGCCGAAGGAGGAGGAGTCGCCGGAGCCTGCTGGAAGAATCGCGTAAACTCGCCTGGCTCCTGCCTTCTCTGCGCCGGTGGCGGCGGTGGGGGTGGTGGCGGCGGTGGGGGTGGTGGCGGTGCCGAACTCGGCACACCGGGGGCTGGCATATGTCCCGCCGGCGGCTGGAAAACTACCGGAGGCGGCGCTGACGGAGTTGCCGGCGGTGCTTCTCCCACACCTCCCGGCGACGTCTGGAACATCCGCGTGAACTCTCCAGGCTGCCCAGCCGGAGCAGTCGGAGCAGCCGGAGCCGGAGGCGGCGCCGGCGGAGCAACTGGCGGCACATCTCCAACACGACTCGGCGAAGTCTGGAACATCCGCGTGAACTCCCCAGGCTGCCCAGCCGGAGCAGGCGCCGGCGGAGCAGCCTGCGGTGCATCTCCCACACCGCCCGGCGCAGTCTGAAACATTCGCGTAAACTCCCCAGGCTGCCCAACCGGGGCAGGCGCCGCCGCAGCAGCCGGCGGCGCATCTCCCAAACCACCCGGCGCAGCCTGAAACATCCGCGTGAACTCCCCAGGCTGCCCAACCGGAGCAGGCGCCGCAGCAGGCGCCGGCGGCGCATCTCCCACACCGCCCGGCGCAGCCTGAAACATCCGCGTAAACTCCCCAGGCTGCCCAGCCGGAGCAGGCGCCGGCGGAGCAGCCGGCGGCGCATCTCCCAAACCACCCGGCGCAGCCTGAAACATCCGCGTAAACTCCCCAGGCTGCCCAGCCGCAGCAGCCGGAGCAGGCGCCGGCGGAGCGGCCGGCGGCGCATCTCCCAAACCACCCGCCGCAGCCTGAAACATCCGCGTAAACTCCCCAGGCTGCCCAGCCGCAGCAGCCGGAGCAGGCGCCGGCGGCGCGGCCGGCGGCGTCTCCTGCCTCCGCAGCAGCTCAGTCGGAACCGGCATGGTCCGCGTTTCAATCTCTTCCGGCCGCGCCGCGGCAAGCGGCGTTGGCGAAGGCGTCTCGCTCGGGGGCATGGGCCGGCTCTCAGTGCCCGGCGCCGCGCCCGGAACCCTCCACGCGCCCGCACGTGTGAATCGATCCGGCGTTCCCGCCGGCGGCTCTGGTGCAACTGGCAGCGGCTGCGACAGAACCCACTCCCTCAGCCGGACCACCCCGGGCGCCGGCCGCGTAACTACCCAGGTGGCCCCCTTCACCGGGATGATATCCAGCAGCACAGGACTCCCTGCCGCGATGAGCTGACGCGCTCTCGTCAGCATGTCCTGGTTCGCCGCCAGCAACTCATCCGGTATCGCGTGCGCCGTCAGCGATTCGCCCGTGGACCGGCTCGACGCCGCAAACGTCCGGATCCCCTCATCGACAATCAGGCTAATCAGCTCGTATTTCTCCAGAAAGCTCATCGGGGTCCCTTCCAGCGCCAGGTTTCACCCTATGATGGCACTGACTCCGGCAGCGTTCAAGGCATCCTGGAACTGGCGGTTTGCTGTGCTACAGTAATCTGGTGATTGGAGGGTTCTGGGCCAGGGACAACGACTTATGAAGCACCTTCGGAGGCTCGTCTGGTCGGAGGGAATGCACCTCGGCCCGCATCACTTTCAAACTCAATCCCGCTACTTTGAAGACCTGATCCACTTTGCAGCTTCCGCCCTGTGGAGCAACAGTTTCGGCGTCGCTGGCTTTGCAATTGATCAGGAGGCCCTCAGGAACGGAATTGTCGCTCTGATTCACGCCCGCGGCATCCTCCCCGACGGCCTCGCCTTTCACATGCCCGATTGCGATGCCCTCCCGCCCCCGCTGCCCATCGCGGAGATCTTTCCTCCTACGCGCGACTCCCTCGTCGTCTCCCTCGCCATCCAGTCCCTCAAGCCCAATGGCATGAATTGCGCCACTCCCGGCGACGCCGCACCCGGCGAAACGCGTCTCGTCGCCGAACCCCAGATCGTCTTCGACGAAACCACCGGCCGCGATGAGCGCGCCGTCGATCTCGGTTGCAAGCAGTTCCACCTGCTCCTCGGCGCCGAAGACTCGCCGGAACTGGTGACGCTGCCCCTGGCGCGCATCCGCCGCAGCGGAGCTGGCTACTTCGTCTACGACGAGAACTTCATCCCACCCTGCCTCACCATCGGCGCCAGCGAGCACCTCATGATGCTGCTCAAACGCCTCATCGAAATCCTCGAGGACAAAAGCACCACGCTCTCCGGCCGCGCCGGCCGCAGTTGGAGCGATTACTCCACCGGCGATATCGCCAACTTCTGGCTCCTGCATACCGTCAACTCCTCTCTGGCCCCGCTTCGGGACATCTTCTCCGCTCGCCGCGCCCAGCCCGAAGACCTCTTCGGCCACATGCTGAAACTCGGCGGCGCCCTCTGTACCTTCGCCCTCGATTCCCATCCCCGCGACCTGCCCCTCTACAACCACCTCGATCTCGAAACCTGCTTCTCGCAACTCGACCAGCACATCCGCCGCCACCTGGAAACCGTCGCCCCCACCAATGTCGTCTCCATCCCGCTCGAACGCATCTCAGAGTTCTATTGGGCCGGCAATGTGACCGACCAGCGCTGCCTCGACCGGGCACGCTGGATTCTCTCCATGCGGTCCAGCCTCGGCGAGGTCGACATCATGACGCGTACCCCGGCCCTGGTAAAGATCTGCTCCAAGCTCTTCGTCCCGAAACTCGTGGAGCGGGCCATCCCCGGAATGCCCCTCACGCACATCCCCGTCCCGCCGTCGTCCCTCGGCACCAGGGTCGACGCTCAATACTTCAGCGTCTCCCGCTCCGGAAAGTGCTGGGAACATATCGTTCAAACCCGGGAAGTCGGCGTCTATGTTCCCGGCGATATCCCCAACGCCGACATGGAACTCCTGGTAGTACTCGAATCTTGATCTAGAGCGAGGTCACTTCTAATGTCTTCTTCTTTCAGCGGAACGGGCCAGGACTCCCGGCGGCCAGCCAACCTGGCACTTGCCTTTCAGGAAGTGCTCACCGTCAGCGAACGGCTGCGAGGCGGCCGGCAGGCGGTCTCTGATCCCGCGGCATTCCGGCATCACGTCCTGGAGTCTCTGAAATCCGCCGACGCCGAGGCGCGCCGGGCTGGTTATGCCGCCGAGGACATCAAACTCGCCATCTTCGCTGCCGTCGCCTTCATCGACGAATCGGTTCTCAACCTCCGTTCGCCCATCTTTGCCGATTGGCCGCGCCGCCCGCTGCAGGAAGAACTCTTCGGGCACCACGTCGCCGGTGAGGCCTTCTTCCAATATCTCCGCCAGCTTCTCGGCAAGCAGGACTCTCAGGACCTGGCCGACCTCCTCGAGGTCTACCTCCTCTGCCTTCTGCTCGGCTTCGCCGGCCGCTACAGTATGGCCGGACGCGCCGAACTCAAGGGATTCATCGACGAGACCCTGGAAAAGATCCGCCGCATCCGTGGCGCCGAACTCGCTTTCTCCCCGCCTCTGCCCCCCGCTGCGCCAGGGCCAGCTCAGGCCAAGGACCCGCTCGTGCGCGTCCTCGCCATCGCCGCCGGCTGCTGCGCCGCCCTCGCGGTTCTGGCCTTCGTTGTCTACCATTTCATGCTCTCTTCCGGCGTCTCCGCCCTCAGCGATCTCACCGCGGCCGTCCGGCAATAGGAAGGAATCGGAATGAAGACCTATCTCACTGCTGCCGGCTCATTGTTGGGGTACCTGATCCTCGCCTATGTCACCGGTGCGCTGATGCTGCACCTCGAAGGTACCCGGCTCTACGCATTCCTCGGAATCCTCGGACTTATCGGAATCACGGGCGCCGTCGTCTGGATGTGGTTCGCCTCGAAAGCGCGGGGCGATGCCCAGGCCCCGGAAGAAGCCGCCGGCGCCGACGATGAAGTCACCGCACTTCTCCGCGAAGCCGATGCCCGCCTCGCCTCGTCCAATCTCGCCAAGGGCGCCCGCATCCACAACCTCCCGGTCGTCTTCGTCCTCGGTGACTCCAACTCCACCAAGACCTCCACCATCCTGAACTCCGGCATGGAGCCCGAACTGCTCGCCGGCCATGTCTACCACGACGGCGCCGTCACGCCCACCCGCACCGTCAACGTCTGGTTCGCCCGCGGCATGATCTTCGTGGAAGCTGGTGGACGCCTGCTTTCCGACACCGGGCTCTGGGCTTCGCTCCTGCGCCGCCTCCGCCCGCCCCAGCTCAAGAGCCTCGTCGGCGGCCCGTCCAAGGCACAGCGCGCCGCGGTCGTCTGCGTCGATAGCGAGATCTTCCTCCGCCCTTCCGCCGCCGAGGAACTCACCGCTCTCGGACGAAACCTGCAGGCCCGCCTCAGCGAAATCTCCCACCAGTTCGGCATCAGCTTCCCCGTCTATGTCCTGTTCAACAAAATGAACCGGCTCGCGTCCTTCGAAGACTTCATGCGGAACCTCACCAACGAGGAGACCGCTCAAGTCTTCGGCGCTGCCCTGCCCATGGCTGGATTCGGCGGCTCGATCTACGCCGAAGAGCAGTCCCGCCGCATCTCGGCCGCCTTCGAAGTGGTCTTCCGCGGCCTGGCGGACCACCGCCTCCCCCATCTCGCCCGCGAATCCGAACCAGGCCGCGCTGCCACCGCTTATGAATTCCCGCGCGAGTTCCGCAAGATGCGCGGCCCCCTCGTCCAGTTCCTCGTTGAACTTTGCCGGCCCAGCCAGCTCTCCACCAGTCCGTTCCTGCGCGGCTTCTACTTCTCGGGAGTCCGGCCTGTCGTGGTGACGGAGTCGGCCCCGGAGACGCCCCGCCCCGCCTCAGCCGGATTGCAGGCCCCTTCCAGCGCCACAACTGTTTTTCAGATCCCCTCCGCCGCGCAGCGCCCCGCCGTCTTCTCCGAGAGCTGCACCAAACGCGTGCCGCAGTGGATCTTCCTCTGGCAGCTCTTCAATCACTTCATCACTCGCGATGAAACCGCCCTGGGCGCCAGCGGCAGCAGCACCAAAACCTCCTTCGCCCACCGCCTCCTCCTGGCAACCGCCATCCTGGCCAGTCTCGTCGCGCTCACCGGCTTCACTGTCTCCTTCTTCGGCAACCGGGCTTTGCAGAACGATCTCGTCACCGCCGCCAAGGGCATCCCCGCCGGCGAGGCCAGCGGCATGAACCTCCCTTCGCAGGATGCGCTCTCCCGCCTGGAAACCCTGCGCTCCTCCCTCGCCCAGTTGACCGGGTACAAGGAAAACGGCGCACCCTGGGGCCTTCGCTGGCTGCTCTATTCCGGCGACGATCTCCTGCCTCTCACCAGAAAGATCTACTACGCCCGGTTCCATCAGCTCCTCTTCGGCCAGACCCAGAATGAACTCCTCGCCCACCTCCAATCCCTGAAGTATCCGCCCGACCCCGCCGACCCCTACGGCATCAGCTACGACACCCTCAAGGCCTACCTCGTCACCACCTCCGAGTGGAAGCGCAGCGGCTCCTGGCTCTCGCCCATCCTCGTCCAGCGCTGGTCCACCGGCCGCGCCGTCGAGCCCATCCTCCCGCTCGCCAAAAAGCAGTTCGATTTCTACAGCGAGGACCTCGCCCGCGGCAACCCCTTCCCCGAAGCCAACGACCCCGGCGCCATCGACCGCGCCCGCAAGCACCTCAGCGGCTTCTCCGGTACCGAGCAGATCTACCAGTTCATGCTCGCCGACGCTTCCCGCCGCGCCAAAAAGTTCAACTTCAACGAACAGTTCCCCGGCTCCGCCGAAGTCGTCATCAACCATAAGGATGTCCCCGGAGCCTTCACCAAGGCCGGTTGGGCCGCCATGCTGGACAACATCAAATCCGCCGACAAGTTCTTCGGCGGCGAACGCTGGGTGCTCGGCGATTACGCCGCCGCCAAGCCCGATCTCGCCCAGCTCGGCGGCGAACTCCGCTCCCGCTACTCCACCGATTTCATCGCCCGCTGGCGCGACATGCTCAAGTCCACCTCCGTCGTCCGCTACGCCAACCTCCAGGACGCTGCCAAAAAACTCAATGTGCTCTCCGGCGCGCAGACTCCCCTGATGGCCCTCTTCTGGTCCGTCACTCAGAACACCGCCGTCGATTCGCCCCAGGTCCTCGAAGCCTTCGACTCCATCCACAAAGTCGTCCCTCCGCCCGCCACCACCGTGCAATACGTCGTTCCCACCAACCAGGAGTACATGGCCTCGCTCGCCAATCTCCAAACCACCGTCGGCCAGGTCGCCGATCAGTCCGGACCCCCGGACCCCACGCGCGCCCAGCCCGTGCGCATGGCCGCCGATAACGCGCGGAACATCGTCAAAAAGATGGGCTATACCTTCAAAATCGACCCCGACGCCCATCTCGAAACCACCTCGCTCCGCATCCTCGAAGCGCCCATCGAGGCCGTCGATGCCCTCACCAAAGGCATGGGCGCCGGCGAGATCAACGGCAAAGCCCGGGCGTTCTGCGCCGCCTTCGCCGATGTCGCCAATAAGTTCCCGTTTAACGCTGCCGCCAACTCCGAGGTCTCGCTCCAGGAACTCAATGCCATCTTCCGCCCCCGCGAGGGCAAGCTCTGGATGTTCTACGAGGAGTCTCTCCGCAACTTCATTCAGAAGCAGGGCAACAACTATCAGTCCAATCCAAGCGCCGGCCTGCAGATGAACCCGGCCTTCGTGAACTTCTTCAACAACGCCGCGCGCTTCTCCGAAACCATGTACCCCGGCGGCGCCAACGAACCCAACCTCCGCTACTCCCTGCAGTTCCAGAAATCGGACCTCATCCGGGAGGTGACCATCGCACTCGATGGCCAGACCGCCAAACTCACCGGCGCCGAGGGCGCCCGCGCCTACACCTGGCCGGGCTCCGGCGCGCACAGCGTCCGCCTCAGCGGCAAGGTCCAGGGCGGTTCCGAGTTTGAGTTCCAGAACTTCGAGGGCCTCTGGGCCGTCTTCCACTTCTTCGCCGACGCCGACCGCCGCGAACCCGCCGGCTCCGCCTACAACCTCGATTGGGTCGTCCGCCAGGGCCGGCAGGGCCGCCCCCTCACCGTCGGCGACAAAGAAGTCACTTACCGCTTCACCGTCGATGCCGGCGGCGGCGCCCCCGTCTTCAATAAGGACTTCCTCAGCAGCCTGCGCTGCGTTCCGGTCGCCGCGCGGTGAGCCGATGCCAACCGCCTACGACACCGTTCACTATCCGTCGCAAGCGCGCAAGGAGTCTCATCCCTCCCGGCTCCAGACTCTGGCCCTTCTCGCCGGACTCAAGCCCGCTCCGCTGGCCCGCTGCCGCGTTCTCGAACTCGGCTGCGGCACCGGCGCAAACCTCATCCCCTTCGCCCAGGACTATCCGGAAGCGGAATGCCTCGGCGTCGATCTCGCGGAATCCGCCCTCGAACTCGCCCGCGCCGACGCCTCCGCCCTGGGCTGTTCCAACCTCCACTACCAGGCCGGCGACCTCGCCGCCTGGTCCGCCCCCGGTCGCCAGTTCGACTACATCATCGTGCACGGCGTCTTCTCCTGGGTGCCCGAGCCTGTGCGTCAGGGCATTCTCGATATCTGCCGCCGGCACCTCGCCGAGCACGGCGTGGCTTTCATCAGCTACAACGCCTATCCCGGTTGCCACCTGCGCCGCATCGTCTGGGACATGCTGAAGTTCCATACAAGCGGCCACACGGATCCGGCGGAAAAGGTGCGGGCGGCCATCGCTTTCGCCAAAGCCGTCATCGACGTCACGCCCGACGAAAAGATCGGCTCCACCCTTCGCGATGAACTCATGCTGATCCTGGATAAGGACCCCAGCGTCGTCTTCCACGACGATCTTGCGGAGATCAACCAGCCCTTCTATCTCCACGAGTTCATCGCTCTCGCCGCCGGCCATTCTCTCCAGTACCTCTCCGACGCCGACTACGCCCGCGAACGCGGCATCCCACCGCAGTTCGTCACCCGGGACCGCGCCCAGGAACGCCAGTACTCAGACATGTTCTTCATGCGGCGCTTCCGCGAAACCCTTCTCTGCCGCTCCGAACTCGCACTCGATCCCGTCATCCGCTGGAACGCCGTCCAGTCCATGCTGGCGGGGTGTCCCGCCCAGGCGGAGGCAGCGCAGCCCGATGGAAGCCGGAAGTTCGTCATCACCCGCGAGTTCAATGCCACCGTGGGAGACCCCCAGGTGTGCTCCCAACTCCTTCAACTCAGCGCCGCCTGGCCCGCGATGCTCCCCGTCCGGGAAGTCGGTTTTGAGGAGGCGTCCCTCGACCGCCTGCTCCGCCTTTGGATCGTCGGACTCGTCGAACTGCGCGCGGAGCCCCCTCAAGTCGCTTCCCGCCTGAGTGCCCGCCCCATTGCCAGCCCCCTGGCCCGCCTCCAATTGAAGAAGGGCGCGCAATCCGTCACTAGCCAGCGGCACATCGACCTCGTGCTGGCTGACGAAATCACCCGCGCCCTCGTCGCTGCGCTGGATGGCACCAGCACCGTCCCGGAACTGGCCAACCAGTTATTCGCCAAACTGCAAACCGGCGAACTCCCGCTCCCCGAGCAACTGCGCGAACAGCCGTCCTCCGCCCCTCTCCGCGACTCCTTCGACGACCTCTTGAACATCAGCATGCAAATGCTGCTCCGCATGAACCTGCTCGTCGCCTGACTCCGGCCCCATCCTCCCCTCTTCCGCCTCCGGCCCGGCTTGCGCGCCCGCTCCGTGAACCGGTATCCTCCGGCACATGCGGCAAGCTCTCCTCCTCTTGTCCGGGATACTCATGGTTTCCGCCCTCCCTGCTCTCGCGCAGTACCAGCTCCGCGAGATGGACCTCCACCTGCACGCCGGGCTCGAACTCGAAACCTCTCTCGACCGCTGGCTCGATCTGGCAGCCGCCGACGGCCGCCGCGTCGTCGTCCTGCTCGACCACCTCGAGCTCTACCGCAAATCCCCCGAAGAGTATCGCGACTGGCTCCTCCAGAGACCCGCTTTCGTCACCCGCTACCCCATGGGGCCCGCCGGACACCAGGCCCTGTTGCGTGATTTCGCCAAGGCGAAAGAACGGCGCGACCTCACCGTCTTCACTGCCTGGGAGGTCTCCGAGGACGAACTCGACACCGGCACCCAAATGGACGCCCTCGCCCTGGTAGACCTCGTCGGCTGGCACATCAGCCCGCGCAACGGCAAGGAAGCGCCCAATGGCCGGCACCTGATCCGCCGCGCCCGCCAGCTCCGCGATCTCCAGCAGCAACTGCCCGTCCCCATGATCCTGTTCCACCCCTTCACCATGCGCGTCGAAAACCTCGAACGCACCGCCCAGCGGGAAGGCCGGCCCATCTCCTCCATCACCACCGCCCAGTACCGGTTCTTTCAACCCGGCGAACAGCGCGAGCTGGCTGAACTCCTCCGTGGCCGCTCGATCTACGTCGAGATTGCGCGCGAATCCGCGCACTGCATGGAGAATCCCGCCTGCCGCGAAGCCATGCTCGCGGACGTCAAAACCCTCGCCGAAATGGGCGTCCGCTTCACCGTCTCTACTGACGCTCATGGCCCGCGCCACGCCCAGCTCCCCTTCCGGCCCGAATCCTACTGCGCACCGCTCGGCGTAACGCCCTCGAACGCGAACGCCCTGGTCCAGGAACTACTCGCGCGCCGCACACGCTCCACTGCTCCTCGATCGAAGTAGCCTGAGCACGCAAAACCGTCAAGCCAAACATTTTAAGAAGGATGTAGGGGGAGAAACCTGGGCGTGGAACTGGCGGAGAGGGAGGGATTCGAACCCTCGGTACCGCTTTAAGGCAGTACGACGGTTTAGCAAACCGCTGCTTTCGACCACTCAGCCACCTCTCCGCGAGGTATTCGGTGGGTCTTTTTGAATCTTAGCACAGCCCGCCCGCCTCCCACGAACCGCCGCCCCACCAAAACCTCACAAAACCCGCGCCGCCACCACCGTGATGTCGTCGTGCTGCTCCGCTCCCCTCGCAAACTCTTCCACTCCGGCCAGCACCGCCCCCACCACGGCCGCCGCCGCCCTCCCCCGGGCCGCTTCCAGCACGCTCATCCAGCCCTCTTCCCCAAACTCTTCGCCCCCCGCCGCTATCGCCTCCGTCACCCCATCGGTACACACCGCCACCAGATCTCCGCTCTCCAACTGCGCCTCGCCATACCCATACTGCGCCTGCCGCACCAGCCCCAACGCCAGCCCCCGGTTCGACGTCCGCTCCACGCCTCCGCCCGCTCTCAGCACCACCGCATCTCCATGCCCCGCGCTCACATACCGCAGCACCCGCGTCCCCGGGTCGTACTGCCCGCACCACAGCGTCGCAAAGCGATTCCTCGGCGTCGCCTCAAACACCAGCCGGTTCAACCGCGTCATCAACTCGCCCAGGTCCTCCACCCCGCCCGCGCACAACCCTCGCAGCGAAGCCTGCAAACCCGCCATCAGCAGCGCCGCCGGCACCCCCTTGCCGCAGATGTCCCCCACCGCCAAAGTCAGCCGCCCGTTCGCACCCAGGAAAAAATCGTAGTAATCCCCGCCAATCGACTGCGCCGGCTTGCACACCCCGGTGTAGTCCAACCCGGCCACCCCCGGCGGATGGTGCGGAAACAGCCGCTCCTGCACCTCCCGGGCAATCTCCAACTCGCGGTGGATCCTCTCCCTCCGCGCCGCCTCCTCCGCCACCGCGCGCGTCAGCCTGGCATTCTCCAGCGCCAGCGCCGTCTGCCCCGCCACGGTCGCCAGCAGCCTCTGGTCCGCTTTCGAGTACGGCTCCTCGCTCTTCTTCATCCCCAGCCGTAGATACTCCGTCCCCGGCGGCATCGCCACCGCCAGCTCCCAGCCCTCGCCAGGACCTTCCCCAATCTCCACCCGCTCCACGTGCAGCGCTCCCGAAACCCGCTCCGCCACGCGCTGCTTCAGCTCCTCCGCATCCGCGATCGTCCGGACCTCTTCACTCAACGCCAACAACACCTTCTCCGTCTCCACCTGCTCGCGGAAGAACTTGCGGTCGATCCAGGTCCGTACCCGCCCCGCCCCGCGCTGCAGTAGCACCGCCGCCAGCATCGAAAAGGCGATCACCTGCAGCTTCATCGCCGTCCGCATCTCGCTCCGCCCCAACGACTCCAATGCCACCCACATCACCACCAGCATCAGCATCGCCGTCACCACTCGCACCGCCCGCTGCGCCAGCGCATGCTGCAATCCCTGCCGGATCACCACCCGCACGTCCATCGCCCGCTCCACCACAATCACGTAGCCCAGCGTCACCGGAAACAGCAGCAGCGCCGTAATCGCCGGCACCAGCAGCACCGCCGGCATGCTGCTCAGCTCTTTCTTCGCCGCCAGCCCGTACAGCACCAGCAGGAACAGCGGCGTGATCCCCGCGTTCGTTCCCCAGAACAGCAGCTTCAGCCGCCGCCGCGCGTCCGCCGCCGGCTCCATGCTCATCTTGTAGCGGATGTTCGCGAAGAACAGCCCGCAGGCCAGGATGATGAAGTAGATCAGAAACCGGTTCGTCACCCGCAGCGCCGGCATGATCCAATCCGGAAACGCACGCCCCGCCTGCTCCCGAGCCTCCAGCACCGCCACCAGCAGCGCAAACAGGAAGATCGGCAGCGCCACGGCCCACTTCGACCACTCCAGCAGCCGCACCTTCGAATGCCGGTTCGGAAAGTACAGCCCGAACAGCAGCATCCACACCGGCCAGCTCAAATTCGCCATTAGCCGGTAAGAGGTCCCCAGGCTCCGCCACGGCTGCGCCCAACCCTCCGCCACCTGCGTCGTCCCCGTCGCCAGTTGACCGAAGCTGATCATCAGCATGAGCACCAGCCACGCCAGCGGATCCCTCGGACGCATCAGTACCACGAAGCACCCCAGCAGCAGCGCCGCCCACCGCGTGATGAAATCCGCGAACAACCCCAGCACCCAGTCCTGCCAGCTCTTGAGGTCGTGCGCCGGCGCCAGCACCACCGCCGCCCGCTCCGCCCCTGCCCCGCCCCGCCGGTACTCCACCTCCATCCGCGCCCCTGCCTTCACCGTGCGCAAGTACGCGTACAGCTCCGCCGGAAGCCCCACCGGCTTCCCGTTCAGTGACACCAGCACGTCGTCCTTCTGCAGCCCCGCCGCCTCCGCCTCTTTCGTCAGCCGCGAGATCTTCTTCGACTCCAGCGCCACCGCAAATGGAGCCTGTGCGCCACCGTTGTAGATCCGCGCCGACTCGATGCTCTGCGCCACCTGGTACCCCACCGGCCACGACAGTACCAGCAATGCCCAGACGCGCGCGTTCCGCATAAGGCCTAACTTACCTCAGAAATGCGACGGCCGCCCCCCGCCGGGGAGCGGCCGCGTGTTCCCGAATCTGCCGTCCGCTTAGCGCCCTGCCACCTGCTTCGGCTGCCGCGCCCCGTGCTTCTGCTGCATCATCTTCTCGATGAACTCCTCCGGCACCGTCATGTTGAGCTTCACCGTGGTTCCGCTCACCGTCAACTGCGCCGTCTCCACCACCTTCAGCAGCTCCGCCGCCTCGGGCTTGTCCGCGTTCAGCCGCACCATCCCCACCAGGAACTTGAAGACGTCCGACATCGCCTGCGCATCCTGCTCGCTGCGCGCCACCGCCTCGGCCGACACGCTCACGTCCTTTTCAAAGGTCACCCCGGCGCTGGCCTGCTGCACCGCCCCGGCCGTGAGCCCCATCGGCATCACCTGGTTCTTGCCGTTCGCGTTCACCCCCATCGCCGCCAGGCTGGTGGTGGTGATCACCCAGGCGTCGTTCTTCGCCCACGCCGCAATCCGGTCCTGCAGCGCTTTGCTCAACCCCGTGCCCTTGCTGCGCTGATCCAGCGCGGCCTTCACCGCCGCTTCCTGCCCGAACACCCCAAGTGACGATCCGATGAACGCCACCGCCCCTTCCTCCTTGCCGGCCTTGCCCGGCTTCCACAACTGCACCCCCGCGTAGTTGCTGACCGTCGCGCCCTTCTGCAGCATCAACGCGCCGATCTTGCTCTCGTCGAACGTCCCGCTCACCACGATCACCGTATTCGCGCCGTCCTTGCCGTCCGTCGCCATCACGGCTTCCCGCAGGTGCTGCCGCGGATCGAATCCAGTCGCCGTCACGAACTCCAGGAAGCCCTTGTCCTCGTCCTTCATCTCCGCCAGCACCCGCTGGCCGAAGGGCGAGAGCTTCGCCTTCGCCACATCCACCCCGGCAATCATGCCCGGGTCTTTCGGGATCAGGTCCAGTAGAGCCTTGTCGGCCGCCAGCGCCAATCCGCAGCTCGCCGCCAGCATCAGGAAGGTACGTGTCAGGAACATCTTGTTCGTCTCCTGCCAGCTAATACGTTCGCCCTCGCCCGGATATTACGAGCAATTGGAGATTCCCCGAAAAAATCTCAAAGGCCGATCTGGTCGACAATCTCGATGTTGAACCCCTCCAGCCCCACCACCTTCCGCGGGTGGTTCGTCAGCAGCCGGATCTTCTTCAGCCCCAGGTCCGTCAGAATCTGCGCGCCCAGCCCCGTCTCGTGCTGCAACAGCTTCTCCCCGGCCGGCGAGGCGTAGTGCATATACGCCCTGGTGTGCGACGTCAGCCGTGGCAGCCCCCCCGCCGGGTCCGGATCGATCTGCCGGATCCCCGGTCCGGTCTGGTGCAGGTACACCAGCACCCCGGAACCCTCCGCCACAATCTTCTCCAGCGCCGACCGCAGTATCCTGTGGCACTCGCACTCCACCGAGTGAAATACGTCCCCATACGTGCACCGCGAGTGCATCCGCACCAGCGCCGGACTCGCCTTCTGCGGATCGCCATACACCAGCGCCAGGTGCGTCTCCGGGTCGATCGACGACGCATAGGAGATCGTCTTGAACGTCCCCAGATCCATCGTCACCTGCCCTTCGGCCGCCCGCCGGATGATCCGCTCATGCTCCAGCCGGTAGCGGATCAGGTCCGCCACCGAGATCAGCTTCAGCCCGTGCTTCTTACAGAACTCGATCAGCTCCGGCACCCGCGCCATCGTGCCGTCGTCGTTCATGATCTCGCAGATCACCCCGCCCGGCTTCAGCCCGCACATCCGCGCCAGGTCCACCGCCGCTTCCGTCTGCCCCGAGCGCACCAGCACCCCGCCTTCCCTCGCCCGCAGCGGGAACATGTGCCCCGGCCGCGCCAGGTCCGCCGGACCCGACTCCGGATCCACCGCCACCTGAATGGTCCGCGCCCGGTCCGCCGCGCTGATGCCCGTCGTCACCCCCGTCGCCGCGTCGATCGCCTCACAGAACGCCGTCCCAAACTGCGACGTGTTCCGCTGCGACATCATCGGCAGGTTCAGCCGGTCGCAGATCTCCGGCGACAGCGCCAGACACACCAGCCCGCGCCCGTGCACCGCCATGAAATTGATCGCCTCCGGCGTGGCAAACTCCGCCGCCAGCGTCAGGTCCCCTTCGTTCTCCCGGTCTTCATCGTCCACCACCACCACCATCTCTCCGCGGCGAAAGGCTTCCAGTGCTTCCGGAATCGTTGCAAGCGACATATATCTTTCCATTATCCGCTGCCCCGCCCCCCGAGGCGACCATGCCCCAACCCCTCACAAATCGCGCCGCTCTCCTGCTTCCTTTCCTTCATCACCCAACCCGGCGCCACCGCCATGCATCACCTCACCGAAGGCCACCCCCATCAATGACGTTCATCGACCGGCCAGGACCCCGGCGCCTCCAACAAAATCGCCATCAACTGGAACGCCCCGCTCTTCTTCCTCCTCGCCGGCGTCCTCGAGTGAGTCGACGATTGCCTTCCGCCCTCCTGTCCACCCGGATCGACTTCCGGGTAGCCGACAACACACTCGGAATCCGGCGACCCTGTCTGCGGATAGAGTGTTTACTCGCACAAGGAGCGGCACTCCACACGGGCATGGCGTAACATCGCTAAGAGGCCGCGCTGGTCTCAATGAGACGAAGGCACTGGACTGAAATCTCAGACGAACCGTGGTGCCCGCAAGGCATTCGAAACGCGGTCACCGATTACTGCCGCTTTGTCACCGAACTCAGCGGAATCTACCACGCTGTCGCGCCGCTGTTGCTTAACGCTCTCAGTCGGACCGGCGGACGTCATGTCCTCGACCTGGGGTCTGGAGGTGGCGGACCGTGGCTCCGCCTGCAACCGCTTCTCCGCAAAATGGGGATGGACGTGACCGTTTGCTTGAGCGACCACAATCCGGATGTAGTCGCGTTCGAGCGGGCACGCCGCCTTTCACGAAACGCCATTGTGTATCACGCCCTGCCGGTGGACGCTGCAAACGTGCCCGGCGCGTTGCCCGGGTTCCGAACAATGTTCTCCGCTTTCCACCATCTTGATGTTGTCCAGGCTCGCGCGGCGCTGGCGGACGCAGTGGCGCACGGGGAAGGCATTGCGGTATTTGAAATGGGTGGCCAGCGCAGTCTTCTCATGCTGCTCGCGGTGCTACCCGTCCCCGTCCGGGTGTTCCTCACCGTCCCCTTCCTCCGTCCATTCCGCTGGCCCACTCTGCTGTGGACTTACCCGGTCCCCGTCCTTCCGATAGTTTTGCTGCTCGATTCGTTCGTCTCGATTCTGAGAATGTACAACGCCGAGGAGTTGCGCAGCTTGACCACCGGATTGGACAGCTACGTTTGGTCCATCGGCACGGTACGCGGCAAGCCCATCCCGTTTCCGGTCCTTTACCTGGTTGGAGTTCCGGCAAATTGACTCCATCTGTCTCCTGCATCACGCCCCACCCGGACACTCTGGCACACCCGCACGCGCAATGAACCTCACTCTCGGGATTGCCCTTGCCCACTGGCGATGCTGGCCGCAGGCTTGCGGACACTCAACGACGTTCAGGACCGGGACGGCAGTCCACCCCCCGGCGCCCTACCTTCGCGAACCGCCTACCCTGGAATGACAGACGCGGCAGGAATTCTCTCGTCCAGGGTCGCCAGGACCGAATCGCGCGCCTTCGCCAACTCGGGCAGGTGGCCGTCAGTGGTTTGCCGCCCGCACTTCAGGCTCGCATCGAGGAAGTCGCCTGGGCGGAGCCCGAGCTTTCGCCGGATGGCGGCGGGAAGAACAACGTGCCCTTTGCTCGAAACGCGGGTTCTCACCGGAAGAAGATCTCGCTGTACCAACCCGAGAAGTGGATGCGATAAGCTGGCCCCGTATGAACCGCCGTACGTTCCTCGCCGCCGCCTCAACGCCCCTCCTCCTCCAGGCCAAGAAATCCAAAGGGCCCACCCTTCAGGCCGGCCCGTACGTCTGGACCCAGCACTTCGGCCGTCTCGGCCAGAAACCCCAGGAACACATCCCCGACGTCTGCGCCGGCTTCGCTCGCGCCGGCTACAAAGACGTCGAACTCATGAGCATGTTCCTTACGCCCGAACTCGAAGACATCACCGTCAAGGCCCTCAAGGACAACAAGCTCCAGTGCAGCGTCGTCTACAACGGCGGCCCCATGCACACTCCAGAAACCGCCGGCGCTACCATCGACTCCACCGTCGCCCTCGCCCAACGCCTCCAGCGCCGCTTCGCCCTCAAGGCCATCACCATCAACCCCAACCCCATCGGCCGCGCCAAAACCGCCGACGAACTCAAAGTCCAGGCCGGCGCCCTCAACCAGCTCGGCCAGAGACTCGCCACCCTCGGCCTCGGCCACTACCTCCACCAGCACGCCCCCGAGATGGCCGACAACGCCCGCGAATGGCGCGCCATGCTCGCCCAGACCGATCCCAAAAACCTCGGCGTCTGCCTCGACGTCCACTGGATCCTCCGCGGCAGGCAGGACGTCATGACCCTCACCAGGGAGGCCGGCCCGCGCCTCGGCAGCCTCCACCTGCGCAACTCCGTCAACGGCGTCTGGTCGGAAGACTTCGGCGACGGCGACATCGACTACCGCCAGGTCGCCGCCTATCTCAAATCCATCCACTACACCGGCTACCTCTCCGTCGAACTCGCCTACGACAAGGAGACCAAGATCACCCGCTCCCTGGAAGAGAGCCTCAAGCTCAGCCGGCTCTACACGGAGAAGGTCTTCGGCGTCAAAGCCTGACCAGCTCCGGGATCGCCCCGATCCTCTGCATCACGCCGAAAGCGTCCAGCACGCCCCGGCACTCCGCCACGCGCCCGTCTTCCACCCGGTACCACGTCACGCCGCAGCACGGCGCCGGCTTGCCTGTCCCTGCCACGCCCAGAAACTCGCCCAGGTGCGTCGCCGTCGTCCGCCAGTTCACCGCCGCCTCGTCGCCCTCTACCACGATCTTCTCCACGTAATAGTGCACGTCCGGGAATGCGAACAGCAGTTCTCTGACCAGATCTTCAATCGCCCTGCGCCCCTCCACCACTCCAAATGGCGAGATCACCCAAACCGCGTCTTCCGCCACCAGTTCACGCACCAACTCCAGCCGGCGCTGGTTCAACAGCTCGGCATACACCCTCGTCACAATCTCCCGCGTCTTCTCCATGGCTCCCTCCCCGTTTTCTCAGCCGAGCGCAGAATAGAACGGCCCCCAATCCGAGTCAATCCTCCGATTCTTCGCCTCCGATTCTTCGCCTCAGCCGTAGCCTCAGCCGGCGCGGCGTCTTCGTGAGCGGCGAAGACAAGCAGGTCTCCTGGGCTTCACAGGCCAGGATGGCGCTGGCTGGCGCCGCGCCCGCTGGGAGCGCTTTGATCCTTCGAACGCTCTGATTTCGCCCTGCAAGAGCGTCTCAATCAATAGCTACTGCCACGCATGGAGTTGCAAGTCAGCCTACTTCCTGCGCGGCGGCGAGTTGGCGGATTGACGTTTGACGTTGTAAGAATTGGTGACAGAGATGGCACGGCAAGGCATTCCGGTAAACTTCGTCTTCAGCCCGAGCTGGTGGCACCAGCACTACTCGGTCTCGTTCCAGGAGTCGTTCTACCTCGACGTCGAGGCACGCATCGAGAACGACAGAAAGATGCGCAAGGCTCTGTATGAGCGCTTCGGCCCGGGCTTCGGCGACGCCGACCCGCAACCGCGGCCGGTTATCGGCTCGCGCCACATCGCCGGCGGCTATGCCGTGCCCGGCTCGCTCGGCGTACCCATCCGCTTCATCGACGACCAGGGCGCGTGGCCCATCCCGATGAACCTCGACCGCGACGCCGCCATGGCGCTGCGAGTGCCAGACGTCGCCAACACCTGGCCGATGAACATTCTCCTGCCGCAGATCGAAGAGCTGCGCCGGCGCTTCGGTTACGTGGTGGGCGATCTCAACCCCGGCGGCCTGCTCAACACGGCCCTGGAGATTCGCGGCCAGCAGTTCTTTCTGGACCTCGTGGAAGATGCCGAGGTGTGCGACCACGTGCTGGGCGTCGTCTGCGAGACGCAGATCCGCATCTGCCGCGCGATCCGCATGGCCACCGGCACTTGCGGAGTCTCGACGAACCGCTCCGTGCTCGACGCCGACCCCTCGCTGTGCCTGACCAGCAACTGCTCGACGCACATGATCGCGCGGCGTCTTTATGAGGAGCGCATCCTGCCTTACGAGCTGAAGCTGGCGCAAGAGCTGCGGCCGTTCGGAGTACACCACTGCGGCAGCAACCTGCACAAGTACGCGCCCGTCTACCGCCAGTTGGGCGCGCGCTTCTTCGACGTCGGCTGGGGCTCGCACGTGGCCGAGGTTTCAGAGCAGTTGCCGGGGGCGTTCCTGAACCTGCGCATGAATCCGGTGCGGGCGATGCAGTGCTCGGCGAGTGAGATCTACGAGGACGCGGCGCGGCTGCTGCGCGAGTGCGGGCGGCGCGAGCTGGTGGGCATCTGCTGCATCAACATGGACGCGTCGACGCCGGACGAGAATGTGCGGGCGATCGTTCGGGCGGCAACAGACTACGGACGCTCGCTATGAACCGCCGGGCGTTCCTGTGCCACTCCGCGGCGCTATTGACGCAGCCACCGGAGCGGGACGCGCGGCGCGGACTGTCGGAGAATCTGGCGAGGCGTCTGAATGACCTCGCCGTGAAGTGGGACGCGGCGCGCGCGGCCATCACGACGGCGGCGGCGATGGAGGAGCGCAACCGCTTCGTGCGCGAGAGCGTGCGGCGGATGCTGAACGTGCCGCCAACCGCCGCTCCAGTGCGGGCGAAAGTCACCGCCACGCAGGAGCGCGCGGGCTACCGCATCGAGAACGTGATGTTCGAGAGCTGCGCCGGGCTGTGGGTGACGGGCAACCTCTATGTACCCACCGGCGTGCCGGGGCCGTTTCCGGGTGTGATCTCGCCGTGCGGCCATTATGAGCTGGCGCGGATGTACGCGGACTACCAGTTCGCCTACATCGACATGGCGCGGGCGGGCTTCGTGGTGTTGGCCTACGATCCGACGGGGCAGGGCGAGCGGCACCACTACGGCACGGAACTGCGCTCGGTCGACGAGCACTCGATGGAAGGCCAGCTCCTGCTGCTGCTGGGCGAGAACCTGACGGGCTACCTGGTGGGCGACGGGATGCGGGCCATCGATTACCTGCAGTCGCGGCCGGAGGTGGATGCCAGGCGCATCGCCTGCGCGGGCCACTCCGGCGGCGGCACGCAGACGATGTTCCTGGCCTGCGCCGACGAGCGGATCGGCTGCGTGGTGATCAACGAAGGCGGCACGGCGCACAGATGGCCGGTGACGCTGAAGGCGGACGGCTCGGCGCCGATCTCCGATGCGGAGCAGAACCTCTTCCCGTCGGCGGTGGATGGCATCGACACCTGCGACATGCACGCGGCCGTGGCGCCGCGGCCGCTGTTGGTGCTGATCGAGAACTATAACCCGGCGTTCGACTTGAGCGCGGCGCACATCCGCGCGCGCTATGAACTGCTGGGCGCGGGCGAGCGCTTCGCCACCGAAGAGGCGCAGGCGCGTCATGCCTGGACGCAGAAGCTGCGGCTGGCGACCGTGGACTGGCTGTGCCGCTGGATGAAGGGCACGCGCGGGCCCAGTGAGGAGCCGGCGTTGACGGCGGAGAAGCCGGAGACGCTCTACTGCACGCCGAAGGGGACGATCGAAGGCGCGGACATCTTCACCGTCATCCGGTCGCGGGCGGAGCAACTGGCGGCGCATCACGCGATGCCTGACGCGGGACAGGTGCGGCGGCTGCTGCGCGTGCCGACGGCGGTACAGACCGATGTGCGCGTGATCGAGAAGCAGGAGTCCAACGGCGTGCGCGTGCAGACTCTGGAGATCCCGACGGAGCCCGGCACGGTGATCACGGCGCGGGTGCGCACACCGGCGCGGGTAAAGCGAACGCCGCTGCTGGTATTGGGCGGCGAGGTGGAGGCCGAAGACGCGCAGGTGATCACCCTGAAGGTGCGGGGTGAGGCGCCGGCGGCGGCGCAGGCGAAGCCGTTCGCGCACCTGTTCGACGCGGAGACGGCGTGCGCCTACATGGCCTGGTACATGGACCTGGAGCTGTTGGGCTTGCGGGTTTATGACGTCCTGCAAACAATGCGGGCGATGACGCTGAAGCAGGTGCGGGTGCTGGGCATCGGGCCGGGCGCGTTGTGGGCGCTGTTCGCGGCGGCTTTGGACGAGCGCGTGGAGGCGGTGACGTGCCGCGGCGGCCTGGTGTCGTACCAGGCGCTGGCAACGACGGACCGCTATCGCTTTGGCGCGGCGAGCTTCGTGCGCGGCATCCTGCGGGAGTTCGACCTGCCGCAACTGGCGGCGTCGCTGGCGCCGCGGGCTGTGACGATCGAGGCGCCAGTGGATGCGATGGGCGTGGCGGTGACGGAGGCGGCGCTGCGGCAGAGCTATGCACCGGCGCTCCAGCGCTACCGGCAGTTGGGCGCGGAGCAGCGACTGAGACTGAGCGCTGACGTACTCTAGCTCCAGGAGCTGCCGTGGGGATCACACGACGAGACGCGATTGGGATGACGTTGAGCGCCGCGACGGCCGCGGGCGCCGCGGACGAAGGGCAGGAGATGTTCCTGCGCCTGTTGAAGGCCAACGACGAGGCCGTGGGCAGGATGCCGCAGGCGCCGCGGGGGCGATTGGGACGAGGGGGGAACATCGGCGCCCTGGTGTCGGCGTACTGCTCGCCGGAGTCTGCCTACTATCGGGTTGAAAAGTTGATCCCGATGATGGAGCGGGCCGCGCAGACGTTCGTCGAGGCACAGGACTCGAACGGGCTGTTGGATGCGGGAAACCTTTCATCGCCGCCGGATACGGCGTTTGTGGTGGAGGCGCTGGCGGGGTCGTTGACGGTGGCTCGGCGATTGCAGGACGCGAAGTTGAGGCGGTTTGAAGAGACGCTGAACCGGTTTCTGTTCACGACGAGCGAAGGGCTGGTGACGGGCGGCGTGCACACGCCGAACCATCGTTGGGTGATCTGCTCGGCGCTGGCTCGGATCCACGCGCTGATGCCGGACCAGCGATATCTGGATCGGATCGACGACTGGCTGGGGGAAGGGATCTACCAGGATGAAGACGGGCTGTTCGCGGAGCGGAGCCCGAACTATGCGCGCGTGGAGGCGGACGCATTCCTGACGCTGGCGCGGATTCTGAAGCGGCCCGAGTTGCTGGAACCGGTGCGGCGGTGTTTGACGGCGCACCTCTACCTGATGCAGCCCGATGGCGAGATGGAGACGGTGCATTCGCGGCGGCAGGACCAGGACCGGCCGGTGCCGGCGGCCTTCTTCTACCTGCAATACCGCTACATGGCGATTCTGGATCAGAACAGAGAGTACGCGGCGGTGGCGCGGCTGATTGCGGCGCGGCCCGGGGAGGGGTTCGTGGAGGGAACGAATCCGGTGCTGCAGTTCCTGGAAGAGCCGCTGCTGCGGCGGCCGCTGCCGGAGGGCGGCGCGGTGCCCTCGGATTACTCGCGGGTGTTCGCCAACAGCAGGATGGTGCGCGTGAGGAAGGGCGAGCGATCGGCGACGGTGTTCGGCGGCGAGGATATGCCGGCGGCGATGGCGTCGGGCATCTCGCACAACCCGACCTTCTTCAGTTACCGGAAAGGCAAGGCGGTGCTGGAGGGTGTGCGGATGGGTGGACAGTTCTTCAACCTGGGCGTGTTCCGGGCGGAACGGTTCGCGTGCGAGGGCAGGCGCACCGTGCTGGAGCAGAGGTTTGAAGCGCCTTACTATCAGCCGCTGCCGAAGCAGTACCGCAACGCGCGCGGCGACTACGCGCTGACGCCGGCGAAGGACGGGCGGTTCTGGAGCAAGCTGGACTTCCCGCACAGAGCGATGAGCAACGTGGTGGCGCTGGAGCAGAGGGTGACGGTGGCGGAGATCGAGGGCGGGTTCGAGTTGAGGTTCGAGATCACGGAGCGGGCGCGAGTGCCTTACACGGTGGAGCTGGCGTTCCGGCCGGGCGGGCAGTTCGGCGGGTCGATCGAGGGATCGCTGTTGAAGGCTGGGATGGGGACGTACAGGGTGGGCGAAGATGCGATCGAGTTCGGGCCGGGAGTGGCCGAGCACACGATGACGAACGTGGCCGGGCTGCGGGCGGCGGGCGAGTGCGTCTACATCACGGGGTATACGCCGTTTGTGAGGACGATCACGATCAAGGGCGTGTGATCCCGGCAACGACGTCGACATCGCGCGGGGCGAGAGTGCGGTCGATGCCGAGGAAGCGGAAGCGGGCGGTGCGGTAGGAGGCGTTGAAGAGGGTGTAGACGGTTTCGCCGCCGCCGCGGAAGCGGTTGATGAAGACGGCAGGATGGGGCGATTCGATGAGGGGTTCGGCTTCGCCGGCGAAGGCCTGGGCGTGGGCCTGGAGGAGCGAGTGGGCTTTGCGGATGAACTCGCGGAGGTTAGCGCCGTACCAGGTTTCGGAGTGGCCTTTGAGCCAGAGTCCGTTGCCGTGCCAGAGGGAGAGGCGGAAGTCGTCGGCGGGGAGAGAGCGGGGGTCGATGCCGGTGGAGACCATGTCCCAGAGGCGGATGTCGGGAAAGGCGAAGCGGGAGAGGTTGAGCTTGAGGGGGGAGAGGTCGAGGTTGGCGTGATCGAGGTTATAGCAGAAGGCGGCGTCGATGAAGGGAGCGGCGGCGTCGGGCGGGGTTTCCTCGATGTAGATGATGGTGTCGCGGAGGCCGGCGGAATCGAGGGCGCGGCGGACCTGGGCGGTGGCGGCGATCTCGCCACGAAGGGTTTCGGCTCCGGGGCGGTGGCCGTGGTTGGAGGCGTAGCAGAACTTGGCGCCGAAACCGTATTCGTCGAGGTAGACAGCGGTGGCGCCGGTCTGTTGGGCGACATCGGCGACGCGGCGGGAGATGTACCGCTGCCAGCCGGGCTGGTAGGGGCAGACGAAGAGTTCGCGGGGATCGCCGCCTTGCCACCATTGACCCTTGCCTTTGGCGTCGATCATCTGCCACTCAGCGGCGTGACGGCGGCCGACCGCGGAGTTCCTGTCGATCAGGTAGCCCTCGAAGTAGAGGCCGGTGGGGATGCGTTGCTGGAGGCCGAGGGCGACGTTGCGGCGGAGGTCTTCGGGGCCGCCGAGCTCGATGGGGTAATCGCCGACGCGGCCGGCGGTGTCGGAGAGGGCCCAGCCGGAGATGTCGATGAAGTCGATGCCGCCGAAGTGGGCGCCGTCGCGGATGAGGGCGGGGTAGGTGTAGCGGCGGGAGTTGGGATCGAAGAGGAGGTTGGTGCCGCCGATGGGGTAGTCGCGGCGGGCCCAGAATGCGGTGCGGAGCCAGGCGGGGCGGGGTCCGGCGGGCTTGTACCAGGAGGCGAGCCAGCGGCGGTAGGAAGAGAAGCCGGCGTGCCAGTCTCCGTTGTGGGGCGTGAGGAGGGCGGAGGGGGCGCGCCAGGTTTCGCCGGGTTCGAGATGGATGGCGTAGTCGACTTCGAGCTGGACGCTGGGGCCTGATTTGACGAGGCGGAAGAGCTTGGGGAAGCCCTGGGCGTCCATGACGGTGAGGCTGAGGCCGGAGTTGGCAGAGGGAGAGAAGACGTCGAGGAACTGGAGGGGGAAGGCGGCGTTGTAGGGGGCTTCGAGTTTGGCATCGGCGGCGGAGAGGATGGCGCCCTGGCGGGGGAAGAGGTAGTAGATGTCGGTGGCTCCTGCCGCGGGGTGGACGGTGAGAGTGGGGAAGGTGACTTTGAGATCGCGGGGCGTGGCGGCGGTGTTGGTGATGGCGAGAGAGAGGCCGCGGCCTTGCGGGGTGGGGTCTTCGGCGGCGTCGATCCGGAGGGCGTCAGGGGAGGGTTGGATCCGGTGATACGGGGCGGCGGAGATGTGGGGTGCGGCGGTGGGGCGGGATGGAGAGGGTTTCGATGGGGGGATGGTTTCCAGGGACGGCGGCGGGGGCTGCTGGGAGAGGCCGGCGGAGAAGAGGACGAGTTGGAGGTGGAGGCTGCGGTCCATCAGTTCGGCGGAGCGGAGGGTGCGGTGGGGGTCGAGTTCGATGGAGTAGAGGGTGGGCTTGCGATTGAGGAGGGTGTGGCGCTTCTCGTCGAGGGAGAGGGGGAACTGCTCGTCCTGGAAGCCGTCGGTGTAGTGGAGGCGGACGAGGGCGTCGGTGGTTTGGCGATTCTCCTTGAGGATGGAGCTTTCGAGGGGTCGATTGGCGGCGAAGCCGCGGACTCCGGCGAAGTGGGTGTAGAGGCTGAGATAGAGGGTGCGGGCGGGGCGGCCGTTGCCGTGGATGTGGATGGATTCTGCGCCGCGGAGAGTGGTGGCGGGGGCCTGGGCGCAAGTGGAGGCGGCGGTGATGGCGAGGGGGGTGGCGTGCGAAGGGAGGGCGGGGGCGTTTGCACAGGGGAGGATGGCCGGGGGCGCCTGGAATTCGAGGGCTTCGATGGCGAGGGTGGCGGCGGCGGGGAGGGAGAAGATGAGCTGGTCGATTTGAGGGGTGCGGAAGTTGGGAGTGATTTCGAGGGTATGGGGTTGGCCGTCGGCGATGAGATCGCGTGCGGTGACCGCGACGACGGGGCGGCCGGCGACGAAGGGGTTTTCGATGTTCGTCGCGCCGGGGGTGACGGGGCCGACGCTGCCGGGGCGGAGAGTGAGGATGGGCGCATCGGTGGCGGGCAGAGCGGCCGCGCGATAGGTGAGACGGAGTGTGGAGTATGCGTAAACCCAGACTGGTTCGAGCGATTGGTGCCACTGGCCGGGGCCCTCATAACGGGTGGGCGGGAGGCTGAAGCCGGTGTAGAGGTCGGCGGCGGAGAGGGCTGTGGCCAGGAGCACGGAGACGAGACGCCGGCGCATGGTGAACAGGGTATCCGCTTGGGGGATGGCTGAGGTGGGGGGTGGGGTGGATGCCGGGGGGGGACGGTCACGCTGTGTCCACATGGGGAGTTGGTGGAGGTTGCGAAGTTCTGCGTTTTGGGACACAGATGACCGTCCCGGGTGGGTTTTTCGTCGTTGGGGAGGGGGCCTTGGCGGGACTTGGGTTCGTTTGTCATTTTCGGTTACTCGCTTTGGGTGCGGGATTTGCCGGGGGAAGGCGGCATGATGGGGTCGGGTTCGAAGTCGGGCGGGAGGGAGAGGAGCGAGTTGAGGTGGCGGCGGAACTTTTCGACTTCCTCGGTGCGGCCTTGGGCGGCCTGGGTTCGGGCGGGCTTGAGGAATTCGCGGTAGGAGACGAGGGGGCTGTCGTCTTGGATGGTGGCTGAGTTGGGACAGGCTTCGGCGCGGAAACGGCGCTCGGATTGGATGGCGCGGAGTTCCTTGAGGGCACGGTGGAAGGTGCGCTCGGCGCGGCGGATGTAGGTGTCGATTACTTTGAGGGCGGCCACATTCTTGGCGACGGCGAGGGGATCGACTTCGGGGGATTGGCTGAGCGTGGGTTCGACGGCGTGGCAGCGGCGGAGGGTCCAGGCGGCGTGCGCGACCTGGAGGAAGAGTTCGTGCTCGATGGGAGATTGGGGCTGGAGGTCGGATTCGAGGCCGGCGAAGAACTGCTGGAAGTAGTCCTCCTCGCCGGCGCGGACGACGAACTCGCTGGAGCAGAGGCCGTGGGAGACGGCGTTGCGAGCGGAGGATTTCTTGCCGGATTCGGTGCGGGGTCCGGTGGAGCGGGCGGCGTTTTTGCGATTGGCGGCGATCTGGGCGGCGGTGGCCATGATGGGTGTGGTCCTTTCGGGAAGTGATTTGCGGCCGTAGTGCGGCCTGCGACCAAAAGGATGGGGGTGCGGGACCAAGGGATTTGGAGAGAATTCTTGGTGAGTGGTTGAAGGCAAAGGGGAAGATTTTTTTGGAAGAGGAGGTACCGCTTCCACGGTGGCCCCGAGGCTGACGCCTCGGGGGAATACGGCTTCCACTGTGGCCCCGAGGCTTACGCCTCGGGGGAATACGGCTTTTACGGGGGCGCTGGGAGAATGGCGGGAACCGGGAGGAGGGGAGCGGCGTCTGAGAGGGATGAATAGGGAGGGAAAATGCGAGTCAGGCCAGCGAGAATGCGGAAGAGTCCGCGATATCCGACGCGGGATTTTGTGCGGGAGCATCCGGAGATTCTGGAAAATGTTCCGGCGCGGTGGCGGAACAAGAGAGTGGTGCTGGCGGCGTTGGGCGGAACGCTGTCCGTGGCGCTGGCGGCGGAGAGTGGGCGGGTGGCTCCGCTGTTCGTGCACGGTGAGGGGCGTGGGTCGTTTGGGTGCATGGTGGTGAATCCGCCGGTGTTTCTGACGGAGGACGAGGGGCGGCAGGTGATTCAGGACGAGGCGAGGAAGGCGGGCCTGCACTTCGAGGCAGACGGGCTGGTGCACAAAGGCGCTGAGATTCCGGTGACGGATCCATTCAGCTACGTGGCGAGCCTGCGTGGGCAAGAGAAAGAGACGGAGCGCGAGCCGAAGACGCAGAAGATCCCGCTGGTGCTGGACGGGTACGACCGGGAAAAGAAAGTGGCGTATGAGCTGGTGTCGCTGGAGGATTTCCAGGCGTGGAAGGAGAAGAACCCGAGGATGATGTCGTCGGTTTCTTCTTACGACTTGCAAGGAACGGCGGAGGCGCTGCGGAAGGGGCTGGCGGCGCATCCCCCGGAGGCGGTGGTGGGGGTGTTCTACACGCCGGCGAGCGTGGCTCCCAATCCGCCCGAACCGAAAGACGGCGACTGGAAGGCATGGGGCGAGAAGAAGAAGGCGGCGGCGCGGCCCTTGAACGAGGAGGAGTTGCGGAAGCAGGTGCGGGATTTCATTCAATGGCTGAAAGCGCAGGGTGTGATTTGAGATGCATCTGACGCTGCATTTGACGGCGCGCTGCAATCTGCGATGCCGCTACTGTTACGCCGCGCCGCACGAGGGCGGGGAGATGACGTGGGAGACGGCGCGGGCGGCGATCGACTTCGGGGTGAAGACGGCGGGGGAGGAGAGCCTGGGGGTGATCTTCTTCGGGGGAGAACCGCTGCTGAAGGTGGCGCTGATGCGGCAGGTGCTGGAGTATTGCGGTCGAGTGGCAGCGGAGACGGGCCAGTTGTTCCACTTCAAGGTGACGACGAACGGGCTGCTGCTGGACGAGGAGTTTCTGACGGACGGGTTGACGTCGCAGGTGTTTGTGGCGCTGAGCCACGACGGAGTGCCGGCGGCGCACGACGCGCAACGGGTGGACGGGCAGGGCCGGGGGAGCTTCGACCGGCTGCTGAAGGTGACCGAACTGCTGCTGCGGTACAAACCATACGCGCCGGCGATGCTGGTGACGACTCCGGAGACGGTGGGGGATTACGCGGCGTCAGTGAAGTATCTGTTCGGGCGCGGATTCCGGTATCTGATCTGCTCACTGAACTATGGGGTGGAGTGGACGCCGGGAGCGATGAAGGAGCTGCGGCGGCAGTACGGGCGGCTGGCGGAGTGGTATGTGGAGGAGACGGAGCGGGAGCAGAAGTTCTACTTCAGCCCGTTCGATACGAAGATCGCCTCGCACATCTATCCGGGGAGCTGCCGGCGGGAGCGGTGCGAGTTGGGGTACCGGCAGATTTCGGTGGCGCCGAGCGGGCGGGTGTTTCCTTGCGTGCAGTTCGTGGGGGACGGGAGCGATTCGGAGTATTCGATTGGGGATGTGTGGAGGGGGATCGACGAGGAGCGGCGGGCGGGGCTGTTCCGGTTGGCGGCGGCGGAGCAGGAGGAGTGCGAGCGGTGTGCGGTGAGCGAGCGGTGCAACCATAGCTGCGGGTGTTTGAACCGGCAGGCGACGGGGCGACTGGAGCGAGTGTCGCCGGTGCTGTGCGCGCATGAGCAGATGTTGATGGAGATCGCCGATGGGGTGGGTGAGCGGTTGTTCCGGCGGCGGAACGGGATGTTCATTCAGAAGCAGTACAACGAGCTGTTTCCGATCGTGTCGCTGGTGGAAGATCAGACGAGGGGTGATGCGGGCGGGTGAGTTGGGGAGGGGTTTGGTTGGGGAGGACGCCCAGCGGCGGGCTGAGCGGGCCATTCGGCCTCCAGGTGGGGAAACAGGCGCTGCTGGAAGACGTGGGCGGATGGCAGAAGGGCTTGGCGCGGCGCAAGCTGTTTATTTTGAACGGCCGGGTTTTGCAAGTGGCTCGCAGTCACCGCCCTTCGTTTGCCCCGTGGGCGAAGGGGTTAATAGATGCGGCTGAAGACGGCGATGGCGGTGAGGTAGACGACGCTGAGGAAGACGAGGGAGATGCTGCCGACGGCGGTGTGGCTGAGGCCGTGGAGCCAGGCGGTGGGGGAGAGGACGGTATAGAGGCAGAGATAGGCGAACATGGCCTGGACGGTGAAGGCGGAGGCGCGGTGATTGATAAAGGCGAGGCGCTCATCGGAGTCGGTGGTATTGAGCTCGGGGCGATGGGCGGCGAGGTATTGGATGAGGAATGAGAGCGCGAGGCCGAGCAAGCCGGTGGGGATGCAGCCGAGGGCGATGCCCAGCATGACGCGGGGCTCATAGTGGAGGGCGAGGCCGGCGAAGAGGGCGAGGGAGCCGGCTGCGAGGAGGAGGGAGAAGAGTCGCTTCATGAGCGCCTCCTGGCCGCGGCGATGTGGGGGGCGAGGCTCGCTCCGAGGAAGCCGAGAACGCCGGTGGGCAGGCAACCGACGGCGAGGCCGAGCAGGAAGCGGCCGTGGAAGAGGGCGCCGGCGGGGAGGGCAAGAACGCCCACGAGAGCCATGCCGGCGAAGAAGGCGGCGAGGGCGCGGGCATCGCGAGTCTGGGGATCGGTCATAGTTCCTCCTCATCGAAAAGGAAGACCTTTTCGATGGTGGTTTTGAAGACGCGGGCGATTTTGGCAGCGAGCAGGATGGAGGGACTGTAGCGACCGCGCTCGAGCGAGATGATGGTCTGGCGGGTGACGCGCAGGCGGGCAGCCAGCTCTTCCTGGGTGAGAGAGGCGGATTCGCGGAGTTCCCTGATGCGGTTTCGCATGTCAAGTTCGCTTTACATCCTGATTGTGGAGGAGCTTCTCCGAAATGTCAAGTGTGCTTTACACACAATTTACAAGCGGCGGGAGAGGGGGAGGCGCGGCGGCAGTACGGGCGGTTGGCGGAGTGGGATGTGGAGGAGACGGGGCGGCGGCACCGGCAACGAGGAGTGGAGCAGATTGCCTGCGGCTGCCGCATCCAGCAAACTGGAGGACAGCTATGATTTCCCGCCGCCACTTCACATTGCTATGCGGCTCCGCCGCATTGGCCCAGACGCCCTCCGAGAAGATCGAAGTCGATTGGCACGACGCCAGTCAACTGACGGTGGAGGGCCTGGCGTTCCAGGACCGCAAGAGTCCGTGGGACCGCCTGCCTGCCCGCGCGGAGGGCGTGGTGCGCAAGGAAGTGTGGGCGCTGTCGCGCGACACGGCGGGCGCGCTGGTGCGCTTCACCTCGAACGCCACGGAGCTGCGGGCGCGCTGGTCGCTCACACGGAAGTCGCTGGCCGGGGTGAACATGACCGCCATCGGCGCTTCCGGGCTGGACCTGTATGTGAAAACGGGAATGGCGTCGTGGCGCTGGCTGGGCGTGGGGCGGCCGGCAGAGACGCCTCAGATCGAAGCGGTGCTGGCAACCGGCATTCCCAGCGGCGAGAGGGAATATATGCTGTATCTGCCGCTATACAACGGCGTCAGCTCGCTGGAGATCGCCGTCCCTAAGGGCGCGACGCTGAAAGCCGCCGCGGCGCGTCCCGCCGCGCGCAAGCCGATCGTGTTCTACGGCACCTCCATCACGCAGGGCGCTTCGGCCACGCGCGCCGGCATGTGTCACCCCGCGATACTCGGCCGCTGGCTGGATCGCGCCGTGATCAACCTCGGCTTCTCCGGCAACGGCCGCATGGAGCCGGAGGTGCTGAAGTTCGTGAACGAAATCGACGCGGCGGCGTTCGTACTGGACTGCCTGCCGAACATCACGGCGAAGGAAGTGGAGGAGCGCACGGAGCCGGGCGTGCGAATGCTGCGCGCGGCGCATCCAGATACGCCGATCCTGCTTGTGGAGGACCGCAACTACCCGCAGGGGTTTCTGCTGCCGGCGCCGCGGGAGCGGAACCAGAGCAGCCAGGCCGCGCTGCGCGCGGCATTCCAGCGCCTGCAGAAGGCTAAAGTGCGCGGGCTGTACTACGTCTCGGCGTCAGAGTTACTGGGCGACGACGGCGAGGCGACCACCGATGGCTCACACCCGAGCGACCTGGGCTTCGTGCGCCAGGCGCAGGCCCTGGAGAAGCCGCTGCGCAAGATGCTGAAGTAATGGCCGAGCGGCCACGAGGGTTTCCGCATTGCCTGATAATGGACACTAAGCCTGTGGATGCCGAACGCCGAAGACGCGTGTTGATCGTCGACGACGAAGCCAATCAGCGGTCTGCCGTCGCGCGGATGGTGGAACGGTGGGGCTTCACCGCCGAGACGGCCGCCGATGGCCAGGAAGCTCTCGACAAACTGCCGCTGTTCTCGCCGCACGCGATCATCACCGACGTGATGATGCCCGGCATGAACGGGATGGAACTGCTGCGCAGGTTAAACGAGATTGCGGGCGCGCCGCCGGTGATCGTCCTCACGGCGTTTGGCAGCATGGATGCGGCACTCACCACGGTGCACGAACACGGCGCTTTCTGGTTTGTGGAGAAGCCGCTCCGGCCGCGCGCATTTCGAGTGCTGCTGGACCGCGCGGTGGCACACCACCGGCTCACGGAAGACAAGGAGCGGCTGGAGCGGCAGTTGAGCAGCCGGGGCGTGCTTGGCAAATTGATTGGGTCGAGCGCAGCGATGCAGGAGGTCTTCTTCCTCTTGCGGCAGGCCGCGCCGACGAACGCGAACATCCTCATCACGGGCGAGAGCGGCACGGGCAAGGAGATTGTGGCCCGCCTGATCCACGAGCTCAGTCCGCGTTCGGCCGGGCCGTTCGTGGCGATGAATTGCGCCGCGCTGCCGGAGAGCCTGATCGAGAGTGAGCTATTCGGGCACGAAAAGGGGTCCTTTACGGGAGCGATCACCGCGCGCCAGGGCTGCTTTGAGCTCTCCGACACGGGCACTCTGCTGCTGGACGAGATCGGCGACATGCCGCTGGCGCTGCAAGCCAAGCTGCTGCGAGTGCTGGAGGATGGGAAGGTGCGCCGGCTGGGCGCTTCGAGAGAGATCCAGCTCGACGTGCGGATGCTGGCAGCGACGAACCGTGACCTGCGCCAGATGGTGGCGGAAGGGAAGTTTCGGGAGGACCTGTTCTACCGCCTCAGCGTGATCACCGTTGTGCTGCCGCCACTGCGGGATCGAAGCGAGGATATCCCCGCGCTGGCGGAGGCGATTCTGGCCGAGCTGAACCAGAAGCACCACACTCGCATCGCGAGTCTCGCGCCGGCGGTTTCGCAGGCACTCGGGCGATACAGGTGGCCGGGAAACGTCCGCGAACTGCGCAACATGCTGGAGCGGGCGGTGGTGCTGGCCGGGGAGGGAGAGATCCGATTGGAACATCTGCCCCAATCGCTGACCGGCGCCGCGGCCGAACCCGCGCGCCGGACACTCGGTCCGATTCCCTCCGTGACTCTCCACGTGGGGGCAACGCTGGAACAGGCCGCGCGCGAACTCACTGAACTCACGCTGGCGTACACGAAGAACAACCGGACTCGCGCCGCCGAGATTCTCGGCATCAATCAGAAGACGCTGTACAACAAGCTGAAGGAATACGGCGAAGAGCCGGTGGAGTAATGTCCTTCAAGGTGAAAATCCTCGTCGTCACGGGCGTCCTGATCCAGGTGCTGGTGGGTGGGCTATCGGCCCTGCTGTTGAACAACCTGGTGGTCGCGAACCTGCAAAACTCCATGCGCCTGGCCGAACTGGCCGGCCAGCAGACGAAGGGGCTGATCCTCATCCGTCTGGAGGAATCCTGGAAGACGGGCGCGTCGAATCGCGGGTTGTGGGCATCCGCCATCGCGGCGGACGGGCGTCTGGCCACCCTGCTGGAGAACAGCGTGGCGCAGGCGCCCTCCCTGGTGGAGATCTCGATTGCGGGAGAAGACAACCGGATTCTGGTCTCGTCCACGCGCTCTAACTCGGGATCGATGTTGCGGGAGCATCCGTCACTGCGCTCGCTGCTGGCCCTGGGACCGTTGGATCGAATTCAACGCGTTTTCGCGCGCGGACCAGACTACGAGATCCGCATCCCGATCGGCCTGCTGGAGGACCCGCGACCGATTGTGACGATCCAGGTGCTGGTGTCGACGGTATTGCTGCGCGATTCGCTCTACCCTGGCCTGCAGTGGATCGGCGCCGCGAGTCTCGCCGCGCTGTTAGCTTCGTTGTTGTTCGTCTCCGTCCTCGCGGGGGTAGTGTCGCGCAACCTGAGCCGCCTCGCCGAGGGGATCGACCTGATCCGTCACGGCGAGGCGTTCCCGGAAGTGAATCCCCATACGCCTTCACCGGAGTTCGCCGCCGTGCAATCGAAGCTGAGCCTGCTTGGCGCGGAGGTGCGCGACACCGCCCGCACGGCGGCGGACTTCCGCAGCCGCGTGAGCACCGTGCTGGAGCGCCTGGAAGAAGGGATTCTGCTGTTCGACGCCGAACAGAGGCTGGTGCTTTCGGGGGGAGCGTCAGAGCGCCTGCTGGGGCGGCCGCTGGATGGATTTCAGGTAAGCGGCACGCCGCTGGGTCCGCTGCTGCGGGAGGCCTTCGAGCAGCGCCGGAGCGTGCCGGAGTGCCTGATTGAGTGGACGCGCGACGGCGCTGCGACGCCGCTATTCGCCGCGCTGGACTTCTTCGCAGATGGGCGCGCGCTGATCCGCCTGCGAGATCCGGAGGGGCGGCGCCAGATCGAGTCGCAGCTCGGACTGCTGGCGCGTCTCGATGCGATCAACCGATTGACGGGCGGCGTAGCGCACGAGATCAAGAATCCGCTCAACTCGATCGCCGCGCGCCTGGCCTTGCTGGAATCGATGGTTGGGGACGACTCGCGGGAAGCGGCGGAGGAGATCGAGGTGATTGGGGAGGAGGTGGAGCGGCTGGACCGCGTGGTGCGCACCTTTCTGGACTTCACGCGCCCGGTGGAGATGAGGCAGAAGGAACTCGACATCGCGGAGATCGCGCGCGATGTCGCGGCGCTGGTCGAGGCTGACGCGGCCAGGCGATCGATCGCAGTGGAGTTCAGCTCGCGGCCGGAATGCGTTCCGGTGTGGGGCGATGCGGATCTGCTTCGAGAGGCTCTGATGAACCTCGCCGTCAACGCGCTGGATGCCATGCCGGAGGGCGGCTCACTCTCCTTCGACGTGGAGCGGCTGGCGCGGGAGACGCGGATCATTGTCGCCGACACGGGCACTGGAATCCGCGACGAGGATCGCGGCAGAATCTTCCAGCTCTACTTCACGACGAAGAAGAACGGCTCCGGCGTTGGACTGGCCATGGTCTACCGCGCGATCCAACTCCACGGCGGTAGCATTGAAGTGGAGAGCCAGCCTGGACGGGGTACCCGCTTCCTCATCATTTTGCCTGCGCTGGTGAAATCATGATCACACGCTCCCCGGCATTGTTCGCGCTGATGGCCTTGCTGGCTCTGAGTACCAGCGGCTGCAAGTGGTTTCGACGGACGCCTGCGCCGCAACCACCGGCGGCACCCGCTCCGGCACCCGCACCCGCTCCGGCACCCGCCCCAGTGCCGGCCACGCCGCGGCCTGCATCGCCCGCACCCGTCTCGCATCCGGCGAAGCCGAAGCCGGCGCCGGCCCCCGCGGCAACAGCGCCTACAACAGAACCGCCTGCAACAGCGCCGCCTCCGCCGGTCTTCGGCCAGATTCTCACTCCGCAACAGCAGACGGAGTTCCGCCGCTCCTATCAACAGAGCGCCCAGTTCGCCCGCCAGACGCTGAGCCAACTTGCAGGCCGGGCGCTATCGCGCGACCAGGCGGAGACGGCGAGCCGCATCCGCTCGTTCCTGAGCCAGGCCGCTGAAGCGCAGTCCAAGGATCCCGCGGCCGCCGCTCAACTCGCCCGCCGCGCGGAGCTTCTAGCCCGGGACCTGCTCAAATCGGTTCAATAGCCCGCCTGAAAAGAACAAGAGCCGGAGGTTGCCCCCCGGCTCGCGTTGTTGAATTGAACCAAACGGGCCTATCGCTTGGCAATGACTTTTGATTTCGGCACCGACAGGTAGCCGATCACCTGATCCTTGCGGATCTCGTTCACCACCACCTCGTAGGGTGTCCGCGCGCCACTGGTGTAGAACTGCACCGGCTCGTTGATGGTTCTGTCCTTCTTCTCGACGTGCCTGTCGTCGGCCATCACATCGAGCGTGAATCTGTTCCGCTTCACATCGGCCTTCTTCAGGGTGAGCTGAATGTCGCCGACCCGCTGCGCCCCGCCCGACTTCGGCAGCGTGAACTCGAAGTAGTTGCGTTCCCCGAGCTTCTTCAGTTCAGCCAACTCCGAGGAGTTGGTGGCGATCAAGCCGCTCATTACGCCCATATCTCCGAACGCGCGCTTCAGATCCGCGACGGTCGCCGACAGCTCCGTGCGTGTGGTGGAGACTTCGGTCTTCACGTTGCCGACATCGCCCTTGATGCCGTTGAGCGCCTCGTCGACCTGAACCGACTTCTGAGCGGTTTCGGTCTTCATCTGATCGATCTGCTGAGTGAGTTCCTTGTTCTTCGCGGTGAGAGTGTGGAGCACCTCTCCCGCCTGGCGCTTGGCGGTGACTTGGGCGGTACGCGAGCCGGCGATGGCTTCCTTACGAACCTGATCGACCTGTTCGTTCATCTTGGCCACCGTCTCGCTGACTTCTGATTTCGCCACGGAGATGCTGGTGGCCAACTGGGCTTTGAACTGATCCATCTGCTGCTGTGTCTGCGCCAGCTCCTGGCGAACCTGGGTCACTTGCGAGCTCTGATACCACCAGCCGCCCAGAGCGACCGCAAAAGCGCCAGCGATCAGGATCTTGTCCAGGATCCCGCTTGCCGGGCGCTTGGTGTTTTCGTTGTGTTCGATATAGTCGGCCATGTTTGTGTTCTCCCGAGTCTCGTGTTTCTTCGACGCCCTTGGCGCCTCGGCTGGGATGAGTGCATTCGCCGTGCCAATCGTTAAGTCTCCTGTTTTCAGGTGGCACGTCACGGCAATGGAGAAAGTTCGGCAATTCTGCCCGATAGCCGCAAGGGCGTGGGCCGGCAAAATCTCCCGAAAGTGTTGCGGCGAGCAGTATCACTGCGAGCGAAATCACCAGGGCCTCGAAAACCGGATTATGCGTCCGGAGGAGGGCCGCCTGGGCGCGGCAAGTGCCATGCAGGGGCGTCAGCGTCTGGGCGGGATGCTGAATTACCGCTGCCGCGACGCGGCGAGGCCTGGCAGGTCGAGACCGGCCAGTGCGGTGCAGATGGCAATCGGGACGGTGGAAGTGTGCGCAGTGCCTGGAACTGGTGCTCCCGCCGCGTGACCGGCCACGTCCGCGCCACGGCCGGCGGCTGAGTTTCGCGCCCGAAGCGTGAATTCAACGGGCGTCGCAAAGAGATGTAGCACCAGGCGGGATTCAGCGCTTTGACGCCTCTAGCTGCTGAGCGACCGGGAACAAGATGTTGTTCTCCAGGTGAATGTGGACGTGCAGGTCCCGTTCGAGGTCCTGGAGGCCGCTCATCAGTGCGCGATAGGTAACGCACGCATATTCGGGCGACTGGAAGCCACCAGTAATCTCGCGAATCCTGGTCAGCGCGCGGCCCGCGCTCTCATGCTCGGCTTCCAACCTGTGAATGGGACTGGCAACCGAGCCGAATGGCTCCGCGGGCAGGGGCTGGCCGGACTGCCCGGCTGCCTCGAATGCCGCGATCGCGGGAAACAGAATCATCTCCTCATTGCGTGTGTGCTCCTCGAGCTCAGTACGCAGGGCGGCGAAGACCTCCGGGAGTCCCGTGAGAGTTGGTCCGTAGCGCTGGTTGTACACGCGGTAGACCTTGTCGAGACGCATCTGGATGGCCGGCATTTCGCGGCGGAGGTACTCGTGGTGAGTGCCGACAATATGTCCGATCAGCTCGCCAAGCGAAGCTGTATTCCAATCCACGCCGGTTTCCGGGTCTCCCTCGGCAGCCGCCTCCAGTTCCCGTTCGACGGCCCGTGCATCAACACCCTTCTCCCGGCAAACCTCCGCGAGCGGCCGTTTTCCGCCGCAGCAATAATCGATTCCATGTTTTTCAAAAACGCGGACCGCCGCAAGTGAGTTCGCGGCTATTTCCGCAACGGTTGTCGTTTCCGTCAGTCGCATAAAGACGATCTCCCTCCAAAGAAACTGGCTTCCCCACCCCACTGTTCCCACGTCACCATCTGTCCAGGCCACCGGCACGCTAGTTCAATACCCGGCGAATTCCTCCGCCCGGATGTCGTCGTCATCCACACCCGAGCTGTTTAGCACGGCCCTGAGACCGCTGACCATCGATGGCGGCCCGGCGAGGTAGTACACCGGCGATAGGGCACCATTCAGGAATCGCGACAGCATATCCGCTGTGATGCGGCCGGTCTCACCGGGCCATGGGTACTCCGGCACTTGCGATGCCGTCATGGTTGCGACGAACTGGTAGTTCGGATTTGCGGCTTCCAGGCTGCGAAGCTCCTCCAAAAACGGAGCGTCGGATGGCCTCCGGTTCGAGTAGAAAAGGAAGATCTGGTGAGGGAGCTTCTCCCATGCGGCCCGCCGAGCAATACTCCGGAAGGGCGTGATTCCGATGCCGCCCGCCAGCAGTACCGCGGCACGGCGCGGATTATTGTGAAGGACCAAATCACCGAACGGGCCATCAATTCGGGCGACGGCCCCCGGGTTCATTGCCGCCAGCGCGCGCTTGAAGGCAGAGTCACGTATGCGCGTTGCGAACATCAAACCGTCCTCGTGCGGAGCGCTGGCAATGGAAAAGGCGCGCGAATTCCCGAGAGCGTCTGTCTCAGGCGCGTCCACGAGGGTCATTTCGACAAACTGACCGGCCTTGAAACTGAAGCCCGCTGGCCGGTCGAACTGAAGGCCCAGCGTGCGATCAGCCACATGGCAGCGACTCCGCAACCGTATCTGGTGCCCCTTTACGTTCGCGGTGGTGCTCATACAGCCATCCTCCAACTCTCAACTCCGCCTGCCGCTGTTTCGAGAACGCTATCGAACGGCGGCGGGAATGCATCGCGCTTCCTGTTTTCGCAGCCGGGGGCCATCCGTGGCGTCACGGTCATACAGGCCACTCCGGTGGGAAGCACTCCGCGCACTGCTGGTCGACAAATCTGAGCCAATCCAGAAGCCCTGTGGCGTCCGGCGCGGGATCTCCGCTTCCCGTCCGGCAGGCAAATACCACTTCGCCCCAGCGATCAGTGATGAACACGCTCAGACGAGGATCATCGCTGTTGCTGGCGGAGAACCTGCGGCGGACCGTGCCATCCGGGTCCGCCACAACGTCGAAGGGCCAGCGGAGCGAAGCCGGGGAAGCGCTATGCAGGACCGCTATGACGTGTCCATCATGGCGCCTGACATCCGCATCCGCCGTTGCCATTGCCGCCGGAAGGCCATCGCCGTCTTCGCCGGTGAGGATCACGACGAGGTTCTCCCGGCCTTTGAAGTCCGACAGCCGCTTCCGTGCCCCGCCGACGGTCACAAACTCTACGTCCGGCAGGCAGCGCCCACGCTCGAAGCCGTACACCGGACCCTTTCGGCTGAGTGCCTTCGAATCATCCATTCGATCACTCCATTTCTACCGGCCGGCCGTCAACTTGGCCTGCTTTCAGCCATCTGGATGTTCAGTAGTGACCTAAGCCGGGTTCGGTTCTGAAGGAGGTCGGCAAGAGTGTGGTTGTCCAGGACGTCCAGGAACGACTCCATCGCTTTGCCCAGGACGAGTTGGAGCCGGCACGCCGGGGTGATCACGCAGCCGGTGCGGCGATCAGGATCAAAACACTCGACGAGGGCAAAATCCGGCTCCATTTGTCTGACTACCTGCCCAATGTTGATCTCCTCGGGAGCGCCAGCCAGTTTCATTCCGCCGCCGCGGCCGCGCACGGTTTCGATGTAGCCCAATTTGCCGAGATTGTGAATGATCTTCATCAAGTGATTCGCCGACAACCCATAGGTCTCCGAAAGCTCGCTGATGGTCGCCAGCCGCTCGCCGCGAAGACCGAGGTAGATCAGAACCCGAAGACTGTAGTCGGTGTAGGCCGTAAGCCTCATCGAGGACCTTCCTTGCCGTTCAAAGCTGTATCCTACATACTTCTTATACAGGTTCCGCGCCCGCTTTGCAAGAGCGATTCGCAGGCGCTGCTAGAGTCGGCGGGAGGAAGGCTTTCCGTTTGGATTGGAGATGCCTCAGCGAGACATCTTTCTCGCAATGCTGAGCCGCGGAGTGAGTTGAACTTCCCGGCGTGGATTACGCCAGAGTAGTTCTCTTCGCGCGAACTGAACCTCGCCGCCCAAACGGCCCCGCGGCGGAACGCATTTTCCTCCGGAAGCGCGTCCGGCCGGTGCGGATGTGAAGGACCAGGCTCATGGGTAATTTGCTTGACACTTAAAGTTGTATCTGTTATACATCTTTTAGGTTGCACCGCCGGCAAGTGATCGCCGGCGCGACAAGACAGGCCGACGAACTCACTGCTTGGGCAGACAAGAAGATGTCCCTCATTCGCGTGAAGCGTGTATACGAGGCTCCGGACAGGAGCGATGGGTTGCGGGTTCTCGTAGATCGGATGTGGCCGCGCGGGCTCTCCAGGAAACGGGCCGCAGTCGATGTTTGGTTCAGGGATCTTGCGCCAAGCGACGAATTGCGCAGGCAGTTCGGACACGATCCGGAGCGATGGGCGGAGTTCAAGAAACAGTACCGCCGTGAGTTGGAGACAAGCGCCAAGGCGTTGGAAACGGTAGAGGTGTTTACCCGCGAGGAAGTGGTCACGCTGCTGTTCGCGGCGAGAGATGCGGATCATAACAACGCCGTTGTCCTGCGCGAGTACCTGGAGGAATGGCTGAAGCATCGAGTTACGCCGAACCATGAGCAATCGGCACCGCCTTCCGCCGAATTCAGCGGATCTGATGTCGTGCGACGCGAGGAGTTGGCGAGAGCGAAAGGAGGCAGTGGTGACGTTCACCGACACGCGCGATCGGCTTCAAGTTGACGGGTTGCGAGACATATCGACGGAGAGAATGCCCGGCCACTGGCTGCTCGCAAGCCTGGGTAAGCGAGTGTTGCGGCCAGGCGGCCTGGAATTGACAACACGCCTGCTCGACAAGCTCGGCGTCGGCCAGCGGGACGATGTCCTGGAACTCGCACCGGGCCTTGGGGTGACGGCGAGGCTGACACTCGGCCGGCAGCCGAGGAGCTACATGGCGGTAGAGCGAGACGAGAGAGCGGCCGGCAAACTTACTGAGTTCCTGCACGGCACCCCTGGACGTTGTGTCCATGGAAACGCAGAATGTACAGGCCTGGCGTCAGAGGCGTACTCAGTCGCGTATGGCGAAGCGATGCTCACGATGCAGACCACGCAGGTGAAGATGAGAATTCTCAGCGAGGTGCGCCGGCTACTGCGGCGCGGCGGCAGGTACGGCATCCACGAGCTTTGCATTGTGCCCGATGACGCCGGCGGCGAGATCCGTGAGGAGATCCAACGTGCTCTGTCGTTGAACATCCATGTTGGCGTTCAACCGCTTGTCGCCGCCGAATGGCGGAAGCTGCTCGAGTGCGCTGGATTCCGGGTTGCGTGGGAAGGGCGGGCGCCCATGCGCTTGCTCGAACCGCGGCGGGTGGTGCGAGACGAGGGGTTCATCGGAGCCATCCGTTTCGCCTTCAACCTGCTGCGCAGAGCGGATGCGCGGCGACGTGTCTTCGGCATGCGGCGCCTTTTCCGGGAATACCGCCAGCACCTGGAAGCTGTCGCTTTCGTCTGTGAGAAGGAGTGAGGGAGAACCCATGGCCTACGTCATTGCAGAACCATGCATAGGGGTGAAGGACACGGCTTGTGTCGACGCCTGCCCAGTGGACTGTATTCATCCACGAAAGGACGAAGCGGACTTCGACTCGGCGGCTCAGCTCTATATCGATCCGCAGGAATGCATCGATTGTGGGGCGTGCGTTCCGGTCTGCCCGGTTTCGGCCATCTTCGCCCTGGACGACCTCCCGGCGAAGTGGGCTGCTTTTACTGAGATCAACGCTGATCATTACCGGAAATGCGAACGCTAAGACGAGGAATCGATGCAGGACGCGCGGGCGACGGCAACACGGTGCGCGTGGCGCGCTCGCTGGCGTTGTTCGAGCGTTTGCCGTCACCGGGGCCTGATCCGGCTGGGCCGCAAGCAGAGTGGAGATCGAAATGGTTATTGGAGTTCCCGGGGCATCCTGGAGCCGGAGTGAATGTGAGACTGAAAGGGTGAATTGAATGGCCGACAACCTTTATCCGACTGCCAGCCGCGAGTTAATCCGCGCACGGCAGGCACTCGCGACCGAGACGAATGATGCATTTGTCGCGTTCAGCAGGACGGTGTTCAAAGCGGGGGCGCTCGACGCCAAGACCAAGCAACTCATCGCGGTCGCAACGGCACACGTGACGCAGTGTCCCTACTGCATCCGCGGGCACACGGAACAGGCGCTGAGAGCCGGGGCCACGCGCGAGGAGGTGATGGAGGCGATTTGGGTAGCCGTCGAGATGCGGGCTGGCGCGGCCGTCGCGCATGCGAACCTCGCGCTAGATGCGATGAACGAGACCGCAGGCTGATTGGATGAGGAGCCCACCGACAACGGTTGCGGGCGAAGACCGGTCGCGATTCGGTCTGATTCAAAACGGAAGCGGCGGCAAGTGACTTGTATCACTGGCAGGCTGCGTACTTTTTCCTACCAATTTGGAGGGGCCATGCTATGACATCTTCTATCCAGACTCCGCAAATCACAGAAAAGATAATCGTTCCACATCCGGTAACGATGGAGCTGTACCGCAAGATGCTGACGGTCTTCTATATCGAAGAACGGATGAAGGCGTTTGTGCGGCAGGGCAAGTGCGGATTCCAGGCCTCGACTCGCGGTCACGAGAAGCTCCAGATCGGCATGACCTTGCTGCTGAAGCCGGGGCACGACTGGTTCTTCCCCTACTACCGTTCGAAAGCGCTGGCCGTGGGCCTTGGAATGCCCATCAAGGATATCTTCCTTGGCATGTTGGGGCGGGAAGGAGACCCGAACTCCAATGGACGCAACATGCCCGAGCAGTGGTCTTCGCGCAAGCTCCGGCTGGTGGCGCAGACGGCGGTGACGGGCACGCAGTTTCTGAATGCGGTAGGAATGGCGCGCGCCGTGAAAATGAACGGCGGAGACGAAATCGTGCATGTCGCTTCAGGCGAGGGTGCTACCAGCGAAGGCGAGTTCTTCGAAGCGCTGAATTGGGCGTCTCGCGAGAAGTTGCCGGTGCTGTTCAATGTGCAGAATAACGGATACGCGATCAGCGTACCGCAGGCCGGTCAGACCAGCTCGGAAATCAATCGGATCGCCCAAGGCTTCGGCATGCCAGCGTTCCAGTTGGACGGGACGTGGTTCGAGCACCTTTACGAGACGTTGCCGCCCGTGATCCAGGCTATGAGGCACGGCAGCGGGCCGGCGCTGGTCGAGGCAAAGGTCGTGCGCCTTGACCCCCACTCGTCTTCCGATGACCATCGCAAATACCGAACGGAAAGCGACCTGCAGTTCATCGCCGAGCGTGATCCGATTCTCCAAACCGAGCGATACCTGCTACGGCATTCAGTTCTCACCGCGGCGGAGATTGCTTTGCTACGCGCGGAAATCAAGGCCGACGTAGACCGCGCCGCCGACGAGGCTGACAGCTATCCAGCTCCGGATGAAACGACCCTGCTGGCCCACATCTACGCGGGACGCCACGATTGGGCCAGTGAGGCCGTCGTGAATCCGACTTATCTGGCCGGCGCTCCGGTCACGATGATCGATGCGATCAACCACGGTTTACGTGAAGAAATGGAGCGCAATCCGAAGATCGTCATGTGGGGTGAGGACATTGCGGATCCGAAGGGGGGCGTATTTGGCGTCACGCGGGGACTAAGCACCGCGTTCCCCGGACGCGTGGACAATTCGCCGCTGGCGGAGGCTAGCATAGTGGGCGTGGCCGCCGGCATGGCGATTGCCGGCTACAAGCCAATCGTCGAGATTCAGTTCGGCGATTATCTCTGGCCGGCGGCGCTGCAACTCCGCGACGAGATTCCGACCGTCCGCTGGCGCAGCCAGGGACAATGGGAGTGCCCCGTGGTGGTCCGGATCGCCGTCGGCGGTTACATCAAGGGGGGGCCCTGGCACTCGGCGAACGTGGAATCGTTCTTCGCTCACATCCCGGGCTGGCATGTGGTGTACCCGAGTTGCGCGGAAGACGCGAAGGGGTTGATCAAAGCGGCCGCGCGGTCACACGACCCGGTCGTTTTTCTGGAACACAAGGGCCTGTACCGGCGCGTTCAGGCCAAGACGCCGGAGCCCGATGCCAGCTACGTCGTGCCCTTCGGGAGCGCGGCCATCCGGTGTGAGGGCAAGGACCTGACCTTGGTCACCTGGGGCAGCACGGTCTACATGGCGCTCGACTTGGCGCGCCAGATGGCCAAGGAGGGAGTGCTCATCGAGGTTATCGATTTGCGCTCCATCGTGCCTTTGGACGAGGAACTCATTTACAGGAGCGTGCGTAAGACCAACCGGGTGGTGGTCGCGCATGAAGACACGCTCACGGCCGGCTTTGGCGCCGAAGTGGCGGCGCGGATAGCCGAGAATTGTATCGGCTCTTTGGATGGTCCCGTGGTGCGCGTGGCGGCCAAGGATACCTTTGTGCCATCCGCCCCAAACCTCGAGCTTGCCGTTCTCCCCTCGATCGCCAGCCTCCGAACCGGAGTACAAAAGGCCCTGGCGTTCTGAGACTACCGGCAATTCCCCGAGCAGGAGAGAACTCGTTACCGAGTCATAAAGGACATTGATTGAAGCATGGCGAGAATCGAAGGGATGTGCCGGGAAGTACTCGACAAGTCGGAGTGGATTGCGATCGCCACTGCCGGACAGGAAGGCCCTCATGTTGTAGCCACTTGGGGCGACTACGTCCGTGCGGTAGGCGTCGAAGATGAAACACTCATCATTCCCGTGGGGGGCATGCACAGAACGGAGGCGAATCTGGCGCGTGATCATCGTGTCGAATTGCTCTGTGGCACGCGTCAGGTGCCAGGTTCTCAGGGAAAGCCGGGGCGAGGTTGCTGCATTGCGGGCGAGGCCGAGTTTCAGAGATCGGGGCTGCGTTTTGACGCCGTCAGGGCCAGATTCCCGTGGGCGCGGGCGGCATTGGTTGTTCATGTGCAGGAGACGAGGCTTCAACTCTGACGGGATGGACTCAGACAGTCCTCCAGGATGGCGCTTTCGGCACGCCCCCATGGAAAGGGTTGAATCTTGGGCCGAAATGACTCATCAGTGAGGACGCGAAATGACAGACAAGACACCGACGGAAATCCTGGAAAAGGAACATCGCATCATCGAGAAAGTTGTTGGCGCGATGGCAGCGATTGCCGAAACGCTGGAGCAGGAAGGCCACGTCGAGATCGACACCTTGCGCGACATGGCAGCGTTCATGGTAACTTACGCAGACCAGTCCCACCACGGCAAAGAAGAGATACATTTATTTCCCGCGCTCGAACGGAAAGGTGTGCCTTCCCGCGGGTGCCCTGTGGGGGCATTGCTCCAGGAGCACAAAGCAGGAAGAGCACTGGTAGCGACGTTAACCGAAGCCGTAAACCAATTCGCGGGTGGTGATGAGTCCAAGAGAGATACGGTGATCAGCAGTTTGCGTGGGCTCGTCGCTCTATATCCCGCCCACATATGGAAGGAAGACTACCTGCTGTTCCCCATGGCCAACAAGGTCCTGAGCCCGGACGACCAGGCGGAATTGCGCGAGAGATTCGAAGCGATTGAGGTGTCGGTCGGGCGCGACACACATGACCGGTTCGAACAGCTGGCGGAACGGTTGGTAGCGGCTCTGCGCTCACGGTCCTGACACGCGGCGGCGCCGCCGAGGGGTGAACAGTAAAGGCGGCTGGAAGCTCCGGCGGGGACCCTGGGAATCGATGCGGCCAAGAGCGCTGGCATCGAGGGCCCCGCATTCCGCTACTACGAAGGACTATCGCTCCAAGGCGCCTGCCGGATGTGCCTGGCAGAGATGGATCAGTTTCCCAAGCTCATGATGGCATGTACCCTACCGGTCGCCGAGGACAAGGTGGTACGGAGCGACACGCCGCAAGTGGCGGAGGCCCGCAAGGCGATGCTGGAGTTCGTCTTGATTCCCTTCTGAATCCGATCACCGATTCTCCAGTGGCCGATCAGGGAGTTCGGAGCAGAGGGACGCTGGCATTTCGAGTGTGACCGACAGCGATCGGAATGGGGAGAGAATCGGACTGTGGAGACCGGCTCCCGGAGCGGAGTGGAGGATTCCTGCGTGGGACTGCGTGGCAAGCGGGCATTGGAGGCCGGCGTTTGAGGCCCGTTCCCTTCCGCGCTCAGTCATCCAGGGCTTTGGCGGCGTTGCCGGCGGCGGAGTGGTTCTTGAGCATCGACTCGCCACGGGGTTCGATGCGGTGCGCGCGAAGCACAATGCGGTCCAGGATGCCCGCTGCGATCGAGCGCAGTTGCACACGCGTGGAGGTTTCATTCGTCGCTCCCACATCCGCCGGCGAGCAGAACTTCACGTCCTCACCAGGAAGCAACACCTGAAGCGTTCCGAGTCCAGGCCCGCCAGTGCGGAGCGGGCCGCGACCTGATTCGCTTCACCGAGTAACGAGGCCTGGGGTGCATTGGATATGACGAAGCTCGCGAACATCGCCGCCGTCTTCTTCCGAACCAACTCGGCGTCATGGGACTGGTCGAGTTTGTAGAGCTTGATGAGACGCTGGGTCAGGCAAGGCTGCCGACGCAGTTGCCCCGCACGGAGTGGCCGGAACCGGTGAAGCACGGAGTCGGCCGCCACGCGCACGATCTCGGTGGAGGCCATCGGGTTCAGCGCGTCACCGGGATATTCTCGGTGGATCCGTCAACCGCGTGTCCATGAGGGCTCGAAGCCTCGGCACTATCAAGGGGAAGTTCGCGGCGCCGGCCTGTCGTGGCCGGCCTCCGGCACCCACAGCGCAGTCCGCCTTGCGGTCGTTCCGCTGTCGGGTGGATTGGGAGGCGATCAGGCTCTCCCACTGTAAACATTGTTCCGGAGGACTCGCGCAGGCACACGAATGGCTCCGGCGTTAACGGGTGGGGAGCAAAACTGCGGATGGAAATAGTTTGGCTCAATTCTTGCCTGACATACGTAGAACCTGTTGGTTCACAGGAGTCGCCTGTAAGCTTTTGAAAAGAGGCACTCGGTTCACCTGGGGATCTCCAGCCCGCCGAAGTAGCGGGCCAGATCAGCGAAAGCCTCGTCCGCCGAGATCGCCAGGAAGCACTCTTCGGCCAGCGCGGCGAATGGCACGGTCCAGCTTTCGGGCGGGGCGTCCAGCGTGAGCGGAACAGGATGCGTATCACGACGTAAGAAAGTCCACCTGACGCAATCGACGACGCGCGTCGCGTCGAGAGTGCCAGAGTGGATCAGCAGGACCATGTCCACCAAGTCTCGGACCCGGCTGATTGGCGCTGCCGGCCGAGGGAGCGTATAGGCGTGGAGCTTTTCGGCGAACTGCTGTTCGCGCTGGATCATCGGCACGTCGTGCGGCGCAACCCCCGCGAATCCAAGCCAGTCCCGCGTCCGCACAAACTCAACAGGGTCGATGATGACGTCGCCGATTCCGACATCGAGGTGGAACTTCACAAAGGTACGACCGCCGAGGACCGCTTCCACGGGATAGCGTGCGCCTCCGTAGGGTGCGCCATCGAGATCCACCGTGGCTTCTCCGATGCGGAATGAGAAGAAATCGTCAATATCCAGAGCCCCGGCATCCTGCAAGTATTCGAGCACGCCGGCGGGCTTCGTTCGCACAGTGAAATCCAGGTCCTTTGTGGCGCGCGCCATGTGAAACCACTGTTCCATCGCGTACCCGCCTTTCAAGACCCAGTCGGTTTGCGCGTACCGGAATAGCCGGGCCAGGAACCGGTCGAATGCGACCTGACGGCGCAGTCGTTGCAGGTCGACTGCTTCTTCGCGGGAGACCCGCTTCAGGCGCTCTTCCAGCGCGGTTCGAAGGGCGGCACCGGAGTTGTACTGCCGAGTTGGTTTCATCGATGGCCCCATTCCAACGAGTCGATGATCTGCGCTGCGTCGGAGTCTTTGCGAGCCTTCGCAATTTGCCCCCTGGTCAGCTTCCCCATGCGCATGGCGTCCTCGAAGGCTTCCCGAAGGGAGGATTCCGGCAGCGATTTCTCACGCCACACATCGATGATCGTGCGCAGAGCGGTGGTCACCGGAACGTTTTCGATCATCTCAATTTCGGCCTTGGCAATTTCGACGAAGTGGAGTCGGAGCACCCGCGGAATCGCCGAGCCTTTCCGAAAGGCGGGCGGCACTGTCATGTCGAGTCTTGCCGGGTTAGCATCGGTGAGTTCGTGGAGGGCGAGCGCAGTGCGATGACTGAAGACGCCCTGCGGCGAATCGCTACGCCCCCGCGACCAAAGCCACCAGAGGACCAGATCGGGGCGAGTGGGTGCGGGGAAGAGCGCCAGACGGTAGATGCCGCGGTGTTCCCGGACCCAGTTGCCAGCGCCGACATGGTAGTTCCGTTTGCTGGCGGTGTAGCCGAGGCGCGCCGCCTGCTTCGCAGTGAAGTAGCCGCCTTGTCCCTCAGCGACTTGGTACAGTTCGCGTTGGCTATCAACCGACCGCATAATAGTTCAACTTTCTTGAACTATTATGCTCGCCGCCTGCTGCGCGGTCAAGCCAAAGAAGCGGCCGGACTGTTGACGCCGGGGCGGAATTCGATTTGGATTCGCCCTGTATCGGCCTCAAAGACGACCCGCCGGATAGCGCTTTGGAACGCGGCTTCTTCCTCCTTCGAGGTGAGCCCGCATTGCTCCAGACCGGCTGCCTGCAGCACGGCGCTTTCGATTTCGTGGGCCCGCACCAACACACCCTTGCAAGGCTCACGACCGCCTGCCGCTGAGCGGCACCGGTAGTACCGATAGACGACGGAGCCTCGCCGAATCGTGTGGGTGCTCAACGGCCGGCCGCAACTTCCGCAATAAACTAGCCCCAGCAGCGGCCAAGGGATCGTGGCTTTTGCCCGGCCCGGTTTGCGCGATCGCCGCTCGGCAAGAAGCGCCTGGACCTGGTCGTAGATTTCTTTTGTGATCAGCCCTTCGTGGCAGCCCTTGCGAAATCCGTAACCATCCAGCACCAGACCGGCGTAAACGTAATTCGTGAGCGTGTACTGCACCTGCCGCGGAGTCCGGCGATTGTTGTTCCTCGTTCGCCACCCTTGCGTGTTGGCAAGGGCCGCAATCGTGGATGGGGTTTCCCGCAGCCTCTGAATCGAGAATGCCCGAGACGGCTTTTTTCTAATACGAACTTACGCGGAAGAGATCCGGAAGAAAGGGGGGAAAACGGGCTTACCGGGGCGATCCAGGCCGTTCTCCGCGAGACGGCGCAGAGAACGGGACCGACTGGAAATGTTTGGCGTCATTGGGGATACTGCGCGAAGAGGGGATGGACACACGCAGGGCGCTGGCGTCTACTACTGGGGGGAAGGTGTTCGGACAGAAATAGTTTGGCTCCCCAAGGGGAACCCTGTTCCGAATAGGCGTTTGGAGAACCGGAATGCCACCGAGTTCTCCGCAGTGTTAACCGCTCAGGGAGATTTCGAAGGCGCGAACTCCCCATTGATATTCGGCTTTCAAAGAGCTCGGTGGACTCGGCACGCTACTCGGTAAAGAGAGACGGCGTATGTGCCACGTAACGTACCGGCTTTTTCAACTTTAGAATTCGGCCTTCACGGACGCCTCTGTCCAGCCAGTCCTTCATTTGCGCCGTGCGAACGCATACTTTGTTCGCAAGCCACTCATCGGACTCTGGCTCCTTGAGAAGCGCCAGCACGGTGTTGATCACCAAAGTGTAGGCGTCGACGGTGCGCTCCGTTTCCGCCGATCGGCTTGATTCCTCGGTCGTTGTTTCAGCGGGTGCAATTGGTGTCTCAACGGGAGGAACGTCCGGCAGAGCAGCGGCCACGACCTCAGCGCTCGGTTCCACGGCAGGCGAAAATCGCTGGACAGCAGAGGAGAACAGTTGGCCGTCTTTCTCTTCAGTCGCGCCAAACAACGATCGGAGGTTCTCCCACGGTTCCTCGGGAAATGGAATCCCGCCCATGCGCACTAGTTTCGGATTCCCAGGAGCCACAACGCCAGTGGATTTAACGAACACCTTCACTCGACCATGATGAAGGGCTTCGGTCGCTCCTGCCCATGTGCCCCCGGACTCAGCTGCACTGGCGACAACCAATGCGGCATCGCTCAAGCCATACAGGAGTTTGTTCCGCTCCATTGCGGTGTAAGCAAACCATCGCGAGTCCGGATCGAACGGCGAAACCAGCGTCAGATGATCGCTCACCAGCCCCGACCGGTATTGGCCGGAAGTGGCCGTCTTCGCCAGGCCCTCCGCAAGAACGCCTAGTGCCCAGCCGCCTGCTTCGAGAGCACCGACCATAGCATCGCGGTCAATACCCTTCGCTGCTCCCGAAATAATCGCGATGCTCTCCTGGGCGCAATGCTCGCCAACCCGTCTCGCGAAGTCCCCGTCCTCATCCGATCGGTCGCGCGACCCGACTACTGCGAGCCCCCCGCGATTGAGCAGGCTCTTCGAACCTACGCCATAGAGAATTGGAGGGGCGGCCTGCCCAAGGTACCGTTTCAGACGTTCAGGATACGCGGCGTCGCTCCGGCTGATGACCCAGAGGCCGCTTCTCTCCCATCGCTCTACGACCAACGCCAACGCGGCGCCGCGTTCGAGCAACGGGGCAATTCGTTGGGAATTCACTTCCGCGGTCTGAAGTCCGCCGAGTCTCGTCTGTCCGTCCAGTGTCAGGAGATCGCCTGGTCGCAAGCCTTCTGTTTTCAGCCAGTTCGCGAGTGTGTTGTATTGGCGAAGCCCAAGGGGCTTCAGTCCGTTGCCACCACGCTGGCCAAGCTCCCCGCAAAGGAGGAGCACCGCTTGCGTATCAGGTGTCAGAGTCGACTCCAAATCCATATCCTACTCACCATTTTCGGAGGAACTGTCCGCCAGAGCAAATGGATAAACCGGCCCGCTCCCGGCTTGGCGCAACAAAGCAGATGCTACCGTAAAGGTCCACTTCGAATCCACCATATCGTCCACCAGCAGCACCGGCCCCTGCCGTACAGCCGCCTGCTCAACGACAAAGGCTCCGTGCAGGTTCTGGGCCTGTTGGAAGCTGTTGGCACGAGTCTTTTGGGGTTCAGTCTCCCTCACCTTGCGGATGGCCTGGACGAATGGCAGGCCCAGGCGCTGCCCCAAACGCCGCGCAAAATCCGGAACTAGGGACTGGTGCCGATTCGAGGGGACGCATGTGACCCAAGTCGGCGCCGGATCGGTGCGCCAGCGACTCGAGATCAATCGGGCGGCTGCTTCAACGAGCCGATCATCGAAATGGTGGTCCCGCTGCTTGCCTCGGCGTACCATCTCACCATAGCCAGGGTCACCCCACCGGCACAATGCCCGACCTTCCCTCGCCTGGTGCTCGACCGCGATCCTCCCCCGCATCCCCGCATTCGTCATGCCTGCCGGCCATTGTTTTCGCGGTTCGATCGGGTTCTCCTGCCGGTCGAGGAATTCCACCGCTTGTTGCGCAAGCACCTCCGGGATGTCCTCCGGCAGAAGTTGCCCAACGCAGTTGACGCACTTGCCGCAAGCTCGGGCGTCGGGATCGTTCAGTTCCTCTGCCAAGAACTGCATCAAGCAGTCCCGGTTGCTCACGTACGTCCGCATGCGATCCAACTCGTTTCTCCGCAGGTTCGTGATCCGTTCGATCCGGTCCGTTGGCATCTGCCAGCGTACCGGGTTCAGAATGTAGCCGCCCTCCGTCTTCTGAACGGGTGCAGGCGATTCGAGCAGTAGAAAGTCCAGGATCCTGTCGATCTTGCCTCTCGAGAGATTGACGCGCTGTTGGAGTTTGGGAATCGTCAGCGCGACGCCGGCCGTTCGCATTGCGCCCAGCAACTGCTCGACATCCTGAGGCGTGGGAAATGCAGTTCGTATGAAGTAATCGGCGATGGCGTCGTCTTCGCCGCCATTGAGCAGAACGCCATGAGCGTTGTCGACGGCACGTCCAGCCCGCCCGACTTGTTGGTAATAATGCACGACCGAGGCCGGCCGCTGATAGTGGATGACAAATCCGAGGTCAGGCTTGTCGAAACCCATGCCCAGGGCGACAGTCGCCACCAGCGCCTTGATCTCATTGTTGAGAAGTCGATTCTCCAGATCCTCACGCTGCTCAGTCTCCAGCGCGCCATAGTAGGCTTCGGCGTCGATCCCCTGCAACTGGAGCCAGCTTGCCAGGCGTTGCGAGTCCCGAACCGTCAATGTGTAAACGATCCCGCTTCCGGGCAGCTCGTGAAGCATGCTGGCAAGCCAAGCCATGCGCTCCGCCTGCGAACGCAGGTTGATGTTCTGGAGGCGGAGGCTCGCCCGCGTCAAAGGACCGCGCTGGACCTCCAGATTCGGTCCGAGTTGCTCGATGATGTCTCCGACTACCCGGTCGTTCGCCGTCGCAGTTGTGGCTAGAACCGGGATGGTTCGCGGAAGCGCCCTAAGGATTCTGACGATCCGCCGGTAATTCGGGCGGAAGTCGTGGCCCCAATCGGAAATGCAGTGGGCCTCATCCACCACAAAGAGGCCTACCCTGTTTGCGATGGGCAGGAGGCAACGGTTGACGAAGTCGTCATTGGCGAGCCGCTCCGGTGAGATCAAAAGCACGTCGATTTCATCCCGGTGCAAGCCGGCTTCAATTCGCTGCCATTCTGTCTCGTTCGTTGAGTTGATGGTCTCTGCTCTAACACCGATCCTTCGGGCTGCGGCGATCTGGTTCCTCATCAGAGATAGAAGCGGCGAGATGAGTATTGTGCAGCCCGCGCCCTGGTCGCGAAGAAATTTTGTGGCGAGAAAGTACACGAGGCTCTTGCCCCACCCGGTCCGCTGGACCACGAGGAGGCGCGCCCTGCGCTGAACCAGTGCAGAAATCGCCTGCCATTGCCCGTCGCGGAATGTCGCGGTGTTGTCGCCGAGTGCTTGCCGGAGAAGTTCGAGCGCTTGTGCCTGCATAAGGTGCAGCCCACCTCCTGTGCTTCGTGTGAGGTAATCGAAAACTGTATTGTAGTTCTGCGAGACTCTTCGTGGCTTTGCGCCGGGATGGCTCGGCGATCCAAAACGGGGTCTCCAGCCAGCGGATCGTACTTCTACGGATTGGTGTAGAGCAGAATGTGCCCAAGCGTGGTCCCATCTGGGCTCTTGACTTTCAAGACGCCAGCCCAACCGCTGGGGTTGTTGGCGGCCATGAGTTCAGCGAAACGGTAGCCGTTGCCAGTTCCCCCCGCGACTATGAGTTCTCCGCTGGCGGTCAGTTCGAGGAGGGTGCTGTCTGCGAGGTTCGAGCCGGGGCCGCGAATCTTGAGGGGCGAGGCTGTGGAGTCCGTGGCGGCGATCACGGTTGGGCCGGCGGCGAGGCCTGAGGAACTGTGCGGCGTCTGGGAGGCCCAGGTCCTGGCGTAGGCTATCTGTGGGTCGTTGCCCTGCTGGAGGCAGGCACCCCAGAGGTGTATTGCCCCTGTGGTCCAATCGTCACCGTTCGCGGCGAATTGGCGGACGACGATCCAGAGACCAGTCTGCCCCGACGCGAGTGTCCCGGTGATCCGGAAGCGCTGCCAGGAGGTCGTCAGCGTGACCTGCGTCGGCCCGTCCAGGTATGCCGCGTAGGCGTTGTTGACGATCGCCACTGAAACCTTTCGCGTGCCGGTGGCGACGCGCGCCCAGATGTAGAAGGTGTAGGTGCCGCCGTCGGCGAGGCCCGCGATCTGCTGCTGGATGACGGGCGTGGCGGTCACAGCGGTGATCACATCGGCGGTCTGGTTGCCGTCCGGCGCGATAATGCTGTTCGACGTCGCTGAACACGAGCCGCCGTTCTTGTCCCACGTCGCTGCGGCGAAGTCCTCGGAGTGCTTCGCCATGTTCTCCAGCGGACCGCCGATCGTCTGGTGAGGGCCGCAGTCGATTGCGCCGGTGAAGTGGTCGCCTGCGCGGTTGGCGGGGACGTAACCGAGGGCATTGGTGATCTCGCCGGCTTCCGGAGGGCTTGCGGCGACGGTCACGCTGACACGGTCATTCGCGGGGTCATCGGCGGCTGCGAGCGAGACGCGGGCCCCCTGGACGAGGTTGAGCGCCCGGCGCGTGCCGACATCAGTGCCGTCCTTCTGGACCTTGTGTGGGAGTTCACCGCTCACGATATCGCTGGCGGCGTGAGTATGGCCCGGCAGATCGAAAGATGCCAGATTCGCGCCGGCTGTCACGCGGCCCTTGGCGTCCACCGTGACCTTCGGATACGTGCCTGGGGAAGCGCCGGAGGCAGGCAACGAGAGCACACCCGACTCGACGGCCAAGCCACCAGCCGGATCGACCTGCACGATGCCTTTGTTCCCGTAGCCGGCGTCCGGATAGGAGAACGCTCCGAAGGTCTGCCCGGGCGCGAAGTCGATGATGGCATCGGCCGCGAGATGGTCATTAGCGTTGAGGGCGACGCCCAGATCGCCGGAGCCGTCAGCCTTGCGCCACTTCATAGCTCCGGTGTTCGGCAGCCGGACCAGCCCGGTGGCCGCCTTGTTGCCGGAGCCGAGTTCCGCTCCGTCGACGAAGCTCTTGAGCCCCGTGATGGTGACGGCTCCGTCCTTGCGGACGTAGTTGCGGCTGGAGGCAGTGCCGAGTTCCTGCTCGACGGCGATGACGGCGTCCTGGAGGGCCTCGATGTAGGCCGCGACCATGTTGGCGCGCACCGTGGCTCCGGCGGTGTGCTGCGCGGCGACGGTGCCGAATACGCCGCGCTGGCAGCCGGTGAACTGCGCGGCGGTCTTGGCGGTGTAGACGATCAGTTCGTCGTCGATGGAGAGGATCCCATACTCGTCGGCGAAGCCTCCGCCGGCGGAGTCGACGCTGATGGTCGAGTCGTTGGCCTGCACCAGCATCGTCGTGATCGTCTCCAGCGGCTTCGTCGAGAAGGCATCGGCTGGCGAGAACAGGCTCGATGCGTCGTCGATCGCGGTCGGAAAATTAGGCATTCAGCCTCCTGGCATTGGCCCGGAACGTATTCATCCGGCTGCTCGGCTCCGGCGCGTAGGCCACGGCAATGGGCGCCTCGGGCGACCTGGCGGCACGCGGGCGGTGGTAGGTGGCGAGAGTGGCGGTGGCCTGCGACGTGACCTCCAGCGGCACTGGCCTTGAGTTCAAACAGAACTGATCGAAGGCCCAGAAGCAAAAAGAGTAGAGCCCACGATTGCGCCACATGCCGTATGCCTCGCGCATCGGCGGATCCGGCGGGCCGTAGATGCCGGCCAGGTACATGCACTCCGATGCCGGGCGCCCGAGCTTCATCGGAAACTCGAGCGTCTGCCGCATCAGGCGGGCGTTCTTCTGCCAGATGTCGTAGTCGAATCCCTCGGCGCGGAAGTACTTCACTCCGTATGAGGAGGTCTTCCATTCGTTTGGGAGGTTGACGTGGAAGTTCAGCGCGCGGAAGGCAGGGTCGGGCGCGGGCTTGCCCTGGTTGGCATCGAGCGGCCAGAGGCATTCGAAGACCGCCGACGGATGGAAGCGGCGGACGTAGCTGATCACCTCGGCGCAGTATTCCCAGATGCGATCGCGCAAGAAGTCGGCCGCCTCGATGTCGTCGGCGGGAGCGTCGGTGTTCGCGAGGAAGCGGTGCAACGGCCGCCCGTAGCGCGCCTGGAAAGCCGCCTTTGTGTCGTCATCGTAGAACGGCATGCCGGAGGCATTCGGGAAGTACCACCACTGCGTTTCGCCGAACTGGAGGACGATGGGCAGCCCCGCGGCCGCGAGCTCATCGGCGCATTCCTTGTACATCTGCTTGAGGTAGCTCCGCACCCGCGCTCCGAAGTGCATCTGGTGCGAGGGGACGGGCAGGAAAACCGGCTCGCCATCCCAGTAGCGCGCCGCCATCGCCAGGGGTGGCCGGTAGCATTCCATCGAGAAGGCGAAGCTCGCATCGATGCCGGCCAGCTTGAACTGCGAGGCGAGGTCCCGGATCCAGTTCCGCGCCCCTTGTGTCATCACTGGCGCGATCGTGTCGATCATCTCCCAGTCACCTTCGGCCCCAGCCTGAGCCAGCGCCGGCGAGCCCTGCGTGACGCTCAACTGCGAGCTGGTCGAGATCGTAAAGGTGTAGCCGGGCGCGCGAGAACGGATGTGGATCGAACTGGCATCGCTCGTGCACCAGACACCCGGAAACGTGACATTGATCATCGCGCGGAGGTGGGCGGCGATGTCTTTGGTTTCGAGGCCCGCGCCAGGCGAGAAGTAGAGCGCTGTGCCGGAGAGGTTGACCCACAACGGCTCGTCCGGCTGCCATGAGCCGACACCTAGGCTGCAACTCGGGTAGGTCGCTTCCACGCGCCGCCGCTTGTTGTTCCAGAAGACGCCCATGTAAACATCGGCGTGGCCCCGGAAACCGAGGCGATCCAAATGCCACACGTGCCAGGCGGGCGGCTTCTTGTAGCCGTGGTCCGTGTCGAAGTCGATCGCGAGCGAGACGTCGCTGTAGACGGTTCGCGGCTCAGGAGGATCCTGCGGTTCCAGTGGCCACAGGTAGTCGAAGTAGAAGTAGTAACCGCTGCTCGACGGGTGTTTGTCGAAGAGCGCGCGGATCTCGACTGTGTGCGTCCCTGCTGGCAAGGCGCCGGCCAGCTTCCGCATGGCGGCGAGGCCGTTGTAGTCGTTCAGGTAGAGATCGTGGATAACCGGCGCGCCGCCATCGATCGCGACCTGAATCCGGCCGGCGTCGCGGCCGAGCCACGTGCCCAGGTAGAGATCGTGCTGCGTGGCGCGCGAATAACGGATCGTGACTTGGCGCGTGTCCTGCGCGTTGCTGGGTGCGCAACGCCGGGCGTGGCCCAGAGACCACCACTGCGTGGGCCATGCGGCACCGTAGCTGTAATCCTCCCAGAAGCCCTCGTACCGGCAGCGACCGTCCGACTCCTCGATACGAGGGGCATCGCCGCCGACCTTGATCGTGCGGTCGCCGGTGACGGTAATGCTCGAGATCTGCACCTGCCACTCGATGTCCGAGCGCGTGCCCGTGATGGTGGAGATGCGCTGGATGCGCGTGCCGGGCACCCAGGCCTGCGGCACGGACGAGTCCTCGCCGCGGCGCACGAGCACGCGGTAGTACCAGGTGGCTGGGTTATCCGGATCTGGCTTGGACAGGCCGAAGTTGGCGAGGCACGTGACGCGCTCTTCAGCGGCAGGTGTGCCCACGTAGTACTTGAGGCCCGCGAGCATCGCTTCGGCGTCCGTGACCTGCCACTCTTCTTCGGTGCCCACGGCGGAGGCTGAGACAGCCACGTTCAGGAGTCCGCCCGCCGCCAGACCGTACTCGACATCCTCGAAGCGCGGCGCGAATGTCAGATGGACCTGGACAATGTCGCTTGCAGGGACAGCGACGAGGGTGTTGCGGTCTCCATTCCGGAAGCCGGACAGCGCAGTGAAGGGGAATGCGAAGCGGTACGCCCGGTTGTTGTCGGCCCCCTCTACGCGCACGTCGCGCGACGTTGCACCGAAATCTCCCTCGGCGTTCTCGATGCGCACGATCTGGTTGCCGCCCTCGACGGAGACGCGCACCGGGATGCCATTGGCGTCGCGCCCGTACTCGCCCAATTGCCCTATGAGCCGCACTTGGAGTTGGGCGGAGGTGTTGGTGGTTGCGAATCCCTGCGTGGCCAGGCTGCTGGGCTGGTCGCCGTAGTCGGGCAGCGGGTGGTCCACCATCCGATCCTTCAACACCCGCCCGAAGTGCCGCGCCCTTGGCAGCACACGGCATTGGATGTTGTACAGCTTTCCGTAATGTGGCTTCTGGAAGTAGGCAGTGAAGGAGCCAGCCCCCGACGCAATCACCTTGACGACCTCGTCATTGGCGCTGCCGATGTCGACGCCCACATAGTCGCCTGCGCGGATCTCGGCGGCGGAGGCGACCTGTGCGGTGTAGACACCGGGCACGAAGCGGCTGAGCGTGGCAGGAGCCGATCCGCTGTTGGTCGATACCGTCACTGGGCCGTTCACGCCAGTTTCGAGGCTGACAGTGATGACGTTGCCGGAAGCCGAGCAATCGACCTGGTAGCTGGAGATCCCCACCATGGACGCCAGGCGCGAAGCGATGTCCGCTGCGTCGGTGGCTCCGTCCTCGCGAATCCCGGCGCCGCCGCTGTTGACCAGCAGGTAGTGCCAGAAGTTGGGGTCATCCTGCCACCAGATCGACTGTTCACACGAAGGCACGTCAGCCGCGCCGAGGTTGTTGAGGAGCCGCGTTTCGAGGTTGCAGAACGCGATGGCCTCCGCCGACGTGCATGACCACCGTGTGCCCATGAAGTAGACGTAGACCGCGTCGGTCAGTCCGGGTGTGGTCGCGCCGACAAGGAGGTCATCCAGCGTCTCACTGTCGCGGTCGTAGAGGGAGAAGCCGAACTTGCCGGGGGTGAAGCCGCCCGAGAGGATCTGCACATGGCTCATCAGCGGGACCTCGTAGATGTCGCCGGCGCCGGTTGTGATGGTGAGCTTGTCCCACCCGACCGAGGCATAGCGGACGCAGTCGGGCCGCACGTTGCCATCCTCGCCGTTGACGTGGAGGACCTCCATATCGAACTGAAGGGTCAGCCCGGAGAGGTCCGTGACCGGCAGCGGCTTCACGCGGAGGTGATTGAAGTAGTCGTAGGCCGAAAAGAGCTGGACGTTCGCGAAGTCCTCGGCCGCCTGGAAGATGCCGGAGATCTGGAAGCCGCTCTCGGTCGCGTCGTGGATGGTGGTAGTGGCGGCGCGGCCGGAGAAGCCCTGGAGTTGGAGGGTGCGGCGGGGGTCAAATAGGTGAATAGAATGGGTAGGCACGATGTACAATCCACGAAGGCGACACGCGATCCGAAGTTTCCACAGGGAAGAGATGGCCGCCGTTAAGTCTAGCTCGGCGAGATTGTATTGGGCCGTCGACTAGTCGATCGCTTTTGACGGGAATTCAGCCAAGAAGGAGGAGCTTTAGTTGAACGCGGATGACTTAAGGAGACTGGCCGAGAACAGCGCGGCAGAACAGGCCCGCGAGGCGGAGGCTCGGAAGCACGAAGCTGAAGAGAGGATCCAGGCGGTTCTGTCCACGGAACGGCAGCGCGCGAGAAACACCATCAACAGCCTCGACACAATACTCTCCGAACTAGCGGCGAAAGCAAAGAAGGGCGAACGGGAAGCGGTCATTTATGTGGTGCCTTCCTGGGTCAGTGTCCGGGGCGATACGGAGTACAGAACTACGCGTGTGACGATATTTGGTTGGCGGTACAACCCCCTACGACCCGTTCTTGATCGTGTGCTTGGTGAAAGACCGATGCACAGCTTTGATGTCCCCGATTTCGCTCAGTCCGTCTTTGATGCCTGCCAAGAGAAAGGCCTGAATCCGACTTGGCAGTTTACTAAGCCTAATCCCTTCGAGCTTAGCCGCGGTGACAATCGCCATGACGAAGGCCCGGCGAGGCTTGGTTTGCTCGTGCGCTGGTAAGGCCGTGCTTGGTATCGAAGCGGGTGGGGATCCGTCCTTCAGGTTTGAATCACGACCGTGAGATCAGATCCTGCGTCGTTCGGAGCGACGGCGAGAATGTCAAACGCAAGATCGTCGCCCTCCAACAGCACCGGAGTGGGCCAGATCGTCGGACGGATGCGCTCGCCGTCGACGTGGTCCTTCGTCACGATAGCGTCGAACGTCTGGTTGTCGGGATCGGCGGTGATGACCTTCACGTACTCTTCATTCGCGCCGCCAGGGTCGAGGAAGAGGAACTGCCCTGCCGCCAACCCTAGACGGTTGGCTCCATACGAGGCCGTCTGCACCGTCCGGGGATCCGGGCCTGCCGTAACAGCCTGGGCCAAGGCGAGACCATAGTCCGCGTAAGGCAGGCGTCGCGACGCCGGCAAGCCGTAGCCTTCGTTATTGACCACGAAGTCGTAGGAGTTCTTGTATGCATCCGGCAGTGCCTGCGCGATGCCCATGTATTCAAGGGGTTCCCACGTTGCGCCGTCGTCCCGGCTGATCTTCACGAGGAACGCGGATTGGCCGTCGGTCGTGCCTTGTTGCAGATAGGCATAGATGCAACGGATTGAGGCTGCATCCTGGACCTTCAGGGGGATGACGACGTTCTCCTGCACCGAGAGCGGGCCAGGCACCTGGAAGGTGTAGGCGCCGCCGTTGCAGGTGCGGAGGCCAGGCATGTACGGCTCGTTGTGCCGGGAGAGCGGGAAGACGGTGAATGGCCCGTAACCGAAGTGGTTTGCCACGCCTGCGAGTGCTGCAACGAGGCAGGCACTCGGGAGCTTGGCCTCGATCCGGGCGGGCAGCCCCGGCGTCCGGAAGAAGCCCTTGCGGACGCTAAAGGTGAATGTTTTCTGGTCGAGCTTGTAGAATCGGATTCCGGCGAGATGCGCGCAGCGCATTGTGCCGAAGGTGGCTTGGCCTTCCGGAACGCCGGGATACGCGCGCTGAAACGCGAAGTCGCCCGTGGGAACGACATCGCCCGTGTTCCCCGGCCCGACGATCTGCGCGCATTCGTAGGACCGTCGGCCTGGATTGTTCGGGTCGGCGGACTCGTCGTTGAAGACCACGAAGTCCCCCACGCGGAACACCCGGCTCGTGTCGGGATTGACGGTGCAGGAGACCGTCGCAGGATCGATTGCGGCATCTATGCCCGTGTCGATGGACGCCCAGAGATCCGTGGTCAGCTCGTCGACGTTGTAGAGTGCCAGGGTGATTTCATGCGCGCCGACGATGTTCGAGTTGCCCGAGGCGTCGGGAGCGACGGACATGTCGTCGATGGCGAAGGTGCCATAGTCACCGAGGCGCGGCGTGCCGCTCAGGACTCCGGGTACCCCGGTGTCGATCAGGATCTCCTCCGGGACCTGGTCCGGCACCACATCGGCGGGCTTCGGGCCGGAGACCAGATCGTACATCGAGTCCGTTGTGGTGCGCCCCTGGATGTCGATCGAGTAGTCGCGGTTCAGCCGCCAGGAGGTGACCCGGAATTCGCCGCTCCCGTCCGGCATGTCCGGGTGCGTCATGGAACAAACCATGCCGGGTTCCGTGTTGAGCGCCAGGACAGTTGTCTTGAAGGCCACTTGACGGCCCTTCTTCCACTCGTCCGGAGTGATCCCGCCCAGTTCCTCCCGCAGCCGCGCGGCCACGATCCGGCCGGCCTGTGACTTTGACGAACTCCCGGCGAGATTGACGCTCGACTTCAGAAACAGCGGGCCCGCGCCGCCGCCGATGAGATTCGCGTGGTCAATGTCGTAGACGGCGACTGAGTTGGCGACGAACTCGAAATCCTCGTCCGCGAAGTTGGCGGTCAAGTGATTGAAGGATGGCTTGAGCGGCGCCAGTTGCAGGCCCCGGAACAGGATGTTGCCTTCGGTGAACGCCTCGACCGCCGATGAGTTCACCCGCACGCCGATCTTGAGCTTGCCGAAGGCGAACGTGTAGTAGCCCAGGCAGTTCATCAAAACTTCCTGGAGCCAGTCGCGCAGGGGCTTTTCCTCCTGGATGACGCCGCGGAACTTGAACTGCGTTTCGGTGCCCGTGCCAACCAGCTTCGATACCTGCTCGTCGCAGATGGATGCGGCCGCGATGGCGGCGTTCACGTCGAAGAATGTCTCGGCCAGGTCGAGCTGCTGCGTAGTGGCGGATTCGCCCAGCCGGATGCCCCGTGCGCGGAGGAGCATGTTGATGGCGATCCACACCGGATTGGTGAGCGGCGGACCCCAGACGCGGACGCCGGGCGAAGTCCAGACCCAGCCTTTCATACCCAGCGAGACAACTGCCTCCATCTGGTGCTCGCCAGGGCGGGAGAGTTGAAGGCCCTTGGCGTCGGAGCGCCGGATCACCAGAAACGCCGTGCCTGCGGCGAAGTTGTCCTTGTAGGTGGAGTTGCCGGCGAAGACCTTGCGCCAGTCGCCGCCGGTTTGATTGCCGGATTGGTCGAGCGAGAACCAGTCCTGCGCAGCGGCCGGATCGGAACCGAGCACCTGGCGCAGACCGAAGCCGCCGGGATAGCCGTGATGGTACTGGCCGTCGAGCTTGTGTCCGGCGCCGAACGCGACGAGCGGCCCCTCGCCGACGATGCCCAGCGCCTCGTAGAAATCGCTCTCGTCGCGCCCGGCTGCGATTTTGCAGTTCACCGGCATGGCGGAGTCGGTGTAGATCTCCGGCAGCACCTGATCGTAAATGGAGTCGGCAACCAGCGAAACGCTCGTGAGCGGCGAGCGTCCGAAGCCCCAGGTTCCGGTGGAATTGTCCTTGATGCGGACGCTCTGCGGTTCCGCGAGGATGCCGCCGTAATACCGCTTCATGCCGTGCGCGAGACAGCCGTTCTCGGTCTCATAGCCCTTGTCGCACTTCGCGGCATCGGCGTTGGGGAAGTGGACCAAGTCGAGCGTGCCGCTGGTCGCAAACGGACAGGCCTGCGAATCGAACGGCTTCCAACAGGTGCGAGAGATCTTCCGGGTGGGATAAGGCAGGTTCAGTTCGTACAGTCCATCGGCGGCAGTGACGCGGAACTCCGGGTCGGCGTCGCAGGCCCAATTGACGATCTCGCCCTTCCAAAGATCCAACCTGATGCCCGTACCGACATGGAACAGGGACAGCTCGATCGCTGCGCGGTAGAGATCGACGTCGTTGGCGAGATCGCGCATGACGCGGTCTGCGTTGCCGAACGAGAACTGCGCCTCGTCGGCCTCGTTGCCCATGCCCTGCGAGATGCCGTCAAACTCCAGCAGGCGCGCCTGGTAGAGCTGGCCACCCACCGTGCAGCGCCGGTCGGAGATATGGATCGCGGGATACGCGGACTCCAGCGGCTGGATCTTGACGAGCGGAATGATCTGCTGAACCTGGGAAAGCAGTGCGTCTTTGAGGGCCTGCGGCGGGAACCGCGTGACCGTTTGGTTGAGGGTGTAGCTGGGCGAGGATGAGGGGATCTCGACGAGCGTCACGCCGAGCGAGCAGACCGCATCCGTCAGCATCTCCCAGGAGAGAGGCTCGTTGGCGAAGCGGCAAGTGTAAGCCGTCGTGCCCAGGCCGTCGTCGCTGGGCGCGTTGTAGGTAAACGCGCCGTAGGGCCGCACTTCGATTCCCAGAAGTTGCGCAGGGCAATGCGATCGCCGTCGCGCAGCCAGTTCTTGCGGGCGGTAAAGCGCCGCACGCCAGTGCCGAGCAGGAAGCGTTGCTCGATTTTCGCGTTGCCGGAGCCGAACTGATGGATCGCGACCTCGCACGCGCGGGAGTGCCCGTGTGGGAAGTCCGACACGAGCGGAAACACGCCGCTCGGCATGATCTCCGGTACAGCGATGTTGCCGATGTAGTCAGACATTAAGGGAGAACTTGGTTTGATGCCGGAAGGGGGCGTAGTCGGTTGAAGTCATTGTTCCGAGTGGCGCGTCAACCGGCCACAGCCTGTAAACGAAAGGCGACTTTGCGCGGGGTAATCGACCCACCGAAATCCTTCCGATACTGATGCACGATGCCAGATTCCCGGCATGACGCCCACCGAGCAGTCGCTCCGCGCGTCAGTCTTCCCGCAGTGCCACCACCGGATCCACGCGCAGCGCTCGCCGTGCGGGAAACAGCCCTGAGCCCGCCACTGCCGCCACCAGCAAGATCGCCACTCCCGCCACAACCGCTGGCTCTACCGGCCTCACGCCATACAGAAATCTGGACAGAAGCCGCGCCGCCGCCGCCGTTCCCGCCAGTCCAATGGCCGCTCCTAAGACGGCCGGAAACAGCGTTTCCCGTGCCACCATCGCCAGGATCGACGTCCGCGTGGCGCCCAGCGCCATGCGGATTCCGACTTCCTTGGTCCTTCGCGCCACGGCACATGACGCCACCCCGAACACTCCCACCCCTGCCAGAGTCACCGCAAGCCCGGCAAATAGCCCCAGTAACAGCGTGTTCAGCCGCCGCGACTCCAGCATGCTCTCCACCACCTCCTCCATGGTCGCCACCCCCGCCACCGGCTGGTTCTTGTCGATCTCCGCCACCACCCGTCGGACCGCTTCCGACATCGCGCCCGGATCGGTCGGCGTACGGATCACCAACACATTGAACCTCCCCATGTCCGCGCCTTGTTTGCTCGGCGGCAATTGATGGTTCAGCGCGTAGATCTGGCCCCCCGCCGCTCGTTTCGACAAATCCGGCGCTCCGCCTCGTGTCAATTGCCGAACGTCCTTGGCGATCCCCACGATCGTGAACCAGGTTCCGTCCAACTGTATTCGTCTGCCCAGAGCCCCGGTTCCCGGCCACCAGGAGCGTGCCAACGACTCGCTGACGATCGTCACCGGTGGTGCCGCCGGACCGTCGCTCGTTCCGAAGTACCGGCCACCGGCCAGCGGGATGCCCATCGCTCGCAGATAGTCGGTGCTGGTGTTCGAGTAATTTGCAAAGGGCTTTTCCCGTTCCGTCTCGGGCCGCCCCTCGACGGCAAATTCCGTTCCTTGCATGATGAGTCCCATCGGAAGAGACGACACTGTGCCGGCATACTCTACGCCGGGCAAAGCATACACCCTCTGCAGTAGCTCCTCGCGAAATGCACGCACGCGCGTGCCGTCGGGATAGCTCCGCTTCGATAAGTCCATCCGCATCGTGAGAACATGCTCCTTCCGGAAACCGAGGTCGACGTTCAAGACTTGCCGCAAGCTCTCCACCAGTAGTCCCGCACCTGCCAGCAGCACCAGCGCCAGGGCCACTTCGACGGTTACCAGCAGCCGCGCCGTATGGTTGCGCGCCGTGACAGTTCTCCCTCCCGAACCAAGGCCAAAACTGCCGCCTGGCCGCACGGCGGGAACCAGCCCGAACAGCAGCCCGGTCAGCAGCGATACGGTCGCCCCGAACCCCAGCACCACGCCGTTGAGTCCGATCTCGTCGGCGCGCGGCATATTCGCCGGCAGCACCGATTTTAGAAGCGGCAGCGTCCCACATGCCAGCAGCAGCCCGGCCGCTCCGCCACACAGCGCCAGCATCGCGCTCTCCGTCAGAAGCTGGCGCGCCAGGCGGTGCCACGTCACCCCGAGGGCCCGCCGTATGGCCATCTCTCGTTCCCGGCCCGCAGCCCGCGCTACCAGCAGGTTCGCGATGTTCGCACATGCGATCAGCAGCACCAGCGAAGCTGCCCCCATTACCAACACCAGCGCCGGCCGCACATCCTCCAGTAGCCTGTTATCGGCAAGACTCGTGACATTCACTCCCCAGCCGCCATTCTCCTGCGGATAAGCGGTTGCCAGCCCCGCCACAATGGTGTCCATCTCCGCCTGCGCCTGCTGGATCGAAGCGCTTGGCTTCAACCGCGCGATCACTTCCAACGAATGCCGGTCCCTGGCGCGCTCTTGCTCGACCGGCAGATTCAGAGATGTCCAAATCACCGGCCGGTAAGCCGCCGAACCCATCGGCGGGAACTCGAATCCCTGCGGCATCACGCCGGCTATTGTGAATGCTTCGTCGTTCACCTGGATCTGCCGACCCACCACGCCGGCGTCGCCCCCGAACCGCCGTTTCCACCATGTGTAACCGATCAACGCCTGTCGTGGCCCACTGCTCCGGTCCGCGCCAGCTTCTATGGGGTACCCGACTGCCGGGCTGACGCCCAGCAATCCAAACAGGTTCGCCGAAACCCGGTGCCCGATTACCTCCTCCGCCCCTTCGTTGCCGGTGATATTCACCTGGTGCGCGTAGCGGTGTGCTCCGAAGGCCTCGATAGTGCGCGATTGCGCCCCCCAGTCGGCCAGGTTGGGACTCGATGTGCCGCCGCTGAACCGGTGGCCGCTCAACTGTTGCATGCTGACATCCACCAGCCGTCGCGCCTGAGCGTACTTCACTGGTGAGAGCCACACCCCATAGAGCACGCTGAAGATCGCCGTATTGGCGCCGATTCCGAGCGCCAGGGTCAGCACCGCCACCGCGGTGAACCCCGGCGCGCGCCCCATGCCGCGCATCGCATACCGCACATCCTGAAACAGTTCCGCGACTAGCCGCATATGAGTATTGACGGTGGGAACGCGCAGATCGTTTATGTGGTTTCTGGGATTTCCTGGAGAGTGCCCGCTGTCGGCTTTATACTCCATACTCCTGCCTAACGGCGAAGTGTTTACTGATCGCGCCAGGAAAGTCGGACACTCGGACACTGACTCATGCCAGTTCGATAAGTTCAATGTTCACGTCTGCGCGGCCGAGGTCGCCCGACTGGCTCCACTCGCCGGCGAAGCGGACCGTGTGCCGGCCTGCAACAGCCTGGCCGGTTGGATCGTGGGAGAACTTCGGGCTGGTCTCATGCGGGTCGTAGAAGAAGAACGCTTCACTCGGGCCATTGCAGGCGTCGTAGAAGATGTGGAGCGCAGCGAGTTGTGCTGGCGTCAGTCGTTTCGCGAGCCGCCAGCGCTTGCGGCTGTTGGCCGCCTGAACCGTCCGCTGCGACTCACCGTTCCGGTACTCGTTTTCGAGGGCCGGGTACTCGCGCTCATGGACGAAGGAGCGACACAGGCTGTGCGGCAGGACTGTGGCCGGAGCGGCATTCTGAATTGAGCCCGGCATCAGGCAGTCACCAGGTCGATGAGCCGCTGGTCCGGGCGCACGCCGAGCTTGCCCGCCACGAACCGCGCATACCCAGCCGGATGATTCCCGTCAGCAGAAGGCGCGTAGACGTGGAACATCTCCTCCGCAGTCGGCGGCTTGCCTTGCGTATACCGCCCATCGAGATACTGGCCAACGAGCACGCGCAGGATGCGCCAGCCTTCATCAATGGCCCGTTGGCTCATCTCTTCGCGCGAGGCGCCGGGAAAGCGGTCTGAAGCCCAGGTACGCAAGGAGTTCGAAAAACGTAAACCGAGACGACTCGAATAGCCATCACCCGCTGGCGCTTGATTCCTGATTCAATGAATGAGAAAGTGCTCGGTCGCGCGCCTTGCAGAGCGATATGACAGACCCATACATCAACAAGAGAACGCTGTTAGCGTTCCGCGAATACATGAGGACATGGTCCTACCGAGAGATCGTCGATGAGTTTGAGTTGGCGGGTATCACGAAACGAAATGAGAACGTGCCGGAGGAGCAAAGCAAGCGTCGGACCCTCATCGAGCAGTACTACGCTTGCTTGGACGTCTCAAGCAAGTCCGATATGCAGAGGTTGTTGGCTGTCTTCCAGGGGGCTCTGTCCCGACTTGCAGACGGGAATGAACGATCTCGACTCATCCGCTTTCTCGAGGCCGATGGCTTCCCCACCGAAGACGGTCGAATCTCATCGGGGCGGCTCAGCAACACGGGCGACACTGGATTTCGCCCGAAGGATCCGGAGCCACTGCTCACTACGCTCGCCAGGCTCTTCGCAGCGAGTGGTGCCGCACGGGAAGTCGCGGTGCTGGCGCAGGCTCATGCTGCGATCGAACAGACAGACTATGACAATTGGAACGGCGGAACGGACATCTACACGCTGTACCTGAAAGTGCCCATGGCCGTTTATAACCAGCTTGGCGAACAGAGAGAGGCTGTCGAGGAGGCTATTCACAAGGAGATTCAGCCTCTCATGAGGGCTTACCCGAACGATCGAATCGGGGGCGTTCAGATCTCTGTGGAACTTTCAACCGATTCCAACTGGCGGGAGAAAGCACAGGCGTGGGCTAGCGGCAAGAACATCACGAATCAAGGCCGTGTAAGGTCGAACAACATAGCGTCTCGATCGTGCGACGGCCTACTGTTTCGGTCGCAGCCAGAGATCTTCCTCTACCAGGCTCTGAAAAGCGCTGGGGTCTCGTTTGCGCCCCTCCCCGTCTTCGTGCGGGGTGGCGCTGAGTACCGACGGATCGAGCCGGACTTCGTGCTGCTGAAAGAGGGTGTCGTAATGATCGTCGAGGTCGACGGCGACACGGTGCATCAGGAGACACCGGCGGAGGCGCACGATCGTACAACGATGTTGCTTCATGAAGGTGCACTAGTCGAGCGAATCAAGGCCAGCGATTGCGACACGCAAGACAAGGCCAAAGCGTGCGCCCAAAGACTCATGCAGGTGTTGAAGAAAAGGAAGGACTCGAAATAGGCCTCCGGGGGTGATCTTGCGTCGAGCGAGGCGTTGCCGGGAGGCGAGCCATACGCGGCTGTAAACAGGCGCAGGCAATTCGAAAAACGTAAACCGAGACGACGGTTGCGTTAACCAACCTCGGGCGTTCTCCCGCGTCGGGGAGAGGTCAGGAGGGGAGGGGAGAAAACGGGCTCACCGGGGCGATCCGGGCCGCTCTCCGCGACACGGCGCAGAGAACGTGCTCGGCCGGAAATGTTTGGCGTTATTGGGGATACTACGCGAGGAGGGAAAGGACGCACGCAGAGCGCTGGCGTCAACTACTGGGTGGGAGGGGTTCGGACAGAAATGATTTGGCTCCTCAGGTAGGACTCGAACCTACAACCCTTCGGTTAACAGCCGAATGCTCTACCATTGAGCTACTGAGGAGCAGTGTTAATCCTGTTGTAGCAACTCGGGGGTGGCTGTGTCAAACCTAGGGGGTGGTTGTGGCTGAATCGGGGGTGTCGAGGGGCACTTCGACGAAGAAGAGATCCTTACCGGTGACGCCTTCGCGGATGCCGGTGATGTAGAGGACGGCGTTGCGCTGGTGGCGGGTTTCGAAGTAGAAAAAGCCGGTGGCGCGCTCGCCTTTGAGGATGGTTTTGGCTCCGAAGGCGCGGGTTTGGAGCTCTTCGGCGGCCATGGGGTTCTTCTTTTTGGGCAGGGGGATGGGCACGGGGTAGGACGGGCCGGTCCTGGGGCGCTTGGGGGCGAGGGCGTAGGGGAGGTCTCCAGGGCGTGTGGGGAGGACTTCGTTGCCCTTCCATTGGTAGGCGACGCGCATGTGGTCGAGGAGGAGGGTCTGCTGGCCGGTGTTCTCGAGGATGAGCATCACGGGGAGGATGCCGTATTCGTTGGGGTTGACCTTGCCGAAGGGCGGCCGGGTCTCCTCGTCGCTCTCGTACTTGATGGCCGCGACGCGGAGCTGGCCGAGGTTCTGATTGGAAGGATAAGACGACGCCGGGCCCACTTTGAAGGCGGTCTGGCCCCAAAGGCCCATCGCGCAGCCGGCGGACAGGCATACAATCAGGAGTTTGCAGGCGTATCTCATCTATTTCCTCTACTGGACGGTCCAGGCGCTGGCCTTTCCGCTCCTCTTACTCTATCTTGCGTTGCGCGTGGCCCGGAATGGGGCCTATCTGCGCCACCTCGGCGAACGGTTTGGATTCCTGCCGCGGACTATTCTCCCGACGGCTCCGGGTGCGATCTGGTTGCACGCGGTGAGCGTGGGGGAAGCGATCACAGCCGGGGGGCTGATCCGGCGGCTGCGGACGGAGATGCCGTTCGCGCCGGTGTACGTTTCGTGCTCGACGCTGGCGGGGCGGGCAATGGCGGAGCAGAAGCTGGCCGGGTTAGCGGCGGGGGTGATTTACGCTCCGCTGGATTACCGGTGGAGCGTGCGGCGGGTGCTGCGTCGGCTGCAGCCGGCGGTGGTCGTGGTGATGGAAACGGAGATCTGGCCGAATCTCTATCGCGAGGCGCGGCGGAGCGGGGCGCGGCTGCTGGTGGTGAACGGCCGAATCTCGGACAAGGCACTGCCGAGGTACCTGAAATGGAATTGGTTCTTCCGGGCAGTGCTGGCGTGGCCGGATGCGATCCTCGCGCAGGACGAACCGGCGGCCTCGCGGTACAGGATGTTGGGCGCGGCGCAGGCGGAGGATGGCGGGAATCTGAAGTACGACTTCGATCCGGGTTCGACATCCATAGCCGCAGCGGTGCGGGAGTGGCTGGAGGCGGCGCGGCCGGAGCAGGTGTGGATGGCGGCTTCCACGATGCCGCCCGCGGCGGCCGGGGATCCGGATGAAGACGATGTGGTGTTGGACGCTTTCGAGAAGCTGGGGCGGCGGTTTCCACGGCTTCTGCTGATTCTGGTGCCGCGGCGGCCGGAGCGGTTTGACGAAGCGGCGGCGAAGATGGAGGCGCGGGGGATCCGGTTCCGGCGGCGCTCGCAGATTGCGGGAGCGGAAGAGGTGACACTGCCGGCGGTGCTGCTGGTGGACACCATTGGCGAGTTGAGCGGGCTGTTCCCGCTGGCGCAGTGCGTGTTCATGGGCGGGACGTTTCCGCAGCGGGGCGGGCACAACATCCTGGAGCCGGCGGCGTTTGGAGTGGCTCTGCTGACGGGGCCGCACATGGAGAACTTCACGGAGATCGCGGCGGACTTCCGGACGCATGGGGCGGTGGAGACGGTGGAGCGGCCGGAGGGGTTGGCGGAAGCGGTGGGGTGGCTGCTGGCGGATGCGGAGAGGCGCGGGGCGTTGGGGGCACGGGGGCGGGAGCGTTCGGAGTTGCGGCGCGGGGCGACGGCGCGGGCGGCGGCGAAGATCCGGGAGTTGTATGACGAGGGGCTGCCGCGGCCGGGGCGATTCCAGCCATTGTCGTGGATCTGGCTCGCGGGAATGGCGGTGGACCGGTGGTGGGGGCGCATGCGGGCGGACCGGCCGAAGGCGCGGGTGGTGAGCATCGGGAACCTGGCGATGGGCGGAACGGGGAAGACGCCGCTGGTGGTGTGGCTGTGCGAACGGCTGAGTGCGGAAGGGTGGAAGCCGGCGGTGCTGACTCGCGGGTACCGCCGGGCAGATGGGAAAGGCGTTGTGGCAGTGCGGCCGGGCGAGGCGGCGAGCGTGGAGCGGACGGGCGAGGAGGCGCAACTGATTCTGCGTTCGGGCCAGGCGGCGGTGGCGGTTGGGGCGGACCGGCGCGCGGCGCGACTGGCGCTGGAACAGGTCTACGAGCCGGACATTTATCTTCTGGACGATGGATTTCAGCACTGGCGGATGGAGCGGGATGTGGAGATTGTGCTGGTGGACGCGGTGGACCCGTTTCGAGGAGGAGTATTTCCGCACGGGCGGCTGCGAGAGCCATTCCAGGCTCTGCGGCGGGCCGATGCGGTGGTGATTACGCGGGCGTTGCCGGGGATGCGGCACATGGGGTTGCAGCGGGAGATCCGGCGGCATAACTCGAGCGCGCCCATCCTGCTGGCGCGGATGGAGGGGCAGAGGCCGGCGCTGGAAGAAGGCGCGGTGGTGGGAGCGTTTTGCGGCATCGGGCAGCCGGAGTCGTTTCGCCGGACTTTGTCCGAACTGCGCATCGAGCCGGTGTTCTTTGAGACATTTCCAGATCACCATCACTACAAAGCGGAAGAACTGGAAGCGCTGGCGGCGCGGGCATCGGTGCTCGTGACCACGGAGAAGGACTGGATGAACATCCCGCCGGAGGTAGCGGCGCGTCTGCGCGTGGTGGTAGTGGCGGCGCGACTGGCGTTGGAGGAGCCGGAGAGGCTCACTGCGCTGATCCGAAACATCGGCTAGACTCAGAAATACCTTGATTTCGCGCCAACTCAGGCCATTGGTGATCCTGCTTTCCGTGCAACTGTGGGCTCAGCAGACGGAGCCCGCAACGCGGATGGAGGCGGAGCGCGCCGGGCAGGAGAAGAGAGCCGCCGAGTTGAAGGCCGTCGAACCGGACAAAGTGGAGCAGACCTACCTGCGGGTGATGGGCAACCCGTTGGTGAAGGGCTTCATTGGGCCGACGACGGGCTGGACGATCAACTTCGGCCACCTGTATCCGGGGTCGGGCATGGCGCTGGGGCCTACCTACACCCGGAGGGGGTTGCTGAAGGAGAACCTGGATCTCACGTTCTCGGCATCGGGCTCAGTGAAGCTCTATTACAACTTCATGGTGAAGGCGGCGTTCGACCATCTGGCGCAGGACCGGGCGTTTTTCGACGTGATCCTGCAAAGGAACGACGCGCCGCGGGTGGACTACTACGGACCGGGGAACGATTCGGCCAAGGCAGGGCGGACGAACTTCCGGTACGAGAATGTGACGGCGGATGCAAAGACGGGCTTCCGGCCGTGGCGGCGGATTCTGGAAGTGGGCGCGCTGACGGGGTGGTCGCGGAACAATGTGGGTCCGGGGCAAGCGGAGGACAGACCGTCGACGGAGACGGTGTACGGGCCGTTGAGGACGCCGGGGATCAACGAGCAGACGCCGTATGTGTACGTGGGGCCATTTTTGTCGGTGGACACGCGGGACTATCCGGGCGATCCGCACCGGGGCACGAACGTGCTGGCGGCATACACGTACCACAAGGGTTTGGACTGGAACTACTTTTCGTACCGGCGGCTGCGGCTGGGCGTGGACCACTACATCCCGCTGCTGAACGAGAAGCGCGTGATCGCGCTGAGGTCGGCGGCGGTGTTTTCGTATCTGGAGCCGGGGCACGCGGTGCCGATTTACGAGCAGTTGACGATTGGCGGTCCGGATGACGTGCGCGGGCTGCCGCGGTTCCGGTATTACGGCACGAACTCGTTTGTGACGAATGTGGAGTACCGCTGGGAAGTGGCTCCGGCGCTGGCGCTGGCGTTTTTCGCCGATGCCGGCCGGGTGTCGAACAAGCCTGGCGAGCTGGCGATTTCGGGGATGCACGGCTCAGCCGGCGCAGGCCTCCGTTTCAAATCCCGCAACGCGCTTGCGATGCGCATCGATGTGGGCTTCAGCCCGCAGGGAGTTCAGTTCTGGTGGACCTTCAGCGATCTCTTCCGGCGCTTCTATCCAAGCCCGTTCTAGCGGCGATTGGCGTAGCGGCGATGGTGGCGGCCGGCCAGGCCGGCGACAAGCCGGTGTTCTATCCGGACGATCCGGTGTGCTGCGCGATCAAGCCGAAGCCGGTGGGCGATCTCAAATCCCGTTCAACGGATGCGCTCTATGACTTCGTATACAACAGCTTCGCCCCGGTGAAGCAGCCGGTGCGGGCCTCGCGCGGCATCAACACGCTGGGCGAGGTGGTGGACAGTGAGTGGTATACGAACCGGCACGGGCGGAAGCGGATGACGCTGGATGAGTTGCGCCGCGGGCCGGGCGAGGGCCATCCGCCGCAGCCGCCGTTCACGGTGGTGGGAGCAAAGCTGGACGGGATCACGCCGGGGTTCCGCATGCGGGACGCCAAGGGCGAGTTGTATTTCGTAAAGCCGGATCCGATGTCGGCGCCGGAGATGGCGACGGCGGCGGACGTGATCGGCGCGCGATTCTTTTACGCGCTGGGGTACAACACGCCGGAGAACTACATTCTGCTGCTGGGCCCGAAGGAAACGACGATGGCGACCAAGGGCGAGATCACCGGGGCGAACGGGAAGCCGCGGCCGATGACGGCGCGGGACGTGGAGAAGGTGCTGTGGAAGGTGCCGAAGACTGCCGATGGGAAGTACCGGCTGGTGGCATCGCGGGCGGTGGCGGGCAAGCCGATTGGGGCGTTCCGGTATCTGGGCACGCGATCAGACGATCCGAACGATCTGATTCCGCATGAAGACCGGCGGGATCTGCGCGGGTTGTATGTGTTCTGCGCCTGGTTGAACCACACGGACGCCAAGGCGGGCAATTCGATGGACACGCTGGTGGAAGTGGGCGGCGTGCGGTTTGTGCGGCATTATCTGATCGACTTCGGGGCGATTCTGGGCAGCGACTCAGACATGCCCAAGAATGCGCGGTTCGGCAACGAATACATCTTCCCGGAGAAGAACCAGGCTTTCAAAGACATGGCCGGGATGGGCCTGAATGCGAAGGACTGGGAGAAGGCGAAGACGCCGAAGATCCGGGGCGTGGGACGGTTCCAGGCGGAGTCGTTCCATCCGGAGGCGTGGACTTCGAACTATCCGAACCCGGCATTCCTGCGGCGGCAGCCGGACGACGAATACTGGGCGGCGAAGCAGGTGATGGCATTCACGGACGAGGACATCCGGGCGATTGTGGAGACGGGGCAGTACTCGGATGCGAGAGCGACGGAGTACATCACGAAGACCCTGATTCAGCGGCGGGACAAGATCGGGCGGACTTTCTTCACGAAGGTTCTGGCGCTGGACCACTTCCGCACGGCGGGCGGGATGCTGGCGTTTGACGATCTGGGCGCGGAGAGGAACTACTATCCGCCGCGCAACTACAGGATCGCCTGGAGCCGGTTCGATCCTTTGGCGAACAAGGCGACGCCGATCGAGGGGGCGAGCGGCTTTTCCATTCCAGAGGGAGCGCCGGGTACGTACCTGGAAGCGGTGCTGTCGGAGCCTTCGCAGGGGGCCAGGACGGTGAAGGTGTATCTGCGGCTGAAGGGCGGAGAGCCGCCGCAGGTGGTGGGCATCCAACGGACGTGGTAAGGGCCGCGGCTCAGAGGTCGATGCCTTCGCGGCGGAGGAGCATGCGCTTCACTTCGATGCCGCCGGAGTACCCGGCGAGCGAGCCGTCGCTGGCGATGACGCGGTGGCAGGGGACGATGATGGAGAGCGGGTTTCGGCCGTTGGCGGCGCCGACGGCGCGCACGGCGCCGGGGTTCTTGAGATTGCGGGCGATGGCGGCGTAGGTGCTGAGTTCGCCGAAGGGGATTTTCATGAGTTCGGCCCAGACGCGGCACTGGAACTCGGTGCCATCGAGTTCGAAGGGCAGCGAGAAGACGCGGCGCGTGCCGGCCATGTACTGCTTGAGTTCGATGGCGGCCTGCTTGAGGAGTGGGTCCTTGTCTTTGCGTTCATCTTCATTCCAGCCCTGTGGGGTGGACGGGTGGAAGATGGCGCGGCGGAGGGCGTCGCCTTTAGCTTCGACATAGAGCGCCACGCCGGGCGCAAGGTCCACGCGGGTCCAGGACGGCATAGGGACAGTATACGCGGAGGGTCAGTCGGACATGAGGAAGATGAGGGGGCGGAGGTCATCCTCGGGGGTCCACTCCCAGTAGCTGAGGAGGATGGTGTAGAGCATGAGGCCGGTTTCGCCTTCGCCGAAGAGGAGGTAGCGGGTGGCCTGCTGCATGAGGTTCTGGCGGGTGAGTCCGATGAAGATGGAAATGGGATCGATGAGTTCGCTGATGTAGGCGAGGGTGTTGGCGATGGCGAGCGCGCCGTAGACCGTGCCGACATAGTCGCCGCCTTCGCGTTCGAGCTTGAATTCGAGGGGGGAAGCGAACTCGCTGCGATTGTCTAGCAGTTTGATGTGAGTGAAGAGAAGGGGGCCCTGGATGTTGTAGTGAGCACGAAGTTCGGCCCGCTTTTTGGCGCGGGCCTCGGGGGAGTCGCCCCGGACGGGTACCAGATGGACTTTGCGTCCCACCAGTTCGAGGCCGATGGTGCGCGATTCCTGATCGAGGAAATAAGCCTTGGAGACGCGGAACTCAGTGGAGCGGCGCCAACGGCTGAGGCCGCTGACAGAGAGCACGAGCAGGATGAAGGCAGAGCCGATGATGAGGCCGTCGGGCCGTTCGATGCAGTTGTCGGCCAGGGTGTAGGCAAAGACGAGAGTGATGAAGCCGGAGTAGACGGCGAACAGGCGGCGGTTCTCGCGCCAGAGGGCGAGGGTGGCGGCATAGGCGGCGGAGAGCATGAGGACGAGGACGCCGGTAGCGTAAGCGCCGCTCTGGGCTTCGACGTCGGCGCGGAAGACGAGAGTGACGACGACGTTGCAGGCAAAGAGGACGAGCACAAGTGGGCGGGAGAGGGTGGCCCAGAGGGGGGCCATGCCGAAGCGCGGCAGGTAGCGCGGGATGAGGTGCAGGAGTCCGGCCATGGCGGAAGCGCCGGCGAGGCTGAGGATGATGATGGTGGAGATGTCGTAGACGGTGCCGAAGCCTGAGCCGATGTATTTGTGGGCGAGGAAGGCGATGGCGCGTCCCGAGGCTTTGCCGCCGGATTGGTAGTCGGCCTCGGGGATGAGCAAGGCGGTGACGAAACTGGAGGCCACCAGCATGACGCTCATGATGAGGGCGGCGGAGGCGAGCAGTTTTCTGGTATTGCGGATGCGGCCAACGGGGAGTTCACCACGGCGGGTTTCGCCCTCGATGAGGGGCATGACGGAGACGCCGGTTTCGAAGCCGCTGAGGCCGAGCGCGAGCTTGGGAAAGACGATGAGGGCGCCGGCCATGATGGTGGTGGAATCGCCCTTGAGTTGGAGGGCTTGGTGCCAGTCGCCGAGGAGGGTGGGATGGGTGAAGATCTCCCAGGCGCCGCGAAGCAGGACTACGACGTTCAGCAGGAGGTAAGGGATGGTGGCGGCCGCGGCCACGCCGATGGCTTCCTGAAAGCCTTTGAGGAAGACGAGGGCGAGGAGGGTGAGGAGGCCGAGGGTGATGAGGATCTGGTGATCGCCAAGGATTGGGTGAAGGAAGGGATTTTCGATGGCGTGCTTGGCGGCATCGGCGGCGGAGAGGGTCATGGTGATGACGAAGTCCGTGGCGGCGAAGCCGAGGAGGACCAGGACGAGGATCTTGCCGTTCCAACCGTGGAGCAGCGCTTCCAGCATGGCGATGGAGCCCTGCCCGGCGTAGCTGCGGCCGGCGACCTGGGAGTAGATGGGGAGCGCGCCGAGGAGGGTGACGGCGATGAGGATGGCGGTGGCGAGGGGGGCTACGGCGCCGGCGGCCAGCAGGGCGATGCCGGGCTGGTAACCGAGGGTGGAGAAGTAATCGACGCCTGTGAGCCAGAGGACCTTGTGCCAGGGATGGCTTTTCATCCCCTCGTGCTTTTCATCCAGCAGATCCCCGCCGGCCATCCAGCGCCCAAATGCCGAGGTGTAGTTGAGCGATGGCTGCACCACAACCCTCTGGATTGGGATCAGGCCTCCCATAGTTTCCTCATACTAGCCGATTTGGGCGAAAAAGGGGAGCAGAAACGACAGCAGAAACGCCGGTCATGGCCCCGTTGCAACCATTCATCGGCGGCAGGTTCCGGCGAAGAGGGTAGGAGCATAGAATGACTGCCAATGGAACCCAGTGCAATGAACCGCGACGAGGCGCAGCGGCTGGCGGACCGGATTCGCGGGCTGCGCGCGGACCTGACCGTGCTGGAAACGGAGGGCGTGCTGGTGTTGACGGCGGAGCAGCGCGCATCGTTCGAGGCTTGGGCGGAGCGCACCTCGGCGGAGCTGGCGGCGCGGTTCGACGTGGATACATCGGATTCGCAGCGGCATCTGTCGTGGGGGCTGAAGATTGTCTCGACGCTGGGCGGGCTGGCGTTCTGCGCGGCGCTAATGTTGTTTTTCACGCGGTATTGGGGCTACTTCGATACGTGGGCGCAGGTGGCGGTGGTGTCGGCGCTGCCGCTGGTTTCGCTGGGACTGACGGAGTTCGCGGCGCGGCGGGAACGGACGCTGTACTTTGCGGGGCTGATGGCGCTGGTTTCGATTGCGGCGTTCGTGCTGGACCTGAGCACGCTGGGGCGGGTGTTCAACATGATTCCGACGGAGGGTGCGCTGCTGGCGTGGGGCGTGTTTGCGCTGCTGCTGGCGTACCGGTATGGGTTGCGGCTGCCGCTGGGGGCGGGGGTGGGGCTGCTGCTGGCCTGGGTACCGGCGGCGATCTCGGCAAGGATGGGGCATCGGTGGCTGGACTTTGGAGACCGGCCGGAGCTGTGGGCGTTAGGAGGGCTGGTGGTGTTTGCGACGCCAATGGTGGTGACACACCGCCGGCACAGCGACTTTCCGTTTGTTTACCGGATGGTGGGCATGCTCGCATATCTGGTGCCGGTGCTGATCCTCTCTTCGTCGGGCTACCTGAGCTTTCTGCCTGGACCGGACAGCGTGATCGAGCGCTGCTATGAGGTGCTGGGGCTGGCGTCGTCGGCAGGGGCGATAGCGCTGGGCATCCGGAAGGGGTGGATCGAGACGGTGAATCTGGGTGCTGCGTTCTTCGCGATCTTCCTGTTCATCCGGCTGCACCACTGGTGGTGGGACTGGATGCCGCACTACCTGTTCTTCACGATCATTGGCGCCATTGCGGTTGGATTCGTAGTGGTGTTCCTGAAGCTGCGGGCGAGGGCCCAGGAGGTGGCTGCATGAAGGGCCGAGTGACGTTGTGGGCGGCGGCCGGGGTGGTGGTGATGGTGAATGCGCTGGCGCTGGTGCACGCGGCGCGGAACCGCGCGGGCGAACCGGTGCAGACGGTGACACTCAGCGAGCGGGAGATCGCCTGGCACGGGACGCCGGAGGACTCCGGCGTGCTGCTGCGTTTGAGTTGGATGGCAGACCGCGGCGCGAAACCCTGGATCGGGGAGGAGAAGATCCGCGCGATGGGTTTCGATCTCGATTCGGACAGGAATGAGGCGAATCCGTGGCGGTCGTTCCGCCGGCTGGCTCACCGCAGGGCGTATGTGGCGTTCGAACTGCGCCAGGACGAGGGCGGAGCGGGATCGCGACTGGCTCCGATGGACGCGGCGCGGGAGGCGCATGGTCTGCTGGCAAAGTACGGCAACCGGAAAGATGTGCTGATTCTGCCGGTATCGGTAAGACCGTATTTGCGCGAGGAGCGGACCGAAGACGGCCGCGGGGCCACGGGGCGCCGCGTGCTGGATCTTCAATTGATGGACGTGCCGAGCGAGATCCACGTGCCGTTGCCGCTGGCGGCCGAGTGGCGGGAGCGGGGGCAAGGGGGAGTGTTTGAGGTCACGCTGGAGTACGGCCGGTCTTTCGAGCCGCGGGTAGCGGGGGTACGGTTCCGCTAACGCAGGACGAGGAGCGGGATGGTGATGAGCAGGACGAGTCCGACGATGATCCACCAACTGGCCGGGCGGGCGAAGTTCATGGTGTAGCCAAGGCCGGTGCGTTTGGGGACCATGACGTCGGGGTCGGCAGGGTTGTAGTAGAAGACACCGAACTTCCAGGCTTCCTTGGGGGCGGCGGGGGCCTCGTAGGATTTCATGCTGACCTTGATGGCGACGCCGAGGATGATGGCGGTGGGGGCCAGGAGGAGCACCAGCATGGTGCCGCGCTCCAGGCCGCCGAGCAGGGGCAGCAGGGTGACGACCACGAAGAGCAGGGCGACCATCCATTCGAGCAGGGCGAGCCACAAAGCGCTGGCTTTGCCGCCGCGAGCGCTCTTTTCCACCTGCCAGACGTTGAAGGCGAGCAGCGCCAGGACGCCGAGGCCGATGAGGCCGGGCATGAGGACGGCGGCGGGGCTTTTGTCGACGAAGCGGTCGGCCTGGCCGGAGACGCCCCAGTGGACGGGGTAGCGCTGCGGCAGGGCATCGAATTTCGACCAGAGGTAGGCGAGCGCGCCGGCGACGATGACGAAGGGGGGCAGGGTCCAGAGCCTGAGGTTCATCTCACACCAAATCTAGCTCGAATAGAGGGGCAGGAGGAGAACGGCGGCGATGACGAAGCCGATGAGCCACTGCATGGCGAGCTGGCCGCGGACGGAGCGGGCCTGACTGGCGGGCACGGGATCGCGGCGCCAGACTTTGGCGGCCATCATGGTGAGCACGAGCAGCCCCGCGAGGCCGGGCAGGAGGACGACGGCCGGGCTTTTGTCCACCCAGCGGTCCGCGCCGTGGAGGCCCCAGTGGATGGGATAGCGGTCCGGGAGGAGGTCGAAACGGGACCAGACGTAGCCGAGGGCGGCGAGGACGATGGCGAAGGGCGGAATGGTGAGGGATTTCAGACTCATCTTCCTTGAATTTAGCAATGCCGGAGGCGGCCCGGCGGGGGTAGTGCGTGAGACAATCAGAAGTCGAAGAAAGGAGGTACGGAAGCGCGTGTCTGAGCGTAAGCTGACAGCCCATGTCAAAGCCGCCGGTTGAGCGTCGAAGCTCAGTCCAAAGGTTTTGGACACGGTACTGCCGCTGATCCCGCGGCTCAAAGACGAGAACGTGCTGGTGGGTTTCGACACGGCGGACGACGCCGGCGTCTACCGCCTGAGCCCGGAGTGCGCCCTGGTGCAGACAGTGGACTTCTTCACGCCGATCGTGGATGATCCGTACACCTTTGGGCGCATCGCGGCGGCGAACGCGCTCTCCGATGTCTATGCGATGGGCGGGCGGCCGCTGACGGCGCTCTCCGTGCTCTGCTATCCGGGCAAGGGCGATCTGGAGGACCTGCAGGCGATTCTGCGGGGCGGCGCGGATACGATGATCGAGGCCGGCTGCGTGGTGTTGGGCGGCCACTCGGTGAACGATGACGAGATCAAATTCGGCTATGCGGTGACAGGTCTGGTTCACCCGGAGCGGGTATGGACGAACGCGGGGGCGCGCGTGGGGGACGTGTTGGTGCTGACGAAGGCGCTGGGCACGGGAGTGATCGGCACGGCGCTGAAACGCGGGCTGGCGCGGGCGGAGCATGTGGAGGCGGCGGTGGCGTCGATGACGGCGTTGAACCGGACGGACGCCGAAGCGCATGGCTGCACCGACGTCACGGGATTTGGATTGATGGGACACGGACGCGAGATGGCGCTCGCTTCGGGGGTGACGCTGGAGATCGACTCGAAGCAGTTGGAGTTCCTGCCCGGCGCGCTGGAATACGCCGCCGCGGGCGCGATTCCGGGTGGGTTGAACAATAACCGCAACTTCGCCGGTTGCGCCGTGGAGATAGCCGGCGCACTGGCTCCTGAGATTGAAGCGCTGCTGTACGATCCGCAGACCTCGGGCGGTCTGCTTCTATCGCAGGCGCCGGAGGCGGCGCGCGGCCGGGTGATCGGCCGGGTGGTGAAGCGCGGCGCGCGTCCTATTGTCGTGAGGTGAATGTGAATCCGATTATTGTTGCGCTGGACGTACCGAATGCCGCGGAGGCGCGGGCGATTGTGGCCGCGTGCGGAGAGCATGTCGGGTTTTACAAGGTGGGCCTGGAGTTGTTCACGGCCGAGGGTCCCGCGATAGTGCGTGAACTGGTGGGGCAAGGCAAGCGGGTGTTCGTGGATCTGAAGATGTACGACATCGGCGAAACGGTGAAGCGGGCGGCGGCCAGGGTTGCCGCGCTGGGCGCTTCGCTGCTGACGGTGCACGCTTCGCCGCAAGTGGTGCGGGCAGCGGTGGAGGGGGCGGCGGGGTCGCAGTTGAAGATCCTGGCAGTGACGGTGCTGACGTCATACGACCAGACGGATCTGGAAGCGGTGGGGGTGACGGGGCGGACGGTGGCGGAGCAGGTGGAGTTTTTGGCGGCGAAATCGCTGGAAGCGGGGGCGCACGGGCTGGTTTGTTCGCCTCTGGAGGTCAAGCGCTTGCGGGCGATGGCGGGGCCTGATGCGGTGCTGGTGACGCCGGGTGTACGGTCAGCGGGGGAGGGTCATGGAGACCAGAAAAGAGTGGCGACTCCGGCCCAGGCGATGGCGGACGGATCCACCTATCTGGTGATTGGAAGAGAGGTCACGCGGGCGAGCGACCCTTCGGCGGCATCCCAAAGAATCATTAATGACTTACCATGAGCCGGCCGGCATCGAAGCACCGAATCTCCGCCATAACAGAATCTGATTGACTCCCCTATCTCTAGATCGCTATAACTTATATAGAACTTCTGGGGTCTGGTGTTTCTGCCTGGGCAGCTTGCGGTTCTTGTTCGCCCGCCTGCTGCTCCACACCGACAATCAATAGGAACACCGCGATCGTGTCCTTACAGGCATAAAGGTCAGGCTGCGGCCGGGCACCGCCGGCGATGCGGCCGAACGTGTATTTTGCGAGGCCATTTGGCCCGCTTCGGGAGAAAGAATGAGAAGATTATTGACCGCCAGTCTCTTACTTTTCGTCATGCACCTGTCAGTCTGGGCGCAGGCGACCACTCAAGTCAGCGGCATCGTCACCGATCCATCGGGTGGCGTGATCCCCAACGCAAGCGTCGAGCTCGAGAACACGGCGACCGGCGTCAAGCGCGCGACCAACGCGGATGCGAACGGCACTTACGGGTTCTTCCAGGTGGCGCCGGGTCCATACCGGATGCTGGTGAAGGCGAACGGATTCCGCACATCGACCGTGAACAACGTGCAGTTGCTGGTAAACAATCCGGCGACGGTGAACGTGAAGCTGGAAGTTGGGCAAGTGACCGAAACGGTCGCCGTGACGGCGGACGTGGAGCAGCTCAACACGGTGGACGCGTCGCTGGGCAATGCGATTTCGAACAAGCCGATTGTGCAGTTGCCGCTGAACGCGCGCAACATTGTGGGCTTGCTGGCGCTGCAGCCGGGCGTGGTGTTCACGAATGACGAAGACAGCAGCTCGCGCAACGGCGTGGTGAACGGCGGCAAGAGCGACCAGGCGAACGTGACGCTGGACGGCGTGGACGTGAACGACCAGATGGACCGGCAGGCATTTACGTCGGTTCTACGCATGACGCCGGACGCGGTGCAGGAGTTCCGCGTGACGACGTCGAACGCCGGCGCGGAGCAGGGGCGCTCCTCGGGCGCGCAGGTAGCGCTGGTGACGAAGAGCGGCACCAATGAGCTGCACGGCGGCGTGTACTGGTATCACCGCAACACGCTGACGACGGCGAACGATTTCTTCCTGAACAAGGCAGGCGTGGAGCGGCAGAAGCTGATCCGCAACATCTACGGCGGTTCGCTGGGCGGGCCGATCATCAAGAACAAGCTGTTTCTGTTCGGCAACTGGGAGGGGCGCCGCGACGCCAAGGATGGGCAGGAGCTGCGGGATGTTCCGTCGATGAAGCTGAGGCAGGGCATCGTTTCCTACCGGCGCACGAACGGCACGGTGGCGGAGGTGACGCCGGTCGAAATCGCGTCGAAGCTGGACCCGCGCGGCACGAACGCGGCGGCGCTGGCCGACATGCAGAAGTATCCCGTGCCCAACGAGCTCGCGGTGGGCGACGGCCTGAACTTCCAGGGCTACCGCTTCACGGCGCCGACGCCGCTGCGGTGGAACACCTACATCGCAAAGATGGATTACGTGCTGGACAGCCAGAGCAAGCACACGGTGTTTTTCCGCGGGAATCTGCAGAACGACAACGAACAGGGCATGCCGCAGTTTCCGGGCCAGCCGGCGAACTCGGTGGTGCTGAAGAACAACAAGGGCTTCGGCACGGGTCTGACGAGCGTGCTCAAGCCGACTTTGATTTCGAACTTCCGGTACGGCCTGACGCGGCAGGGCGGCGAGACGTCGGGCATCAACAACTGGTCGGCGGTGGAGCTGCGCGGCATGAACCCTTACCTGGGGCTGACGCGCAGTACGAAGTCGATCATCCCGGTGCACACTTTCGCCGAAGACATGAACTGGATCTACGGCAACCACACGGTGCAGTTCGGCGCGGTGGTCCGCCTCAGCCAGAATAGGCGCGACAACTACACCAGCTCCTATCACGGGGCGGTGGCGAACGCGTCGTGGCTGGTGAATTCGGGGGCTGACCTGAACGCTCCGTTCCCGGACATGGCGTCGAGCCAGATCACACTGTTCCGCTACGCGATGGCGGACGTGATGGGCCTGGTGACGCAGGGCAACGCGCAGTACAACTACCTGGTGGACGGCACGGTGCTGGCCAATGGCGCTCCGGTGTCCCGCAACTTCAGGAACCAGGAGTACGAGTTCTACGTGCAGGATACGTGGCGGCTGAGCCGTTCGGTGACGATGACGGCTGGCCTGCGCTGGTCGCTGATGCCTCCGATCAACGAAGCCAACGGGCAGCAGGTGTCGCCCAACATCCCGATCGGGGACTGGTTCGACATGCGCGGCGGGCTGGCCCAGCAGGGCAGGAGCCAGATGGAAGCGGGCCGCATTTCGTTCATCCCGCGCGACCAGGGCGGGCGTCCGCTGTACCCGTATCACAAGGACAACTTCGCTCCGCGAATCTCGCTGGCCTACTCGCCGCAGGGCACGGATTCGATGGCGCGGGCGTTCTTCGGCGGCCCGGGCAAGACGTCGATCCGGTTGGGCTGGGGCATGTACTACGACCTGTTCGGTTCGTCGCTGATGCGGTCGTATGACGCGACGGCGTTCGGCCTTTCCAACTCGCTGACCAATCCAGCGGCGACGCTGACCATCGCCACCGCGCCGCGCTATACGGGCATCACGCAGATTCCGAACGGCATTCTGCCTTCCGCCCCGGCGGCGACGTTCCCGGCCACTTATCCTGACCTGTTCGCCATCACGAACGGCCTGGACGATACGCTGAAGGCGCCGTACAGCATGAACCTGAACTTCTCTTACGGCCGCGAGTTCAACGGCGGCTGGTTCATCCAGGGCTCCTATGTGGGCCGGCTTTCGCGCCGTTCGCTGGTGCGCCGCGACGCGGCGATGCCGACGGACCTGAAGGACCCCAAGAGCGGAATGACTTACTTCCAGGCGGCCGGCCTGCTGGCCGACCAGGTGAACGCCGGCGTGCCGGTGGCCGGCGTGCAGAAGATCCCATATTGGGAGAACCTGTACTCGAAGGCAGCCACGCCGACGATGTCGGCCACGCAGGTGGTCTACAACCGCTACCGCCTCAACCAGTACGACTGGACGTATGCGTTGTATCAGCTCGACACGGGCGCCGGCCAGGGCAACTGCGCGGCGCTGAACCGTTGTTCGGATCTGGGCGCGTATTCGTTCTATCACCCGCAGTTCAGCTACCTGTCGGTGTTCAGTTCCGTGGGCGGCGGCAGCTACCATGCGGCGCAATTCAATGCCCGCAAGCGGTTCTCGAACGGCGACACGTTCGACGTGAACTACACGTTCGGCAAGTCCATCGACCTGCGCTCGAACGTGGAACGCGTGGGCTCGTCGACGGGCGTTCTGTGGAACCCGTGGCAGCCCGGCCTGATGAAGGGCGTCTCCGACTACGACAACCAGCATCTTTTCTCGATGCAGGGCGTCTACGGACTGCCGTTCGGCAAGGGCAAGAAGTTCGGCACTTCCGTTCCGGGCTGGGCCAACGCGATTATCGGCGGCTGGCAGCTCTCGGGCATGTGGCGCTGGTCTTCGGGCTTCCCGATCAGCGTCTATGAGACGGGCCTGTGGCCGACGAACTGGAACAACAACATCTGGGCACGCTGGACCGGCACGGCGGTAGAGACCAAGACGGTGAAGAACATGGTGGACCCGAACGGCGACTCCGGACCCGGCATGTTCGTGGACGCGGTGCGCGCCTCCGAGGCGTTCACTTACGAGAATCCGGGCGGAGTCGGCACGCGCAACGGCCTGCGCGGCGAGGGCGTCTTCAACATCGACACCAACGTGGCGAAGAAGTTCTACCTGCCGTACAACGAAAAGCACACGCTGACGTTCCGCTGGGAGACCTTCAACCTCACGAACACGACGCGTTTCGACGCGGACAGCGCCTCGCTCGACATCAGCGCCGCCGGCACGTTCGGCCGCTACAGCGATACGCTGTCCAAGCCGCGCGTGATGCAGTTCGGCCTGCGCTACGACTTCTGACTAGGCGCAAGCGCAAGCTTCAGGAAGACGGCGGAGCCCACCGGCTCCGCCGTTTTTGCGTCTACAGGCTCTTCAATCGCCACATTTTACGGGCTTTCCGGACACTTGGCGCCCGGATGGCTGTGCGAAAATAGAGAACGTGACCGGACACGAGATTCGCCAGAAGTTCCTTGATTTCTTCGCCGCCCGCAACCACCGGGTGGTGCGCTCGTCCTCGCTGGTGCCCGCCAACGATCCCACGCTGCTGTTTAACAACGCGGGCATGAACCAGTTCAAGGACGTGTTCCTGGGGATGGAGAAGCGCGACTATACGCGCGCCACCACCGCCCAGAAATGCGTGCGCGCCGGCGGCAAGCACAACGATCTGGAGAACGTCGGCTACACGCGCCGCCATCACACGTTCTTCGAGATGATGGGCAACTTCTCGTTCGGCGACTACTTCAAGACGGACGCCATCGACTTCGCCTGGGACCTGGTGACGAAGGGTTACGGCCTGGACAAGGACCGGCTCTACGTGACGGTGTTCCGCGAGGACGACGAAGCCGAGGTGCTGTGGCAGAAGGTGGCGGGCGTGCCGAAGGACCGCATCTTCCGCCTGGACGAGAAGGACAACTTCTGGCAGATGGGCGAGACCGGCCCGTGCGGACCGTGCTCTGAGATCCACTACGACCTGGGGCCTGAGACCGCCGAACCGGGCCGCGAGCACGAGCAGTTTCCGCTGGACGGAGGCGGGCGGTTTGTCGAGATCTGGAACCTGGTCTTCATGCAGTTCGACCGCGACTCATCGGGCAGGCTGACGCCGCTGCCGAAGCCGTCGATCGACACCGGCATGGGGCTGGAGCGCGTGGCGGCGATCATGCAGGGCAAGCTGTCGAACTACGACTGCGACCTGCTGCTGGCGATCGTCGAAGAGGCCGGGCGTCTGCTGGGCAAACCTTATGGCACGGATCCGCGGTCGGACACGGTGCTGAGGATCTGCGCGGATCACGCGCGGTCCACGGCGTTCCTGATCAACGACGGCGTGGTGCCGTCGAACGAAGGCCGCGGCTACGTGCTGCGGAAGATCATGCGCCGGGCGATGCGCAACGCGCGCATGATCGGCGCCGGCGATCCGTTCCTCTACAAGCTGACGGGCTTCGTGGCGGATTGGATGAAGGGGCCCTACCCGGACATGCTGGAGAGCGTGCAGCGCGTGGCGCGCGTGGTGCGGGACGAAGAACACCGTTACGCCACGACGTTCCAGGTGGCGGAGAAGGTTTTCCACGACGAAGCCAGGGCTGCGGCCGGCGGCACGCTGCCGGGCGCGGCGGCGTTCAAGCTCTACGACACCTACGGCATGGCGCTGGACGAGCAGCTCGACATCGCGCGGGAACAGGGCCTGAGCATCGATGTGGCAGGCTTCGAAGAAGCCATGGAGAAGCAGCGGGCGCGGGCGCGGGCGAGTTGGAAGGGCGCCGAAAAGGCGCAGGTGGCGCCGGTCTATCAGGAGCTATTGGGCCACGGCCGGACGCAGTTCTTCGGCTACGACCATCTGACCTACGGCCCGTGCCAGGTGCTGGCGATCCTGGTGGACCAGCAGCGGCAGCAGTCAGTGGATGCGGGCGCGGAGTGCGAGATCGTGCTGGACCGCACGCCGCTGTACGCCGAATCGGGCGGCCAGGTGGGCGACACGGGCGTGCTGATCAACAGCGAGACGGGCGATCCACTGGCCTTCGTGACGGCCACCTACAACGCCGTGCCGGGGCTGATCGTCCACAAGGCGCGCACGCTGGGCGGGCTGAAGGTGAACGACCTGGTGCGGGCGACGGTGAACGCCGTGGGCCGGCAGGCGACGATGCGCAATCACACCGGCACGCACCTGCTGCACGCCGCGCTGCGCAAGGTGCTGGGCACGCACGTGAAGCAGGCGGGCAGCGTGGTGGAGCCCTCGCGGCTGCGCTTCGACTTTTCGCACTACGCGGCGGTGGATGCCGATGAGATCACCGAGATCGAGCGCATGGCGAATACGCAGATTCTGGCCGACGCGCCCGTGAACACGAACCAGATGGAGTTGGACAAGGCGCTGGAGACGGGCGCCATGGCGCTGTTCGGCGAGAAGTACGGCGAGAAGGTGCGCGTGATCACGGTGGGCGACTTCAGCAAGGAACTGTGCGGCGGCACGCACGTGCAGCGCACGGGCGAAATCGGGCTGGTGAAGATCGTCTACGAAGGGTCGATTTCGGCCGGCGTACGGCGCATCGAGGCCGTGACGGGACTGGGCGCGCTGAAGCGCTTCCAGGAGAGCGCCGGGCTGGTGCAGAAGGCGGCCGGCGTGCTGCATACCTCCGAGAGCGAAATGCTGACGCAGATCGAGAAGCTGTCGGCGCAGGCCAAGTCCCTGGAGCGGCAGGTGGAGCAACTCAAGGAGAAGGTGGCGTACTCGGCAGCGGCGTCGCTCGAGACGCAGGCCCGCGAGATGAAGGGCGTGCAAGTGCTGGCCGGGCGGCTGGACGGCATGGATCGCGCGCAGATGAGGAATCTGGCCGATGCGCTGCGCAACAAGTGGAAGAGCGCGGTGATCGTGCTGGCATCCGGAGAAGAGGGCAACGTCGCGATTGTCGGCGCCGTCACGAAGGATCTGACCGCCAAGGTGCACGCCGGCAAGCTTGTGGGCAGCGTGGCGCAGGCCGTGGGCGGCAAGGGCGGCGGCAGGCCGGACCTGGCCGAGGCCGGCGGCAAGGACGCCGGGGCGCTGAGCGGGGCGCTGGACGCCGTGTACGCAAGCGTCGAAGGAATGCTGTAGCCGTGCTCGACGCCGTGATTGTCGGCGCCGGCCCGACCGGCCTGGCCTGCGGCATCGAACTCAAGAGGCGCGGGCTGAAGGCCATTCTCATCGAGAAGGGCTGCCTGACCAACTCGCTCTACCACTACCCGACGAACATGGTGTTCTTCACCACGCCGGAGTTGCTGGAGATCGGCGACATTCCGATGACCAGCCTGGGCGAGAAGCCCGTGCGCGGAGAGGCGCTAAAGTATTACCGGCGCGTGGCGGACCACTACGGGCTGGAGGTTTACCAGTACGAACGGGTGACCGGCTTCGAGGGCGAAGACGGGCATTTCCAGGTGCGGACGGAGGACCGCTACGGCACGGCACACGTCTACGAGGCGCGCAAGGTGATTCTGGCCACGGGCTACTACGACCGGCCGAATCTGCTGAATGTGCCGGGCGAGCAACTGCCGAAGGTGATCCACTACTACAAAGAGGCCCACCCTTACTTCAACCATGACGTGGTGGTGGTGGGCGGGAAGAACTCGGCCGCCATCGCCGCGCTGGAGCTGCATTGGGCCGGCGCGCGCGTGACGCTGGTACACCGCAAGCCGCAGCTCTCGCAGCGGATCAAGTACTGGATTCTGCCGAACATCGAGAACCGCATCAAGGCGGGCGAAGTGCAGGCGTTCTTCGAGAGCAGCCTGACGCGGATCGAGGAGACCACGGTCACCATCGCGACGCCGGAGGGCGAGAAGACGATCCGCAACGACTTCGTCTTCGCCATGACGGGCTACCATCCGGACACGGAGTTCCTGGCCGCGCACGGCATCGAGTTCGACGCGGAGACGGGCCGGCCGCGGCTGGACGCGCAGACGCTGGAGAGCGAGCGGAAGGGCGTCTATCTGGCGGGCGTACTGGTGGCCGGCATGCACACCAACGAGATCTTCATCGAGAATGGGCGCTTTCACGGAGCACAAATCGCGGAGGCGATCGCGGCTTCGATCAAGAAAGCCTAGCGGACTTTCAACACCGCCTCGAGAGGTTTCTTCTCGATGTCCGGCACTTCCGCGCCGGGCGCGGGGTAGCCCACGGGGATGAGCAGGAACGGCTTCTCGTTCTTCGGCCGTTCCAGAATCTCAGCAAGGAAGCCCATGGGGCTGGGCGTGTGCACCAGCGTGGCGAGCCCGGCCTGGTGCAGCGCGGCCAGCAGCAGGCCGGTGGCGATGCCGACGGACTCCTGCACGTAGTAGTGCTTGCGCTTGCTTTCGCCCTCGAGCGCATAGTCCTGGCGGAAGACGGCGATGAGCCAGGGGGCGGTTTCGAGGAACGGCTTGCGCCAATCCGTGCCAAAGGGTTCGATCTCTTCCAGCCACTCTTCGGGCATGCGCTTTTCGTAGTTGAGCTTCTCCTCGGCCTCGGCGGCCTGGCGGATGCGGCGCTTGGTTTCGGGATCGCCGACGGCGACGAACGTCCAGGGCTGCTGATTGGCCCCCGAGGGGGCGGAGGCGGCGGCGCGGACGGCGGCTTCGATCAGATCGAGAGGCACGGGTTCCGCGCTGAAGGCGCGCACGGAGCGGCGCGCGGCCATGCGCGCGGCAAACTCCTCCACGCGCGCGGCCTGCTCGCCGGGCGCCAGCCTCTCAAAATGCAGCGGGATGAATCTGGCCAAGCGCTCCTACTTTCTCTTGCCTTCCGGCAGCTTGCCGCCGCTCTTGCTCTTCATCTTTTCCAGCCCACAGGAGCCGAGGGTCTTGAAGCCCTTCTCCTCGAGAATGGCCGCCGCACGGGCGGCCCGTCCACCCTGGCTTCAAAGGGTGACGATGAGCTTGTCTTTGGGGATCTCGTTGAGGCGCGCGGCCAACTGGCTCATGGGGATGTTCACATATCCCTTCACCGAGCCGAGCTTTTCGATTTCGTAGGGCTCGCGCACGTCGAGAAAGTAGACTTTCCCGGGCTGTTCCATGAGCTTGGAAAGCTCATCGTAATCAATCTCTTTGGGCGCTTTGGTGTTCTGTCCGCAGGCCAGGCCGAAGGCCAGCAAACCTGTGAGAACACACGCCCAGCAATAGGCTCTCATGATTCGGCAGTGTAGCATGAAGAGATGGGTTCATTGCCTGAAGAGTTCTATCGGATCTCCAAGTTGCCTCCGTATGTCTTCGCCGTCGTCAATGAGATGAAAGCAAAGCTGCGCGCCGCGCAGTACGACGTCGTGGATTTCGGCATGGGCAATCCGGACGGAGCCACGCCCCGCTCCATCGTCGGCAAGCTGGCCGAAGCCGCACGAAACCCGAAGAACCACCGCTACTCCGTCTCCCGCGGCATCCCGAATCTGCGGCATGAGATCACGAAACGCTATGCGCGCAACTACGGCGTGGAACTGGACGCGGAGTCCGAAGCCATTGTCACGATCGGGGCCAAAGACGCCCTGGCGCACCTGATGTTCGCCGTGATCGGCCCGGGCGATCAGGTGGTGACGCCGATGCCCTGCTACCCGATCCACCAGTGGGGCGTGATCATGGCGGAAGGCCAGGCGGTGCCGCTGCCCGTCACGAGTCCCGCGGCGTATCTGAACGATCTGGAAGCGCTGTACCGGAAGTCCGTCAAGCCGCCGAAGCTGATCCTGCTGAACTTCCCGCACAATCCCACCACCACCTGCGTGGACCTGGACTTCTTCAAGGAGATCATCCGCATCGCGCGCTTCCACGGCACCATGGTGCTGCACGACTTCGCCTACGCCGACCTGTGCTTCGACGGCTACAAGGCGCCGTCGATCCTGCAGGTGGAAGGCGCCAAGGAAGTGGCCGTCGAGATCTTCTCGATGACCAAGAGCTACAACATGGCCGGCTGGCGCGTGGGCTTCTGCCTGGGCAATCCGAAGATGATCAAGGCATTGGCTCGGATCAAGAGCTATCTGGACTATGGCAATTTCCAGCCGATTCAGATCGCGGCAATCATCGGCCTGCGCGACTGCGAGGAGGACGTGCACAAGATCTGCCACCTCTATGAGCGGCGGCGCGACCTGCTGGTCGACGGCCTGAATGCCGCCGGCTGGCCGGTGGAGAAGCCCAAGGGCTCCATGTTTGTCTGGGCGCCGATTCCCGAGCAGTTCCGCGGAGTGGGCTCGCTGGACTTCTCCAGCATGCTGCTGGAAAAGGCGCTGGTGGCGGTGTCGCCGGGCATCGGCTTCGGCCCGGCGGGCGACGGCCACGTGCGCTTCGCGCTGATCGAGAACCATCACCGCTCACGGCAGGCGCTGCGCTCGATCAAGCAGTTTCTCCGCGACTACCGCGGCGCCTGATATCATCCGGCTATGGCTGCCAGGCAGCAGGCGATGGCTGGGGAACTGGTTCCGTTGCGCCAACTGGAAGCGGCGGCGCTGGTGCCGCTGCTCGAAGAAGAAAAGGCACGCTGGATGGCCCTGCTGCACTGGGACTTCACCGCGTCGGCCGAACTCGTGCTGCGCTATGCATCGATGCAGGCCATGGACGGCTTCGCGCTGATGGATGGCGCGGAGGTGGTGGGCTACACCTACTGGGTGACCGAGGAGCACAAGGGGCTGGTCGGCGACATCTACGTGCGCGGCGCCTGGCGATCTCCCCAGAATGAGAACGCACTGCTGGCCGCGGCGCTGGGCGAACTGCGGCGCAATCCCTGGATCCGGCGCGCTGAGGCGCAGCTCATGCATCTGGCGGCCAAAGGATCGCAGGTGGCGCCGGCCGGACTGCGCCCCCGCACCTACGCGCGCCATTTCATGCTGGGTGGGACGGAGGTGGCTCTCGGCCTGCGGCGCTGGGATTGCAGCTCGCAGATTCGCATTGAGCCGTGGTCCATGCGGTGGCTCAATGACGCGGCCGAACTGATCGCCGAGGTATACGCCGGCCACATCGACAGCGAAATCAACGACCAGTACCACACCGCGCACGGAGCCAGACGCTTCCTGCAAAACATCGTGCAGTTCCCGGGCTGCGGGCAGTTCGCACCGGAGTGCTCCTGGGTGGCGGTGAATGGAATGGGCCAGATGCGCGGGCTCTGCCTGTCCAGCATGGTCCGCAGGCAGACGGGACACATCGCCCAAATCTGCCTGGCCCAGGAGTTGCACGGACTGGGCACCGGCTATGAACTGCTGCGGCGGGGCATCGTAGCCTTGGCGGGGATCGGCGCCGAGGAGGTCTCTCTCACCGCGACGGCCTCGAATCAGCACGCCATCCGGCTCTATGATCGGTTCGGCTTCCGCGCTGTCTACGAGTTCGAGGCGATGGTATGGGACCGGCTCTGGCCCTAGCCTCAGATGCCCATTGAAGTGGAAATGGACTCGAAGAAGGTGAGCACCGCGGGGCCCAGCGTGACGATGAACACGGAAGGCATGATGAGAAAGAAGACCGGGAAGACGAGCTTGGCGCTCAGCTTCCGGGCCGATTCCTGAGCTTCCAGGCGGCGCCGGATGCGCAGATAGCGGGCGTGCGTGCGCAGCGCGGGGCCGAGGCTGGTGCCGAAGCGTTCCGTATCCGCCAGCACCGTGGCCAGCTTTCTGATCTCCTTCGATTGCGTGCGCCGGCCGAGCGCATGGAGCACTTCCGACTTGGAGCGGCCGGCGCGCGATTCAGCCTGCACCTGGGCGAACTCGCTGGCCAGTTCCGGGTAGACGCTGCGCAGCTCGCGGCTGGTGTCGGCCAGGGCACTGTCCAGCGACTGTCCGGCCTCCACGCCCAGCACGAGCAGGTCCAGGGCATTCGGCAGGGCGCGCTCCAACTCGCGGGTCCGGCGCCGCACCATGCTTTCCAGGACGCGATCCGGCAGCAGGAAGCCGAAGCCTGCGCCGCACAGGGCGAGCAACAGGCTCAACGAGAGGCTCTCCTTGTCGAGCAGGCCGATCCAGCCGAGGGTGAGCGCCAGCGCCAGTGCGGTGGCGACCTTCGTCCCCTGGAAGATCGAGGAGGCGTAGGCGGCGCGAAATCCGGCGGCCTGCAGGCGCGTCCGGAAGGGGTCCCGTCCGCGCTTGTCTCCGGGGATCATGGCTCCGAGGACGAACATGCCCTCAGCCAGGGTGCTGGCGAGGGTGCCGCGTCCTTTCTTCTCCGGCAGGGCGATGGTTCCATCGCGCAGCCGCGGCTCGGCCGTCCAGCGAAAGACGAGCAGAACGGCGCCGGTAGTCGCCATGACGAAGAGGAAAAAGCAGAGCGTGAGGAGTGTTTCGCCCATGTTGGTTCTCTAGGTGCGCACCTGCGACATGCGCTTGATCACGAAATGAGCGGTGATGTTCGCCACGACGGCGATGGTCAGAATCATCCGCCCCTCGGGCCGGCGGAACATGATGCCCATATACTCAGGCGCCACCACGAACATCAGTACACCAATGATCACAGGCAGAACGCTCAGGATGAGGCCGGAGATCCGGCTGTGTGCCGAGACCGAGCGGATCTCGGATTCCAGCGCCGAATTGTCGCGCATCGTTTCGCCGAGGCGGCCCAGGACGTCGTTCAACCGCCCGCCGGCCTTGTTCTGCATCTTCACGGCGGCGACAAAGACGGCGACTTCGATCAGCGGCAGGCGTTGGGCGAGCTGGTCCAGCGCCTGGTCCCAGCCGGTGCCGAGGTTCCACTGCTCGCGCGTCCGGCGCATTTCGCTGGCCAGGGGCTCCGGCTGTTCGGCGGCCAGCAGCTCCATGGCGGCCGAGATCGGATAGCCGGCCTTCAGCGCCCGGGTGAGCGAATCCAGGGCCTCGGGAAACTGCGCGGAAAAAGCGCGGAAGCGCCGGCTTCTCAGATGGCGAATGTAGAGGTAGGGTGTGGAGCCGATCGCCAGAGAGATCAGGGCAGCCATCCAGCCCGGAATGAAGGGCAACTGCGCCACCAGAACCATGGTGGACGTGGCCGCCAACAGCATCATCAGAGTGACGCGGCCAACGGACCAGGAGAGATTCGCCTCCGAGATCAGCTTGCGCAGGTCCTCCATGTGGCTGAACCGCTCGAGGAGGTCCGCCCAAACGCGGATGGTGCTGAGTTCATCGTCCTTCAGGACGTTCGCACCCTGGTCGTCGGAGAAGCCCTCCACGGTGGCGCCCGAGCGGCGCGCCTGCACGTAGAGATAGGCCCATTGGAACGACGCCGCCAGCAGCGCCGTCAGAAACGCGCCGACGAACATCAGGACGAAGAGGAGGATGCTGAGCATGGCTCGCCTATGACTTGTTGCCGGTATTCCTGTCGTTGGGATTGCGGGCTACGACACGCAGTTGCTGCAGCGCATCCGCCAGGCTGAGGCGATCCGCGTCTTCCGGCCCCACCAGTAGGGTGACCACGGGCTTGGCGTGGTCCGCATCCATCACGCTAAGCACTTCCACGTCTTCCATCAGCCGGTTCACTTTGGCGCCCTGGCGCGTGTCGATCACCTGGATGTCCACGCGGCTGCCGGAACGCAGCATCGCCACGACGCCGCTGGATTCCGCGGGGTGAATGCTCACCGCGCGGCGGCCGTTCGGGATCGCGACCGAGGGCCCGCTGGTGCCGCGGCGCACGATCAGCGGCAGGGTGATGGGCTGGTTCGGAGCCAGCGGTTCCAGCACAGTCGCGCCAGCCGCCTGTTCCACTGAGGACAAAGCCTGCGCGGGGCGCTGCCCAGCGGGCTCAACCATCCGCAGGTCCTCTGGACGAAGCGTTGCCCCGCGGTCAATGGCCCGGGCAGCCACCACGACAGAACCGTCGCTGTCGGCCGAGGCGGTGTTCCTCAGTTTCGGAATCAGCAGGCCATAGAAGATGCCGGTGGCCACCACGGCTGCCACGAACGCCACCGCAAGCAGGGGCATCAGGTTTCTTTTCATCGTCATACCTCACTGGAACCGCTCGACTGGCTACACGGGCCCTGCCTCAGTACATCATGGGATGGGCAGGCCAAGAATTAGGCACACACCCTAGTACTTCGGAGGAACCACCTGAAAAGATTAGTCCCCGCTCGATGGATACAATGAAATCAGTGGATACCCGCCGAATGTGCCCGCATTGCCGGGCTTTTATCACAACCGATGACAAGGTCTGCCCCTACTGCGACACCCCAGTGGGGCCGCGCGCCGTGGACCTGCGCGGGGCCGGACAACTGATCGGCGGACTCATTCCGACCTCGCAGTTCGGCACGGTGATTATCCTCACCATGTGCATCGCGATGTACCTGGTGACCATGCTGGCCGGCATGAAGGTGGGCGAGGTGAACGCGCTCATCCGCTATGGCGCGGCCCTGCCCGAAGGCGTCTTCGGCGGCCAGTGGTGGCGCCTGATCACGGCGGGCTTTCTGCACGGCAACCTGATGCACATCGGCTTCAACATGTGGGCGCTGATGGACGTCGGCCGGCACGCCGAGGAGATCTACGGCGAGAAGCGCATGGCGGTGATCTACGTCTCCTCCACCATCGGCGGCTTCCTGCTCAGCATGCTGCGCGGCACCTCGCTCACGGTAGGCGCCTCGGCCGGGCTATTCGGCCTGATCGGCGCCATGATCGCCCTCGGCGTGCGCCACAAGTGGTCCGCCGAAGCCTCCGCCATCAAGGCCTTCTACCTGCGCTGGGCCATCTACGGCCTGCTGTGGGGCCTGCTGCCGTTCTTCCGGGTGGACAACGCCGCCCACATCGGCGGTCTCATGACGGGCTTCGTGGTGGCCTATTTCGCCGGCACGCCGCGCGAGTTCGACGTGTCGAGGGAACGGGTCTGGACCGTGCTCGCCGTCGGGACCATCCTCCTCACCGGCTATGCCTTCCTGCGCCTGGTGCTCTGGCTCACTTCCGTCTAGAACACGGAAGCCGCTGGCTTCCCTTGGCGGCTGACCTGGCAGGTGAAGGGTTCCGGACCGAAGTCGGCTTGCCGCACCGTCTCCAGCGCGGAATTTCCGGCCAGCAGCACCACCATTTGACCGGGATTGAGAGGATTCTCTGCCGCGCAGGCCACGCCGTCGCGCTCGTGCGCATACGTCTTGCCGTCCAGCGTGAAGGCGGCACCGTCGAACTTCGCCAGGAACTCGCCGTGCACGGCGGAGTTGGTCTCCGGGCGGCCGACGTAGAAAATCGTGTGGGATTTTTCGATCTCCGGCGTCAGCTCGAAGTCGCGCAGCACGGGCGCCTGCCGCTCGAAGTAACGGTTGAGTTGAGCCTGCAGGAGTTCCGCGGTGTGGCGGTTGGCGCCGGCCTCGCGATCGGTTCCGTAGACGATCACGGTTGAATCCAGCCGACTGAGTGCCGAGAGCAGCAGCGGCGGATACTTCAGAACTTTGAACTTGCTCCGCGGTGCCGGGAAATCAGCCTCGCGGATGGTCTTCGTGGCGTACTTGTCAAAAAAGCCGCGCAGCATGGCGGCGAAGGCTTCATCACCCATCTCCCGCCGGATGACGTCGAACTGGAGCGTGGCCAGCGCTTCCCTGGCCGCCACTTCTGATTCCGGCCTCCGCCGCACCAGGATCTCGAACGTCTCGTCGGGCTTCTTGGAACTATAGATGCGGTACCACGCCGCCGCGCCCAGCGAGATCCACTCGTCCTCCTCCGTGGCCGGCAGAATCCAGCCCTTCCACAACTTCTCTTCGGGCATCTTGGGCAGCACGCTCTTCGCCGGTCCGGCCTGGGAGACGGCGACCGGCGCGGCTTCCGGCGCCTGCGCGTGCGCCTGCCACACCTGGTAGCCCGAAGAGTGGATCCCCTCATTGCCCGCGAACTGCTGCTTCTGATACTGCGCCGGCACCCACTCGCGCTCGTTCGGCTTGCCCAGCAGCGCCCACAGCATCATCTGCGGCGCCATCTCCGAGGTGGTCACCTTGGCGTCGAAGGCCGACGCGGAGACCAGCGGCGGCGTCCGGAACGACTCGAAGGCGAACCCCTCGTCGATGGAGCCCTTGTGCCTGCGGTACATCTCCTGCCACTTCAGGTCCCGCGCCGATGGCTGGAACGGAATGTGCACCGGGCGGCTCTTCGGGTCAATGGCCTGCTCCAGGCGCACTTGCAGGTCCTTGGCGTTGTTGCAGCCCCAGTAGAATCCTTCCGTGCCGCCGAACCACTCATTGCGCGAACTCCGCCACAGCCGCGTCCTGTGCGTACCGAGTTCGAACATGGCGATCTCGTCGTTCTTGGCGTCGGCGATCATCCACTCGTTGGTGTACAGCCCGTTGTTGCGCTCCGAGAGGTGGCGCACCACCTCTTCCACGTTGGAGCCGTACTGGATCGCCTTGCGCGCGCGGTAGGCTACGGGCGTCCCATTGACATTGAACGGCGACTGGCGAATGGTGGTCTCCGACAGCACCACGCCGGCGTCGTTCTGATACCAGTCCGTACCGCTCTGGATTCCGCCGGGATAGGACTGCATCAGCATGCGATGGCCCTGGGCAGGCTGGACGTCCAGCAGCACGTTGGTCTGCTCGGCCAGCGTGAGCGGCCAGAAGGTGATGTGGCCGATCACCATTTTGCCGTCGCGCGTGGCCTTGCCGGTGGCGGCAAAGGCGGAGCAACGGTCGGCCGGCGCGGCGTCTCTTTGAGGCTTGAAGTAGGAGGGCGGCGTGAGACCGAGGCCCTCCAGGCCGGTGGGGGTGGTCTGGGCTGCGGGCTCCAGCAGGCCGATCTCGGTGATGGTGTTGGCGAAGACGATGTCGGCCAGCTCCAGCTTGTTGCCCTTGTACTTCGCGCCGGCGGCGGAGGCGCCTTCGGCGATGCCCTTCATCTCGGCCAGCATCTCCTGGTCGAAGCCGCGCAGGAACACCGCGTCGGCGATGGTCCGCCCCTGGCGCCAGCCCTGCTCGCGGTCTTTCGAATTCATCTGAGCCGCGCAGCGGTCGATGTAGCCGACGATCTCGTCCGCCATGAGGTAGCCGTGCTGGAAGCCGCGTTCGTAGGGCTGGCCTTCGCTATGCAGGTAGATCCAGCCCACGCGCGGATAGCGGTAAGCGGGGCCGAAGCCGCGCACAGCCACCTTGCTGGGCCAGGCCGGCGGCACCGTGCTCTCCGTCACGCTCACGCCTTCCACCCAGGCCGTACCGGTGAACGAAGCGCCGGGCGCGATGCGGACCTGAGGCGCGTCCATGGCCCGCGTCGCGGTGAACTCCATCGACACGCGGGTCCAGCCGCGCGTGCCCGCCAGCGAGGTGGTGTGCACGTCCCAGGGCATCGACGCCATGGAGAGCGAAGCCCCCGTGGGCACCGTGGTGCGGTCGCTTGCACTCACCGTCAACGACTGCGTCTTCAACCACCCCTCCAGCTTGTAGCGCTGCCCCACTTTCAAGCTGACCTGAGGACCTCGCACCACCGCTTCGGACGGCGTGGCCCCGGCTTCGATCCGCACGGAGTCCTTGCCTTCCCGCCGCACCGCCGCATCCGGCGCCGCACTCCCGCGTTGCGCCTGCCATCCGGTAGGGGCCAGCAAGAGAGCGGCAGCCAGAACGATCGTCATTTTTCCTTCTCCCTCACCTTGTCCATCATGTCCTGACGGCCCACTCGTTCCCCTTTAGACATCACCAGGCTCAGCCGCGAGGTGGCGGAGATGTCCTCCATAGGATTGCCGTCCACGACGATCAGAGTGGCCTCATAGCCCGGGGCCAGCAGGCCCAGCCGCCCGCCCGCGCCGGCAGAGCGCGCCGCGGTGAATGTGGCGGCCCGCAGCACCTCGGCCGCCGGCACGCCCGCCTTCACCCACAACTGCATCTCACGGTGCAGCGCCGGACCATGCGGCAACAGCGGCAGGCCGGAGTTCGTCACCGGCGCCAACCGCTCGCCCGAAGCCAGCCGCGACCTCACCTGCTCGGCCGCCTGCTGCGCGTTGCCGGGCTGCTTTCGAGCCTGGGCCGCCAGCGCCGCGAAGGCCGCCACTTCCGGCGCCTCCAGCACTTGTTGCGTGAGCGCGTCTTTCAGCAGAATCGCCTCGCCGGCCGCCGCGAATTCGGCGATCACGGACGGCGTGGAGGGATCCGGCGGCGCATTGAGCACCTCCGCGCCGGCAATTTCACCGGCCACCACTCGCCTGCCCAGCATCGCTGCCAGCCCCGTGGGATCCGGCACCGTGCGCACGGCGCCGATGCCGCAGTAGAGGTACGACGCCAACTCGCGCTCCATGTTCTTTTCCATGCGCCCGGCGTCGGTGGGCGGCTTGCCCGTGCCCGGCATCATCAGAATCACGCCGGAGTCGATGAACGCCGGCAGCACGGTGCGTCCGGCGGCCTCCACGCCTTCGGCCCGCAGGGACTCCGGCTCAGGACCCGCGCCATTGTAGACGGCGGCGATCCGGCCGTTCTTCACCAGCAGCGAGCCCTGCTCGATCACCCTGCCGTCCCCCAGGAAGAGGCGGCCGTTGCGGATCAGCAGCGTGTTGGCGCGCCGCATCTGGCGCGTCAGCGTCTGCGTCTTCTGCAGGTTCGTTTTCGACCACGCCTGGTAGCTGCCCGAGACGATGAAGGGCGCCAGCACGGCCAGCACCCACAGCTTCGCGGCGGGCTTGATCTTCTCTTCCTTCTCCCAGCGGAACAGCTTGATGGAGACAAACAGGCCCACGGCCAGGGTCAGCAACATGGCGCCGAGCGAGTCCAGGTTCTGCGTGATCGATTCGCCGCGCACCAGCACGCCCTGCATGCCCAGGTAGAGGTGCGTGGAAGGCAGAAACTGCGCCACGGCCTGCAGCCAGTCCGGCATGATGCTGAGCGGCACGGTGGCGCCGGAGAGCATCAGCATGGGCAGGTAGAGCAGTTGGATGATGATCTGGCTCTCCGCCATGGAGTTCGCCACGGCGGCCACGATCAGTCCGACGGCGCGGAACGCGCACGCCCCGGCGCTGACGATCAGGAACAGCGAGAAGAAGTTCGAGGGGATGTCCATCCCATAGCGCAGCTTGGCCAGTCCGACAAAGAGGAATAACGACGGAATGAAGAGACACCAGCCGGTGATGATGGAAGCGGTAAGGATGGGCGCCGGCGAGATGGGCGCGACTTTGAAGCGCCGCAGGATGCCCGCTTCCCGGTCGATGGTGGCGCGCAGGCCGCCGCCGAAGAAGCCCGAGCCCAGCACGCCGAACATCAGCACCATGGAGAGCACCTGGGTGAGCGCGCCCTGGCTGGTCTTGGCGCCGAAGCCCTCGCCGAAGGCGGCGAAGAAGATCAGGGGCATCAGGTAGTTGAAAAACACCACGACGCGGTCGCGCGCCGTCAGCCGGAGCGTGGTACGGAGGTAGGCCAGATAAGGTCGCATGAACGGATACCAGGATCAGTCGCGCAGGGATTTGCCGGTCAGGTGGATGAAGACGTCTTCCAGCGTGGGCCGCTTGATGTGCAGGTCGTCGATTTCTGCGCCGGCCGTTTCCAGCCACTTCACAATCTCCACCACGGCGCGCGCCGGCTTGGGCGCGGAGAGCGTCAGGCGGCGCCGGTCTTCCGAGAACTGCGCGGCGGAGAAATGCTCGACCAGCCCCTCGGGCGCGCTCTCCGGCATGGGCTGCACGGTGGACACCTCCACGCGGGCGTGGCCCATCACTTTCTGTTGCAGCTCCGCGGGCGAGCCGATGGCCACCACCCGGCCCTCGTCCACGATGGCCACGCGGTCGCAAAGCCGCTCCGCCTCTTCGATGTAATGCGTCGTGAGCAGGATGGTCTTCTTCTGGGCGCGCAACTCTTCAATGAGAGTGTGGATCTCCAGGCGCACCTGCGGGTCCAGCCCCGTGGTGGGCTCGTCCAGAAACACCAGTTGCGGCTGGTTGACCAGCGCCAGCGCCAGCGCCAGGCGTTGCTTCTGGCCGCCGGAGAGCGTGGAGTAGAGCGCCGTGCGCTTGTCCCAGAGTTGCAGCCGTTTGAGCAGAGCGTCGGTGTCCGCGGAGCGCGAGTAGAACGCCGCAAACAGCTCCACGGCCTCATGCACACGGATCTTCTCAGGCAGGTGCGTGGACTGGAGCGACACGCCGATGCTGTCCTTCACCGCGTTGGTCTCCGACGCCGGGTCGTAGCCCAGCACGCTCACCTCTCCCCCCGTGCGCGGCCGGATGCCTTCCAGGATCTCCACCGTCGTGGTCTTCCCTGCCCCGTTGGGGCCAAGCAGGCCGAAGACCTCGCCCCGCGCCACTTCGAAGTCGATGCCGCGCACAGCTTCAAAGTCTCCGTAGGACTTCCTCAGCCCGCGGACCAGGATCGCAGGTTCGGCCGGCATGACTAACGGTTGAGCACCGAGATGCAGGCCTTCATGAAGGCCGGAAGATCGTCCGGCTTGCGGCTGGAAACCAGGTTATGGTCCACCACCACTTCGGAGTCCTCCCACAGACCGCCGGCGTGCACCACATCGTCCTTGATCGCGAAGAACGAAGTACAGCGCCTCCCTTTGAGCACATTCGCCGAGCACAGGCACCACAGCCCGTGGCAGATGGCCGCCACCAGCTTGCCCTGCGCATCGATCTGCGCGATGAACTGCGAGGAGGCCGGATGCCGCCGGATGAAATCCGGCGCGAAACCGCCTGGCGCGATCACCCCGTCATAGTCGGCCGCCTTCAACTCCGCGTAGGCCTTCGTCGATGTGCACGGATAGCCCAACTTCGAAGGATAAGTTTTGCCGGCTTCGGCGGCCACCAGATGCACCTCGGCGCCGGCTTCGATCAAGCGGTAATACGGGTACCAGACCTCCATCTCCTGGTAAAGCTGGTCCACGAAAACTGCGATGCGCTTGCCCTTCAGACTCATTCCCACAGTGTAGCGGGTGCGCGCCCGCGCCGCCGCGCTATCTATCGTTGCCGCGGCTCCATCAGCGCCTCCCGGTCCAGTGCAAGAACCCCCGATGGATTCCGCCACACGCGTCCCACTCGCTGTACGCCCTTCTCCGGCTGCGTGCTGTAGCCGCCCTCTACACGGTAGAGGGGAATGAGCGCCGCGGACTTCCAGGATTCCCGCCCCGCGGCTCCACGCCCCGGCGCCTGGTCCTGTGCCACGCGAAACGTCCCTTCCAGCACCGTGGTCCCCTCGCGCCCCCGGTCCGGAGCGAGCGCGTAGAACGGAATGCTCACCACTTCGCTCCATGCACGCGCCGCCGACACGCCTTCTTTCATCAGCAGCCGGCCGTCTCTCAGCCGGTAGACCGGCGCGGGCAGGTGCAGCCGCTCGTCATCCAGCCTCAGCCGGTACATCAACTGGTTGTAGTCGTATCGCGGCGTGATCACCGGATTGCCGGAAAATGCGTTCGTGTAGGTGCCCTCGAAGTAGATCTCGCGTCCGCCGGCACGGTCGAAGAACGGGTGCGTCACCGGCCAGTAGAACGTATACCGGCCATGAGTCGCCACCTTCGCTGCATACGCCCAGGGGCCGGTCGGACTGTCCGCCTCCGCGTAATAGACCTCGCCCGGCATCACCTGCAGAACGGCGATCCAGCGCTGCCGGAACTCATTCCACGCGATGCTGTCGCACTTCACCTCCAGCGCCTGGCCCGTTTCGAAATCCAGGTACGACGTCAGCCCGGCGCCCCCACCCGCGAATGGCCGCCAGCCATCCACCGTAAATCGCTCATACGCGCCGATCTTCTGCACAGACTCCCAATCCGCCCGGACCCGCACCGCTCCGCCGGGCTCCAGCCCGCTGAAGTAGAAGTACTCCCGCCCGCCGGCGCGCACCGCAAAGGCATTGGCCTCCAGCGGCGGTTTCGGCGCGATGGGAAACTCCGCCAACGGTGCGAACTCGCGCTTCCCGTCGTCAAACACCGCCAGCCCCGCGCGCTCAATCACACCCAGGGTTTTCACTACTTCGTAGTAGGCCACCAGCCGCTCATGCCCGGACGGGTCCTTCAACGTCATCAGCGAATGCATCCACGTCATCCGCCTGGTCCACGGGATCATCGGCTTCACAAACGTGCCTTCGAGAAAGTAGCGCAGATCGATGAACCGCGCGGGATCCGCGCCCGCCAGTTCCGACGTCGCCGCGGTCGTATTGAAATTCCCCAGCGGTCCGTCCGGCCGGTCCGTGTCGCCCCACAGCCAGAAGACCTTCCCCTGGTAAACCGCCGCTCGCACGGTGTCCTGCCCCATCACTCCGCCGTTCAATGCTCGGTACGCCTCTGGCACCGCCACTCCCGTCAATTCGCTGTCCCGGAAAATTCCCTGTCCGGTCAGGCGATACAGCCGCTCCGCCACCTGCTCGCGGTCGAGCAGAATCACCGCCTCCTCGCCTCCCCGCACCTGCACAGTCTTTCCGCCCTCAGGCGCCGAATATCCCGGGCTCTCCACTTTGAAATAGATGCGCCTGTCCATCAACCCCGGCTCGTTCCACGCCACCACTCCGTTGCTGTCGGTCCAGGCCGTGATCTTGTTCGTGGTCTCGAGCCGCGCCAGCGGCACACCGCGCCCGGTTTGCCGGTCCACCACGCGAATACGCGCGGAAGGCGGCCCGCCTTGTCCGAACACCGCGGCAATCGCTACACAGGCTGCCAGCCATCTCATCTCAGCAAGCATAGCGGACTCGCTCCGCCCCCTCCACGAATCGCCCGGCAGCGGCTTCCCCTTCTCCCAGGTGTATACTTCATCTGACCGGACTAGGAGGTCCTGAATATGTTCGACGAGATGAAACCTGAAGTTCTCGTGGTCGGCGCCGGCCCTGTGGGCCTCTTCACCGCCCTTTCCCTCGCCCGCAAGAACGTCTCAGTGCGCATCATCGACACCGGAGTCTGGGCCTGCACTCATAGCTATGCGTTGGCGCTGCATCCGGCGGCGCTGTCTCTCTTCGACGAACTCGGACTCAAAGAGAAGGTCCTGAAAGACGCTTACCCCGTCAACAAGGTGGCCTTCTACGACAAGCAGCAGCGCCGCGCCGAAGCCACCGTCGGCTCGCCGGATGCCAGCCTGGCCGTTCTGCGCCAGGACAACATCGAAAACCTGCTGGAATCCGAGCTCGAAAACGCCGGCGTCAAAGTGAGCTGGCGCCATGAGGCCGCCAACATCGAAGCCATGGACGACCACGCCAGGGTCACCATTCAGAAGTTCGAGAAGGAGTCCCGCGGCTACATCGTCGCCCACACCGAATGGGTGGTCGCCAAGTCGTTCGACCTCGAACCCCGCTTCGTCGTCGGCGCCGACGGCTACAACTCCCGCGTGCGCCGCGCGCTCAACCCGGAGTTCCCCTCCCTCGCGCCGCCTCAATACTACGCCGTCTTCGAATTCAAGTCCGACGCCGATCTGAACCACGAGGTGCGCGTCGCCCTCGATGAAAACACAGCCGACGTCCTCTGGCCGCTGCCCGGCGGCAACTGCCGCTGGAGCTTCGAACTGCCGAACTTCGCCGATCCCGATGTCGACCGCCGCAACGAGAGCCTGCGCAACGCCGGCTTCGGCGACTTCCCCAGCGAGCGCTCCAAGGACCGCGTGCTGATGTCGCGCGGAGAGAGCGCCCCGGTCCTCGACGAAAACAACCTCCGCGCGCTGCTCGCCAACCGCGCCCCCTGGTTCCAGGGCTCCATCGACAAGCTCTCCTGGCGCATCGTGGTCCGCTTCGAGCATCGCCTCGCCACCCGCTACGGCGCCGGCCCGCTCTGGCTCGCCGGAGACTCCGCCCACCTCGCCGGCCCGGCCGGCATCCACTCCATGAACCTCGGCTTGTTTGAAGGCGCCGACCTCGCCTCCACCCTCGCTTCCATCCTGCGCGGCGGCGCCGATCCGCGGATCCTCAACGCCTACAACGACCGCTGGCTGCCCGCCTGGCGCCAGCTCCACGGCGTCGAGAACGCCCTCCAGCCTGGCCCTGGTGCCGACCCGTGGATCGCCGCCCACGCCGCGCAGATCGCCGCCTGCCTCCCGGCCTATGGACCCGCCCTCTCCGCCATGGCCGCGCCCCTCGGCCTGGCATAGCTCACAACGGCAGCGGTTGGCGGGCCGTCACGCGCCCGCCGCCCGTTGCCGCAACCTTCGGCCTGCGGATATGATGCCTCTGGATTCAATCTCCGGAGGTTGCGATCTGAAACGCAGAATCTTTCTCTCCACCGCGGCAGCCGCCACCACCGCCTGCTCGCGAAAGTCCTCTTCCCTCCGCTTCTTTACGCCCGAAGAGGCTGCCGCTCTCGACGCCTGGCTCGATGTCCTGATCCCGGCGGACCAGGACCCCGGCGCACGCCAGGCCGGAGTCGTGAACTACATTGACATCCAACTCACTCGCTCCAAGCTCCGCAAACTCCAGCCCGCTTATCGCGCCGCCCTGGCCGCCCTCAGCCGGCTCGCCGCGCAGCGCGGCGCGCCCTCCTTTGAAGCACTCTCTTTCGAAGCCCGCACCGCCATCGCTGCCCAACTCGAGCAGGGCGCGGTGGACAAGGCGCTCTTTTCCGACGGTGGCAAGTCCGCGTTCAACATGGTTCTCGATCACGCCATGCAGGGCTTCTACGGCAACCCGCGCCACGGCGGGAATAAGGACTACGCCTCCTGGCACATGATCGGCGTCCCGCCCATGCCCGTGCGTGGCCGCCAGCACTACGGCGTGCATGACACCTTTCTCCAGAAGGGACCGGTGCAAGGCTGATGGCACTCCCCAAGGTCCACGCCGTCATCATCGGCGCCGGCGCCGGCGGCCCCATCGTCGCCAAGGAACTCGCCACCGCCGGCTGGAAGGTGGTTCTCCTGGAACGCGGCCAGTGGCGCACCGCCGCCGACTGCCACAAAGACGACCTCCGCAATCAGCGCACCACCGTTCTGGGCCATCCCTTCGGCCCGGAAGACGACGGCAATCCGCGCGTCATTGAAGGCGCCAACGGCGAACTCCGCATCGTCGAGCCCTCCGGCCCCGGCTACAACAACAACGCCGCCTGCGTCGGCGGCGGCACCCTCTCCTACGGCGCCATGGCCTGGCGCTTCCAGCCCAACGACTTCCGCATGCGGAGCGTCTACTCCGCCAAGGTCCCCCGTGCCTTCGAAGGCTCCACCCTCGAAGACTGGCCCATCTCCTACGACGACCTGGAGCCGTTCTACGAACAGGCCGAATGGGAGATCGGCGTCTCCGGCGATGTCTCCACCGATCCCTTCAAAGGCCCGCGCAAGCGCGACCTCCCCATGCCGCCGCTGCCCGCCACGCGGGAGCACGCCATCCTCGAAAAAGGCGCCAAATCGCTCGGACTGCATCCCTTCCACATCCCCATGCTGCGCAACTCGGTGCCCTATCGCGGGCGCCCGGCCTGCATGCGCTGCCGCTGGTGCGTCGGCTTCGCCTGCGAAGTGGACGCCAAGTGCGGCACCCAGAACACCGTCCTGCCCGCCGCCCTCGCCACCGGCAACCTCGATCTCCGGACCGGATGCCACGTGAAGGAGGTGCTCGTCGACGAGCGCGGCCGCGCCACCGGCGTCGCCTACTTCGACAACGGCGGCAGCCTCTGGGAGCAGCCCGCCGATGTGGTGGTGGTCTCCGGCAGCGCCGTCGAAAGCGCACGCCTGCTGCTGAACTCCAAATCGAAGCTCTTCCCCGAAGGGCTCGGCAACCGCCACGACTGGGTGGGCCGCAATCTCCAGGGCCATACCTACACCGGCGCCCTCGGCCTCTTCGACGAAGAGACCTACGACGACATCGGCCCCGGCGCCGGCATCGCCATCTGCGACTACAACCACGGCAACGAAGGCCTGGCCGGCGGCGCCATGCTCGCCAACGAGTTCATCCGCCTGCCCTACCAGTTCATCGGCAGCTTCCGCCCACCCGGACTGCCCCGCTGGGGCGCCGCCCACAAGGACTTTGTCCGCAAGTTCTATCGCCGCGCCGTCGCCGTGCAGGGCCCCACCCAGGAGATGCCCATCTTCGACGCGCGCGTCAAGGTCGATCCCAACGTGCGCGACCGCTTCGGCATCCCCGTCGCGCGCTTCTCCGGCTACAAACACCCCCACACGATTGAAATCGGCAACGCCATGGCGGCCAAGGCCGAACAGTGGCTGAAGGCCTCCGGCGCCATCCAAACCTGGCAGAAGAAGGCCGGCCCCGGCATCAGCGGCGGCCAGCACCTGGCCGGCACCTGCCGCATGGGGACCGATCCGAAGACCAGCGTGGTGGACCGCAACCTGCGCATCCACGACGTCGATAACGTCTACGTCGTCGACGGCAGCGTCCACGTCACCAACGGCGGCTTCAACCCCGTCCTCACCATCATGGCCCTCGCTTTCCGCGCCGGCCAGCACATCGCCAAGGAGGCCAAGCGCTCATGAAGGCCGCCATCGTTGTTCTCGTCTTCTGCGCCGCCGTCCTCCTGATGGTCCCCGCCGCCAGCTTCGTCTATGAGGCCGGCGGACCGGATGCCTGCGCCCGCTGCCATGAGATGGGCAGCCCCGTGGGCAAATGGCAGGCCTCCACGCATCGCAACATCCCCTGCTCGGCCTGCCATGGAGACGCGCTGACCACCGACCCCAACTTCCACCTCACCAACGCCCGCCGCGTCTACGACCACCTCCAGGGCAACATCGCCGAGAAGCCCGGCCTGCGCCCCGCCGATGTCTTTGCCATCATCCCGCGCTGCCAGAAATGCCACCAGCAGGAGTTCGCCGCCTGGTCCACCAGCCCGCACGCCATCGCCTACAAGAACATCTTCCTCGACCAGAAACACAACTCCACCCGCCATCTGATGGACGACTGCCTGCGCTGCCACGGCGCCCACTTCGACGGCGGCATCCGCGACCTCGTCGCCCCGCTCAACAACCAGGGCCCCTGGACCCTGCGCCGCGCCGAACTCTCCGATCAGCCCGTCATCCCCTGCCTCTCCTGCCACGCCATGCACCGCACCGGCCACCGCCTGGAGCAGCGCCGCCTGGAGGCCAAGACGCTCGGCAACCGACAGGAGATCTTCCGCCCCTCGCTGGCCTTCTTCGACCGCCGCGAGATGGCTCCGGTCTCCGTGGCGCTACTGCCGCTGCCGCTCATGCGCGACGGCGAGCGCCCCGTGAAAATCAGCCCGGACCAGCGCCAGGCGCTCTGCTATCAGTGCCACGCGCCGCTCCCCACCGGCCAGGTCTTCTCCGGCGACGACCGCACGCCCATCGGCGTCCACGAAGGCCTCAGTTGCCTGGCCTGCCACGACAAGCACCGCCAAACCACCCGCGCCTCCTGCGCCAACTGCCACCCGCGCCTCTCCAACTGCGGCATCGACGTGGAGAAGATGGATACGACGTTCGCCAAACCCGCCTCCAAGCACAACATCCACACCGTGAAGTGCCTCGACTGCCACCCCAAGGGCATTCCACCAAGAAAGAAGCAGCCTGCCGCGGCCGTCCCGCAGGCCCGCCAGAATTAGCCGGTTGGCGCCGACACCATGCCATTCCAAATGCTCCACACGGTTGCGGCTCTGCTGGTCCTCGGCGGCAGCCTGCCCGGCGCTCCTCCCGATGTCCCCATCCAATTCCGTAAATACAGGGACGGCGTGGATGCCCTACACAGCGGACGGTTCGCGGAAGCGCTGAGAGACCTGCTGCCCGGCGCCACCGACCTGCCTTTCCCCTATGGCGGCATGGCCATCGCGGCTCTGGCCGAGACCTACTCCGAACTGGGCGACCTGAAGAATGCCGAGTCCATGCTGAAGGCTTCCGAGCGCACAGGCCCGGGCACCCTGGTGGCCGCTGTGCGGCAGGCCCGAGTCTATCTCGGCCTCAACCGCCCGAAGCAAGCCGCCGCCCGTTGTCAATCCGCCTATACGCAGGGCATCCGCGCGGGCCCTCTGGCGATCGTGAGAGCCCTTCATGCCGAAGCTCTGATGCGGCTCAACCGGTTGCCGGAAGCGGATGCCACTCTGCAGCAGGCGCGGGAATCTCTGCCGCTGGGGCTGGAGGTCTATCCCTGGGAGACCGCCTGGTCGCTCGTGAGCGCGGCGCGGGTCTCCGCCGCCCTCGGCCGTTGGGAAGAGGCCGCCAGCCTCGCCGAACAGGCCTACCGTTTGGCCGAGCCGCGCTGGGGCGCTCAGAGTCCTCTCACGCTCGCCGCCCTGGATGAATACGGCACTCTCGTAGCTCGCCTGGGCGATTCCGCCAAAGGACGGGCCATCCTCGAAAGGGTGCTCGCGCTCCGGCGCCAGATCTATCCCGCCGCCTCCCCCTCGATCCGCTCCACCCAGGACCGGCTCGATGCTCTGCCCAAGTGAAGCTGCGATCCGGCGTTGCTCACCTGAAGGCCTCTTTCGTAGTAACTCCACTCCACCCGGTTCCAGGGCTGGGCGATTTATCCTACTGCACGGCCGCGAGTTTCTCGGCTAGGATGATAGTTTGCGGATGTTGTTGCGCAAATTGGTTTTGGTCCTCAGCCTGGTTGCTATGGCCGGAACGGCTCTACCGCTGTTCGCCCAGGGTAGATCCTCGGGGCAAGGGACCAACTACGAGCCACCCTCCACGGTGGAGCCGCAGGCGTTGGTAAAGGAACAGCCCCCACCGCCGGAAGAGCCCAACCCGTATCTCCAACTGCCGCCAGTGGATTGGGGCGCACGGGAAACCTGGGTCAAGCTCGCGCTGCTGGTGGGCTCCGTTCTGCTCGCCCGCCGGGCCTTCACCGACATGACCGATTGACCGGCGCCAGGAAATCAGAAAAAGGCCGCCCCGCGGGGCGGCCTTTTTCATTCCATCGATCGCGTTAGAACGGGTAGAGCGAGATCGCTTCGCCTCCGCCCAGGCCCGCGCCCACCGTGGCCACTTCGCTTTCGCCGCCGATCTGGCGGCAGAAGATGCCGGTCTCGCCGAGGTACACTTCGTATTCCGCCGGGCGCACCAGCGAGCCTTGGATGAGCGCTTCGGACAGCGGATCCTCGATGTACTTCTGCAGTGCCCGGCGCAGCGGACGCGCACCATAGCTGCGGTCGGTGCAGGTCTTCTCCAGAATGTACTTCGACGCCTCCGGCGCCAGGCGGATCTTGATCTGCTTGGCTTCCAGGTTCACGTTGATCTGGCCCACCATCAGGTCGATGATCTGGATCAGATCGTCCTCCGCCAGAGAGGTGAACAGGATCACTTCGTCGAGGCGGTTGAGGAACTCCGGATTGAAGGCCCGCTTCACTTCGGCCTGCACCATCTCCTCCACCTTCTGCGGGGTGCCCCCGGCCTGCTGGGCGGAGAAGCCGAGCTGGCCCTTCTTGTCGAGGAACCGCGCCCCCAGGTTGGAGGTCATGATGATGATGGTGTTCTTGAAGTCCACCGTGTTGCCGAGGCCGTCGGTCAACTGGCCGTCTTCAAACACCTGCAGCAGGATGTTGTAGATGTCCGGATGGGCCTTCTCGATCTCGTCCAGAAGGATGATCGAATAAGGGTTGCGCTTCACGCGCTCGGTGAGCTGGCCGCCCTCTTCGTAGCCCACGTAGCCCGGAGGCGAACCGATGAGCTTCGATACCGAGTGCTTCTCCATGTACTCCGACATGTCGAAGCGAATCAATGACTTCTCGCTGCCGAAGAGGAACTCCGCCAGCGCCCGCGCCACCTCCGTCTTGCCCACGCCCGTGGGTCCGAGGAAGAGGAACGAACCGGCCGGCCGCTTGGGCGACTTCAGGCCCGCGCGCGAACGGCGGATGGCCCGGGCCAAGGCATTGATGGCCTTCTCCTGGCTGATGACGCGCTTGTGCAGCTCCACTTCGATGCGCAGCAGCTTGGCGACCTCTTCTTCCTTGATCGCCGTCATCGGGACGCCGGTCCAGCGGGCCACCACGTCCTCGATGTCTTCCTTGTCCACGATGCCCGTGGAACTGTCGTCCAGGTTGTACTTTTCGCGCAGAACGCGCAGGTTTTCGCGCTCTTTCCGCTCTTCATCGCTATAAAAACGCGCCTTTTCGAACTCGTGATTGGCGATGGCGGTTTCCATGCGATGAACGATGAACTTCACGCGCTTCTGGATCTCGCTGATCTCCGGCGGCAGCGTGGTCTGCTTCAGCTTCACACGCGCGCCCGCTTCGTCGATCAGGTCGATGGCCTTGTCCGGCAGGTAGCGATCCGCAATGAAGCGGCTGGAGGAGTAAACCGCCGTCTCGATGGCCTCGTCGGTATAGGCCACGGCGTGGAACTTCTCGTAGCGCTCCTTGATGCCGAACAGGATCTTGCAGGCGTCCGTTTCGCTGGGCGGCGGCACTTTCACAGCCTGGAAGCGGCGTTCGAGCGAACGGTCCTTCTCGATGGACTTGCGGAACTCGCCCGGCGTGGTGGCGCCGATGCACTGGATCTCGCCGCGGCTGAGCGCGGGCTTGAGGATGTTGGCAGCGTCGAGCGAGCCTTCGGCTGAGCCCGCGCCCACCAGGGTGTGCAGTTCGTCGATGAAGATGATGGCGTTCTGATTCTCCATCAGCTCCTTCATGATGGTCTTGAGCCGCTCTTCAAACTGGCCGCGGTACTTGGTGCCGGCGACGATCAGACTGAGGTCCAATGCCAGGATGCGCTTGTCGGCGAGGAAGCTGGGCACGTCGCCTTCGGCGATCTTTTGCGCCAGGCCCTCGACGATGGCTGTCTTGCCGACGCCCGGCTCGCCGATGAGCACGGGGTTGTTCTTCGTGCGGCGGCAGAGGATCTGGACCACCCGCTCGAGTTCGTAATCCCGGCCGATGAGCGGATCGAGGTTGCCGTCGGCGGCGGACTGCGTGAGGTCGCGGCTGAACTCGCTCAGCAGGCTGGATTCCTTCGGGCGGCTGGCGGTGGTCTTCTCCGAGGTGGCGCGGGCGATCTCGTCGCGCACCTGGTTCAGACGCAGGCCGCGCTCCTGCAGGATCTCTGAGGCGAACGCCTTCTCTTCGCGCAGCAGGCCGAGCAGCAGGTGCTCCGTTCCGATGTGCTTGTGGCCCAGCCGTTCGGCCTCTTCGGCCGCATAGGCAAGGACGCGCTTGCACTCGGTACTGAGAGGCAGGTCGACGCTGGTGGGCACCTTTTCGCGCGCCGTGGTCTGTGCCTCGATCTGTTTGCGAATGGACTCGATGTTGGCCTGGCTCCGCAGAAAGCGGTTGGCCAGAGCTTTGTCTTCCCTGAGCAGTCCCAACAGCAGATGCTCGGTTTCGATGTACGGGCTGCCGAACTGGCTGGCCTCATACCTGGCGAAGAAGATCACCCTTCTCGCCTTTTCCGTATATCGTTCAAACATAAGTTCGCGCCTCTCGTGAAATCCGGGCGAGATTCCAGTTGCCCAGACTTCCCCGCGCCGGCCAGACCGGGGCCCGCGCCAACTCCCGCGCGCTCAACAACGGTAGCGCGCCTTGTTCTAATTGTAAGATGCGGCGGGGCCGGAATGCGCGGCTGGATTTTCTTCCGCCGGTCCAGGACGGGAGTTCTAAGTGCGGCGGCTCTCGTGGAGGAGCCCGCCACGCAGCTCCAGCACCCGGTGCGCCCGGGAGGCAAATGCCGGGTTATGAGTGACATAGAGCGTGGCCAGAGCATGCTTTTCATGCACGTTCTCCAGCAGTTCCATGATGTGCACACCGGTGCGCTCATCGAGATTGCCGGTGGGCTCGTCGGCCAGCAGAATGCGCGGCCGGCCGGCCAGGGCGCGCGCCAGCACCACGCGCTGCTGCTCTCCGCCGGAGAGTTCGCCGGCCAGGTGATGCCAGCGTTCGGAGAGCCCAACGTCTTCCAAACGCGCACGGGCGGCTTCCGCGGCGGCTTCGCGCTTGTCACCGCGAATGAGCAGCGGCATCATGACGTTTTCAAGCGCGGTGAACTCTTTGAGCAACGTGCTCATCTGCCAAACAAAGCCGATTTCGCGGTTGCGCAGGGCGGCCAGCGGAGCCTCCGCCAGGCCGCGCGTCTCCGTGCCGCCCACCAGGACCTGACCGTCACTGGGCTCGTCCAGCAGACCCAGCAGGTGCAGGAGAGTGGACTTGCCGGTGCCGCTCTCGCCGGTGAGCGCCACTCGTTCGCCGGCCTCCAGGCGCAGATTCAGCTCCTCAAAGACAATCAACTCAGCCTCGCCGCTGCGGTAGGCCTTGGTGAGGCCGCGCGCTTCGAGCGGGCAGTTCTGATTTGCGGCGCCGGCCATGCTACTAGCCATTCTAGCGGGGCCGGCACTCACGGCAGGAGTTTCGAAACGGCCTCCACCACCTGGGCGGCCAGCGCGGCGGACCCCTGCTGGTTGAAGTGGACGCCGTCGGGGGCGTGGAGTTCGGGGTGGTCCTTGATGGCGGCGAAGAGATCGTCCACGGGAATCTTTTCGCGGCCGGCGAACTCAGAGACCAGCTTGTTGCGCTGGATCATGCGGTCCGTCTTGGGATCCACTTTGTCGAGGTTGTTCTTCTCGCGCACGTCGGTGGTGGTGGCGAAGATCAGCCTGGCGCGCGGCGCCTGCTTGCGCAGCGTGGCCAGCAATTCGGGCAACGCGGCGGCATAGGCCTCCTCGGTGTAGCCGCTGCCGTGCATTCCGTTGTTGAAGTGAATGATGTCGAAGGTGTGCTCGCGCAGGACCAGCGCCACCTGATCGAGCAGGGCTGGATCGCCGAGGCTCTTCGAGGTGGCGAGCCGGGCGACGTAGGCCTTGTCCTTGAGTTGCTTTTCGACGATGGGGCCGTAGCCGCGGGTGATGGAGTCGCCGACGAGGAGGACGCGCGGCAGGGCGTGGTCGTTGGTGTTGGGGATCCACACGTCCAGCCACTCAATGTTCTCGCGGACCACGGATTGGGCATCGACAGGCACGGCCAGCGCGACGGCGGCCAACAGGAGCAGTAGTGCTTTCATGAAGAGTCTCGCAGCACCAGTTTACCGGGGCGAAGGCAGCCCGGGAGGCAGGCCGGGGGTGCATTTCTAAAACCGGCTGCCGGCACCGAGCGTCTGAAAGGCGCATGCAGTTCGTTTGGAGTTCAATCATCGGTGCGCCGGTGGAGCGGGTTTTTGCGTTTCATGAGAGCGCGGACGCATTGCAGCGGCTGCTGCCGCCGTGGCAGGACGCGCGGGTGGTCCGCCGGGAGGGCGGGCTGGCGGCGGGGGCCTTGGTGGAACTGGAGCTGCGGCTGGGGCCGATCAGGCAACGCTGGGTGGCGCGGCACACGGAATACAGCAAGAATGGGCTGTTTGCCGATGTGCAGGAGCGGGGACCGTTCCGCACCTGGCGGCACCGGCACGAGTTTGATGCGCTGGGGCCGGAACTGTGCCGGTTGACGGACCGGGTGGAGTTTTCTCTGCCGGGGGGACGTTTGGTGGACTGGCTACTGGGCTGGCTGGCGCGGTGGCAGTTGCGGCGGATGTTCGAGTACCGGCACAGGGTGACGGACGAGGCCTGCCGGTGACTACGCCGGCGGGGGTTCTTCGTCGAAGACTTCGGCCGGGTTTTCGAATTTCGTGTACTGGTGCAGGAACACGAGGTTGATCTTGCCGGTGGGGCCGTTGCGCTGCTTGGCGAGGATGAGTTCGGCCTGGCCGCGGAGGTCTTCGCGGTCGCGCTGGTAGACTTCGGGGCGGAAGATGAAGGCGACCATGTCGGCGTCCTGCTCAATGGAGCCGGATTCGCGGAGGTCGGCGAGCTGGGGGCGGTGGTCGCCGATGCGCTGCTCAGGGGCGCGGCTCAACTGGGAGAGGACGAGGAAGGGGACGCTGAGGTCCTTGGACATGAGCTTCATGCCGCGGGAGAGGGCGCCCACTTCCTGGACGCGGTTGGAGTTGCGGCCCAACGAGGGGGCGGGCATGAGCTGGAGGTAGTCCACCACGACCAGGCCGAGCTCATAGGGCATGGTGGCCTTGAGCTTGCGCAGCTTGGCGTTGATGTCCATGAGGGTGGTGCCGGAGGTGTCGTCGATGAAGATGGGGGCCTCGTAGAGATCGGCGGCGGCGGCGCCAAGGCGGGCGCGCTCGTCGCGGTCGAGGTAGCCGGAGCGGAAACGCTGCTGATCGACGCGCCCGAGCGAGCAGATGAGACGGGTGAGCAGCGACTGCTTGGACATTTCCAGAGAGAAGACGGCCACGGCCTTGGGCTGGCGTTTGTTGGTGGCGACGTGCATGGCCATGTTGAGGGCCAGGGCGGTCTTGCCCATGGCGGGGCGGGCGGCGAGGATGATGAGTTCTCCGGGGCGCATGCCGCCGGTCATCTCGTCGAACTTGAGGAAGCCGGTGCCGGTGCCCTGAACGCGGCGGGCCGGGTCGAGGAAGGCATTGACGCCGCCCTCTTCACCGTCAAAGACCTGCTGGGCGCTGACGAGGGTGTTCTTGGCCTGGGACTCGCCGAGCTTGAGGAGGCCTTCTTCGGCGGAGGAGAGGATGAGGGCGGGATCGTCCTCGGCGAGCATGCAGCGGTGGATGGTCTCCTGGGCGGAGAAGATCATCTGGCGCAGGAGGCTCTTGTCGCGGACGATGGCGATGTAGCTCTCGAGGTGGTAGATCTCGGGGAGGCCTTCGTCGAGGGAGGCGAGGTAGGCGAGGCCGTCGACGCTCTCGAGTTCGTTGTGGCGCATGAGCTCGTTGGCGACGGTGACGCGGTCGATGCGTTCGTCGCGGTTCTGGAGGTCGAGCATGCGCTGGAAGATGCGGCGGTGCTTGTCGATGGAGAAGTCGTCGGGCGAGAGTGAGGAGGCGGCGGTGACGAAGGCGTTGCCGTTGAGCAGAATGGAGCCGAGCACCATGCGCTCGGCATAGATGTTGGAGGGCAGTCCTCGCTCGAAGGAGGGGTCGGTCTGAGCCTGGGTGGACATCTCGGGGACGTTTTCCAGGGTAACGCCGGAGGGGATACAGGGCGCAAGCCGAAAAATCAGGCCTTGGCGCTGCAATAGTTTGGACTGTGCCGGGGCTGTGGAAAACGCGCGCGGTCAGCGCCGGGCGTGGCCTTCGTAGAACCGGCAGTGGGCGCGGAAGCCGAGTTTTTCATAGACGGTGAAGGCCGGGTTGTGGTGTTTGACGCTGAGGGCGACGGTGGTAATGCCGGAACTTTGGAGCCCGGCCACGACGCAGGAGGTGAGGCGGGCGGCGTGGCCGCGGCGGCGGGCGTCGCGGCGGGTGTAGACATTGCCGACGGCGGCGGCGGAGTAGCGGCGGGAGAGCACATGGGTGCCGGCAGCGGCCACCAGTTCGCCGCCCTCGAAAGCGCCGTAGAAGAGGCCGGAAGCGAGCATTTGCGGGTGGAAGAAGTCGGGTTGCTCGTGAGTATCGATGCCATCGGCGTAGAGCGCTTCGAGGGCGGGCAGATCGGCGGGATGGAGGCGGCGATCCTCAGGTGTTGCCGGCGCGGGCTGGAAGTGGTCCAGGGTGAGGTTCATGCGCCACATGGGCTGGAGGGTGACCTCGCCGTAATGGGCCTGGATGAGCGGGACGAGATCGGGCCGGATCTGGAGGATGAGAGCGGGAGCTTGGAAGAGTTCGGCGGCGAAGGGAGCGAGCTGACCGGGGTGGGCGTTGGCCCAGAAGATGGGCGTCTCGAAGGCGCAGTAGAGGAGGGCGATGGCGTCGGGACTGGCGTCGGGCAGAGTCCAGCGGCAGTGGCGGGCAAGGGCGGGTTCGAGGTCGGCCAGGGCGTAAACGGCCCAGGCGGGATCGAGGTTCAGGCGGCTGAGGACAGCGTTTTCGGAGACGTGCGGAGACACCATTTCAAAAGTAGCGGATTTTTTAAGTGGCTTTGGCGCCAAGGAGATGGCGGTGGTTCGGGGGCGGCGATGGAACGGCGGCCGCGGCGGCGGACTTAGTGTTTTGGGCGGATGGACGACTATGGCTGAACGCATCTACAAACTTCAACCGGACCGCACGGTGCACCTGCGGGGCTTTGACCACCTGGGGGCATCGGCCGCGGTGCATTCGGCGACGCCGGAGGGCTTCACGGTATCGGGCAACTTCCGGGACGCGGCGGACTTCGCGGTGGTCGTGCTCTACGACTCGGACAACTTCTTCGAGCATCCGCGGCTGAAATACCTGCCGGACACGGATTTCTCCGGGCTGACGCTGCGGTTCGACGTGGCTTACGAGAACCTGATGCCGCTGAACTCGCGCAAGTATCCGACGATCGACTGGCCCTACCTGGACGTCGTCGCATCGAACGGCGCGGCTTCACGCGTGAGGTTATCCGACTATGCCGAGGCGATCGGCACGCCCGACAATCCCGCCTCGGCGACGGTAAGGATCGAGGGCGAAAACCTGGACGCCTGGGACCGCGTGACGCTGTGGTATCAGAACATGGCGTTCGACTACACGGTGCCGGGCAAGGTGCGGACCGAGTATGCGTTCTTCGCCAGCGGGCCGGGGCAGATCCACTCGATCATTGTGCGCGACCGCGCCTACGCTTACGTGGAACAGGAGAACGACACCTCGACCGGGATCGCCGCGACGCTGATCTCGCAGATCAACGGGACTGCGGCCGGCTTCACGGCAGACCCGGAAGTGAGCGCAACGACGGGCGAAGAGCCCTATATCGTGCGCGTGACGCGCAAGCTGGACACCGGCGCGACGGTGGAGGTGAGCGCCAGCGGGAACCTCAGCGAGAATCTGTATCACGTGAAGGCGACCACGGTGTGCCGGGCGCTGTGCGCGCAGATCAACAGCGCGGACTATGGAACGGCGGCGCCGTTCGGGCTGCGGGCGGAGGCCGATGGAACCACGCTGCGGATCACGACGACGAGCGGCGGTTATGATGCGAACTTCCTGGGGATCTACTCGGTGGCAAAGAACTCGCGGCTGCAGGCGACCGCGGAAGCTCGCTTCAGCGGCGGCACGTCTTCGGCGGCGCTGCGGGTGACGCTGGACTTCACGCGCCTGGGGCTGGCCGATATCCGCAGGATGTGGCTGACGCTGGCGCCGCGATTGGCCGATGGCGGCGAATACGTGGGGGAAGAGTGGCAGGCTGTGTTCTCCAACTGGAGCCTGAGCGGGCCGGAGGAGCGGAGGCGTCTGCGCGTGGCCGGGCCGGGGAGCACGCTGGTGCAGGCTTTGGACGCGCGCTGTGAGCAGACGGGATGGTGGAGCCTGGAGAACGGGTTCTACCTGGGCAACAACGCAATGGTGAGCTGGCAGCCGGGCTCGACGATGACGGTGAAATACCACTGTTCAGAGCCGCACGAGGTGTGGGTGTGGAGTTCGCTGTATACGGACCGCGGGCAGGCGGCGGTGGAGTTGGATGGAGAGCCGCGAGGAGTACTCGACTGCAGGCTGGCGGCGGACACGGCGGTGGTGACGCGGCGCAAAGTGGCGGAGGGCGTGGCGGCGGGCGACCACACGCTGCGGCTGACGGCGCAGGGGGACGGGCCGTTCTACTTCATCGGGGCGGAAGCGGTGGTGGCGGGGGACGTTCCGGAGGCGGAGGAGGCGGAGGAGTTTGCCACGCCGGCGCTGGATTATTCGACAGACCATACGTACAAGCTGCCGCCGGCCAGGATCCTGTGGATGCTGGAGAAACTGGGCTGCGCGGGGCCACTGAACGAGTATCTGGGCATTCTGTGGTGGAACGAGCGGCGGCGGGTGAACGGCTCGATGCCGCAGATGGCGATCGAGTTCGAAGGGGAGTTCGCGGCGGGCGACCAGGTGTTTATCGACATCGGTTCGCAGAGGCTGGGCAAGAGCGTGCTGCTCAAGGAGAGGGCAGCCAGCGTGGCGCGCCACTTCGAGATGGTGGTGAACGCGACGATGGTGGGCGTGTGGGCCCGGGCGGAGAGCGGGAGGCTGCTGCTGACGGCTCGCTCGGCCGAGTCGGCTTACAGCTACCCGGTGAAGGTGACGGTGGAGCGGGCGGAGGGCTCCAGCGGGACGGCTACCGGCGGCGGAGTGCTGGGGGGCGGAGCGATGGGAGAATGGCGGGTGGATGTGGGCGCGGAGCGGTGCCTGAACGCGGGGGCGAGAGCTTGGCATGAGGACCTGTTCCGGCTGTGTGCGCAAAAGGGGCGTGCGGTGACGGCAGCGATGTCTATGGAGTTGGTGAACCCGCCGGAGGAGATGGCGGCGCGATTTCCCGACGGCCAGGCGGTGCTCACGGACATGGGGTTTGGAGGATTGAGATCGACGCACTGCGCCTTCAGCGGGCCGGCGCTCGAGTTTCAGAAGCGGGCGTTTCTGGAGGTGGCGGAGATGATGGCGGCGGCCGGGCTGACGCCGGAGCTGCAGTGCGGAGAGTTCACCTGGTGGTACTTCAGCAACTACAACGCGCAGGCGGACGAAGGCGGGATGGGATTTTACGACGGAGAGACCGCCGCGGCGGCGGAGGCGGCGCTGGGGCGGCCCCTGTTTGTGTTCCGGAGACCGGTGGACGACCCCGGAGTGAATGGGGGCGCGGATGCCCGTTTCCTGCGGAACCGGTTGAAGAACTATGCAGATGCGCTGATGGAACACGTGCGGAGCGCTTACCCCGCGGCGCGATTCGAGCTGCTATTCCCGTACGACGTGAACCACCCGGAACCGGAGGGAGTGCACCAGTTGGGCGGGAGGCTGAATCGTTTTGTGAATCTTCCTGTCGAATGGGAGTCTAAAGTTTCTTCCGGCTTCGACCGATTCAAGGTTGAAGCTCTAGATTTCGGCGTATGGTCGAGAAACGCAGATCTATCGAGAGAGTGTCTGGAATTCCCACTGACCCTGGGATGGCCAGCGGAATCGGTGCGGGCGATGATCGCCATCTTCCGCGGCGGTTATCCGTGGATGAGGGAGATTGAACGTGCTCAGGAACTTGGCATGCGGGCCGTCAGCCTTTGGGCTTTCGACCACGTGTGCCTGTTCGGCCTGGAGTTGGGCCGTCGAGGCGCGGGCCGGGCACAGTGGCAGGGATGAAACGGCAAATTGGAGAAGACAGAGGAAAGAACTGGACGGTGGGAAACCTCAGGGGTTAGGGGAATTTCACCTAACAGGCAACAAACCCGCAAGCGGCTGCTACGATGCGGGTAGAACGGAGAGGCTCTAGATGCGATGCCAGCGCTGCGGGCGGGCGATCAGTCCGCTGAGACAGCTCACGGATTCCGAGTTCTGTAGTGAGAACTGCAGGAGGCGTGGTCCGCGTGCATCCGCATCGCTGGTGAGAGACGCGGAGTTTGAGGTGGATCCGTTCTGGCAGGCGGCGCACGAGCAGGCGAACAAGCCGCATGGGAAGGCGTCGAACGTACTGGTAGCGGGGCTGGTGACGGGCTTGCTGGGTGCGATGGTGGTGGCGCGGATTCTGTTTCCCGACAGTTCGCCGGAGGCGGGCGGAGCCAGTCCGCTGGCGCGGGCGGTGCCGCTGGTAAATCCCGGTGGGGGCGAGAAGGGAAAGAACCTGCCAGGGCAGGATGGGATCGCGGGCTGGCTGGAGAAGCACATGCCGGGCGAGAAGCCGGTGATCGCGAAGTGGGATTCGCAGAAATCGGACGTCGACTGGACGGGTACGGCGACGGGATGGCTGAAGCGGGACGGGATGGTGCAGCCGGGCAAGCTGCGGTTGTGGAAGCCGACACTGAACTCGAAAGACTACGAGATGGAGTTCGAGGCGGCGATCCAGAAGCGCGGCGTGAGCTGGGTGTACCGGGCGCAGGACTCGAGGTCGTACTACGCGACCAAAATCCTGCTGGGCCGAGGAGAGGCGGGCGGCTCAACGATCCTCAGATACGGATTCGTGAACAACCGTGAGTTTGCGCGGGTAGAGTTGCCGCTGCCGACAGCCCTGCAGACGAAGAAGAACTACCGAATCGCGATGATGGCGGTGGGCGACCATTTCACGACGCTGATCGACGGCCGGGTAGTGGATGAATGGACTGACGGGCAGTTGAAGCAGGGCGGGGTGGGCTTCTTCGCCGACGAGGGGGAGAGCGCGGGCATCCAATGGGCGAACTTCCGGGAGCGCAAGGGCGTGCTTTCAGGTTTGTTCGCGTCGGCGCTGATCCTGCCGCCGAACTTTGCTTACCTGGACATGGCTTACCCGGACCTGCCTTACTAAGTTCCAGGGTGGTAACCTGGAATTTCCTTCAATCATGGCGTTTTTGGGGTCCTTGTACGGCCGCTGGATGAACCAGTGGGAAGAACGATTGTGCTTTGCGGCGACAAACCGCGTGGTAAGGCCGTTTGAGTGGGGCCTCGACTGGGCGGAGCGCTGGCCGCTGGCGGCGGGGCTGCCGAGGAACGGGCACGATCCGGAGCAGTGGCTGACCACGTTGAGCCGGGAAGCGATCGAGCACAGCGACGACTACTTCCGTCACAGCACGCCAAAGGACTTCCATCTCTCGGGCCAGTTGCTGCGGTTCACCTCGATGGTGAAGACTCCGTACCCGGAGAACAACGTGGTCCACGGGCAGTGGTTCCCGGGGAAGAATCGAAAGAAGGCGGTGCTGGTGCTGCCGCACTGGAACGCGCCGCACGACGCGCACAACGCACTGGCGCAGGCATTCCAGAAGTTTGGGGCGAGCGGGCTGCGACTGAGCCTGCCGTACCACGACTACCGGATGCCGGCGGAACTGCAGCGGGCGGACTATGCGGTGAGTTCAAACATCGGGCGCACGATCGACGCCACGCGGCAGGCGGTGTTGGACATCCGCTGCGCGGTGGACTGGCTGGAGACGCAGGGCGCGGAGAAGATCGCCATCGTGGGGACGAGCCTGGGCTCGTGCTACGCATTCCTGGCCAGCGCGCACGACGAGCGGCTACGGGTGAACGCGTTCAACCATTGCTCGACGTACTTCGCGGACGTGGTGTGGACGGGGCTTTCGACCATCCATGTGAAGCAGGGCCTGGAGGGCCACGTGGATCTGGAAAGACTGCGGCAGATCTGGATGTCGATCAGCCCGACGGCGTACTTCGACAAGTTCGCGGAGAAGAAGAAGAAGTCGCTATTCCTGTACGCGCGCTACGACACGACGTTTCCGCTGGAGCTGTCGAAGGAGACGATCGTGATGTGCCGGAAGTACGGGCTGGACATCAAGGAAGTGGTGCTGCCGTGCGGCCACTACACGCTGGGCGAGAGCCCGTTCAAGTTCATGGACGGCTACCAACTAGTGAACTTCGTGCTGCGCAATCTCTGATATGTTTTGAGCCATGCAGCGATACGGCATGGTTCTGAAGTTGAGGCCGGAGGCCGAAGCGGAGTACAGGAAGGCACACGCGGCGGTGTGGCCGGAGGTGCTCCAGACGATCGCCGCGTGCGGCATCCGGAACTACTCCATCTATCTCAAAGACGGATTCCTGTTCAGCTACTTCGAGTATGTGGGGACGGACTTCGATGCCGACATGGCAAAGATGGCGGCCGATGCGAAGACGCAGGAGTGGTGGGCGTGGATGAAGCCGATGCAGGAGCCGCTGGCGACGCGGGCAGAGGGGGAGTGGTGGGCCAACATGGAGGAGGTCTTCCACCATCATTAGCAGTGGAAGAGGTCTTCCACCATCATTGGCAGTGGAAGAGGTCTTCCACTGCGATTGAGCTAAGCGGGCTGCAGGTCGTATTCGCGGACGGCGCCGTACATGGCCAGGAGGTTCGCGGCCGGGACGTTGGCGAGGATGTTGTGGACCTGCTGGAAGACGAAGCCGCCGCCGGGGGCGAGCAGGCGGCATTGTTCGAGGACGTGAGCGCGCACCTCATCTGGCGTGCCGTTGGGCAGGATGCGCTGGGTGTCGCAGCCGCCGCCCCAGAAGGTGATGGCGTTGCCGAAATCGCGCTTGAGGCCTTCGGCTTCCATGCCGCGGCAACTGATCTGGACGGGATTGATGGCGTCGAGGCCGGCGTCGATCAGGTCGGGCATTAGCGGGCGGACGGCGCCACAGCAGTGGAGCATGACCTTGACGGGGGCGAGCTGCTTCGCCCGGTTCCACATCAGAGAGTGGCGTGGCTTGAAGAACTCGCGGTACATACGCGGGGAGATCTGCGGGCAGTTCTGCGCGCCGAGGTCGTCGCCGAAGACGATCACATCGATGGAATCGCCGACGGCGCTGAGGAAGCGCTCAAGGTTGGCCAGGTGGATTTCGGTGAGGGCGTCGAGGAAGCGGTGGGCGCGTTCGGGCTCGCCGGCGAGCATCATGAGGAAGCCGTCCATGCGGTAGTAGAACTGGCCCATTTCGAGGAGATTTCCGCCGAACAGGCCGACGATGGCGCGATCGGTGCGGGCGCGCAGGGCACGGGCGCCGGCGGCGAGTTCCTGGGGGGAAGAGACGGAAGGACCGGGAGGCGAGGCGATGCCGGTCCACATGTGATCGGGGTAGAGATCGGCGATGCGGGCGAGATCTTCGGGACCGTCGAGGAAGGGCCACCAGGTTTGATCGAAGTGGAGTGAGCCTTCGGGCATGCGGGCCATGATGCGGCCGTCTCGATTGCGGTAGACCCACTCGTTGTTATCGCGTTCAGGAACGGCCCAGACGGGCATTTTGCAGGGTTCGCCGCCGGGCAGCGTCCAGTCGGCCCACCACTTTTCGTCGAGGCAGAAGCCGCGGCCGAGCTCGATGGCGTCGGCGCCGATGGCGTCGAGGACATCGTCGTGGACGATGGCGAGTTGCTGAACGGGATCGTAGACGTAAGTGGGGCGCGGAGGCAGGCCGAGGGCGGCGCGGAGCTTGGGGTAGGCGATGGCGGAGATTCCGGAGGAGCGGTAGGAGGAGAGGTCGACGGCGACGCGGTCGGGCTGGGTGTGGTTGAGAGTGGCGAGGATGCGCTCGCGGGAAGTCATGCTGATATCCTACGCCTCGCCGGACAGGCGAGAATTGAGAGATGGAATACGTCAAGCTGGGTTCGGCGGGCATGAAGGTCTCCAGGCTGTGCCTGGGGGCGATGACTTACGGCTCGAAGAAGTGGCGGGAGTGGGTACTGGAGGAAGAAGAGAGCCGGCCGTTCCTCCGGCGGGCACTGGAGTTGGGGATCAATTTCTTCGACACGGCGGACATGTATTCGCTGGGCGTGAGCGAGGAGATCCTGGGGCGGGCGTTGAAGGAGTTCGCGCCAAAGCGGGACCAGGTGGTGATCGCGACGAAGGTGTTCCAGGCGATGGGCGACGGGCCGAACGAGCGCGGGCTGTCGCGGAAGCACATCCTGCACGCGATCGACGAGAGCCTGCGGCGGCTGGGGACGGATTATGTGGACCTTTACCAGATCCACCGGCTGGACACGGAGACGCCGATGGAGGAGATCATCACGGCGCTGGACGACGTGGTGCGAGCGGGCAAGGCGCTGTATGTGGGCGCGTCGTCGATGGATGCGTGGCAGTTCGCGAAGATGCTGTACCTAGCCGATGGGCTAGGCAGGACGCGGTTCGTTTCGATGCAGAACCACTACAACCTGATCTACCGGGAAGAGGAGCGCGAGATGCTGCCGCTGTGCCGGGAGGAAGGGATCGGCGTGATTCCGTGGAGTCCGCTGGCGCGCGGGTTCCTCGCCGGGAACCGGCGGGCGCAGGACTTCGGCGAGACGGTGCGGAGCAAGACGGATGCGTTTGCGCACAAGCTCTACTACCAGGCGTCGGACTTCGCGGTGGTGGAGCGCGTGACGGAGATCGCGAAGAAGCGCGGCGTGCCGAACGCGCAGATCGCGTTGGCATGGCTGCTGGCTAAGCCGGGCGTGACGGCGCCGATCATCGGGGCGAGCAAGATGCATCATTTGGAGGACGCGGTGGCGGCGCTCTCGATCCGGCTGGATGAGGAGGAGATGAGGCGGCTGGAGGAGCCGTACCAGCCGCATGCGGTGCTGGGGCACTAGGAGAGCTTACTTCTCGCCCCAGATCCAGCGGGTGAACCAGGCGAGGTTGTCTTCGAGGACGTGGCGCTGCTGCTTGGGCTTGGTGATGCCGTGGCCGAAGCCTTGGTAGACGACGAGGCGGGCTTCGACGCCGGTGTCGCGTAGGCCCTGGTAGAGTTCAAAGGCGTTAGGCAGGGGGACGCGGCGGTCGTTCTCGCCGTGCTGGATCAGCGTGGGCGTGGCGGCCTGTTTGATGTTGGTGATGGGGGAGGTTTTGGCGTAGATGGCAGGATCGTCCCAGGGCGTGGCTTTGAGGTATTGACGGGTGAAGGGGTGGATGTCGGTGTTGACGTAGTAGGTCATCCAGTCACTGATGCCGGCGCCGACGCTGAGGGCTTTGAACTTCCTGGAATTGGTGGCGAGGAAGGCGCTGATGTAGCCGCCCTGGCTCCAGCCCATGGCTCCGACCTTGGCGGGATCGGCGAGGCCCTGTTGGATGAGATAGTCGACGCCACTCTCGACGTCCCACATGTCGCCGACGCCGAGGTTGCGGACGTTGAGGGAACGGAAGGCTTCGCCGTAGCCGGCCGAGCCGCGGTAGTTGGGACGAAGGATGAGGGCGCCTTTGGCGGCGAAGAGTTCGATGGGGTAGGTGCGGTCGGGGGCGCGCATGGGGCGGTCGATACCGGTGGGACCGCCGTGGATCACGACGAGGAGCGGATAGCGGCGGCCGGGGGTGAAGCCGGCGGGCTTGATGAGGACGCCTTCGATGACGGCTCCGTCGCGGGATTTCCAGGAGATGACTTCGCGATCGGCAGGCGTGAATTGGGCGTACTGCGCGCGGTTGTCGGTGATGGCTCGGGGGTTGGGCGACGCGATGGGGGTGACGTAGATTTCGGGGTATTCGTTGGGCTTGAAGGCGAGGACGGCGGCGGACTTGAAGTCCTTTGTGAACGAGCCGCCGAGGATGGCGAGACCATCACCGCCGAGGACGCGGCGGGAGTTGCCGGTGGAAGGATCGAGGAGGAAGAGGGCGGCACTGGTCTTCTGGAGGGCGGCGAACCAGATGCCTTCGGCGGACCAGTCGCTGAGATCCGGCTCTTCGTCGAAGTTGAGGGTGAGGACGCGCGGCGTGCCGCCGGCGGCAGGGACGATGGCGATGCGGGAGTTTTTGAAGTAGTGAAACTGCTCGCCGTTGGCGGTGCTGTAGGCGATTTGAGCGCCGTCGGGGGACCAGACGGGGTTGCTGTCGGGGCCGGGCGTGGAGACGATTTTTTTGACGGCCTTATCGGCGAGGGTGACGGTGTAGATGTCGGCGGTGTCGCCGCTGCCGAGGTCGGGATTGATGGTGGCGGAGAAGGCGATGCGGGTGGAATCGGGGGACCAGCGGAAGCTCTGAACGGTGAAGGATTCGCCGGAGGTGATCTGCTCAGCCTTGTTTTTCGTGCCGGAATCGGCGGGGACGTCTAGGACGTAGAGATGGGAGAAGGTGTAGTCGTCTCCGATGATGGAGAAGTCGCCGTACTTGTCTTTGCGGTCCTTGCGGGCCTTGGATTCGGGACCGTCGGAGGTGAAGGCGATGCGCTTGGAATCGGGGGACCATTCGAAGGAGCCGACGCCGGCTTCGTCGCTGGTGAGGGGCCAGGCTTCGCCGCCGCGCGGGGCGATGAGCCAGACCTGGCGCTTGGAGTCACGTTCGGTGGTGAAGGCGAGCCACTTGCCGTCGGGCGACCAGGCGGGATTGGAGGCGCTCTTCTTGCCGCGGGTGAGTTGGAAGCGCTCGGTGCCGTCGGCGCGGGCGAGCCAGAGCTGGGATTTGAACTCGTTGTCGTCCCAGTCGGTTTCGGAGAGGGTATAGGCGACCCACTGGCCATCGGGGGAGATGTGGGGCGAGCCGGGGGTCTTCATACTGAGGGCCTGGTCGATGGTGGGAGCCTTCGGGGATTGGGCGGGGGCCAGGCAGGCGGCAGCGAGAAAGAGCACCAGACGCTTCATCCCGCCATTGTAGCGGGAAGTAATTTTGCGAGGGCTGTTAGCGTTAGGGGCGCCAGCCGCGACTATTCGGGCAGACCGCCCAACAGGAGGGGCGCAAACGATGAAGAAGCTGATGCAACTGGCGGCCGCGGCCGCGATGATGACGCTGCCGGCGCTGGCCGGTGGATTCTGGCTGACTGTGGGCAACGCCGAGGCGAGCACGGAGGCCAAGGCGATGAACGCGGTGTTCACGGTGCTGCCTTCGGGCTGCGGCGAGCCGGCGAACGCGAAGGTGACGGCGACGGCGGAGGGCGTGGTGAACGGCAAGCGGGTGAGCCGGACGGTGCAACTCAACGCGGTGCGGCCGGGGCTGTATGCGGTGACGAAGCAGTGGCCGGCGGAGGGCAAATGGGCGGTGCGCGTGATCGCCGAATACAAGGGCGCTGAGACGTCGGTGCTGGTTCCGGTGACCGGCGATACGGCAGACCGCAAGGCCGCCAAGCACCAGCAAGGCCGTCCGGCGGAGACGGAGATCGCCGCCGCGCTGGCCGCCAACTGATACGATGAGCCCCACGATGGCATTGCCGAGGGAGGCCGCCGGGGAGCCGCGTCTGATAGAGAGCGCGCAGCTTGGAGACCGCGCGGCCTTCGGGGAGCTGTACCGGCGCTACTCGCGCATGGTGCATGGCGTCCTGCTGACGCGGGTCTCCCCGGGCGATGCCGAGGATCTGCTGCACGATGTCTTTCTGTCCGCCATGCGCCGCCTGCCCGCGTTGCGGGAGCAGGCGGCGTTTGGCGGGTGGCTGGCGGCGATTGCACGGGCGAAGGCGATCGATCACCTGCGCGCCAGGCGGCGTTCCGAGGAGTTGCCGGAGAATCTGCCGAGCCGCGGCGCGACGGCGCAGCAGCAGGTGGAGGCGGCGCAGGTGCTGGAGGCGATTCGCGGACTGCCGGAAGCGTACCGGGAGACGCTGGTGCTGCGGCTGGCCGAAGGGCTGACGGGGCCGGAGATTGCGGAGCAGACCGGGTTGACGCCGGATTCGGTGCGCGTGAATCTGGCGCGGGGCATGAAGCTGCTGCGGCAGAGGTTGGAAGGAGGCGCGGGGCGATGAACGAGCGGTATTTGTGGGACGGGACGGGCGAACCGGATGCGGAAGTGGCGCGGCTGGAAGAGTTGCTGCGGCCGTTGGGGCTGAAAGTAGCGGCGGCGCCCGCGCGGAAGACGGCCTGGGTGCCGCTGGCGGCCGCGGCGGCAGTGCTGGTGATGTTGGCGGGATGGCAGGTAAGAGTGGCCGCGCCGCCGGAGACGCGGTGGGAGACGGCGGGCGGATTTGTCCATGCGGGGCAGGTGCTGCGAGCGGGATCGGCGGAACTGCAACTGGATGCGGCCGAGGTGGGGCGTGTGTCGCTGGAGCCGGGCGCCGAGGCTGCGGTATTGGAATCCAAGCCGGGACGCGAGCGGCTGGACCTGCGCGCGGGGACGATGCGGGCGCTGATCTGGGCGCCGGCGCGGGAGTTTGTCGTGGAGACACCGGCGGCGACGGCCGTGGACTTGGGTTGCCAGTACACGCTGACGGTGGACCGGATGGGGGAAGGGCTGCTGGAGGTGGAGACGGGCTGGGTGTCGTTCGAACACAGGGGCAGAGAGTCGTTCATTCCGGCGGGAGCACGGTGCAGGACGCGGCGCGGGGCCGGGCCGGGGACTCCTTATTACGCGGATGCGCCGGCGGGACTGGTGAGGGCGCTGGATGAGTTCGACACGCGGGGCGGCGGTCTGAAAGAAGTGCTTGGCAGCGCGCGCGAGCGGGATGGGTTGAGTCTGTGGCATCTGTTGCCGAGGACGAAGGGCGAAGAGCGGGCGGCGGTCTACCGGCGGCTGGCGGGATTGGTGAAGCTGCCGAAGGAGGCGACGGAGGAGCGGATTCTGGCGTCGGACGCGCGGGCGCTGGAGCAGTGCTGGGACGCTTTGGGGCTGGATTCGGCGGCGTGGTGGCGGAGCTGGCAGCGGCAGTGGTGAAGAGAGTCCGGCCCGGGCCGGATGCTACAATTTAAAGGTTTGACTAAGCTAGCCGATTTTCGCCCGAAGCGGCGCGCGGCGGTGTTCGCCGCCATCGAGCCTGGAAAGGCAAGCGCCGTTGTGGTGTCCCATCTGCCGAACTTGCGCTATTTGTGCGGCTTCACGGGCAGCAACGGAGTTCTGCTGATCACTGGGCGCGGGGCCACGTTCTACACCGATCCCAGGTACGACATTCAAGCGGCGCAGGAGTGCGATTGCGCGGTAAAGGTGGTGACCGGGCCGGTGTGGACCGCCGTAGCCAGGGACGTGCGCCGGAAGCGGTTGACATCGCTGGCCTTGGAATCCGAGCATCTTTCGCACGCGCAGTGGACGGGCCTGGCGCGTGAGTTCGGCAAAGCGGTGAAGCTGGTGGAAGCCAAGGGCGTGGTGGAAGATTTGCGGGCGGTGAAGTCGCCCGATGAGATTGCGCGCATCCGGCAGGCTGTCCTGCTGGGATCGGCGGCGTATGAGAGCGTGCTGGAGGCGGTGCGGGAGGGGATGACGGAGCAGCGGATCGCGGCGGAGATCGACCACGCGATGCGGCTGCTGGGGGCGGAGGGTCCGGCGTTCGAGACGATTGTGGCGGCGGGCAAACGCAGCGCGCTGCCGCATGCGCGGCCGACGGCGGCGAAGATCCGCAAGAACCAGTTGTTGCTAGTGGACATGGGCGCGTGCCTGAACGGCTACATGAGCGATATGACGAGGGTGGCGCACATCGGCCGACCGGGGGGCCAGGCGCGAAAGATTTATGATGCGGTGCTGGAAGCGCAGTTGGCGGGCATTGCGGCGGTGAAGCCGGGCGCGCGGTGCATGGACGTGGATGCGTCGGCGCGCCGCAGCCTGAAGCGGCGCGGGTTGGACCGGTTCTTCACGCATTCCCTGGGGCATGGTCTGGGTCTGGAGATCCACGAGACGCCACGCCTGGGGGGCAAAGTGGAGAGCGTGCTGAAACCCGGCATGGTGGTGACCATCGAACCGGGTGTGTACCTGCCGGAATTCGGCGGTGTGAGAATAGAAGACACGGTATTAGTGACAGAGACTGGCGTGGAAGTGCTCACGCCGACTTCGAAGGATTTCGCGGTAATAGCATGACCATTGAAGAGATTCGTGAACTGATCCAGATCGTCACCGCTTCGGGCGTGGCGGAGCTTGAGGTGCAGCGGGGCGAGAACCGGGTGTGGGTGAAGCGCACGACTGGCGTTGTGACGCAGGAGATCCACGTGCCGGTGCAGCACGCTCCGGCACCGCATCTGCACACAGCGGCCGCGCCGGTGCCCCCAGCTCCGGAGAGCGTGACGGTGGCCGCGCCGCAGGCCGTGGCGCCGCCGGGATCGCCCGACCTGACGGACCCGACGCTGGAGGCGGTGACATCGCCGATCGTAGGCACCTTCTATGAAGCGCCGGCGCCGGGCGCCGCGTCTTTCGTGAGCGTGGGCGACCAGATCAAGCCGGGCAAGGTGCTGTGCATCATCGAATCGATGAAGCTGATGAACGAGATTGAATCCGAGATCTCGGGGACGATCGTGAAACGGCTGGTGGACAACGGCCAGCCGGTGGAATACGGCGAGACGCTGTACCTGGTGAAGCCGAATTAGCGCGATGTTTGAGAAGATCCTGATCGCCAACCGCGGGGAGATCGCCCTCCGCGTGATCTGCGCCTGCAAGGACCTGGGCATCAAGACGGTGGCCGTGTATTCCGAAGCGGACCGCTATTCGCTGCACGTGCGCTTCGCCGACGAAGCGGTGTGCATCGGCCCGGCCAAGAGCGCATTGAGCTACCTGAACATTCCCTCCGTGATCAGCGCGGCGGAGATCACCAACGTGGATGCGATCCACCCGGGCTACGGGTTCCTTTCGGAGAACTCGGACTTCGCCGAGGTGTGCCAGGCGTCGGGGATCAAGTTCATCGGGCCGCGTCCGGACGTGACGCGGATGATGGGCCTGAAGCAGATTGCGCGCGAAACGATGAAGGCGCACGGCGTGCCGATCCTGCCGGGATCGGACGGGATTCTGGAGAATGTGGAGGAGGCGCTGGAGGTAGCCGGGCAGATCGGCTACCCGGTGATCCTGAAGGCATCGGCGGGCGGCGGCGGCCGCGGCATGCGGATCGTAAGGACGCCGGAGGAGCTGCCGAACCTGTTTGCGCAGGCCAGCCAGGAGGCGCTGAACGCCTTTTCCAACGGCGACCTGTACTGCGAGAAGTTCATCGAGAAGCCGCGGCACATCGAGTTCCAGGTGCTGGCCGACGAGCACGGCAACGTGGAAGTGCTGGGCGAGCGCGAGTGCAGCGTCCAGCGGAGGCATCAGAAGCTGATCGAAGAAGCGCCCTCGGCGGCGGTCACGCCGGAGTTGCGCAAGAAGATCACGGCGGCGCTGAAGAAGGCGTTCAAGGCGATCGGCTACACGAACGCGGGCACGGTGGAGTTCCTGATGGACGAGGACGGCAGTCTGAACTTCATCGAAGTGAACGCGCGCATCCAGGTGGAGCACCCGGTCACGGAACTGATCACGGGCGTGGACCTGGTGCAGGCTCAGCTCCGGATCGCGCAGGGCGAGAAGCTGGCGGAGATTCTGGAAGGGCCGGTGACGTTGAAGGGCCACGCGCTGGAGTGCCGTATCAACGCCGAGCATCCGGTGAGCTTCGTGCCGTCGCCTGGACGGATTCAGTCGCTGTCGCTGCCGGGCGGCATCGGGGTGCGCGTGGACACGGCGCTCTACCCGGGCGGCGTGATTCCGCCTTACTACGATTCCCTGGCGGCGAAGCTGATCACCTTCGGCAAGGACAGGGCGCAGGCCATCGCGCGGATGCAGCGCGCGCTGGATATGTTCGTGGTGGAGGGCATCCACACGTCGGTGCCGCTGCACCAGGAGATCATGGCGGACGACGAGTTCCGCCGGGCCGCCATCGACACGCACTTCATCCAGCGGTTTCTGGATCGCCGGAAGAAAAACGGCGCATAAGCCAGCCCGCTCCGCGGCGGAGCACGCCCCACACTTTGCGGGCCAGCCAGACAAAGGCAACGAGGAAAGAGACGATCAGCACCACGGCCAGGACCGGGTGCGCCGTCACGATCCAGAGCAGGAAGGGGACGGTGAAGTCCCCGGCCAGGCTGAGGGCGAGGTTGGAGAACGGCTCCGGGCTGTGATTGACGGCCAGGCGCGTGGCGGTTTTGGCGGCGTGGGCGGAGAGAGCGACGCTGCCACAGGCGATGGTGAGCAGGGCGCGCATGAGCGGGTCCATCTGACCAAAGGCGGCGAAGGCGAGCAGCGCGGCGCCGACGGGCCGGATGATGGTGTGCAGGGCATCCCACAGGCTGTCCACCCAGGGGATCTTGTCGCTGATGAACTCGACGATAAAGGCCACGGCGGCGGCGATGAGGACGGCGGGATGCGCGAGCACGTCGAGGCCGTGCATGGACGCGGGCAGCGTGATCCAGTGAAACCGCAGGGCCAGGCCCACGGCGAGCACGGTGGAGTAGAGCCGCAGGCCGGAGGCGAAGCCCAGCCCCAGCGTGGTGGCCAGCAATTGGAGAGCGTCCATACCTATCCGTAAGATGATACGCGGAAACCGCGCGGCGGGTTCGGCGGGGTAGAGTAAATGTGGAGAGTGATTCTATGATTCAACTTGGATTCGTCAGCGCGATTTTGCCTGACCAGAGCCTGGAACAGGTGATGGAGTTCGCCTCGGAGAGCGGCTTCGACTGCGTGGAAGTGATGTGCTGGCCGGTGGGCAAGGCTGAGCGGCGCTATGCCGGCGTGACGCACATCGACGCGGCCACTCTGACGAAGAGCAGCGCGGCGCAGATTCTGGAGCTGTGCGAGATTACCGGCGTGAACATCAGCGGTTTGGGCTACTATCCGAATCCGCTGTGCGCCGACGCGGCGGAGGCGAAGGTCTACACCGACCATCTGAAGAAGGTAATCAAGGCGGCGGCGCTGCTGAAGGTGCCGGTGGTGAATACGTTCATCGGCCGCGATCCGGTGAAGAGCGTGGATGAGAACTGGCCGCGTTTCCTGAAGACGTGGAAGCCGCTGATCGCCTATGCCGAGGCCAACGGCGTGAAGATCGGCATCGAGAACTGCCCGATGTCGTTCACGCGCGACGAGTGGCCGGGCGGCAAGAACCTGGCGACCTCGCCGGCCATCTGGCGGCGGATGTTCAACGACATCCCCTCGGCGAACTTCGGGCTGAACTTCGACCCGTCGCACTTCGTGTGGCAGGGCATGGACTATGTGAAAGTGTTGCGGGAGTTCAAGGACAAGCTGTTCCACTTCCATGCCAAGGACGCCCGTGTGGACCATGACCGGCTGAACGATGTCGGGCTGCTGGCGTTCCCGGCGCAGTATCACACGCCGAAGCTGCCGGGGCTGGGCGATGTGAACTGGAGCAAGCTGTTTTCGGTGCTGGCGGAGGTTTACGACGGGCCGGTGTGCATCGAGGTGGAGGATCGGGCTTACGAGGGCAACCTTGAACTGAGGCAGGCGGCACTGCATCAGAGCGGGGGGTATCTGGCGCAGTTTCTGCCGTAAGCGAGAGTGAGAAAGGGGGCCCTGCCGGGGCCCCCTTTACTGCGTTCGGGGTTAGGTGGCGGAGGCTTGGAGAGCCTGGTTGAGATCCCACATAATATCGTCCAGGTCTTCCAGTCCGATGGAGAGGCGGATCATGTCGCCGGTGACGCCGGCGGCCTTCTGTTGTTCGGCGTTGAGCTGCTGGTGCGTGGTGGAGGCGGGGTGGATGACCAGCGAGCGGGCATCGCCGACGTTGGCCAGGTGGGAGAAGATACGCAGCGAGTTGACGAACTTGACGCCCGCCTCGTAGCCGCCCTTGATGCCGAAGCTGAAGATGGAACCGGCGCCCTTGGGCAGGTACTTGCGGCCGAGTTCGTAATAGGGGCTGGACTTGAGACCGGCGTAGTTCACCCAGGTGACCAGGTCGTGAGCTTCCAGGTGCTCGGCGACGATCTGAGCGTTTTGGACGTGGCGGTCCATCCGCATGCCGAGGGTCTCGATGCCCTGAATGAACTGGAAGGCATTGAAGGGCGAGAGGCAGGGGCCGAGGTCGCGCAGGCCTTCCACGCGGGCGCGGAGGATGAAGGCGATGGGCCCGAAGGTCTCGGCGAAGTTCATGCCGTGGTAGGCGGGCGAGGGCTGGTTGAGTTGGGGGAAGGGGCCCTTGGCCCAGTCGAACTTCGCGGCGTCGACGATGATGCCGCCGATGGACGTCCCGTGGCCGCCGATGAACTTGGTAAGAGAGTGGAGGACGATGTTGGCGCCGTGTTCGATGGGCCGGCAGAGGTAGGGGCTAGCGAAGGTGTTGTCGATCAGCAGCGGCAGGCCGGCCTCCTGGGCGATCCTGGCGACGGCGGCGATGTCGAGGACGTTGCCGCGCGGGTTGGAGACGGTTTCGCCGAAGATGGCCTTGGTCTTGGGAGTAATGGCCTTGCGGAAGTTTTCGGGATCGTCGGGATCGACGAAGGTGACCTCGTAGCCCATCCGGCGGAAGCTGCCCTCGAACTGGGTGTAGGTGCCGCCGTAGAGAGTGGAGGAGGCGACGAAGTGGTCGCCTGCTTCCAACAGCGAGTTGAGAGCGAGGAACTGGGCGGCCTGGCCGGAACTGACGGCGAGGGCGGCAGCACCGCCTTCCAGGCTGGCGACGCGCTTCTCGAGCACGTCGGTGGTGGGATTCATGATGCGGGTGTAGATGTTGCCGAATTTCTGGAGGCCGAAAAGGGCGGCGGCATCGGCGGAGTCGTCAAAGGTGAACGACGTGGTCTGGTAGATGGGAACGGCGCGGGATTTGGTGGTAGGGTCGGGGTCATAGCCGGCGTGAAGAGCACGGGTGTTGAAGCCCAGTTCGCGGTTGAGATCTTGCAGCGTTGACATTGTCCTTATAGTCTATCGACAGGCGGCGGATTTGTCCAGAAGCGCAAAGGAAGGTCAACGGGCCTGAGTGCCGGGTGGGCTGTGGAAGCAGAAGTATGTCGATTTTATTGGCGGCGCCGCAGAAGGGCGAGTGCGCCGAGGCCGGCGGCCATGAGGGCGTAGGTGGCTGGTTCGGGGACGGTGTCGGACCAGGCCTGCACTTCCGCCAGGTGCAGATAGTGCTCGTTTTCAGGGATCGAGTTGAGAAGCGTCACGCGCAGGCTGTCGGCGAGGACGTACATATACGGCTCTGCCATCGTCACGCCGCCCATGGTCCAGTTGCCTTGGTTCGTCTGCAGGAAGTCCCAAACGGTTACACCGCCGAGCATGAGTTCCATGTAGTACCCATTCGCGCGGGCCGCGCAGCAATCCGTTCGATTGAAGAGCAGGAAGCTGGAGATGAGATAGGGCTGGTTGAAGTCCACTCGCAACCAGGCGCCCGGCTCGTTTGCGGTGTGCTGGATATGCCCAAGAGCCAGCCAGTTGCCATTCGTGTCGCCATCGATCGCCCACTGAGGGCCGAAGTTCGCGGTGTCGCCCTGATAGGTGGAGCTTTGACTGGCAACGCCGCCATTGACTGAGGCCGCCACGTTGATGGGCGCGGCGCAGGCGATGGCGGAAATGAGCAAACAGCTGATCATTAATGAGGATAATCGGACCATTAGGCCCTCCTTCGCCGCTTATGCTACTCCGATTTGACGACCGGGGCAACGGGGGCAACCGGTTCACGGGGGCAGCCGGTTCACCAGCGCAGCGCCAGGATTGTCCGCGCCGGCCGCGCGGATTGAACCTGGCGCGGATGGGCGAAGCGCGCCAGCCACTTGGACAGACGGGAGATTCGAAGAGAAAGCCGCGGGAGGCTCCGCGCCAATTTTCAGCGCGAACATTCAGTGCATTGGATGGCGGGAAGCGCTTCGCTCGAGCTTTGCGCGGCAACGAAGTGTCGGCCGGGGGCACGCAGCGGTTCGCGCAGATCAAACTGAAAAAGCCGGGTAATCAGAAGAACTCTGAATCCGACGTGGCGCTCTGCCAGTCGGCGGTGGCGGAAGCGGCAACAGGGCGCCTGGAACCGGCCTGGGAGCATCTGAAGCAGGTGTTGGCGATCGTGGCGGCATTGCCAGGCGCGGGGACAAGCAGCATGACCAGGATTCCATCCAACCTGACAAGCGATCAGGCCTGGGCCGGTCACCACGCGGACGCGGAGTGGAATCTGCCGCGCTTGCTGGAGATTCGGGAACGATTCGTGGGACTGGACCATCCGAGGAGGGCCCCCGCGCGATGCCGGTTCCGCGGCCACGCGAAGCCGGCCGCGGAACCGGAACCTGGAAGCTACCGGCCCCTCATGAGGCGCGCGTCAGCGCTTGTAGCCGATCTTGCGCAGGAGGCCGTGGCGCCAGTCCTTGCCATCCTGGTCTTCCACGCCCTTGGGCTTCTCACCATCGATCACACCCAGGACTCCGCGGCCCTGCGCGGATTCGGCGATGATCACCTCCACCGGGTTCGCCGTGGCGCAGAACAGGCCCACCACTTCAGGCACGTCTTTGATCCGCGAGAGGAGATTGATGGGGTAACCTTCCCGCATGCAGATGACAAAGGTGTGACCCGCGGCGACGGCCTGGGCGTTCTTCACGGCCAGGGCGCGCATCTGCTCGTCGTTGCCATCCTCACGGATGAGGCAGGCGCCGGAGGCTTCGCAGAACGCCACGCCGAACTTCATCTGCGGCACAGTGTTGACGATGGCTTCTTAGATGTCTTCCACGGTCTTGATGAAGTGGGACTGGCCCAGGATGATGTTGCCGTTTTCGGGGATTTCGAGGGCGGCCGTTTTGAGTTCCATGGCACTAGCCATGGTAACTCCTGCTGTATGCTGTCTCCATATGCGTCTCGCTGCCGCCCTCCTCCTATCCGCGGCTCTGTGTTTTCCGCAGGAGCCGATCGATTCCAACGCCAACGCCCAGATCAGAAAAGAGGCACTGGAGCACTCGCAGGTGATGAAGCACCTGCACATGCTGACTGACCGCTACGGCCCGCGTCTGACCGGTTCGCCCAACTACGAGGCGGCGGCGAAGTGGACGATGTCGCAATTCACAGCCTGGGGCCTGAAGAACGTCCACCTGGAGCCATGGGATTTCGGCCACGACGGCTGGACGAATGTGCGCGCCGCCGGCTACTTCGTCTCGCCCGTCACCGACAACCTGGTGTTCGAAGTCCTCTCCTGGACGCCTTCCACCCAGGGCGCCGCGCGCGGAGCCGCCGTGTTGCTGACGCCGCCGGAGAAGCCGACGAAGGAAGAGGTGCAGGCGTGGCTCGACGCCAATCGGGACAAGATCCGCGGCAGGATCGTGCTGTACGGCAAGCCCGTGGCGGTGGCGGTCAGCTTCACGGCCATGCCGAAGCGCATGGACGACGAAGCGGTGCGCAAGCGCCTGCAGGGCGGCGGGCCGATGCGTCCCGAGGCCGCCAAACCCGAGCCGGGCAGACTGACCGCCGCACAGATCACCGAGATGGTGGACCCCTGGCTGGTGGCCAACGGTGCTCTGGTGAAGGTGCTGGACGCCGGCATGGCGCACGGCATGGTGCGCGCGTTCCAGAACCGGAGCTATGACGTAGCCAAGGCGGTGCCCACCGTGGTGCTGCGCAACGAGGATTACGGCAGGGCCGCGCGCCTGCTGGAAGACGGCGAAACCGTGACGATGGAGTTCGACATCCAGAACCGCACGCATCCGGGCAAGACCACCTGGAATGTCATCGCGGAGATCCCCGGCACGGACAAAGCGGAAGAGGTGGTGATGCTGGGCGGGCATCTGGATTCCTGGCATTCGGCCACCGGCGCCACCGACAACGGCACCGGCGTGAGCGTGATGATGGAGGCGGTGCGCGTGTTGCAGACCGCGGGGCTGAAACCCCGCCGGACCATCCGAGTGGCGCTCTGGAGCGCGGAGGAGCAGGGACTGCTGGGCTCCAAGGCCTATGTGAAGGAGCACTTCGGAACGTACGAGGAGCAGAAACCCGAGTATGGGAGGCTCGCCGGCTACTTCAACCTGGACAGCGGCACGGGGCGCGTGCGTGCGGCGTCGGTCTTCGGTCCGCCGGAAGCGGCCAACGTGTTGAAGTCGGCGTTCGATCCCTTCGCCGACATGGGCGTGCTGGGCGCGTCGAACTCTTCCAGCCGGCGCGAAGGCGGCACGGATTCCACGTCGTTCAGCGCCGCCGGCCTGCCCGGGATCGGCCTGATGCAGGACCCCATCGAGTACTTCGGCCAGACCTGGCATACCAACCTGGACACCTATGAGCGGGCGGTGCCGGACGACCTGATGAAGTCCAGCGCCGTGGTGGCGGCGGGCGTGTGGCACCTGGCGAACCGGACAGAACTGCTGCCGCGCTTTGAAAAGGAGAAGATGCCGGCCCCCGCCGGGGTGCGGCCCCCTACTCTGTAGTCAGGCGCGCGATCCACAGGTCTTCCGTCACGGAATCCAGGATCAGGTAGACCCGGCCACCCGCCACTCGCAGGCTGTCGGCGCCACGGGCACGGTTGAAGCCCGCCAGCGGGTGTGCCGTGGCGTGGAGATGGCGAATGGCCTTTGCCTCTCCCACCGGTTGCCTCGTTTTGGGATTCAGCCGCTGCTCATAGACGCAGCGATGGCTGTCGCGTAGGCTCACGAAGTAGATGGCGTCGCCGCGGGGCGACCAGACCGGGCTTGAATCCCATGCCTTGCCGTCGGTGACAGGAATCCAGGAGGAAACGGGGGGAGCCTCCCAAGGCTTGGCTTCCGCAATGAAGATCTGCCGGGTCCGCGGCGTGTTTTCGGCATAGAACGTCACCCAGGCGCGGCCGTCCTCCATCCGCAGCCGCGGACCGAATACCCCGTAGTCGGGGTGCTGAATCCAATCGTGCGAACGGCCCGCGGCGACCTCCACCACACCGATGCGCGCGGGGACACCGCCCGTGTGGTAGAGCAAGGCAGATTCGTCAGGGGTCCACTCTTCCGGTGCACCGCAATCGGCGCAGATCCGCCGGATAGCGCCTCCCCGCGAGGGAGAGACGTCGATGGCCTGGCGGCGGTCATCCATCGCCCGCCAGGCGAGCAGGTTTCCGCTGGAGGCGAGCAGCGGGAAGGCGACCTTCCCGGCCACGGCAACGCGGCTGAGTCCGCCGCTGAACGAACTGAACAGCACGCTCACCGGATCGCCGGCGGAATAGGCCTCAGCAGCGTAGTTGTCTTCATTCCCGGCCACCGAAAGACGCGAGAGCCAGCCCGTGGCCGCAGGCAGGCGTTCGAGCTGCCCGTCTCCGGGCTGGAAACGCCACGGGGATTGGATCAGGTCGACGGAGTTCAGGACCATAGTGCCGTCGGTCGACAGCCGCGGGGCCATCAGAAGCCCGGCGCTGGACGTGAGGCGTTCCGGCAACCCGTGCACGAGGCAATCCTGGCCAATCGCCACCCGATAGAGATTGGCCGCGTGGCCGTCGTGGATGGAGAGAAAGAGGTAGCCCCCCTGCCAGGCGGTAACGGTGATTCTCGCGCGGTCTCTCACAGTGGTATACAAACCGCGCTCACGGAGCAGCGGAAACAACCCGGTGCGGACGGCTCGCATCGTGGACGAACCGTTCGAAAAAGGGTTCACCCAGGCATCGAATTCGCGCTCCGGCACGGAGGATTGTTGCGTGCCCAACGCCAGCAGCGCAGAACCATCCTCCGCCCAAAGTGGAGAATAGGCGCTGTCCCAGCCATCGAACATGCGAAAGGGCTTGCCGGGCGGTTCGATCGTCTGGAGGTATACGGAGCCAAAATCGCGAATGTGTTCCTCGGAGGCCACCCAGTAAGCCAGGGCTCTGCGTCCGGGCTGCCAGCGCGGCTGGCGCGCGCGGCTCGTGTCCGGCACCGCCCGGGGAGGGCGGCTGCCGTCCGCTGGCACTATCATCAACTGGCCGTCTCCCGCAGACGACCGAAATGCCACCAGGCTGCCGTCCGGGGAGATGGCGGGCGACTCCAGGGGCTCATTCTCGATCGGCGTGATCGGACGCGGAAAGCCGTCCGGCAGATCCACTCTGTAGATGGCGTGGCCTCGCCCGTCGGAGTGCTCACCAGCGAAGACCACAAACGTGCCGTCGGGCGCGATGTCCGGCTCCGCCGCGGACCCCGTCCAGGTCAGCCTCCGTAGATCGCCCATCCGCGCGCTGTGCTGGCCCACCGATCGAACAGCCCAACTGACAGCCAATACCCCTACTGCGAGGAGGGGGAAGATGGCCCACAGGATGTGAACCCGGTGCCTGCCGCCTCCCGCTGCGGGCGATTCCGCCCGCTCGGCCGCCGGCTCCTCGGAGGACGCTACCCCATGCACCTCCACCCACGATACCGGCGCCGCAAACCGGTAGCCCCGTTTCGCCACCGTCTCAATATAGATTTGCCCTTCCTGGTCGCCGAGGGCCTTTCTGAGTAGGAAGATGCACTGGGTTAGGCTGCGCGGCTCGACGAACGTGTCTCTCCACACCTCGCTCAGAAAGTCCTCCTTCGGCACCACCTCGCCTGCTCGATGGAGCAATAAGGCCAGCACTTGCCCAGCCTTGGATGTGAGGGGTACTATCCGGCCGTCTTCATAGAGGGTCAGAGAGTGACGGTCAAAGCGGTACGGCCCAAAGGCCAACATCTGGTTAGCCATAGTCGAGGACTAACAACCTGACGTTACAGAGAGCATACCAGCAGCTCTTCTGAATAGAATAACTCAAGAGCTGTCAATCGTTTGATATTTTTGTGACTTCCATCTTTGGACGATTTGTTCATGCCAGAGAAGATTGTGTCCTAGAAATGACGCACCACCCCTAGCCACAGTGTCCATCGTGAACTAGAGTAAAGAACGACTCGGTCGATGCTGTCTGCCTTGGGCCCGGCGGCCGGTTCTCTTCAGAGATGGATCTTCCATAGTCGAAGGAAGATCAGGGCACTTCTCTGACTTGCAATGAGAATCGGGTGCTGGGCGGCCGGGACTCAGAGGAGGCATCGACCGTTTCCGGAGGAGAAGACTGCCAAGCCGGGGTTGTCACAAGCCCCGGCTTCTTCTTGTCCGGTAGACTTCCCCCAGGATGAAGAAGCCCCGGAAGCCTTGCGGCCGCCGGGGCTGGAAATTAAAAAACCGGGATCGCGCACCTGACGCGAGATGCCTGGATCGTTATGCCACCTGTGAAGCGCGGTGACGGTTGATCATCTCGTGCATCTGATCTTTGAGATGGAGCTTCAGTTTCTTCAGCCGGTGTTCTTCCATCTCATCCTCTTCAGTCAAATGAGGTTTCGATTCGATCTGCTCGATCAGCCGCGCGTATTCGGCGTGCTTTTCGGCCAGCGAGCGAAACTCCTCATTTGACTGCATCAGGTACGCTCTCAGCTCATCCTGCGAGAATTTCTCCATGGGGGTGGTTCTCCTTGGGTCGGGATCCACGCCGAGTCGGTTCTTGCTATGGAGACAGGCTCGGTGGGTCTCAAGTAGTGCATCTTGGCTCGGGCAGGGCCCCTCGGACCCGCCGTCACCCGTACACTACCACTTTTGGAAGAGTCTTACAATCCTGTCAAACCGCTAATGCCCCCGCTGGCGCCGCATCATGATGGCGTCCTCCACGGGATGCGCGTAGTAACGCCTTCTATGCCCTGACTTTACAAAGCCATGACGGCGATAAAAGGCCAGCGCCGGCGAGTTGGAAGCCCGCACATCCAGATACAGAATCCGGGCGGTGAGGGTCTTCAGCAATGCGGAGGCGACGCCCTGGCGATGGAAATCCGGATGGACCGCCACGTTCAGAATCTCGGCTTCGCCGCCGGGCAACTCCAACACCGCCAGGAAGCCAGCCAAACGCCCAGCCACCTCCGCAACCTGCGTGAAGTAGCCGAGGTAGTCCGCTGCATTCCACTGCGAGGCAGTGGGATTCAGGCGCTGGATCTCGTCGATATCCTGAAAGTCAGACAGGCGCAGCGGCCGGATCGTCAACCGGGCTGGCAGTTCCATAGTTCCTCCTGCTTCCGCCCCAGCGCCGCCCAGCCATACTCGGCCTCAGCCAACTGGCGGGCCCGGCTGGCCATGCCCGCCGCCAACCCGGCATCGCCGCAAACCCGCTCGATGGCCCGGGCGAAGTCCAGGGCGCTGCCGGCCAGCAGCACGGACTCGCCGTCGACCAGCCCCAACCCGGCCACGCCGCTGGGTGTGGAAACGATGGGCCGTTCCATAGCCATCGCCTCCAGCGCCTTGAGGTTCGTTCCGGCGGAGACCACCGTGGGGATGACGACCACGGCCGCCTCTTCATACAGCGGCTGCACGTCCGCCACGAATCCGAGCAGTGTAATGCGAGGATCCTCCGGCCGGTGCGGCCAATAGAGATGCGGCTCCGGACCGGCTACCACGGTCAGCGTCACGTCATCCCGGCGGAGCAGCGGCCAAACCTCCTCGGTGAGGAAGCGGTAGGCACGCACGTTCGGAAAGTGGCGAAACGAACCCACGAACAGCAGTTTGGCGGTGCCCGGCCGAGCCTGCCTGGCTCGGAACCGCAGCAGATCTACCCCATTCGGGATCACGGAGGTCTTCTCCGGATGTCCGATGCGCGCGGCGTCGGCCTCACTCATGGCGACGATGCGGGGATACCGCCGAAAGGCCGCGTGCTCGAAGCGCCGCCAGCGGAAGAGGTCCCACCAGGACCCCAGGGAGGGCGTGCGGCGATGCACTTGCGCGAAGAGGTCGAAGGTGACGTCATGCTCCACCAGCACCTCGCCACCGTATCGGGCCATCTGCGCGTACTCCACTTGTAGTTGCGTGATGCCATGCCTCGCCATCACCGTGCGCATCCCCGCCTCGAGTTCCGGCGTGTAGAACTCGCACGCCTCCGGCGGCAGCAGAGTGGACCAGCGCGGCTCACGATAGCGCGGCTTGGCAGCGATCTCCAGCAGGGCGCAGTACTGGCCGACCCGCGCGAAGTCCGCCTCCGCCTGGCCGTCCTCAAAGGCAAACAGCACGATGTCGAACTCGCGCGAAGCCTCGCTCAGCAGGTGGTGGATGCGCACCGCCCCGCCGTGAGAGAGCGGCCAGGGCGTGTAGGGCGAGAGCACCGCCACTCGCGGTTTACCCGGGCGGAAGCCCCGCCCTGGAATCTCGCGCCAGGAGCGCGGCAGCACGCTGCGGTCTTTCTTCCAGGGGCACAGCCACCGCGGGCGCAGAAAGATCCGGTCCGGGTCCGTGCCCCGCAGGAAGAGGACCGACGCGATCAGGCTCCTCACTCTCAGATGGTGCCGTTCCCCGGAACGATGAAAGGCCAGCACCTTGCCGGGAAAGGCCAACAGCGCCGCCCACAGTGCCCTGCGATCGTCGAGAGGCGCCGCGCACAACGCCACGCGGAAGGGAGCCAGTTCGCGCCGCAGCCGCAGCCAGAGTTCGCCGGTGCTCTCCTCCGGCTTGGGCTCAATCACCACGTGTCGCCGGTCCACCACCAGGCCAGGGAGTGTGGCGCCATGCACCGCCCCGCTCACCAGGCTGACGACCACGGCCTCAGGATCCTTGCCCAGCAGCCCGAACAGCCACCGCTTGAGCCTCTGCTTCACCCGCGCCGCTCTCCCTTCAGGGCCAGATGCAGCACGAGCCACGAGGCCATGGGCAGCACAGCCACCACGACACACAGCGGGGTGAAACCGTAGCGGTCCACCACGCGTCCGGCCACCGCCGAGAAAACCCCTTGGAGCAATCCGTAGATGCTGGTGAGGCCGGACACCGCAAATCCGGCAGAGCCCGCGCCGAACAGGTCCAGCGGCAGCGCGTAGATATTGACGCTCGAGGCCACGCAGGCAAAGAACGACAGGCAGATGAAGGCCACGGCCAGGCCCGCTGTCGGCATGAATGGCACGGCCGCGCCGCCCAACAGCAGCACGCTGCCGGTGAGGATGGCTCTCATCCGCGCCGGGGTGACGTCGTCTGAGCCGCGCGCCCAGCGCAGCGTGAGCCAGCCGCCGAAAAGCCCTCCCGCGGTGGCGAAGATCGGCGGCACCCAGGCCAGGCGATAGTTGGCCTGTGCCTGGGTCAAGTGGTGGGCCTGCACCAGGAAGAGTGTGGTCCAGTTGACCCATAAGGAGTAGACCGACATCAGCAGCGCGTTGGAAGCCAGCAATGCCCAGTAGCGGCGGTCGCGCAGGATCTGCCGCACCGGCACCTTTACCTCTTTGTGGATGTCCGGTGCAGGCTGCACCCGCCGCTGCACCACCCACCACAATGGAATCCACAGGAGGCCGGCGGCGCCGAGCACCACGAACGCCGAACGCCAGCCGTAGGAACGAGAGAGCGCCTGCGCCAGAACCGGCGCCAGCACAGCGCCGACGGTCAGCCCGCCCTGGAACACGGCGCTGCCCAGCGCCCGCTCGCGGGGGGGCAAATACAGCGCGCTGGCCTTGCCCGTGGCCGGCACGCCTCCCGATTCGCCCAGGCCCAGCAGAGCGCGGCAGACCGTCAGCCCGGCGAGCGACGAAGTCCAGCCCGTGGCCATCCCGGCCAACGACCAGAAGCCCACGGCGATGGAAGCCCCCGCCGGCAGTCCCACGCGGTCGATCAGCATGCCTGCCGCCGGCGCCGCCAGCGCATAGACCAGCGAAAAGGCCAGCAGGACATCTCCGAAGCCGGCAGCGGTGATGTGAAACTCTCGCATCAGCTCCGGCGCGAGTGCGGCCAGAATCTGGCGGTCCATAAAGTTGAGGGCGTTGGCGAGCGCAAAGACGCCAATCGCCAACCAGCGCAAACGGGATGTCATTTGAGGAATTCGACCGTGGCCACCTCGCCCGGCGCGCCCGGCTTGGCCACATATTCGATCTTCACACGCCGCGCCGGCTTCTGTGGTCCACAACTCAGTTGAACCTGAGCCTGGTCCTGGTTGAACACGGCCACCTTACCCGGATCCGCCACCACGAATACCGCCGGCTTGCCCGCCGCATCGCGCAGGTTGAGCCGCGCCCTGCCACCCTGGCATGCCACATTCTCCAACGTGCCGGTGAACGCCTGCGTCGGGGGCCCGTCCCACCACTGCTCCGCTTTCCTGCCCGAACTCCCGGGCTTACTCAACTCCTGCTCCTTCTTGCGGATGTTCTCCATGGTCTCGGCCTTGAGCCGCTCCAGTTCGTCCTGCTCTTCCTTCTTCTGGCGGGCCTTTTCGGCCGCAATCGCATCGTAGCGGGCCTGCTCAAAGGCTTCTCGCGCGGCCACCATCGCCGCCCGCTCCTCTTCGTTCCGCGCCACGCGCGCGGCCGCATACCACGACTTCTCAGCCTCCGCCGTCTGCCTGGCGTCGAACTGCGCCTCCGCCAGTTGTTTCCAGATCTGCGGGTTCCGCGGCTCGAGTTCGGCCGCCTTTTTCAGGAAATACGCCTTCCGCACGGGCCCCGGCTCTTTCGCCGCGGAGCGGACGTAAGGCTCGGCCCACCGCGGGTTCTTCGCCGCTGCCTGTTCATTCATCCCCAGTTCCAGCAGCCCGCGCGTACACGATCCCACCGCATCGTCCAGCAGCCCCTTCATCGCCTCCAGCGCCTTCTTCGCATCAGCCTCCTGCTTCTCCGCTAACAACGCTAACGCTAACCCCTCATAGGCCAGCGGGCCCGGCCGTTCGTTGATGGCCTGCTGATAGGCCGCCCGCACTTCGGCCGGCGGCGCACCTGCCGCCATCAACAGGTCCGCCGGCAGCACTCGCAGCCGCGATGGCAGCATCGGAATGATCGAGAACAGGATCTCCACATTGAGTGGCTTCGCCGGCAGCGTCTGCGTCAGGTACTTCCCTGCGGCGAAATAGGCATCGATCTCGGCGTCCAGCGCCTGCTTGGGTCGCTCGAACGCGTTGCGATAGGCCGTGCCTTCGTCGGCTCCGGCGGCCAGATTGGAGAGCAGCACGCGCGTCCGCGTGGCGGTCAGCGGGTTCGTCAGCAGATACTGTAGCGCCGCCCAACCGCGGGTCCTCTCCGCTTCGGCGGGAGGCGCGCCCAGCACCACCTTGCCGCCTTCCAGCCGCATCGTGGAGAACAGCGTGGCGAAGGTACGTTCCAGGTCCCCGGGCATCCGGCCCGGCCAGTTGTCCTCGATGAACAGGAGAGCCAGGTCGCGGAAGAACTCGGGCCCTGGAGCCGCATCGCTTTTCGATCCAGCCGGCCAGACGGCCAGCCAGCCGTCGCGAGTGAAGCCCAGCGTCTTCGGCACGCGCCCCGCGGGCGGCTTCTGCGTCACCACCACCGTGATGGGCCACACCGTCTTCAATTCGCGCCGGCCCAGCGATTCGCCAAACAGAAACCGGAACTGCTCCAGATGATAGAGCGCCGCGCGCGCCTTGTCGTTGCCCGCGTCCGAGTACACCACGAACGGCCCGGCCTTGGTTTCGATCCAGGCCCCGTGCGCCAGACCGGCGGCCGCGGCCGCCAGTGTCGCCGCCAGCGGAAGTGCTCGCATCATCATCGAAGAATCGGCCTCAAACAATCGGTCCCTCGCCGCGGCCCAGCACAGCCAGGATCTCCTCTCTTCTGTTTTGCGCGGTTTGCACGGCGGAGTCCAGCGCCACCCTGTAGAACAACAATCCCACCACCATGGTGCACGCCAGCACGAGATAGAACGCCCACTGGGATTCCGTCGCCCAGCGCGCCAGAAAGGCGAGCACGATCGGCACGGCCAGCACCGGATAGATCAGCAGCAGCATTCCCTGCACCTTGCCGCTGCTGGCGTTTTTCCAGCCCTGCGAAGGATCGACGGCGCGCGGATAGCTGGTGGAAGTCATGTTCCCGATCCCGAGCAGGAACAGGCTGACCACCAGAGTCACGGCGAACGCCTCAGGCACCTTGGTCCAGGGAAACTTTACCTGCACCGCCAGGGTCACGGCCGCGGCTGCCGCCAACTCCACCACCAGCAGCAGCACGGCGGTGATGTTCTTCGCCACCAGCACCGTGCGAATGGAAACAGGGAAGACGTAGTAGGCCTGCGCCGCCATCCGATCGAATCCGAAAACGTTCCAGAACAGCACCTCGCCCATCAGCAGCGCCGCATACAGGCTGACCCACACCAGCAGGTTCTCCGTAAAGACCCCGTTTGGGGCGCCGCGCCGCATCGACATCGGCAGCCACAGGACGAGTCCCAGCGTGAATCCCATGAAAAAGACCAGCCGGAAGCGCGGCGAGCGGGAGAGAAATCTCAACTCCTTCTCTACCAGCATCCCCAGCGGGTCCTTCAGAAACCGTCCCGGCAACCGGTATATGGCATCAGCCAGTGCAAACGTGCCGCGAGGCGCCGTGGCACGCTGTTGGGCGCGCACCTCTTCGGCGTCCCAACTCAGGCTCCGCTTGAACTGGGAGTAGCCGAACCAGCCCGCCAGCGCGGTCCACACCGACACCCAGAACAGCGGCACCCACGGCGAGATGCCGGTGGCCAGTTGGGCCGTCACCATCCAAGGAAACGGGATGCCCGGCAGCATCGCCAGGTACTTGGCAAACACGCCCTTCCATTCGCCCTGCTGGGCCATCACCACCAGGAACTGAGGCAGCACCGAGATCATGACGATGCCGAAGACCACCAACTCGCGCACTCCGCGCCGCGCCATCAACCGTGCCAGCAGATCCCTCACCCCGGCGGAGAGTACCAGATTGAGGACCACAAACGGAATGAATGCCAGCACGCCCCACCAGGGCGCCACGGGAGACCGGAGCAGCCCCACCGCCGCGCCGCACAGCACAATCAGGACCTCAACCGCCGTGGAAACCCGCAGCGCCGCCTCGACCGCAAACAGCCGCTCCACCGCGATCGGATAGACCATCAGTCTCCTGAGATCCAGCGACAAGCCGGTGGTGGCCATCAGCACCGGGACAAACTGCCAGAAGCATGTGGCGATTAACAGACCCACCGAAAGAGCTTCCTCCAGCGTGTCCGCCGACTTGATCTCCGGCAGGGTGGTCGCGGCCATCCATGCCAGCACCACCATCAGGCCATACCACAGCGCCGAAGAGATCCAGAAGAACAGGCGCCCGCCGCCGGACCCGCCGCTCATGCGGTTGTACAGCGCCTTGTACTGCGCGCCGACGATCGCCAACACCTGGTCATTCAGCAACATCGCGCAGCGCCTCTTACAGCCAGTCCAGCGACTCCGGCGCATGAGCCGGCCCGCCCACCACTCTGACGAACAGGTCCTCCAGCGTCTCTTCCCCGGACCGCAGCTCCTCGAGCGAGCCTTCCACCACCAGGCGCCCTTCGTTGATGATTGCCACCCGGCTGCACAGCCGCTCCACCACTTCCAGCACGTGCGACGTGAGGAAGATGGTCGCCCCCTGCGCCACCTGGTCCAGCAGAATGTCTTTCATCAGCCGCGCACCCACCGCGTCCACACCCTCGAATGGCTCGTCCAGCAGGTACAGGTCCGGGCGGTGGATCAACGCCGCGGCCAGCGCCACGCGCTTCCGCATCCCTTTGGAATACTCGCCGATCATCTTCCGTCCAGCCCCGTCCAGCTCAAACAGAGAGAGCAGCTCCTGCGCCCGGTGCCGGGCCAATTCGCGGCCCAAACCGTACATCCTGCCAGCAAACTCGATGAACTCGCCGCCCGTGAGGTGGTCGAACAGCAGCGTGTCGTCCGGCACCAGCCCGATCCGCGACTTCACCGCCAGGTGCTCGGCCGGCATGGCGTGGCCCAGAATCCGCATCTCACCCGAGGTGGGAGGCGCCAGACCCATCAGCATCTTGATCGTGGTCGTCTTCCCCGCCCCGTTCGGTCCCAGGAATCCGAAAAAACAGCCGCGCTCCACCGTCAGCGAAAGTCCATCCAGGGCGGCCTTCTCCCCATAGACTTTCCTCAGCTCGCGGATCTCCAGCGCTGGTTCCTGATTCACTTGCATCTGAATTCTTCATGTTATCCGCAAATCGCACCGCCCATGCCGCTTGCCAGTCAATTTTGCCGCGCAGCGGCCGATGAGAAGCACGTGACCTCCAGTCCCACACTCCACGCGGCAGGCCGGGATCAGGCGCTCCGCTGCCTGGAACAGCTTCCCCCGTTCTCACCCGTCCTCAACCAGCTCATGGCCAGCCTGGCGGACGAAGACGCCTCCTTCGCCAAACTCGCCTCCGTCGTCGAGCGCGATTCCGTCCTCAGCGGCAACGTGCTCCGCCTGGTGAACTCCGCCCTGTACGGCCGCCGGGGCACCGTCAGCAGTATCCGTGCCGCGGTCTCGATTCTCGGACTGAACAAGCTGCGCAACTTCGCCCTCAGCCTCTCCGTCTCCGGCATGTGGGCAAAGGTCAGGACGGCGCCGGACTGGTCCATGCGCCGCTTCAACACCCACTCCGTCGCCACCGCCATCCTCGCGGACTCGATCGTGCAGAAGACCCGCACCGACTATCCGGAAGGCGCCTTTGCCGCCGGCCTGCTCCATGACCTCGGACGGCTCGTCTTCGCCGCCGCCATGCCCCACGACTTCCACCGCATCCTCGATCTCCGGCGCCAGTCCGGCCGGCCGCTGGCGGAATGCGAACAGGAGCTGTTCGGCTTCTCTCACCCGGAACTCTCTTCCGCCGCGCTCGCCCGCTGGGGACTCCCTGACGCCATTCAAAGAGCGGTGCTACACCACCACACACCGCACGCCTGCGATGCTCACGCCGCCCCTGGGGTCCTCCCTCTCAGCCTGGTCCTGGCGGCGGCCGACGAAATGGCAGACGCGCTCTCACACTCCATTGACCCGGAGGACGAGCCCCTTTCCCGCCCGCCCGGCCCGGTGCTGACGGAACTCGGGCTCGACGGCTGCGAGGAACACATCCTGGCGGCGTTTCTTACCGAGATGCAGGCGATGCAGTCTGCCCTTTGAGCTGCCCGGCCGCTTTCGCCACAAACCGCGGCGGCAGCATCAGGCGCAAGCGTACCGGCGCTATTTCCGCCCTCAGCGGCGCGTAGCCGGCGTGCTCTCCGTCCACCTGTACATCGATGGTGGCTCCCGGCAGCGGCTCCACTTCCAGTCTCTTCGCCCGCGCCAACGTCACCCCGCTCATTCCTGCCAGCTTGTTCAACAGCACGCCCGAAAAGTACTTCAGATAACGCAGCGATCCGGGCCCCTCGAACAGCACCACCGCAAAGTCGTCTGAAAGCAGATTCGCGTGCCGCGCGATCTCCAGATCGCCCCCATAGTTCTTCACCCGTGCAATCAGCGCATAGCTGGCCTGCCGCACAGGCCCTCCATCCAATCGAATCTCGAACTCCGCCAGCGGCTTGCCCACCTGCGCAAAACCGCCCTGCCAGTAGCTCAACTTGCCAAAACGCCGCTTGACCTCCGGCGACACCAGGCGAACGATGCGCGCGTCCAGTCCCACGCCTGCCATGGCGGCGAATAGCCGCGGCGCTTCACCATGCGCCTCCAGGCTACCCAGCACCACGTCCTGCTCCACCAGTTCTCCGAACCGCTCCGCCACCTTCAACGCATCGCCGCCCAGCCCGGTTTCCATCCCCAATACGTTCGCCGTGCCCGCCGGCAGCACCAGCAGCGGCACTCCCGTGCCCGCCACGCCGGCCGCCGTTTCATTCACCGTGCCGTCTCCGCCGGCCACGCAAACGAGCTGCGCCCCATGCTCCACCGCGTGGCGCGCGATTGAGCCGGCTGTCTTCGGCCCAGTGGTCGGCAGCAGTTCGATCTCCGACAGGTGCCGGCCCAGGGTTTGCTGCAACTTCGGAATCAGCCAGGGCCTGGTGCGGATCTTCCCGGCGACGGGATTGTAGATGAGGACTGCTGCGGTAGGCTTAGCCACGTGGATACTCTATAAAGAGTGACAGTTCAGCAACAATTAGAGCAACTGCGCACCGAGCTGCGCCGTCACGAGCATCTCTACTATGTCCTGGACCGGCCCGAGATCAGCGACGCCGAATACGACGGCCTGATGCGCCGGCTCCAGCAGTTGGAGCAGGACCATCAGGAGATCCCAGTCCCCCCGGATTCGCCCACTCGCCGAGTGGGCGGCGCCCCCCGCGAGGGCTTCGTCAAGGTGCCCCACAGCGCGCCCATGCTCAGCCTGGACAATGCGCTCAACGAGGCGGAGCTGATCGACTTCGACCGCCGCGTCCGCGAACTCCTCGCCGGTGAACCCTACGAATACACCGCGGAGCTGAAACTCGACGGTCTCTCCATGGCCGTTCATTTTGAGGACGGCCGCCTGGCTCTGGCCCTCACCCGCGGCGACGGCGCAGTGGGCGAAGATGTCACCGCCAACGCGCTGACCCTCCGCACCGTCCCGCTGCGTGTCGCCGATCCGCCCTTCCCCAAATTCGAGGTCCGCGGCGAGGTCATCATGACCCACCGCGCTTTCGAGCGTCTGAACAATGAGCGCCGCGAGCAAGGCCTCCCTCTCTACGCCAACCCGCGCAACTCCGCCGCGGGCTCCCTGCGCGTGCTCGATCCTTCCATCACCGCCTCTCGCCAGCTCGAATACCACGCCTACTACCTGCTGGTGGATGGCCGCCCGGCGCTCGACAGCCACTGGGCCTCGCTCGACCTGCTGGCCCGCATGGGCTTCAAGGTGAATCCCAAGCGCGCCCGCATCGCCAATCTCGACGAGCTGCTCGACTACTGCCGCCGGCGCGGCGATGAGCGCGATTCCCTGCCCTACGAAATCGACGGCGTCGTCGCCAAAGTCGACTCCATCCCCCAACAGGAGCGCCTCGGCTGGACCGCCAAGGCCCCCCGCTGGGCCATCGCCTACAAGTTCTCCGCCCGCCAGGCCGAAACCGTACTGGAAAACATCGAGGTGCAAGTGGGCCGCACGGGCGTCCTCACGCCAGTCGCCCGCCTCAAGCCCGTCGTTGTCAGCGGCGTCACGGTCACCAACGCCACCCTCCACAACGAGGACTACATCCGCGAACTGGAGCTCATGATCGGCGACAGCGTCGTCATCGAACGCAGTGGGGACGTCATCCCCAAAGTGGTGCGCGTCGCCCGCCAGGGCACGGAACGCCGGCCTTTCACAATGCCCGCCGAGTGCCCCATTTGCGGTTCGCCTGTCCTCCGCGCCGAGGGCGAAGCCGCCAGCCGCTGCGTCAATTCCAGTTGCCAGGCTCGCCTCAAGGAAACCATCCTCCACTTCTCCGCCCGGCCCGTGATGGACATCGACGGCATGGGCGACGCCCTGGTCGATCAACTCGTCGATCGCGGCCTCATCCGAAGCGTCGCCGATCTCTATCAGCTCACCACGGAACAGCTCGCCGGCCTGGAACGCATGGGCGAGAAGTCCGCCGCCAAGATCGTCGCCAATATCGCCGCCACTCGCGAGCGGCCCTTCGCCCGCGTCATCGCCGGCCTCGGCATCCCCTTTGTCGGCGAACGTACCGCGCAGCTTCTCGCCGAGGGGCTCGGCAGTATGGACGAACTGATCTCCGCCAGTGAAGAGCGATTGCAGCTCGTCGAAGAGGTCGGCCCCAAGGTTTCCCAGAGCATCCGGCGCTTCTTCGCCGAATCCCACAACCAGGAGTTGGTGGCCCGCCTGCGCGGCGTGGGCCTTCGTTTTGAAAGCGACGGCCCGGCCCGGGCCAAGGCGGGGCCGCTCCTGGGGATGACCTTCGTCCTCACCGGCACTCTCCCCACGTTGACCCGCGAGCAGGCCAAAGAGATGATAGAAGCCGCGGGTGGCAAAGTCACCGGCACCGTCAGCAAAAAGACGTCGGCCATTGTCGCCGGCGAGGAGGCGGGCTCCAAACTCGACAAGGCGCGTGCCCTCGGCATCCCGGAGTGGAGCGAAGTTGAACTCTTGAGCAGGATCAATTCATGAATCAGTTTTTGGAAATGCTGAAGGCATGGGGTCCGCTTGGGGCCTTCGTGGTGGCCGTCATCGACGGCGCCGGCCTGCCGAATCCGGGCGGCCCGGACTACCTTCTGCTCTTTCTCGCCTGGAAGCAGCCGCAATCTGCTTACCTCTCCGCGTTGATGTGCCTCATCGGCGCCCTGGGCGGCGGATTCTTCCTCTATAGCCTCGCGCGCAAGGGTGGCCAGAAGTACCTCGATGCCAAGGCCAGCGGCCCTCGCGCCATGCGCTTCCGCCAGTGGTTCGACCGCTACGGCCTCGTCACCGTCTTCATTCCCGCGCTGGTCCCCGTCATCCCCCTCCCCATGAAGGTGTTCGTGATCAGCGCCGGCGCCCTCGGCGTCAGCCCCCTCGCCTTCCTCGCCGTCATGGCGGCAGGCAAGATCCCGCGGTTCTTCGGCCTCGCCTACCTCGGCCGCTCGCTCGGCGAGCATTCCACTGATTGGCTCAAGGCTCACAAGCTCCAGTTCGCCCTCGGCGCGCTTGCGCTGATGGTCTTCCTCTTCCTCCTCGTCCGCATCTCCGAACGCTTCCATCAACGTAAAGCCCATCCCACACACCATGACTAACCTCAGCCGCCGGTCTTTTCTCGCTTCCCTCGCCCTCGCCCCCCAGGCACTCCGCGTCAATCCCCTCGACATGCGCATCGAAGCCGTCGAGACCGCCGAAGAAAGCTACGTCTACCGCACCCCCATCAAGTTCGGCGGCACCGTGCTCGATCGCGTCACGCTGCTCAACGTCAAGATCCGCGCCCGGAACCGGTCCGGCAAACAGGTGACCGGTTTCGGCTCCATGCCCCTCGGCAACATCTGGAGCTATCCCTCCAGGAACCTCAAGTACGAACAGACGCTCGGCGCCATGCAGGCGCTCGCTGCGAAGGTCAGAACAATCACCGCGGATTGTCAGGACTACGGCCACCCCGTCGAACTCAATCACCACCTCGAACCCCTCTGGCTCAAGGCCGCCGCTGAGGTCAACGCCGAACTGAAGCTCGTCGACCCCCTGCCCAAGCTCGCGGCCCTGGTCACCGCCAGCCCGTTCGACGCCGCTCTCCACGATGCCTACGGCAAGCTCTGCGGCGCCGGCGTCTATCACTGCTATACCCGCCAACACCTCCGCGAAGACCTCGGCCGTTACCTGGGCGACGAGTTCAAGGGCGATCACCTCGAGCGCTACGTTCTGCCCGACCCCAAGCCCGCCATGCCGCTCTATCACCTGGTGGGCGCCGTCGATCCTATCTTTGAATCCGACATCCAGAAACGCGTCGGCGACGGCCTGCCCGAAACCCTGCCCGAGTGGATCAGGTTCAACGGCCTCACCCACCTCAAGATCAAGCTCAACGGCGACAACCCCGCCTGGGACCGCGACCGCATTCTGGCCGTCGACCGCGCCGCCTCCGAAACCATGCCCCAGCTCGGGACCAAGGAGTGGTTCTACTCCCTCGACTTCAACGAAAAGTGCCCCAACGTTACCTACCTGCTCGACCTGCTCCGCCAGGTGAAGGAGAAGTCCCCCGCCGGCTTTGTGCGCATCCAGTACATCGAGCAGCCCACCGCCCGCGACCTCAAGGCCCATCGCGAAAACGTCATGCACGAGGCCGCCAAACTTCGCCCCGTGGTCATCGACGAATCCCTCACTGACCTCGACAGCCTCCGCCTCGCCCGCGAGATGGGCTATACCGGCGCCGCGCTCAAGGCCTGCAAAGGACAGAGCCAGGCCCTGCTCATGGCCGCCGCCGCCCAGAAGTGGAAGATGTTCCTGTGCGTGCAGGACCTGACCTGCCCCGGCGCCTCCCTGATCCATTCCGCCGGCCTCGCCGCGCACGTCCCTGGCGTCGCCGCCATCGAAGCCAACGCCCGCCAGTATTGCCCCAACGCCAATAAAGCGTGGGAAGCGAAGTTCCCCGGCATCTTCATCATCAAGGACGGCCGCATGAAGACCGGCGTCCTCACCGGCCCCGGCCTGGGCGCCGTCGCCTGAGCGGCGCGCTTACTTCCCGCCGAGCCTGTACACGGCCACGCTGCGTGCGGCCAGCTCGGCCCGGACCTTTCCCTGCACCTTGCCGAGATCCCTGTAGCGCCAGGCGTCCCGCGCCTTCACACTGCCCTTCAGGCCAAGTTCCTCGAACGTGGCCTCCACGGGCGTCGCCGCGTCGCTCAGGTTGAACAGGCCCACCGCCAGTCCGCCATCAGCCAACGGCTTCGCCAGCACCAGATCGTGCTCCGTCTTCCGAATCACCCGCGCCTGCTTGCCAAGCACATCCTGGTTGATGGCGATGATCTCCCGGTTGCACAACACGTTCAGAGTGAACTCGTCCAGCTTTTCCATGTCGCCCGAAAAGAACAGCGGCGCTGCCATCAACGACCACAACGACATGTAACTGTACTGCTCATCCCGCGTGAACTTCGCCTTCTGCGGCATGTAAGTTGTGCGCGGATCTCCGTACCACCCGATCAGGATGTAGTCCGGATCATTCCATGCGCCCGGCCCGGCGTACTTGTCCAGAACCATGTTCTTGAAGGCGATCGAATAGAATCCCGGCAGCCGCGTGTCCTTCTCCAGCCCCAGATCCCCGGTGGTGCGCCACGACTGGCCGCCCACCGCCTCGCCCCAACTCGACACATTGTTCATCCCGTACTGGCACAGGTTCATGACGATGTCCCGAGGCTGCTTCTTCAGCAACTCGCCCATCTGCCGGTACGGCTTCTGGCGCGCCGCGTCGGAGGTGTCTTTGTCGATGTTCCGGTAGCTGCACCAGTCGTACTTCAGCAGGTCGAAACCCCACTCGGCGAAGGTGCGCGCATCGATCTCCTCGTGCTGGTACGCACCTTCAAACCCCGCGCACGTCTTCGGCCCCGGCGACGTGTACGTCCCTGCTTTCAACCCCTTCGCGTGGATGAATTCCGTCAGCGCCTTCATATCGGGAAAGCGCTTGTTGGTCAGAATCCGTCCGGCTGAGTCTCGCGCCGGCCCGCCCAGTTCCGGATTCGTGGAGCCCGGCTTCACCATCCAGCAGTCGTCGATCGAGACGTACATGTAGCCGGAATCGGCCATCCCGGAAGCCACCATGGCGTCGGCGGCGTTGCGGATGGTTTTGTCTGTCACTCGGTCGTAGTGCGTGTACCAATGATTCCAGCCCATCGGCGGCGTCAGCGCCAACTTGTCGCCCACTTCCAGCCGCAACTTCCGCCTGTCTTTCCCCAGGCTGTTCCTGGCTTCCAACACGATCTCAACCGGCCCCGCCTTCTCCGGCACCGTCCCGGAGATGATACCGGCCGCGGCGTCAAGCTTCAGGCTCGCCGGCAACCCCTTCGCGCTATACGACATCGGCCTCTGTCCGGTACAGGGAATCCGGTATAGGAACGGGTGCCCCGGCCGCGCGCCATACACCTCCGGCCCGTTCAACTGCGGCTTCGGCCCCGCCTTCGGAGTCCACATCGCCTCCTGCCCCCAGGCGCTGACAGCCAACGCCAAAATCAGACCAGCATGCCGGAAACTCATGGCTGCCAGTATATCTCCGCCCCATTCTGATATTTGGCTACCTCCTGCCTCCCCGGCAGCCGGAGTCCGCCGCCCTACGGTTGTATACTGAGGACTTGGCTGCAATCCCCTCTTGCGTTCTTTGAACGAGTGCTTTTCAGGGTGTTTCGGGGTGAATACGCACGGTGTTTTCCGTCGGTAAGAGCATGTTTCGTTACAGGGATATTCGAGGTCGGGCCGAGGCGGCTCCGGACGCCTCAAAGCACGCCGATCCGCCGCAGGACGATCCCGGCCCGGAAGCCGCCCCCCCCGCACTGGCAGCCCCCATCCTGCGCGAACTGGAACTCCTCGAATGGCGTATCTCACGGCTCGAAAATGCCGCCGTCATCCGCCTGGTCCGCTGGTTGGGCAACCGCGTGATTCGCTGGTATCGGCGCCTCGGCCACTTCCTCCTGAAGACGCCGCTCTCCGGCCTTCTCCAAAGCATCATGGGCCGACAATCGCCCGAAGAGGAATACCGGCGCTGGTTCAACCAGCAACGCGTCGTCTCCTCACCGGCCGCCGGCGCTGGAGGACTTTCCCAGGCAGCCACTGAGGACTTGCGCATTTCCATCCTCACGCCCGTCTTTCAGCCCAATTTGCCGTGGCTGAAGGAAGCGGTCGCATCTGTCACGCAACAGACGTTCGGCAACTGGGAACTCCTCCTCCTACTTGACGGACCGGCCGGGGACGACACTCTGCGGTGGATTCAGGATTTGGCTGCGGCCGAACCGCGGATCCGCGTGCTGCCCGGCGAAAAGGGGGGCATCTCCGCCACCTTGAATCGTGGGCTCTCCGCATGCCGTGGCTCCTACGTCACCTTCCTCGATCAGGATGACCTCATCGAGAGCAATGCACTCGCCGAAGTTGCCGCCGCCATCACGGCCGTTCACCCCGATCTCATCTATTCCGACGAGGACTACGTCAGCGCAGCCGGCATCCCCGCCCTCCCCATCTTCAAGCCGGGCTGGTCCCCCGCTCTGCTCATGACTTGCATGTACATGGGCCACCTGTTCGTCGCCGACACCACCAAACTGCGCGCCATTGGAGGTTTCCGCTCCGCCCACGACGGGGCCCAGGATTTCGATGCGGCACTCCGGATGACCGACGCGAATCCCACGGTCGTCCACATCCCCCGCGTGCTCTACCATTGGCGGAAACATGCCGGTTCCACCGCCCAGTCTCACGATTCGAAACCTTATAGCCACGCGGCGGGGCTGGCCGCGGTCCGGGAAACGCTCTCGCGACGTCGCATTCCCGCTTCCGTCGTGGACGGCCCTTTCCCCAACACCTACCGCCTGTTAATGAACGACCGGCCGCCGTCAGCCGCCATCATCGTCCCGACCAGGAACCCGGATCTCCTGCGGCGGCTCTTCAACTCGATCCGGCAAAGGTCCAGCTCCATTCAGGCCAGTCTCCATGTCTTGCTCCATGCCCAGGACGAGGCCAGAGACGCGAGGATTCGGGCGGTTGCCTCCGAGTTTGGCGCCCGCGTCGTGCAGTTTACCGGCCCTTTCAATTTCAGCCGCATGAACAACCGCTGCGCCGCTGGTCTGGAAGACCCCGTACTGGTTTTCATGAACGACGATGTCATCGTCCTGGACGACGCCTGGCTGGAAAAACTCTGCGATCCCTTCGTCCGCGAGGAGGTCGGCGTGGTCGGTGCCCGCCTCAACTATGCGGACGGGACCATTCAGCACGCCGGAATCCTTCTGGACCTCTCCAGCAGCTCCGGCCACCCAGGCCGCTTCCAACTCGGCAGCCCCTTCTGGCCCTGGCTCTCGGCCACGCGCAATGTCTCCGCTGTCACCGGCGCTTGCATCGCCATCCGTCGCAACCTGTTCGAACAACTGGGCGGGTTCGACCGCAACTTCCCCAACAACTTCAGCGACGTCGATCTCTGCCTCAAAGCTCAGGCGGCCGGCTTGGAAGTCGTGCTCAACTGCGACGTCAACCTCTGCCATGACGAAGCGCAGACCCGCACCACGGGTACACAACTCCAGGAACGGGTGGCTTTCTGGACCAAGTGGGGCTCAACTCTCACCAGCCACGATTTCTACTACAGCCCCAACCTCTCCAGCCGCGTGGAAACCATCCAACTTTCCAGCGAACCCCAGGCCTAGCGCGCCGCAAAGTCCAACCGGTGCCGGCTCAGGTTGACGTTGTAGTGTGGATCGGCCTCCACGTACTTGGCCCACTTCGCTCGGAATCGGGCCAGCTCTTCCGCGTCCTGGCTGGTCCGCTTCAGACTGCGGCCTTCGAAGTGGAATAGCTCGCAATAGGGCGTGTAAACCACCCTGTACCCCGCGTCCATCAGCTTCAGGCAATAGTCCGTGTCGTTGTAGTCCACCCGGAAGCCCTCATCAATGCCACCCATCGCCTCGAACAGGCTCTTCCTCGTCGCCAGGCAGGCGCCTGTCACACTCGAGTAGTTGCGCACAATGTGTGTGTACCCGTTGTAACCGACGAACTCCCGGGGAAACCCGTGGTACGGATGAGCCGCCCCGCCATTCACCCCCAGCACCATCCCCACGTGCTGCACCCGCCCATCGCCAAACAACAGGCGCCCGCCGACCGCGCCCACCCACGGCTGCTGCGCATACTCCAGCAGCGAAGAGAGCCAATCCGGCCGGATCACCTCCATGTCATCGTTTAGCAAAACCAATAGCTCGTTTTCCGCCTGCCGCAGGCTCCAATTCGCTTTGTTTGCGAAGTTGAACGCCCCCGGCGGCCGCTTGTATTGAACCAGCCGGCAGCCCAGCTCCTGCAACGATTCCATCGTGGAGTCCTTCAGGTTCCCGTCGTGTGAGACGACCACTTCGAAGTTTCGGTAGCCCGTCTTCGCAAAGATGCTCCGCACGAAATTCTCCACCAGCACGACCCGGCCTCGCCCGGGCAGCTCGTCTTCCTGGTTGCTGGCGACGATCACCAGCGACGCCTGCGGCCGGCCCACTATGTGATACCGCACCCGGAACGTGCCCGGCAGCAGTCCCTCTTCCACGCGCGCCGGCAGCCGTTCTCTGGCCACCAGATCCTCCAGCGCCCGCCGCCCCGCGTTCAATGCCTCCGGCTTGGCATCTATCTTCGCCGCCGCGGAGCCCTCGATCATCCGCCAGTGATAGAGGATCTTCGGAACGTGCCCGATCCGGTTCGTTCGCGCCGCCAGCCGCAGAGCCAAGTCATAGTCCTGCGCGCCGGAATACTCCGCCCGGAAGCCGCCCACATCGAAGAAGAGCTTCTTCCGCACCACCATCAGGTGCAGCATGTACATGACGGACTGCAGGTGCTCCGGGCTCCAGTCCGGTTTGTGGAAGTGGTCGCAGTGGCGCCCCACTGAGTCGATCTTGTCCTCGTCGCTGTAGATCACGTCCAATTGCGGATTCGCCTGCAGCAAGTTCGCAATCTCCAGCAACGCATCGGGCGTCAGCTCATCGTCGTTGTCCAGGAACGCCAGCCACTCGCCCGAGGAAAACTCCACGGCCCGCGCGCTGGCCGCCGCGATGCCGCGATTGACATCCTCGCGAATCACCTTGATTCGTGGATCGCTCCCCCGATACTCGTCCAGCAGTTCCACCGTCTCCTGGCGCGTGGAGCCATCGTCGCAGAGGCACAGTTCCCAGTACGGATACCATTGCGCCTTCACGCTCTCCACGCATCGCCGCAGCCACTCGGCGTCCACGTTGTACACCGGCGTGATCAGACTGATCCGCGGTATCGACTTCAACTGCCTCAGCCGCCACTCCGGCGCCCCCTTCGGCAGAAACCGCTTCGGCCCCTTCGGATGCTGTACCGCCGGCTGGTCGATCTCATCCAACCGCGCGGCGATCAGCCGCCCCACCGCCTCTGCGCTGAAACGCTCACGGATGGTCCGCGCCGCGGCCTCTCCCCGCTTCCTCCGCTCTGCCCCATCTTCAAACACCCGCCGCATCTGCTGCGCCATGTGGTGCACATCCGCCTGGGCCCAGACGTTACCGGGCTGGTAAGGCCCCTCGGCCTTCTCAATCTCCACCAGCCGGTAGTTCACCGGATAGCCGTTCGATTCGTCCAGGTAATCCGTGCAGGCGCTGTAGTTCGTGGCCACCACCGCTTTGCCGAAATACATCGTCTCGGCGATATTCAGCCCGAAACCTTCCCCCCTGTGCGGCGAGACGAGGCAATCGGCCACCTTGTGCAGAGAGTGGATCTGCTGCTCGCTCCAAAGTTCATCCACCAGCCGGATATTCGGCGCCGCCGCGAAGCGCCGCAGCATCTCCATTCGCGCGGGGTTGTACTTCGAGTTGTGGCACTTCAGCACGAGCATCGCGTCTCCCGACTCGCCGAATGCCTCCTGGAACGCCCGCACCGCCGTCATCGGGTCCTTCCGCTCAAACCCGCTGGAGACGTCAAAGACGCTCACAAAAATGAACACCCCCTCAGGCAGCCCCATCTCAGCCCTGCTCAGCGTAGCCATCGCCTCCAATCCGTCCACCGTATGCGGAATCACCCGCACCGGCAAAGGAGTAGCCGCCCGGAACGCCGCCGCGACATAACCGCTGGGAACCCAAACCTCATCCACCAGCCGCAGATTCTGCGCCCAATCCACCCGCAGCGAAGGCAACTCCCAAACGCAGTAGGCAATGTTGTAGCGGTTCTTCAGCAGTTCCTGGCCGTACTTCCGCGCAAACAGCGGCAGCACATCGGCGTTCTGGTGGAGGAGGTTGATTCGGTGGTGCCCACGGGTAACAAGTCCTGCTTCCTCGCCACTCTCCCAGCTTGGAATGGCGAACTCTCGAACCTGCCCTCCCGATCGCCCCAGGGCGGCGGAGAGCCCTTTCGCGGCACTGCCCAGTCCACTCACCGCCGAAAGGAACCCATAAAAGTTCGTGCCGGGTGTCCCAGTCACCCTACCTCTGCGTTGGACCTCACCTCGTCGTCCTCCTGGCCGCCCTTCCCTCCGGCCTGACGACAGCCAATGCGCCAGGCCGGACTTCCAGGAAATCTGCCTCGCCGCCCCTGCCACATCAGAGTTGAAGTAAAGATAGGAGGCTTCATCGAACGAGATCAGCCGATGAAGCAGGCTCGACGTCCGCCCCACGGGACCCTCCTGCTCAGGTACGCCTGCCTGGACGGGAGGAGCCCAACGTGTTTCATCCTGAAACCAGCGGTGAGTCGAACTGAAGTGATGATCTACTTCATAGCCAGTCGGCTGCTGCCCATTTAGAAGCAGGACAAAATCATCGAGGCACTCAACCAACCGTCTCAATTCAATCAACAAAACGGAGTTCACGATCGTCCCGTCATCTTTAGCACCAACCCGCCAAGCGCGACCATGATGCGCCAGATCCGGCTATTCAGCAGGGCATCTACACGGACAACTTGCGATGCGAGCAGTTCGGTAACAGCTCCAAGTTGCTGCTCCACAGCCGCAATCCGCTGGGCCAGTGCCTCCAACCGAAGTGTTTCATCCCCCGGTCGCAGACCGGCAACCGTCGGCGGCCCGCTGCTTAGGGCCGGCCCGGCAACATGCATCGAATCCATCGACGCAACACGCGAGTTCTCCGCGATAGTAAGGAGCCTTTGACTCAACTCAGCATGACGCTTGGTCAAGTCTTGAATTTCCCGAATCAGGTCACCATCGGCTAATTGAGATTCAGAATCGCGCTTGTAGTCCGTCATACTTGCTGGTGACAGATTCAGTATACCCCCCCTAGGCAGTGCATGTGGTGGACAACAACTCAACTTGTCAAGACAACCCTATTTCGGGCTAAAATGTTCGATGGGCCGTGGCTTCCACTCAAACCAGAGTTGTATAAATGGTGGTGAGTGTGCTTTTGGGCTCGATGCCCGACTCTCCGTCCAGTTGCAGGTGTTTTACGATGAGAGTTCTTGTGACAGGTGGCGCCGGCTACATCGGATCGCATACGGCAAAGGAACTTCACCAAGCCGGCCACGAGGTGGTTGTCCTCGACAACTTGTATAGGGGCAACGAGTGGGCAGTACGGTGGGGGCCGCTGGAGCGTTGCGACATTCGAGACAGGCAATCGTTGCGGTTGGCATTGGCTAGATACGACATTCAGGCCGTGATGCACTTTGCAGCCCTGGCATACGTCGGGGAATCCATGAGCATTCCATCCGACTACTACGACGTGAACGTCGGAGGAACCCTGCAGCTCCTGCAGGCAGCATGCGCCGCGGGTATCCGTCATATTGTGTTTTCTTCGACTTGCGCCACCTATGGCTCACCCGACCATCTGCCCATCACCGAGGATACGCCTCAACTGCCAGTCAATCCTTACGGCGAGACTAAACTGACCGCCGAACGAATGCTGCGCTGGTTTTCTAGTGCGTACGGCATGCGGTACGTCTCTCTGCGCTACTTTAACGCCGCCGGAGCAGACCCTGACGGCGAAATCGGAGAAAGCCACACTCCTGAGACTCATGTGATTCCGAGGCTCCTTTTCTCGGCTCGGGACCCCAAAGCCAGCTTTCAGGTTTTCGGCAATGACTTCCCGACGCCAGATGGCACCGCAGTTCGTGACTATGTTCATGTTACCGACTTGGCCCGCGCTCACCTTCTGGCCCTCACCTACTTGGCGCACGGCGGTGACAGTACAGCCGTGAACCTCGGAACGGGCAGTGGCACCTCCGTCAAGGAACTCCTGCGCACTGCCGAATTGGTTACTGGAAGGTCTATACTCGTCGAGTGGTGCCCTAGGCGCGCTGGAGACCCGGCGGCACTGGTCGCCAGTTCGCAGAAAGCAACCTCGGTTCTCAATTGGACACCCCGTCTTTCCACTCCGGAAACCATTCTCAGGACAGCCTGGGCTTGGCATTCCAGAGAACATGCGACGCCAGGACGTTCCTCGACGACCTGTGCACCGCTCCCTGAGCCAGCCCTCGCGCCCCAAGCGGCTGCCGTTGAAGTTCGCAAATGAGGTTCCGTTATGCGCCGAGGTCGTACACAATGACTGCCATCAAACCCCGCGTTGCGAACAAGTCCTGAGCATCACTGGAGTAGGTGCATTTATCATGCTGTCCGTTCTTTCAGTCATTCAGAGGTATATACGCCGCCTATCGCCTCAATATTATTCATTAGAATCAAGACTGCGATCTTTTCGCTTCTTTGACTCCACATACTACTTACAGTTGTACCCGGACGTGGCCGCCGCTGGTGCCGACCCCTTCAAGCATTTTCTCCATTCTGGTGCGTGGGAAGGCCGGTCTCCTCACCCGCTCTTCCGCCCAGACTACTACCGCAATCAGTTGAGTCCCTCTGAACGCGGCGCCATCCCTGAACTGATCCACTTCCTGAACACGCCCGGCCACCTGGCTCCCAATCCGCACCCGCTGTTTGACAATAACTTCTACTACAGCCAATGCGAAGGAGAGCCTATTGCGATTCCACTGCTTTTCCATTATCTGGAGAAAGGATGGCGACTCGGCCTCCTACCCCATCCCCTTTTTGATTCCGACTACATAGCACGGCAGTCGAAAGCCCCTGAAGATCACCTCACAGCCCCACTCCTCCATTATATTTCAAATCTTGCTCCTCAACATTTTTCCAGCCACCCTTTATTTGACCCATCCTATTTTTTACTTCAGCTGAAGCACTCTGGAATAAAGACTACAGATCTGCCGCTGGTCGCATACCTAGCCGACCCAAAATGCCAATTACTCGATCCGCACCCTCTATTTGACACGAAATTTTACATCGCTCAGGTAGTTGCCGCAGGACACCAGATTCCGGCCTGTCCGCTAGCCCACTACGTAACTCAGGGTGCCGAATGCGGGTTTCGCGCCCACCCACTCTTTGACCCAGATTTCTACAACGAAAACTATCCGGACGTCAAGGCCTCTGGGTGTGACCCACTGGTGCATTACTCCGAGTACGGCGGCGTCGAGGATCGCGATCCCCACCCTTTGTTTAGTGGCAGATACTATCGAGCAGCTTATGCCGACATCCGGCTGAATAACGTTAACCCGCTCATCCACTACCTCACCGCAGGCGCAAAGGAAGACCGAAATCCACATCCAACCTTCAGTACCTTTTTGTACCGGCGACTGCACCAAGAACAACTTTCCACCGGTGAGAACCCGCTCGTTCACTACGCAAAACACAAACTCTTGC
>JARKQJ010000074.1 GCA_029973955.1 Paludibaculum sp. | reverse complement strand
TGGAAGTTGTCGTAGGCTTCCTGGATGGCCGCGGCCAGCTTCTTCATGCCGCCGAACACGATGTCGTGCTCGGTCATGTCCGTGGAAAAGGAGTAGGGGATGAAGTTCTCCCCGTCGGGGCCGGCGTCGGTCTGGTTGCGGCGGGTGAGCCAGGAGTAGAAGCCGCAGCCGATGGGGCCGTGGGTGAGGTTGACGATGTCGCGCGAGGGGCCGAGAACCACGCCCTTGCAGCCGGCGTAGGTGCAGCCGCGCTGGGTGATGATGCCCGGGATGGTGCGGACGTTGGCCTGGATTTCTGGAATTTCGCCGCCCTCGCCGCCCGTGGTCATGGCCTTGGCCCGCTTGCGCGCGACCTTGGTGGGCATCTTGGCGATCACTTCCTTCTTGATCTCTTCGACGTTGGTGGGCTTGGTGCTCATCTCAGTGCTTCCTCATTAGCTCTGTAACGGTCCGGGGACGTCCGCCGCGCTCGCCTAGACGATGGCCGCGTCGCCGTCCTCGCCGGTCCGGACGCGGATGGAATCGGAGACGGGCATCACGAAGATCTTGCCGTCGCCGGCCTGGCCGGTCTTGTTGACGGATATCAGGACGTCCACGGCGGGCGTGACCTTGTCGTCGGGCACCACCAGGGAGATGATGCGCTTGGGGTAGAGGCGGCCCTTGGTGCCGAGCAGGGCGTTGGCCTCCTCGTTGCCCGCGGCCGCGCCCTCGAGCACTTCCTGGTTGACCAGACCCTTGCCGCGTCCGTAGCCCTCGCGGGCCACGAAGGCCGGGATGCCCGCGTCGGCCAGGGCCTTCTTGGTCTGGTTCATCTTGTTCATGCGGATTATCGCCATGATCTCCTTCATGACGCCCTCCCTAGGCTTCCTTCACACCGGACGAAATGGTGTACATCTCTTCCACGGGGCTCACGAAGATCTTGCCGTCGCCGAAGGCGCCCTTGGCGCCGGTGCGGGCGCTTTCCATGATCGTCTTGACCACGAATTCCTTGTCCTTGTCGTCCACGACGCAGATCAGCATGACCTTGGGAATCTCGTCGTACTGGATCTCGCCGATCTTGATGCCGCGCTGCTTGCCGCGACCGGCCACGTTGAACTTGGTCACCGC
>JARKQJ010000073.1 GCA_029973955.1 Paludibaculum sp. | reverse complement strand
TACCAGGGGTTATGAGAGTGTGGGTTGGGGAATCGGTAAGGTATCAGGGGTTTGCTCAGGCGGCGTTTGCGGAGGCGGAGGCGCAGCTGGAGCCGTAGCAAACGCCGCCTGAGCGGCGAACTCGGCGGGGGTCTGGTAGTTCAAGCTACTGTGCGGCCGGTGGTGGTTGTAGTCGTTCCGCCACGCAGCGGCCAGGCTCTGAGCATCGGCCACGCTTTCGAACACCTCCGCGTCCAGGAGTTCACTCCGAAGCCGACTGTGAAAGCTCTCGGCATAGCCGTTCTGCCAGGGGCTGCCAGGCTCGACGTAGAGCGTCTCCACGCCGGCAGCGGTCAAGTATTTCCGGATCGCCTCAGCGATGAACTCCGGGCCGTTGTCGCTCCGGATGTGCCGGGGCACGCCACGAATCACGAACAAGTCCCGCAACACGTCTAGCACGTCGTCGGCCGTCATGCGGCGGTCCACCTCCAAGGCCACGCACTCTCGCGTCCACTCATCGACAATCGAAAGCCACTTGATCGAGCGGCCGTTGGCCGTGCGATCGAAGACGAAATCCCAGGCCCACACGTGATTCCGGTACTCCGCCCGACGCCGCACGCAGCCGCCGTCGCTGCTACCCAATCGCCGCTTCTTCCGCTGTTTTCTCCGCACTTGCAGGCCCTCCTCTCGACAGATGCGATAGACCCGTTTGCGATTCACTCGCCAGCCTTCCCGACGCAACAGCGTCGTCAGAAAACGATAGCCATAGCGCGGGTGCGCTTGCACCAACTCCTGCAAGCGGGCCGTCAACCGCTGTTCTTCTTCATCCGGCTTCACCGCGTAACGCTGCGTGCTGCGCGGCTGCCCCAAGGCTTGACAGGCCCGACGCTCGCTGACCGACAACGCCGCACGCACACGCGTTACGGCCCGTCGGCGCCGCGCCGGGCTCAGAAGTTTCCCTGGAGGGCCTCCTTGAGAATCGCCTTGTCGAGTTCCGCCTCCGCCAACAACTTCTTTAGCCGCTTGTTCTCCGTCTCCAGTTCCTTCAGCCGCTTGGCCTCCTCGGCCTTCATGCCGCCGTACTGGTTCCGCCAGCGATGGAACGTCTGCTCGCTCACTTCCAGCGCCTGGCAGGCCTGCCCGATCGTCTTGCCCGCAGCCAGCATCCCGTCCGCTTCGCGAAGCTTCCGGATGATCTGCTCCGCGCTATGCTTCTTGCCTTTCATTGAGAATCTCCTTGCCCGTCACGGGCCGTAAGACTCTCATACCACATGGCTCAGGTTTTGGGTAGCAGGCCA
>JARKQJ010000044.1 GCA_029973955.1 Paludibaculum sp. | reverse complement strand
CCTGAACGTCCACCTGCACGACTTCTACCGGGAGACGCCGCTCTCCAAGCCCATCGTGGACCTGTTCCACGGCTGCCAGGCCGCGTACATCATCACCCTGGCGGCCATGCGCAACACCAAGAGCCTGGGCTGCCACTACCGAGTGAGCTGAAGCGCACGTTCAGGGCTGGAGGACGCATACGGCGAAGGACTCGCCGCCGGTGTGGAAGGGGCTTATTCCCCAGTGGCTCGGTTCCCGCGAATCCTTGCGGGAAAAAGGCACGCGCTGCGTCCCGGCCGATTCGTTGAAGGCCCGGGCCAAAGCCCCGAGAAAGTCGCAGCACGGGCAGGCGAGGCTCGTGGCGCATCCGCTGAGCGACGTGGCGGAAGCCGGGCAATGCAGCATCTCCCCCACACGCGCGCCCAGCGTCTCGTCAGTCCCCTCCCCGAACTGCCGCAGGAAAGCGTCGTTGACGTATACGGCCTGCAGGAAGCGGTTCACGACGAACACGGGCGCGGGAACAAGCGAGAGCACGCCCCCGAGGGAACGCCTGATCGCGGCGTTCTCCTCCAGCAGGACGTTCCAGGGCAGCCTTGCGCCGCCAACGCTCGCGTCGTGCTCAACCATGACGCACAGCGCGATTGTCTTCGGCTGTCTCCGTGGGATCGGTGCAGCTCAGGCTCCGCATTGTCACCCCCTGTGAACGGCCCGTTCCAGCAGGAAGCGCCTGCGGAAACGGCCACGATCTTCGATAGGTTCTTATCCCACTCCTCAATGGAATTGACAAGAGCGGTCCGCGCCCTTCCTGGTACCCCTTTTGAGTTGCCGCAACGGACATCTTGTTGCGGCAAGGAGTCGAGGGCATCGCCTGAGCGCAAAACAAAAGGGCGCGACCGAAGCCGCGCCCTCATGATCCATGATCGGCTTTCGCCTAGATGGAGAGCTGCGCCTCGGTGGTCTTGCCACGCATCCACAGATCCATGATCGTGCGGCTGACGAAGATGGCCGTGAACATGGAGGCGGCGATGCCCAGCAGCAGCGTGACCGCGAAGCCCCTGATGGGGCCGGTGCCGAACTCGTAGAGCACCACGGCGGCCACGGCGGCGGTGACGTTGGCGTCCAGGATGGTCAGCGTGCCGCGCATGAAGCCTTCCTTGATGGAGGCCCGCCACGGCAGGCCCAGGCGTATCTCCTCGCGTATGCGCTCGAAGATGATGATGTTGGCGTCCACCGAGAGCGCC
>JARKQJ010000036.1 GCA_029973955.1 Paludibaculum sp. | reverse complement strand
CAGCCCTCCATCCGCCCGCCGACGTTCGTCCTATTCGTCGACCGCGGCGAGCCCTTCCACTTCTCCACCGAGCGCCAGATCGTCAACCGCATCCGCAAACACTTCGGCTTCGACGGCACCCCCATCGTCATCAAGGTGAAGTCCCGCCACTAATCTTTCAGCGCGGACTCCACGGTGAATTTGCGGTAGTTCCGGAACTCCGTAACGTTCTTCGAGCAGTGCACCGTGCCGCGCTTGCAGCCGCGCGTCTCGGCGCGCAGCGGCAGCAGCGTGCGCGCGCCGCCGATGTCGGCGAAGCCATACTCGATCAGGCACTCGGCCTTGTCCTGCGGAAACGTCGCGGGGATCGACACCGCGCGCTGTTCGATGCGCATCACCCGGCCCGTCTGCTTGTCGATGTAAATCTCGCCCTTTTGCGCAGGCTTCAGCTTGTTGCCTTCTTCGCTCATCAGGGTCCAGTGCGAGTTCTCGGCCTTGATGCTGAACTCATACACCAGCACGGGACGGCTGCCGATGCGGTCGTCCGCAATGCGCTTGAAGGCAGCGTCCGTCGCCGGCGAGAGGATATCCTGCAACGTCACCACGAACTCACCCGTGCTCCAGCTTCCGGTCTTCTCCGGTGACTGGTTCGTCGCCTGTCCGTTCAGCTTCACGTTGCGATACTCTTCCTTGCCGTGGACCGAAGCGACCTCGGCCGTGATCACGTCCACCGTGTTCCAGCTCGCCTCGTTATTGAAGCTGAACAACCGCGTGGTGTGCTGCTCCACCACGTAGTCCGGCAAGGAGGCCGTGAAGCTCGAGGCCGCCTCCCGCGCCGCCGCGATGACCGGATCTTCCCGCGGCTCCTCGGCCTCTTTCTTTGCCGTCGTCGCGGGGGCCGCTGAGGGAACCGGCGCAGGAGCCGGCGCCGCGGCGGGCTCTGCTTTCGTGGCTGCCGGCTTCACGTCCGCCGGCGGCGGTTCATTCACCGGCTTACTCGCGGCCGCGCGCTCGGCCTCCGTGCCGGGCCGGATCAGAATCACCTTTCGCGCGGTCTCCGGGTCTTCGGCATCGGCCTGGATCTCGAGTTGATCGCCGGGCTTCAGCAGCGAGTCCCGGACTGAGCCGCCCTTCTTGTCCTTGAACTGCGTCTTGGCCAGCAGGCGAAAACGTTTGATGCCATCGGCCGGGCTATCCAGAACGAGCTCTTTGTCGGAGAGGCTCCGCAGCGTGCCTTCGAAGCGCTGCGTCTCGCCTTTCTTCTCGCCTTCCTTCGGCTTTTTTGAGGGCCACTTGATGGGCGGCATGGGCAGCCCGCCCCCGGTCCCACCCGGATACGGATATTGCTGCGGATATTGACCGGGTGGATACTGGCCGGGCGGATACTGACCAGGCGGATACTGCTGTGGATACTGCGCGCTGCACAGTGCCGCCACCGTCATCACGCCCGCCAAACGGCTCCATGTCGCTCTCTGCATCGTCCCTCTGCTCCCGATTATAGGCACGCCTCCGCCGGGTTCAAGGCCCGGCGCGCAAGACGCGCGTTGCCTGCCAGGCCATGATTTCTCCGAGAATCGTCGTCTCGACGATCTTCCAGACCACGGGGTCGTTATCCATCTTCCAGTGCGCCAGGCCCAGGTGCCGGGCGGCGCGGGGATAGTCCGACATGTCCACGTCGCGGAAGAGATAGGTGAAGCGCAGGTTCCCGATGATGGTGGTACGTGAGGGATCGGCGGCATGGATCCTGCTCTCGCCCCACACCGGCCCCGGGTCCTTCTGATAGAGGTTCAGCGCGCGGGCCACGTTGGCGGGGATGAGGTCGTCGTCCTTTCCCACGCTATCCACCTGTACCGTCAGACGCACCGGAATCCCGTAGCGCTCCAGTTCACGCGCCAGTTTCACGCAGGCCGCGCCGCCAAAGCTCTGGCCGTAGAGAACAATCTGCGCGCTGCGCGCTTCGTCCGGGTCGATCTTGTTGTTCCTGTTCAGGTCCAAAGCCTGCCGGATGAACTTGAGAATCACCGCGCGGCTGTGGTTGCCCGCAGTCTCAACGTAGACGCCGGGCAAGTGCCTTTCCCGCAGTGAGAGCGCGAGCTTGCGTACGCTGCGTTTGTCGTTGTCCCAATCCTCCCAAGCACCGAGGAACCCGACGACCAGCAGACTCCCCTGCGGCAGCGGCGCGGGCGTGGTGATGTCCTTCCGCCGCAGCTTATGCTCGCCGTGCGCCGCCAGGCACACCACCAGCGCAAGCGCGCAACATCGAACGGTGGCGCAGCCGGTCGTCATCACCCACCCCAATCCCTTCGCCCCGACCTCGCCGTGCCCGAGTGGCGCGGGTGCGGTGGCGCGAGTGCGCAACATCGCACGGTGGTGCGGCCGGTCGTCATCATCTGCACCACTCCTTTCGCCCCGACCTTGCAGTCCCCGAGTGGCGCGGGTGCGGTGGCGCGGGGATGAAACATCGCACGGTGGTGCGGCCGGTCGTCATCATCCGCCCCAAATCCCCCTCGCCCCAACCGCCCAACTCGCGAGGGACGCAGGCGTGGCGTCGCTTGTGCCCGCCGCGCACCACTAGGCCCGCCGCCAGCCCAGGCGCGCCAAATCGCAGAGCAATGCGGCCCGAAGTCCTCATCTATCCCAATCCCTTCGCTCCAACCTCGCAGTCCCCGAGTGGCGCGGGTGCGGTGGCGCGGGGATGAAACATCGCACGGTGGTGCGGCCGGTACTCATCATCCGCCCCAATCCCCATCGCCCCGACCTCGCCGTGCCCGAGTGGCGCGGGTGCGGTGGCGCTGTGATGAAACATCGCACGGTGGTGCGGCCGGTCGTCATCATCCGCCCCAATCCCCCTCGCCCCAACCGACCAACTCGCGAGAGACGCAGGCGTGGCGTCGCCTGTGCCCGCCGCGCACCACTAGGCCCGCCGCCAGCCCAGGCGCGCCAAATCGCAAAGCAATGCGGCCCGAAGTCCTCATCTATCCCAATCCCTTCGCCCCAACCTTGCAGTCCCCGAGTGGCGCGGGTGCGGTGGCGCGAGTGTGCAACATCGCACGGTGGTGCGGCCGGTCGTCATCATCTGCCCCACCCCTTTCGCCCCGACCTCGCCGTGCCCGAGTGGCGCGGGTGCGGTGGCGCTGTGATGAAACATCGCACGGTGGTGCGGCCGGTC
>JARKQJ010000016.1 GCA_029973955.1 Paludibaculum sp. | reverse complement strand
GGAAGAATGATCGCACCCAGACTGGACGACTGCGTCTACGATCTTTGCCCCATCACCCGCCGCCCCGTCAGCCCCGATGCCCTGACCTATTACAAGGGCAAGGTGGTCGGTTTTGCCGACCGTCAGGCGCGCGATCCCTTCCTCGCCGCGATGCTGGCCTTCGAAACGGCCCTCCAGCCGCCGCCGGAGGTCCGTTACTCGATGCCGCTCAAGAAGCAGCGCCAGAAGGAGCTGGAAGCGGCCTGAGGTATTTCTGCGAGCGCACCCCCACCCCGGTGCGCCCGTACGGGGTCCGGCCATCCGCCTCCCTTCCGGACCCTTCCTATCCCGGCCCCCTGCCGGAACAACTGGCGGTGCCGCAAGGCGCCGCCTCTTTTTTTGTCCCGTGGCGGCGTGCTATTGGCTTGCCCATGGCCCATTCCGATTTCCGTACGCCGCGCGTCTTTGTTTCAACGCCGCTCGATGGCACGACGGTGTCCTTCGACCGTGACCAGAGTAATTACCTGCTCAATGTGCTGCGCCTCAGGGAAGGCGACGGCGTACTGGTATTCGACGGGCAGAATGGAGAGTGGCGGGGGAGGCTCGGCCTTGCCGGAAAGAAGTCGGCCGAACTCGTGGACCTCCGGCCAAGCCGACCTCAGCCGCCCGCTCCGGATCTTCTCTATCTCTTCGCACCGCTCAAGCACGCCAGGCTCGACTACATGGTGCAGAAGGCGGTGGAAATGGGCGTCGGCCGGATACGTCCTGTGCTGACGCAGCACACCCAGGCGAGCCGGGTGAACACCGAGCGGATGCGGGCCAACGTGATCGAGGCGGCCGAGCAATGCGGCGTGCTCCACGTGCCCGCCGTCGAAGACGAAGAAAAGCTCGACCGAGCACTTGGCCGATTCGAACGCGACGAGCCGCTCCGCCGGCTGATCTTCTGTGACGAGGGCGAGGAGACGACCAACCCGCTGGGGACATTGACGGCGCTGCCTCGCGGGCCGCTCGCCGTGCTGATCGGACCGGAAGGCGGCTTTTCGGAAGACGAGCGGCGGACCCTCAGGGCCCTGCCCTTCGTCACCGCGATTCCGCTGGGGCCGCGCATTCTGCGCGCCGACACGGCGGCCGTAGCGGCCCTCGCAGTCATCCAGGCGATGCTCGGCGACTGGTAGATCCGGTCACTGACACGATCGTGAGCGGATGAGGAGCAAAACGTTTCTCACCGACGACTTGGCGACAATTGAACAAACCTCACCGTGCGGCTAGGTTGCCGCCCAATCCGAGGGGGCCTCTTCAT